>NZ_JACVAH010000006.1:0-297784 GCF_014851795.1 Pseudomonas sp. Pdm06
TGGGCATCCCGGCATGGATGCCGGGATAGCCGCGCTGGGCCATGGATGGCCCTTCGCGGCGGCCCACGGAGCAATGCCGGAGTGAGGGCACACCGAGCCTAGGCGAGGTGCCGAGTGGTGGGGCAAAAGCGTTTTGCTTACTTTTCGCCGGGCCGCGCAGGCTTCTCAAAAGTGAGCCGCCGTCAGGGCGGAACCCTAAGTGGCCGTTACCGCAGAAACGGATATGTCCCCAGCACCCCAGCACCCCAGCACCCAGAACAGGACTGCTACGCAGCCCAGCGGGAGCAAGCTCCCTCGCCACGGGGTCCGCGCAAGCCCTTAACCCCCACTCATATTCATGAACCGCACAATCTGCACCTCCCCACCCGGGTTGAAGTCATGCCGCAATGGCTTGCCGCGCAACGCCTGCTGCACCGCCTGGATCACCGGTTGATCGTCCAGCGGATAACGTCGCAGCAAACCGCGCAGGTCAAGGGAGTCTTCTTGCCCCAGGCACAACAGCAAGCGCCCTTCGACAGTCATGCGCACGCGGTTGCAACTGGCGCAGAAGTTGTGGGTGTTAGGGGAAATGAAACCGATCCGGGTATCCGGATGCTGTTCCAAACGCACATAACGCGCCGGCCCGCCGCTGTTTTCGGCGCTGTCCAGCAGCCGGTGATGGCGAGCGATCTCGGCCCGGACCTCATCGCTGGAACAGAACGACTCCCCCCGGGAACGCCCAACCTCCCCCAACGGCATTTCTTCGATGAAGCTGATATCGATGTGTTGGTCGATGGCGTACTGCACCAGCGCCGGGACTTCATCGAAGTTGCGCCCTTTCATGACCACGCAGTTGAGCTTGATCCGCTCGAACCCGGCGACCTTCGCCGCTTCAATCCCTGCCAGCACTTGATCGAGGTTGCCGTTACGGGTGATCGCCCGAAAACGCTCACCGTCGAGGCTGTCGAGGCTGATGTTCATGCGCTTGACCCCAGCCTCGACCAGCGGCTGGGCCAGACGCCCCAACTGCGAGCCGTTGCTGGTCATCACCAGTTCCCGCAGGCCGGGCAGTGCCGCGATGTCGCGACATAGCCCGACGATGCCCGGGCGGATCAGCGGCTCGCCACCGGTCAGGCGGATTTTCTTCACCCCCAGGCCGACGAACAACCGCGCCAGGCGCTGCAATTCTTCCAGGGTCAAGACTTGCTGACGCGGCAGGAAGGTCATGTTTTTCGCCATGCAATACACACAACGAAAATCACAACGATCGGTCACCGACATCCGCAAATAATCGATCTGGCGCCCAAATCCGTCCTGCAACACCGCGTTCATGAAGATCTCCCGATTGAACCTGTGCTCACTGCACCAGCGGCGAGTCGGCGCCCTGAAGGTGAATACCGCGAATATCCGCCGCACCGATCAGGGTTTGCAGGTATTGCACCAGCGCCTTTTGCCAAACGCCCTGCTGCAACTGCGTACGAATCGCTGTCGCCACGGCCTCATACGGCAACGGCTGGCCATCGATGCGCTGGTCAATGCTGATCACATGCCAGCCGTAGCGACTTTCCAGCGGCTTGCCCGCCAGGCCCGCCGGCAGGGTGAACAACTGGCGCTCCAGCTCAGGCACGGTCTGGCCCTTGCTGATCTGCCCCAGCGAGCCGCCCTGCGCCTTGGATGGACACGCCGAATATTTCAGCGCCAACTCGGCGAAGCTGCCCGGGAACTGGTCCAGCCGCTCCAGCAGCAGCTCGGCCTGGACATGGGCCAGGCTGCGGGCCTCGGCATCGTCCGGCGCGCATTCGAGCAGGATGTGCCGCACCGCCAGCAACGGCGCGCTGTGAAAGCGCGCCCGGTTGCTTTCGTAGTAACGCTGGCAGGTGGCCTCGTCACACTGCGGCACCTGCACCTCGCGCTCGAGCAACAGCCGCGTGGCTGCCTCTTCTTCGTTTTCACCGGCACCGACCTGCAACGCCAGGCCCAGCTCGGCGATACGCTGCTGGAGCAATTGGCGAATCACCAGGGCCCGAGCGGCCTGGTACACCGCGTCCTCGCGACTGTCGGCCGGGTGATATTGCAGCTCCTGGGCCATCGCCTGCGGGGTGATCGACACCCCGTTGACGCTGATGATCGGCCACTCCTGCTCACTGCTGGCGATCAACTCGGGCGCTTGATCTTCCACCACCGGCCCGGCCTGGGCCGGCTCGAACTGCACCGCCCCTAGGGGCTCCACATCGACCACCGGCGGCACTTTTGCCGAGGAACCGCAACCACCGCCACCGCTACCACCGCCACATCCGCATCCACTCGCCATGATCTTCTCCTCAGAACTTCTGCCGAACGATTTGATAACGACGCCCCAGGTACCAGACCGGCGCACTGACGATGTGAACCAGACGGGTGAACGGGAACAGCACGAACAGGGTCAAGCCCAGCACCACGTGGAGCTTGTAGACCAGGCCCACCGGCGCTATCGCGGTAGCGGCTTCCACCGGCCGCAACAGCACAGTGTTCTGGGCCCAGTCGGCCAGCATCACCATCACCGAGCCGTCCATATGGGCGGTGGATGCGACGATGGTCATCAGCCCCAGCACCAGTTGCACCAGCAACACCACCAGCACGAGGATGTCCGAGACATTGGAGGTGGCGCGCACCCGTGGGTCGGTCAAGCGGCGGTTGAGCAGCATCACCAGGCCGATCAGGCCCAGCACGCCGAAGAACCCACCGGAAACCATCGCCAGCAACTGCTTGTTCTCAGTGCTCAGCACATGGTGATAGATCGCCGCCGGCGTCAGCAGGCCGACGAAGTGCCCGGCCAACACGAACAGCACGCCAACGTGAAACAGGTTGCTCGCCACGCGCATGCCACGCTTGTTCAGCATCTGGCTGGAACCGGCCTTCCAGGTGTACTGGGACAGGTCAAACCGTGCCCAGCTGCCGAGCAGGCAAATCGCCAAAGCGACATAGGGGTAGACCCCGAACAACAACAGATCCCATTTAGACATTGCCCACCTCCCCGGCTGGCGCTGCGGCCCGCCCTTCATGCTGAAAATCCACCCAGTGCAACGGCACCGCGCTTTCGTCCCGCGCCTTGCCTGGCGCGCTGGGCAGTGAACTGCAACGGTCCTGCTGTTCGGCCTTCATGAAATCCACCTGCTCTTCTTCCCAGATCTTGTCCAGGGCTTCGAGGGAGTCGTCCCGAGGCTCGGCTTTCACTTGCTCGCGCAACTCGGCCACCGCCACCTGGGGTTCGGCCCCGGCGATTTGCAACAACGCCCGGAAGCAACTGGCGTAGACGCTTTCACGCTCGTCCAGGCGCGCCGCGAGCAAGGCCAGCAGATGCGCCACATCCGCCAGGCCCTCGCGGGCCTCGATGTCTTCGCGGGTAGAAAGAAACTCCAGGTACAGCGGGATGTAGTCAGGCAACTCTTTGACGCCGATGGCGAAACCGGCCTCTTCGTACTGCGCCATCATGTCCACCATGGCCTGGCCCCGGTCGCGGGACTCGCCATGGACATGTTCGAACAACAGCAGCGACAGCGAACGGCCCCGGCCGAACAGCGCTCCGTAGTGTTCCTGGCCGTCCATCAAGTCCTTGCCGCAGATCACTTCCAGCAATTCGAACAGCCCGGCGCGCTGCTGGGGACTGATCTCCCGCGCTTGCGCAATGGCCTGCTCCAGCTCGTCGCGACCGGCCACCAGGGTCTCGGTCGGATAATCGAGCAGCAACGAAATCACCTTGAGAATGCGCATGTTCATTCCTCCCACAACTGCACGGTTTTGATCACGTCGCGACGATTGGCCTTCTTGCCGCCGAACATATTGGTGTCGGAGCTGCCGCTGCAGCCGCTGCCGAAGCTGAAACCACAACCGGAGCGTTCGGCGAACGCATCGCTCATGGCGTCTTCACGGTGGGCGCTCGGTACGACGAAACGGTCTTCGTAGTTGGCGATGGCCAGGTAGCGGTACATCTCTTCCACCTGGTTCACGCTCAAGCCGACGTCGGCCAGCACTTGCAAGTCCTGCACGCCGTCGACCTGTTCGGAGCGCTTGTAGGCCCGCATCGCCAGCAGACGCTTGAGGGCGCGCTTGACCGGTTTTTCATCGCCGGCGGTGAGCATGTTCGCCAGGTAACGCAGCGGAATGCGCAGGCTGTCGACATCCGGGATCACCCCGTTCATGCCCACGGTACCGGCGGCGGCAGCGTTCTGGATCGGTGACAGTGGCGGCACGTACCAGACCATTGGCAAGGTGCGGTATTCCGGGTGCAGTGGCAGTGCGAGTTTCCAGTCCACGGCCATTTTGTAGACCGGCGAACGTTGCGCCGAATCGATCACCGACTGCGGCACGCCATCGGCCAGGGCTTGGCGAATCACCGCCGGGTCGTTGGGGTCGAGGAAAATCTCCAGTTGCTTCTCGTACAGGTCCTTCTCATCGGCGGTGCTCGCCACTTCGCTGATGCGGTCGGCGTCATACAGCAGCACGCCGAGGTAACGGATGCGGCCGACGCAGGTTTCAGCGCAGACCGTCGGCATCCCGGCTTCGATGCGCGGGTAGCAGAAGATGCATTTTTCCGACTTGCCGCTTTTCCAGTTGAAATAGATCTTCTTGTACGGGCAGCCGCTGATGCACATGCGCCAGCCGCGGCATTTCTCCTGGTCGATCAGGACGATGCCGTCCTCTTCGCGCTTGTAGATCGCCCCGCTCGGGCACGATGCGGCGCACGCTGGGTTCAGGCAGTGCTCGCACAGGCGCGGCAGGTACATCATGAAAGTGTTTTCGTACTCGCCGTAGATGTCCGCCTGGATCTTGTCGAAGTTCTTGTCCTTGCGCCGCTTGGCGAACTCGGTACCGAGGATTTCCTCCCAGTTCGGGCCCCATTCGATTTTCTGCATGCGCTTGCCAGACACCAGCGAACGCGGGCGTGCGGTGGGTTGATGCTCGCCCAGTGGCGCGGTGTGCAGGTGCTGATAGTCGAAGTCGAACGGTTCGTAGTAATCGTCCAGGCTGGGCAGGTCCGGGTTGGCGAAGATGTTCGCCAACACGCGGAACTTGCCGCCGATGCGCGGGTTGATCGAACCGTCGGCGTTACGGACCCAGCCGCCCTTCCACTTGTCCTGGTTTTCCCACTCCTTGGGATAGCCGATGCCCGGCTTGGATTCAACGTTGTTGAACCAGGCGTATTCCATGCCTTCGCGGCTGGTCCAGACGTTCTTGCAGGTGATCGAGCAAGTGTGGCAGCCGATGCATTTGTCCAGGTTCAGGACCATGCCGATTTGTGAGCGAATCTTCATCTCAGTTCTCCTCGATATCAGTCGGCAGTGGACGCGGCAGATCATCGCCACTGGAACCGTCGAGCCAATCGACCTTGGACATCTTGCGCACCACGACGAACTCGTCGCGGTTGCATCCGACCGTGCCGTAATAGTTGAAGCCATAGGCCTGTTGGGCGTAGCCACCAATCATGTGGGTAGGCTTGAGCACCACACGGGTCACCGAGTTGTGGTGGCCGCCACGGGTCTTGGTGGTTTCCGAACCGGGTACATTCACGATCCGTTCCTGGGCGTGATACATCATCACCATGCCTTCCTTGACCCGCTGGCTGACCACCGCACGAGCGGTCAATGCGCCGTTGACGTTGAAGCATTCGATCCAGTCGTTGTCCTCGATACCGGCGCGCTTGGCGTCGATTTCCGAGAGCCAGACAATCGGCCCGCCACGGCTCAAGGTCAGCATCAGCAGGTTGTCGCTGTAGGTGCTGTGGATGCCCCACTTCTGGTGCGGGGTGATCCAGTTCAGGACGATCTCGGTCTCGCCATTGCTGCGCTTGCCCTTCACGCCGGCGATGGTGCGGGTGTTGACCGGTGGCCGGTAGCTCATCAGCTGTTCGCCGAACGCCTGCATCCACGGGTGATCCTGATAGAACTGCTGGCGACCGGTGATGGTGCGCCATGGGATCGACTCATGGACGTTGGTGTAGCCGGCGTTGTAGCTCACGTGATCGTCTTCCAGGCCGGACCAGGTCGGGCTGGAAATGATCTTGCGCGGCTGGGCCTGAATGTCGCGGAAACGAATGGCCTCGTGCTCCTTGGAGACGGCCAGGTGGCTGTGGTCGATACCGGTGAATTCCGACAGCGCCGCCCAGGCTTTCACCGCGACATGGCCGTTGGTTTCCGGGGCCAGGGACAGGATCACTTCGGCGGCGTCGATGGCGCTGTCGATTTTTGGCCGCCCTTGGCTGATGCCGGCCTCGACTTCCTTGTGGTTCAGTTCGCCGAGGAATTTCACTTCAGTCTCGGTGTTCCAGTTGATGCCCTTGCCGCCATTGCCGAGCTTCTCGAGCATTGGGCCCAGGGAGGTGAACTGCTTGTAGATGTTCGGATAGTCGCGCTCCACCACCTGCAGGTTCGGTGCGTTCTTGCCCGGGACCGGCGCCACACCGGCACTTTTCCAGTCGGTGCCGCCAAAGGGTTGGGCCAGTTCGCCGACGCTGTCGTGCATCAACGGTACGGTGACCAGGTCTTTTTCCACGCCCAGGTGGCCGACCGACATGGCGGAAAACGCCTTGGCGATACCTTTGTAGATTTCCCAGTCCGAACGCGACTCCCAGGCCGGATCGATGGCGGCCGACAGTGGGTGGATGAACGGGTGCATGTCCGAGGTGTTCATGTCGTCTTTTTCGTACCAGGTCGCGGTCGGCAAGACGATGTCGGAATACACGCAGGTCGAGGACATGCGGAAGTCCAGGGTGGTCACTAGGTCGAGCTTGCCAATGGCGCCCTCGTCGACCCATTCGGCTTCGGTGGGCTTGCACTCGGTGCCATGGCCAATGTCTTCGTTCATCACACCGTTCTTGGTGCCCAGCAAGTACTTGAGCATGTACTCGTGGCCCTTGCCCGAGGAGCCCAGCAAGTTGGAACGCCAGATGAACATGTTGCGCGGAAAGTTCACCGGGCTGTCCGGCTGTTCGCAGGCAAAGCGCAGGGAACCGTCCTGCAGCGACTTGACCACGTAGTCCTTGGGCTCCAGGCCCGCGGCGGCGGCATCGCGGCAGATGTGCAGCGGGTTGGTGTTGAGTTGCGGCGCGCTCGGCAACCAGCCAGCCCGTTCGGCGCGGATGTTGTAGTCCAGGGCGTGCTCGGGGAACTGCGATTTGTCGGCCAGGGGCGAGAGCACGTCGTGCATGCTCATCTTCTCGTGGCGCCATTGCGAACTGTGGCCATAGAAGAAGCTGGTGCCGTTCATCTGCCGTGGCGGACGGTTCCAGTCCAGGCCGAAGGCCAGGGGCAGCCAGCCGCATTGCGGACGGAGTTTTTCCTGGCCCACATAGTGGGCCCAGCCGCCGCCGGTCTGGCCGACGCAACCGCAGAGCATGAGCATGTTGATCAGCCCGCGGTAGTTCATGTCCATGTGGTACCAGTGGTTCATCGCCGCACCGACGATGATCATCGAGCGTCCACGGGTCTTGTCGGCGTTGTCGGCGAACTCGCGGGCGATCTGGATCGCCTTCTCGCGGCTCACACCGGTGATCTGCTCCTGCCAGGCCGGGGTGCCGGGCACCGAGGCGTCGTCGTAGTCCTTGGCGACGTTGGCGCCACCCAGGCCACGGTCGATGGCCAGGTTGGCGGCCGACAGGTCGAACACGGTGGCGACTTTCGCCACGCTGCCGTCGGCCAGCACCACGCTGTGCACCGGCACCCGCCGGAACTGCACCGCGTCACCGGCCACATGCTGGAAGTACTCCTGGGCTTCGCCGGCGAAGTACGGGAACGCCACCTCGGCGACGTCGCCGCCGATCAGGCTCAGCTTGAGGTCGATCTCACGCCCCTCGCCGCCTTCACGGGGGAGGATGTTCCACTTGCCCTTCTCGCCCCAGCGATAGCCGATGGAGCCTTGGGGCGAGACCAGTTCGCCGCTGGCATCCAGGGCGATGGTTTTCCATTCCGGGTTGTTCTCTTGGCCGAGGTTGTCGGTCAAGTCACTGGCCCGCAGGAAACGGTCCGGCTGGTAACCCGCGCCCGGCGCCGCGCCAAGCATCGGCTTGAGCATCACCAGCACCGGCAGGTCGGTGTAGCGCTTGGCGTACTCGGTGAAATAGGCGCTGGGCTTGTCCAGGTGGAATTCTTTGAAGATCACATGGTTGAAGGCCTGGGCCAGGGCGGCGTCGGTGCCCTGCTTGGGGTTGAGCCACAGGTCGGTGAGCTTGGCGACTTCCGAGTAGTCCGGGGTGATCGCCACGGTCTTGGTGCCCTTGTAGCGCACCTCGGTGAAGAAGTGGGCGTCGGGGGTACGGGTCTGCGGGACGTTGGAGCCCCAGGCAATGATGTAGTTGGAGTTGTACCAGTCGGCCGATTCCGGCACGTCGGTCTGCTCGCCCCACACCATTGGCGAAGCAGGCGGCAGGTCGCAATACCAGTCGTAGAAGCTCAGGCACACGCCACCGATCAGCGACAGGTAACGCGAGCCGGCGGCATAACTGACCATCGACATGGCCGGGATCGGCGAGAAGCCCACCACCCGGTCCGGGCCGTGTTCCTTGACGGTGTAGACGTTGGCGGCGGCGATGATCTCGTTGACTTCTTCCCAGTTGGAACGGATGAAACCACCCATGCCGCGCTTGCTCTTGTACGAGTCAGCCTTGGCTTTGTCCTCGACGATGCTGGCCCAGGCTTCCACTGGCGGCAAGGTCTGCCGGGCTTCGCGCCACAGCTTGAGCAATGGCTTGCGGATCTTCGGGTACTTGAGCCGGTTGGCGCTGTAGATGTACCAGCTGTAGCTAGCGCCACGCGGGCAGCCCCGTGGTTCGTGGTTGGGCAGGTCATTGCGGGTGCGCGGGTAGTCGGTCTGCTGGGTTTCCCAGGTGATCAGGCCGTTCTTGACGTAGATTTTCCATGAGCACGAACCGGTGCAGTTCACCCCATGGGTGGAGCGCACGATCTTGTCGTACTGCCAGCGGGAACGGTAGACGTTTTCCCAGTCGCGGGACTCCTTGCGGGTCTCGCCATGGCCGTCTGAAAACTCGCCTTGCTTGCGGTTGAAGAACCGCAGTTGATCCAGTAAATGACTCACAGTGTCTTCCTCTCAGGCTTGCTCCGCGGGGTCTACGCCCCGCCCACGCAATAGTTGAATTCGTCTTAGCAGGGTGTCGCCGCGCCTTTGCGGGCGTACCACCACCAGGTCACCACGATGCAGCTCAGGTAGAAGCCGACGAACATGTAGAAGGCCATCTCCGGGCCGCCGGTCAGGGCCATCGAAGAGCCGAATGATTTAGGAATGAAGAACGCACCGAAGGCGCCCATGGCCGAGCTGAAACCCAGCACCGCCGCCGACTCCTTGCCCGCGTCCTTGATGGCTTGCTCGCGCACCTCGGGCTTTTTCCCCAGGGCGGCTTTTTCATGCAGGGTGCGGAAGATCACCGGGATCATGCGGAATGTGGAACCGTTGCCCACGCCGGTGGTGATGAACAGCAACATGAACATGCCCAGGAAGCCGTAGAAGCTGCCGCCCTGGCCGCCTTGTGGCAGGAAGTGCAAGACGCCGAACACCATCACGATCATCAGCACGAAGTTCCACAGGGTGACCTTCGCACCGCCGAGCTTGTCCGCCAGCCAACCGCCCAGCGGCCGCACCAGCGCGCCTACCAGCGGGCCAAGGAAGGCGAATTTCAGGGCGATGACTTCCGGGAACGAAGTCTTGATCAGCAGCGGGAACGCGGCGGAGAAACCGATGAACGAACCGAAGGTCGCCAGGTACAACCAGCACATCAGCCAGTTGTGCTTGCGCTTGAAGATCACCGCCTGCTCGCTGAACGACGCGCGGGCGCTGGACAAATCGTTCATACCGAACCAGGCAATCAAGGTGACGGCGAGGATGAACGGCACCCAGATGAAACCGGCGTTCTGCAGCCACAGCGAGCTGCCATCGGCCAGCACCTGAGGCTGGCCGCCCATGAAGCCGAACACACCGAAAGAGATCACCAGGGGCACGCTGAACTGCATCACCGACACGCCCAGGTTACCCAGCCCGGCGTTCAGGCCCAGGGCGGTACCCTGTTGGGACTTGGGGTAGAAGAAGCTGATGTTGGACATGCTCGAGGCGAAGTTGCCGCCGCCAAAACCGCAGAGCAGCGCGATCAGCACGAACACGCTGTAGGGCGTGGTCGAGTCCTGCACGGCGAAGCCCATCCACAGCGCCGGCAGCAGCAGCGACGCGGTGCTCAGGGCCGTCCAGCGACGGCCACCGAAGATCGGCACCATGAACGAATAGAAGATGCGCAAGGTCGCGCCGGACAGCCCCGGCAACGCCGCCAGCCAGAACAACTGGTCAGTGGTGAAACTGAAGCCGATGGCGTTGAGGCGCACGATCACTGTGCTCCAGACCATCCAGACCGCGAAGGCCAAGAGCAGCGCAGGAATCGAGATCCACAGGTTGCGCCGGGCGGTCAGCTTGCCGCTACTGCCCCAGAAAGCAGGGTCTTCCGGACGCCAGTCATGAATGACCGGGCCTTTTTCAGGCGTTTGCAGAACGGACATGTTCTTCTCCTTGGGCAATGCTGGAAAACGGGGATTGGCTGGCCGGCGACTGTTTACCCAGCAGCGGGCGCTTGCGCATTTCGCTGAAGTACATCCAGGTCAGGGAGACCCAGACCACGCCGTACATCAACATGAAGCAGGACGAGCGCACGCCGGTGAGGTCCACCAGGGCGCCGAACATGATCGGCAGCACGAACCCGCCCAAGCCGCCGGCCAAGCCGACGATGCCGGACACTGCGCCCATGTTTTTCGGGTAATCATTGGCGATGTACTTGAAGACCGAGGCCTTGCCGAACGCGAAGGCGATGCCCATCACGAACAGCAGCACGGTGAACAGCGTGGCGTTGAGGCCGATATGGAAGTCGACGATGCCGTTGACGGTTTGCACTTGCAGTTGGGTCTGGGGGTAGGACAGCAGGAACAGACAGATCCAGCTCACCCACAACACCCACCAGGTCACGCTCTGGGCGCCCCAGCGGTCGGACATCCAGCCACCGACGGCCCGCAGCACGCCGCCAGGCAGGGAGAAACAGGCCGCCAACAGCGCGGCGCTTTGCAGGCTGAAGCCGTATTCCTGCACGTAGTACTTGGTCATCCACAAGGCCAGGGCCACGTAGCCGCCGAACACGATCGAGTAGTACTGGCAGTAGCGCCACACGGCCGGCTCTTTCAGGGTTTTCAACTGCTCGCGCAAGGTGGCGCCGCCGGTGCCGCTGTGTTCCTTTTTCTCGGTGGTGAGAAACCAGAACAACAGCGCGGTGATGAACAGGATGGCGCTGAACACCTTGGGCACCAGGTGCCAGGAGCCGAACGCGATCAGGGCCGGGGCGAGGAACTTGGTCACCGCCGCACCCGCGTTGCCGGCACCGAAGACGCCCATGGCGAAGCCCTGGTTCTGCTTGTCGAACCACTTGGCGACGTAGGCGATGCCCACCGAGAACGACCCGCCGGCCAGGCCGACGAACAGGCCCAGCACCAGGAATTGCCAGAAGGCCGTGGCTAGAGTGATCAAGTACAGCGGCAACACACAGGCCAGCATCAGCAGGAAGAACACGATTCGTCCGCCGAAGCGGTCGGTCAGAAGCCCCAGGGGCAAGCGCACCAGCGAACCGGTCAGCACCGGCGTGGCGGCCAGCAGGCCGAATTGGGTTTCGTTGAGGGCCAGCAGTTCCTTGATCGGAACGCCGAGCACGGCAAACATCATCCAGACCATGAAGCACACGGTGAAGGCCAGGGTACTCATCCCTAGTACCAGCCCTTGTTGCACTTGCGCTCGCATCACGATGCACTCCGTCAGTTCGATTGAGCGCAGCCTAGTGACAGGAACCCCGCGAAAACTTGACCTGGGTCAACGTGCCTCGGGGCGGTACAGGCCTATGCTTGGCCCGTCTACCTCCAAGGAGGTAGACCTGGATATCGATGAAACCCCTTGTTTATCAATATCTTGACCCAGTTGGCCGAGGCTTTTATGGAAACGGAACGGCCAGCAACTCTTTAGAGGTAGTGCGCCCAGGATCGGCTGCTACACCCCCAGGTCCAGGGCGCCCCCTATGTTCGGTTCACCGTTTTGCCTTCCCGGCCCACGTCGATGATGGGTTGGCTGCGCAGTTCCCTGCCCGCTCGCGCCGGGCTGGCGGTGATCCTGATCGCCATCCTGGCCCTCGCCAGTTCCTTGAGCGCCGGGTTGATCGCCTGGTTCAGCCAGGGCGACGCCGCGGCCATCAACACCGCCGGCTCCGTGCGCATGGAGACCTACCACCTGAGCTGGAAACTGGCGGCAGGGGCCAACGACGACATCCCGGCGATCATCGACAGCCTGCAACAACGCCTCGACAGCCCGGCCCTGCGCGCTGTGCTGGAAGATGGGCCGGAAACCTCCCTGCACAAGAGCTATCGCGACCTCATCCAGCGCTGGAACCAGACCTTGCGTCCGGCCATCGAGCGCGGCGATTCGGCGTTTTTCCAAAGCAGCGCCCCTTCTTTCGTTGAGCAACTGGACCAGTTCGTCACCCTGCTGCAACGCCAGAGCGAACACAAACAAGGCTGGCAACAGACGATCCAGGGCATGGCGCTGTTCAGCACCATGATCATCCTGCTGATCGGCCTGTATGAATTGCAGTACGGCGTGGTCACGCCCTTGCAGGAACTGGTGGACGCCACCCAGCGCTTTCGCCGTGGCGAATTCCAGGTGCGGGTCAACCATCAGTCCGAGGATGAACTGGGGCAGTTGGCGACCAGTTTCAACACCATGGCCGAGACCATCGAGCAATCCCACCGCACCCTGGAAAACCAGGTCCAGCAAAAGACCTTGAACCTGCAACAGGCCAACGCTGCCCTCGAACTGCTGTACCAGAGCAGTCGCAGCCTGGCGACGCGACAGGCCAATGCCGAAGGCCTGGATGAGCTGATCCGCCGATTCCAGCAGCGCTTGCCGGGGTTGCGCCTGACGCTGTGCCTGCAAGGGCAATTGCAGGCCCCGGCCAGGCACCTGCTGGCCCTGCATGGCGCCGCCAGCCGCCAGGTCTGCGCCAGTAGCGATTGCGCCAGTTGCCACCGGCATAACGCCGCCCGCCCGCAGGCCTTCAGCATCAGCAACCAGGGCACCGAACTGGGTGAGCTCAAGGCGCATTTCGTCGATGGCCACGCGGCGCAACCCTGGGAAACCGCATTGATCCAGGCCCTGGCCAACCTGATCGGCACGTCGCTGTCCCTCAAGCGCCAGCGCGAACAGGACCATCGCCTGCTGCTGCTTGACGAACGCACGATCATTGCCCGCGAGCTGCATGACTCCCTGGCCCAGGCCTTGTCGTACATGAAGCTGCAAGTCAGCCGCATGCAGACCCTGATGCGCCGGGGCGAACCGGTGCAAACCCTGGAGACCGTCACCGGCGAGCTGCGCGAGGGGCTGAACAATGCCTATCGGCAACTGCGTGAACTGCTCACCACCTTCCGCCTGCAAATCCACGACGACGGGCTGGTCGAGGAACTCAAGGACACCGCCGAAGAGTTCTCCAACCGCGGGGACTTCCAGGTGCACCTGTTCGTCGACACCCTGGCCTTCGAGCTGTCGGCCAGCGAGCAGATCCACATCCTGCAGATCACCCGCGAAGCCCTGTCCAACTGCCTGCGCCACGCCCATGCCGAGAACGCCTGGCTCGAACTGCGCCAGGAAGGCGAGACCGTACGCCTGTCGATCGAAGACGATGGCCGGGGCTTCAGTGGCGAGGTCGACCAGCGCGAACACCATGGCCTGAACATCATGAACGAGCGGGCCCGCAGCCTGCACGGCCAACTGCAGATTCACTCCCGTACACCCCAGGGCACCCGTATCCAGGTGCATTTCCAACCGGAATTCCTGGGCCAACCCACCGAAGGCATCGCAACATGAACGCCCCCCTGCGTCACACCCTGCTACTGGTCGACGATCACCCGATGATGCGTCGCGGGATCCGCCAGATGCTCGAGCTCGAAGACGACTTGCAGATCGTTGGCGAAGCCAGCCACGGCGAAGAAGCCCTGAGCCTGATCGAACCGCTCAAGCCCGACCTGGTGTTGCTGGACAACAACATGCCGCAGATGAACGGCATCGAGACCCTGCGCCGGCTGCGCGCCATGCACTACACCGGCAAGGTGCTGTTGTTCACCGTGTCCGATGCCGAGGACGACATCCGCGATGCCCTGCGCCTGGACGCCAACGGTTACCTGCTCAAGGATATGGAGCCGGAGCTGCTGATCCAGTACATCCGCGACGCCCTCAACGGTGCCCTGGTGATCAGCCCCGGGCTGACCCGCGTCATGGCCCAGGCCCTGCGCTCGCCACCGCGCCAGGCCGATGTGGAACTGACCGAACGCGAACGCCAGGTGCTCAAGACCATCGCCGGTGGCTACAGCAACAAGGTCATCGGCCACAAGCTGGGCATCACCGAAGGCACGGTCAAGGTCCATGTGAAGAACCTGCTGCACAAGCTCGGCCTGCGCTCGCGGGTGGAGGCGGCGGTGTGGGCGATGGAACATTTGCGCGGGGCCGGTTAGATCAACTCAACACATTTCCCCCTGTGGGAGCGAGCTTGCTCGCGATAGCGGTGGGTCAGCCTACGGCGATGTCGTCTGTGCCGTCTTCATCGCGAGCAAGCTCGCTCCCACAGGGGTTTTTGCCTTGATCGAGAGGCCCTCCCTCTTCCGAGGTAGGCCTGCGGAGGCATAGGCCGGCGGCGTATTGGGCCCTACCATGACGGCACGCGGAGGTACGCCATGCTGACCCACCCTTCCATCGTTTTACTGTTGCGTCGTCATCACCTGTTCAGCCAGTTGCCGGAGCGGGTCTTTGAGGATGTCTGCAACCTCGCCGTGCTCAAGCGCCTGGCCTGCAACAGCACGCTCATGCACCAAGGCGACCCGGCCAAGCGGTTTTTCTTGCTGGTCAGCGGCCAGATCAAGCTGTTCCGGGTCACTGGCGAGGGCCAGGAGAACCTGGTGGAAATCATCCAGCCCGGGCAGACCTTCGCCGAGGCCCTGCTGTTCAGCCAGGCCCGTTGCTACCCGGTCAGCGCATCGGCGATCAAGGAGAGTGTGCTGGTGAGTATCGAAGGCACCCATTACCGCAAGGCCCTGGAGGACCAGCCCAAGGTCTGCCTGGCGATTCTGGCGAGCATGAGCATCCACCTGCACCAGCGCCTCAAGGACATCGATAACCTCACACTGGCCAGCGCCAGTCGGCGGGTCATCAACTTTTTGCTCCAGGAGCGCGACCCACGGGACGGCCAGGTGGTCCTGCAGGTTTCCAAACGCCTGGTGGCCTCCAAACTGGGGATCCAGCCGGAAACCTTTTCGCGGATTCTTCATCGTCTGGTGGACGGCGGCCTGATCGCCATGGAGCGGCGCAACATTCGCATCCTGGCCGAAGAGGCGCTGGAGGCTTACCAGCAGTAGGAGCTGTCGAGTGCAACGAGGCTGCGATCTTTCCCCAGACACTTGAGTCTCAAGCAAAAGATCGCAGGCTTCGCCAGCTCCTACAGGACCCAGCGGGAGCAAGCTCCCTCGCCACGGGATCGGTGTTTGGCTCAGGGGCTTTGATCACCCCCTATCATCGCTATCAACCGCTCGAACAACGCATCGCCCTCCTCTTGCGAGCAATCGACCCCAAAACGCTTGCGCCAGCCCAACTGACTCAAAATCACATGCACATCCGCCTCCAGGTCATGCTGCTGCAAACACGCCTGCACGCACTGTAACGGGCAACCGTCCAGGGCAATGATCCGTCGCCCCGACCGCGCCTTGTTGACCAGTGGCGCCACATGCCCACCCACGCCAACGATGCAGGACATCTCGGCCAGGCCGGCGCGGTCCAGGCGCAGGGCGACGGTGTTGGCCAGTTGCGCCACGTTGGAACAGCCGGAACAGGAGTACACCAAGGGCAATACGCTTGGGGCTTTCATCACACTGCTGCCAACCCCTTGCCCGCCCGTTCCAGATTGCGCCATAACCACGGCGGCAATACGTCCGGGTCGAGGCTGTCGATCAGGTTCTTCAAAGCCAGCCCCAGTTCGGTGTCGCCCTCGATCACCAACCGCCGCCGGAAGAACAACGTATCGGGGTCCTCCTGACGACTGGCCAACAACAGGAATTCGCGCCAGTTGCCACTGATGGTGACCTGGGCCTCGGCGCGCTCGGCGATGCGCAATCCATCCCGCGCCAGGGTCAGGTACCAGCACAACTTCAAGTCGGGCACCCGCAGGCACAACCAGCGCCCGCGTAGCACATCGAACCCGCCATCGCGCAGCGGCTCGGCCAGGCAGCGATTGAGCGCCTGCTGCAACGCCAAGCGCTGCACCACGAACGGCACCTTGCCCACCAGGGGCAGCAAGCGGTCAGCGCCCTTGAGCACCCACTTCTTCGGACTCAACACAGGCCTGCCTCCTCTACCTTCAACATGCCGGCATGGCCGTGCCAGTAACCGTTGCACCCTTCGACGAACAGCGGCGGTGCCTCGCCCTGGCGAACCTTGTCGAAGGCCGCGACCACCTCGGCCATGCCCTGGGCGCGCGGGCTCAGCCGCAGCAGGTCGGCACCGCAGGCCAGCAGCGCTTGGTAATCGGCCAGCAGGTTGGTCACCTCGCCGGACATCGTCTGGATGCCGTTGAGGGTGAACAACTGTTGGCCTTCCTGACTGCTCAACGCCAGGCCGTCGGGGTAGTTGATGCAACAGAACTGACAGTCGTCCTTGGGTCGGTTTTCGGCCCGGGCGGTAAAGCAGCGCGCCGAGTACGCCAAGGGCAGATGACCATAGGAAAAAATCTCCACTTCAGGCACCTCGCGGTCCATCTCCCGCACCTGCTCCAGCACGTCGCCGATCAGCGCCGCCGAGCACTCCACCGGTGGCACCCAGCGGATCATGCCGCTGTCGAGCAATTGCCCCAGGGCATGGCCGTTGTACAGGTTCAGCGCCGGGCCGCCCACGAAGGGCAGCTTGCGTTCGGCCAGGAACTGCACCGCACCCATGTCGTTGGCTTCCACCAACAATTGGCCGTTGTCACACAGGCGTCGCAGCGAAGACAGCTCCGAAGCCGCCTCGATCAACGTCAGGCTCGACAACACAATCTGCGCCTGGCTACACGTTTGCAGCTCGCGCCCCAGGCCCAGCCATTGATCCAGGGAAAACGCCCGGCGCTTCGAGCACACGGTTTCCCCCAGGTAAATCACGTCCAGCGGCAAGGCCGACATCTCGGCATAGAAATTCCCCAGTTGCGCTTTGTCCCAATAAAACAGGACCGGTCCCAGGCTGAGTTTCATCTGGCCTCCTCTCATTGCCATGATCGATGGTAGGCGCCCAGGGTGGTCTGGCTGCCTTCGGACAGACCAGCCAGCACCTGGCGCCATTCTTCCCGCACCCGGAACCGCTGCGGCGCGGCCTGGTGGGCATCCAGCGCGGCGCGCCAGACCCGGGTTACCTGCTCAACGTAGGCAGGGCTGCGCTGGCGGCCTTCGATTTTCACCGCTTCAACGCCGATGGCGGTCAGTTCCGGCAGCAGGTCGAGGGTGTCGAGGCTGGTGGGTTCTTCCAGCGCATGGAAGCGTTTGCCACCCACCAGGAAGCGGCCCTTGCACAGGGTCGGGTAACCGGCCGGTTCTTCGGGGGTGTAGCGGTCGATCAGCACCTCGCTCAAGCGTGCGCTGAGGCCTTGGGCGTCCTCGCTCCAGCGCACCGCCTTGGCGGGCGAGCAGACGCCGCACAGATTCGGCGATTCGCCGGTGATGTAGGAAGACAAGTGGCAACGGCCCTCGGCCATGATGCACAGGCTGCCGAAACCGAAGACTTCGATAGGCACCGGGCTGCCCGCCGCCACCTGCCGCACCTGGGCCAGGGATAGCACCCGCGGCAGCACCGCGCGGCGGATGTCATAGCGCTGGGCGTAAAAAGCCAGGGCCGCGGCGTGGGTCGCCGAGCCTTGTACTGACAGGTGCAGCGCCAGTTTCGGATGGCGCTGGCTGGCGTAGCTGAGCACGCCGGGGTCGGCGGCGATCAGGGCGTCCACGCCGAAATCGGCGGCACGGTCCACGGCCCGTTGCCAGCGCTCCCAGCCCTTGGGTTGCGGGTAAGTATTGACCGCCACGTACAGTTTGCGTTGGTGCTGACGGATGTGCGCGACAGCCGCATCGAACTGTTTGTCGTCCATGTTCAGCCCGGCGAAGTGCCGGGCATTGGTGTCATCGCGAAAGCCGACATAGACGGCATCGGCGCCTTGGCGCACCGCCGCTTTGAGGGCAGGCAGATTCCCTGCCGGGCAAACCAGTTGCATGGGGCATCCTCGTGAGAAAACTAAGGCCGCCGCCAGTCTAGCCAGCCCTCGGCCGGCGACCTTGACGGCAATCAATTGCCGTCAATGCATCAGGTCAGTGAATGGCAGGTAAAGCACCTTGTCGTGCTTGTGCAACTGCGCCTCGCACTCCACCACCGCCAGCCCATCGGCCCAGCACGCGGCCGTCAGCATCGCCGAACTTTGCTGCGGGTGCAGCGTCACGCACAGGTGACCGTTGGCATCCGCCACCAACCTGGCGCGCAAGTACTGTCGACGCCGGTTGCGCTTGAGCCAGTCGAACCCCGCCGGCAGCTGCAACGGCACCGGCAGGACATCGCCCATGCCCTGGGCCCGAAACAGGAACGGCCGCACGACGATCAGCGCGGTAATCAACGCCGCCGACGGATTGCCCGGCAGCCCGAGCCAAGGCTTGCCTTCCACATCGCCAAAGGCCAGGGGCTTGCCCGGCTGGATCGCCAAACGCCAGAGGTCGATGCTGCCCAAGGCTTCGATGGCTTGCTTGAGGTGGTCCTCTTCACCCACCGAAACACCGCCCGATGTGATCAGCACATCGCATTCGGCCGCGGCCAGGCGCAACGCTTGCCGACTGGCCAACAACTGGTCGGGCATGACCCCGAAGTCATGCACCTCGACGCCCCAGCCGCGCAACAGCGCGGCGAGGCTATGGCGATTGCTGTTATAGATCTGCCCCGGCGCCAGTGGCTCGCCCGGTTCGCGCAGCTCATCGCCGCTGCTGAGCAAGCCCACTTGCAAGGGGCGATAGACGTCCACCTGAGGGACTCCGGCACCGGCGAGCAAACCCAACTCCTGGGCGCGCAGGCGCGTGCCGGCTTCAAGCAGCCGGTCTCCTCGACGCAGTTCCTCACCTTCCTTGCGCACATGGTCACCGCCGTTGACCGACGGTAACCAGACCCGCTCGCCATCGACCTGGCAGCTCTCTTGTGGCACCACCGTGTCGGCCCCCGGTGGCAGCGGCGCACCGGTAAAAATCCGCACGACCTGCCCGGCCTGCAACGGTTCGCCCGGCTCGTCACCGGCGGCGATGCGCCCGGCCAACGCCAGGTAGCCGCCATCAACCGGCAGGTCAGCGGCCCGCAGGGCATAGCCGTCCATCGCGCTGTTGTCCCAGGCCGGCAGATTCATCGGGCACAGGATATCGGCAGCCAACACACGCGCCAGGGCCTGGTCCAGGCCGACCCGTTGCACGGGCGGTGGCGGCGGTGCCTGGTCGAGCAAATGCCGGATCGCCTCATCCACCGGCATCAGCACGCCGCTGTCGCACACCCGACCGCTCACGAGCGCGTCTCGCATGCGGCAGGGGCGATGCCGTCCTGGGGCTTGAGGTGCGGAGTGAAATTGCACGGGCCGGTGCGACTGTCCAGTTGCCCGGCCAGGATCTGCTCCCAACCGGTCCGACAAGCCCCCGGCGAGCCTGGCAAGCAACACACCAGCACGCCATTGCTCATGCCCGCCAATGCCCGCGATTGCAGGGTGGACATGCCAATCTCCGCCAGCGACACCTGGCGGAACAGCTCGCCGAAACCGTCCACCTGCTTGTCCAGCAACGGCGCCACCGCTTGGGGGGTGTTGTCACGCGGGGTGAAACCAGTGCCGCCGGTCATCAACACCACCTGCACCTTGGGGTCGGCGATCCATTGGGAGACCTGGGCGCGGATCTGATAGATATCGTCCTTCACCAGCCCACGGTCGATGAGCACGTGTCCAGCCGTCTGCAGCAGGTCCGCCAGGGTCTGGCCCGAGGTGTCGGTGTCGAAGGTTCGAGTATCGCTGATGGTGAGGACCGCGATGTTCAGCGGTTGAAAGAGGCGTTGCGTCAGATGGGCCATGATCAGCCGTCCTGTCAGAAAAGATGGCCCAGCCTGAACCGCAATCGTTGCCGGGCCTATTCCTCCTTGGAGGTACCTCCCTTGGTGTCAGGGTGTCAGGGTGCCAGGCGGCTGCGCTGCCAGGCGCCATCGCGCAGGCGGTAGTCGAGGCGATCGTGCAAACGGTCGGCGCGGCCCTGCCAGAACTCCAGGCGTTCGGGCCGCAGGCAATAACCGCCCCAATGGTCGGGACGCGGCACGGGGTGATCGGCGAAGCGTTGTTCCGCCTGCGCCAGCAAGGTTTCCAGCGCGGCCCGATCTGCCAGTGGGCGACTTTGTGGCGACGCCCAGGCACCCAGGCGACTGCCTGCGGAACGCGACTCGAAATAGGCATCCGACAGCGCCGGATCGAGTTTGTGGACAGCCCCTTCGATGCGTACTTGCCGCTCCAGCCCCGGCCAGAAAAACGCCATGGCCGCCCAGGGATTCGTCGCCAGGTCCTGTCCCTTGGCGCTTTCGTAGTTGCCGAAAAACGAAAAACCCTGGGCGTCGAAACCCTTGAGCAACAGCACCCGACAATGGGGCCGGCCCTGCTCATCCACCGTCGCCAGGGCCATGCTGTTGGCTTCCACCGGTGGGCTTTCGGTCTCGCGGGCTTGTTGCATCCAGAGCCCGAACAGGACCAGGGGATCGTCCGGTGCCTGGGCTTCATCCAGGCCGTCGAGGGTGTACTGGCGGCGCATTTTGGCCAAGGAAAGGGGCATGAGGGTGATCTCCACTATGGGTTTGGGCCAGTGTGGAGTCGACTGCGTTGGCGGGCCTTGATCGTTGTCAATGCCGGTTCTTGTGGTGAGTTGTAGGGCGCTATCGCGAGCAAGCTCGCTCCCACAGGTGATCTGCTGTGTTCACAAGATCCCTGTGGGAGCGAGCTTGCTCGCGATGAAGGCAACGCGGTCCAACAGATCAACAGCTACTTGAGCCCCAACCGCCGCGCCAGCTTATGCAAGTTGCTCGGATCCACTTCCAACAGCCGCGCCGCCCCCGCCCAGTTCTGCCCGCAACGCTCCAGGGCGTTGAGGATCGCCTGTCGCTGGCAACCATCGACCGCTTCGCTCAACGGCTGGATCGGTACATCGGGCGCCTCCAGGGGTGCCTCCAGCAGTGCATGGACCGTGGCGGTATTGGCGTTGACATCCAAGTCCAGCACCTGCGGCTCCAGGGTCATGATCAGGCTGCGACTGGCGCCACGACTCAGTTGCTTCAACGCGGCGCGACTGATCACGTGTTCCAGTTCCCGCACATTACCCGGCCAGCTGTACGCCAATAGCGCCTGTTCGGCCGCCGGTGACAGGCGCAAGCCGCGCAGGCCCAGTCGCGTGCGGTTCAGTTCGAGAAAGTGCCCGGCCAACATCAACACATCGTGGCCGCGCTCGCGCAACGGCGGGATCGGCACCGGGTAGACCGAAAGCCGGTGGTACAGGTCGGCGCGAAACAGCCCGTCGCGAATGCTGTCGGGCAAGTGCCGGTTGGTGGCGGCGATGATCCGCACATCGACGTGCAGCGGCTTGTCCGCCCCCAGGCGCTGGATCTCGCCGTTCTGCAGAGTGCGCAACAACTTGGCCTGTACGCTCAACGGCAATTCACCGACCTCATCGAGAAACAGCGTGCCACCGTTGGCCGCATCGAAACGCCCGGCGCGGTCGGTGGTCGCCCCGGAGAACGCGCCTTTGACGTGGCCGAACAACTCGCTTTCGGCCAGGGACTCGGGCAACGCCGCGCAGTTGACCTGGACCAGCGGCTTGTGACCGCGCCGGGACAGGCGATGCAGACGGCGGGCGAACAGCTCCTTGCCCACCCCGGTTTCCCCCAGCAACAGCACCGGCAGTTCGGAGTCGGCCAGCACATCCAGCTCGTTGAGCAGTTGCTGCAAACCTTCACTGCGCCCAAGGATCTCGCCCTCCTCGGCTGGCAAGCGCAGGTCCGTCTGGTCGCTGCGCGATGCCCGCAGGCTACGGTTTTCCTGTTCAAGTCGAGTGACTCGCACCGCCGCCTCGATCTGCAAGGTACAGCGCTTGAGTTCGTCCCGGGCGCGGCTGTCGAAGGTGCCGGCGTGCAGCGCATCCAGGGTGATCGCGCCCCATAGCCGGCCTTCCACGTACAGGCTTACGCCCATGCAGTCATGCACCGGCAGCGGTTCACCAACGTGGTTGTCGAGCAAGCCGTCATAAGGATCGGGCAAGCGACTGTCCGGTTCGAACCAGGTGGGCTCCCGCGAGGCCATGATCGCCGCCAGGCGCGGGTGCTGGGCAATCACGAAGCGCCGTCCCAGCGCCTCGTGGACCAGGCCCACGGTGGCCACGGGCCTGAGGCTGTCATCGTCCAGGCGCAGCAACCCCACGGCGCCACTGTTGAAGTACTCGCGCAGGGTCTGCACCAGGCGCTGCAATCGCACCGCATTGGGCAGCTCGACGATCAGGTCGGCGGCCAGGCTTTCACGCAGCATGGTAGTGGTGACCCTCCAGGGTTCGTTTGACCCTTCGCAGTCAGGGTGACAATCACCCTGAAAAAAATTATTCGTTTATTTTCAGCCAGTTAAATCTGGCACGCCGGCTGCAAAGTCCACTCGTCTGTCCCTCCCGGGATTCAACCCAAGGAAACATGATGAGCCTCGAATTGTTGGACCAAAGCCTCGGCCAACTGGCCTGCGACATTCCCGGTGCCACCCGTACCTTCCATCATTACAACCTCGACTTCTGTTGCGGCGGGCAAAAATCCTTGCGCGAAGCCGCGCTGGGCAAAGGCCTGAACCCGCTGCTGATCGCCGATGCCCTCAACACCCTGCAAGCCGCCGGCGAACTGGGCCATGACTGGCGCGACGAGCCCCAGGCACTGTTGATCGCCCACATCCTGGAACGCTACCACGCGCGCCATCGCGAACAACTGCCGGAACTGATCCGCCTGGCCCGGCGCGTCGAGCAGGTCCATGGTGCGCGGTCCAGTTGCCCCAACGGCCTGGCCGATCACTTGCAGGACATGTATCAGGAACTTGAAGGCCACATGCTCAAGGAAGAACAGGTGCTGTTCCCGATGCTGCAACAGGGCCTGGGCGAACGGGCCTCGGCGCCGATCCAGGTGTTGCGCTACGAACACGATCAGCACGGTGAAGCCCTGGAAACCATGCTCGCCCTGACCGACCAGATCACCCCGCCCTCCGACGCCTGCAACACCTGGCGCGCCCTGTATCGCGGGCTGGTGGAGTTTCGCGACGACCTGATGCAGCACATCCACCTGGAAAACAATGTGTTGTTCGTCAATGCGATGAAGCCCACCCGCTAACCCTCAAACACCGCATTTCCCCCTGTGGGAGCGAGCTTGCTCGCGATGGCGCCGGATCAGTCAATATTGAGTTGCCTGACCCACCGCTATCGCGAGCAAGCTCGCTCCCACAAGGGATTGATGGTGTTCGACCTATTTTGCAAAGCCCTTGAATCAAATGCCGGCTCTTACCCTCCAGCTCAAAACTGCCAATAGAACATCGCCTTGGCCAGCACCACGATCAACACCATGTGCCCCAGGATACTGCGGCGCAACCAGCAGGCTCGGTTCGGCGTCAGGCGGCCGCTCTTGAGCCAGTACGCCAGCCACAAATAGTGACCGATGATGCTCAGCGCCAGCAGGATCTTCAGGCTCAGCAGCAGGCCGAAGCTGTTGCTCAGCGGCTGGCTCAATGCGCCGCGATGCTGCCAGGCCAGGGCCATGCCGGCGCCGTACAGCAACAGCACCACGCCGTGCAGTACGTGTCGCGAGCGCTTGGCGATGGCCTGGTCGGCGGCGTCCTTGACACCTTGGGCCAGGGGCCGGCGGGCGGCATGCCAGATAAAAACCTCGAAAAACAACGTGCCAATGAAGGCGATAGCCGCCAGCAGATGCGTGACCAGCAAGACCCCGTACATCATCGTTCCCCTGCGCCCCAACGACTCATCCCGGATGCCCATCCACCCGGGCCTTCAGCAGCATCGGCCCGTAGCGCCAGGCGTATAGACCGAACGCCAACGTCCAGCACAACCCCGCGAGCCACAGCCCGGCCAGCGGCAACAGCAGCACCAACAGCACGCGGCTCAGGCATGCCAGGTTCAGCAGGATGAACGCCAGGGTCATGCCCGCCGGTGGCTCCAGCGCTCGCCCGGTATGGCCCAGGCTAACGCGGGCAATCATCGCCAGGATCAACCCGGCCATGGCGCCGATGGTCAGGCTGTGCACCGCCAGGCTCGGGCTCACCGGCACACCGAAGTGCCACAGCGCCATACCCAGGCAGGCCGCCGCCAGCCAAGCGTAGGCCAGGTGCAACGACCACAGCAGCGGCACCCGCCACAAGTCCCGATCATGCCAACGCACCAGTCGAACCCCATGCCCCACCGCCAATGCGGCGAACACCAGGCCGACCCAGGCGCTGACCACCAGTGCCGGGCCGAAGGCATACAACACCGCCACCAGCGCCGACCCCGCCAGCAACAGGCGATCGAGCCACGGCCAAGGGGCCACGCCCTCGACTCGACCGAGGCCACGCTGGGTAAAGAATGGAATCACGCGCCCGCCGATCAACCCCATCATGGCGGCCACCAGCCACAGACCGGTGAGCACGCTCTGGCGCTGCAAGCCCTCGTTGTGCTGCACCAGGCCGTACACGGATAACCCATCAGCGGCAGCCAACAGCAGCAATACCAGGACAATCGGGTAATTGCGTTTCTGCCGCACACGCCACAACGTCAGCCCCATCAACGCGGCGACCGCCAGGGCAAACCCCAGCTCCAGCAGCGTCAGCAACGGCCAGGGTGCATTGACCAGCCAGGCCAGCCGCGCGCCCAGCCACAGCAGCGCCAGCGTGGCCAAGCGCTTGCCGCTGAGCCCCGGGGTGCCGGTCCAGGTCTGCACCGCCGTCAACAGGAACCCGGCGATGATCGCCAGGCCGAAACCGAACAACAGTTCATGCCGGTGCCAGGCCAACCAACCGCCGGCTGGCTGCCAGGCCGACAAGCGCCCGGTAAACGCGGCGAGCCAAAAGGGAATGGCCAGCAGCGCCAGCACGCAACCGGCCAGAAAAAACGGCCGAAACGCCAGGCGCCACAGCGGCGCGATGGCCATGGCCTTGCGACGGTCAAGCACTTGCATACACCACTCCTTTGCCTCGCTGAACCGTCAGCGAGGTACGACAAACCAGGGTTCGAATGATCGGCTATCGACGCTGGCAGGCCTTGTCTCAGATCAAGCCAACCAGGTGCCTCGGCCAGACACTTGCAAGGGGCTTGCCGAACCGGGTCGAGCCGCTCGCCAAATACCTCTGCCCCCCTGTGGGAGCGAGCTTGCTCGCGATGGCGGTGGCTCAGTTGCACAGATGTTGGATGTGCGGCCGTCATCGCGAGCAAGCTCGCTCCCACAAGGACTGTAGCTGAATGGGGTATTTATGACCCTTTAATGGTTGTTTTTACCCTATCGCGCCAGGGTCATTTCTACCCTCACCACCCCCAACGCCCCACCAATCAACGCCTCCAGCCCTGGCCCGGCTCTTGCTCAGCCACGGCATCACCTTTCTTGCCGGGGCCATCCATGAAATCCGTCGTTCTACCGCTCACCTGGTTCGTCGTGCTCTCCTGCATCGTGGCGCTTGCCAGCGGCCTGTCCCTGAGTCTGGTCTGACCCCGAACACCTCTTTTAGCCATTACAAGGATCCATGCCATGGTGCTCCACCGTGTCCATCACCAGATTCTGCGCAGCCATCATCTGTTCGAGCCCTTGAACGAAGAACAGCTCGACGAATTGATGAGCAACAGCCAACTGCTGAGCATCGACAAGGGCGACCCGTTGTTCCGTCAGGGAGAGCCGGCGCAGGCGTTTTACTTCGTGATTTCCGGCGCGGTGAAAATCTACCGGCTGACCCCGGACGGCCAGGAAAAAGTCTTCGAGGTCATCGGCGAGCGCCAGACCTTTGCCGAAGCGATGATGCTGATGGACACGCCCAACTACGTCGCGTCCGCCGAAGCCGTGGGCCCGACCCAGCTGTATCGACTGTCCAACGCCACCTACATGCGCCTGTTGCAAAGCAATAGCCGGCTGACCTTCGCCCTGCTCGGCAAGCTCTGCGTACGCCTGCACCAGCGGGTCAACGAGATTGAAACCCTGTCGCTGAAAAACGCCACTCACCGCGTGGTGCGCTACCTGCTGACGCAACTGGTGCGCCTGCAAACCGTGGACAGTCAGTTCGAACTGCCGATGGCCAAGCAACTGATCGCCGGGCACTTGTCGATCCAGCCGGAAACCTTTTCGCGGATCATCCGGCGCCTGATCGATGAAAAAATCATCACCCAGGACGGTCGCCAGATCGCTATTCTCGATCGCCTGCGCCTGGAGCAATTCGAATGAGCGCGCAGCCCACTTGCCTGTATTGCCAACTGGCCAACCCTGTCGATACCACCGAATGCCGCCAGTGCGGCATGCCGTTGCCAGCCGAGGCGGCAAGGGCCGACGAGCGCCGGCTACGGCGCTTCGGTTGGTTCTGTGGCGGGCTGACGATCTTCTGCATCGTCATGTTCTTCTGGCTGCCTCGCAGCATCGTCTGAACCCTCAATCCTGAGTCAATTGCCGGTACAACTGCGGTAGACGCAGCGGCAATTGCTCGGGCTGGCGAATCAAGGTGTAGCCGTTGGCCCCGAACATGTACGGCAGGTAATCCCCCGCTTCGCGGTCGATGGTGATACAGAACGGCGTCAACCCTTGGCGCCGCGCCTCGAGCACCGCCTGGCGGGTGTCTTCCACGCCATAACGTCCCTCGTAGAGGTCCAGGTCATTGGGCTTGCCGTCACTGAGCAGCAACAACAATTTGCGCCGGCGTTTGCAGCCCGCCAACCGTTGCGTGGCCTGGCGGATCGCGGCACCCATGCGCGTGTAGTAACCAGGCTTGAGGCCCTGGATGCGTCCGCGGGTGTGATCGTCGTAACGCTGGTTGAAAGCCTTGAGTTCATGCATGCGCACCTGCTGGCGGCGCAGGGAAGAGAACCCGTACAGAGCGAAATCATCCCCCAGCACCGACAGGGTTTCGCCGAACAGCAACAAGCTGTCGCGGATCACATCGATCACCCGGTGCTCGTCATTGAGGTGGGCATCGGTGGACATCGACAGGTCGGCCAGCAGCAGGCAGGCCAGGTCGCGACGGGTCTGGCGCTGGTCCATGAACAGCCCGCGTTCGCTGCACTGGCCGTGCTGGCGCTCGACATGAAAATCCAGCCAGGCTTGCAGGTCCAGCTCCGAACCTTGGGTTTGCTGGCGCAACCACTGGCGATCGTTGCGCAAATGTTCGAACTGGCAACGCAGGCGCTGGGCCGAGCTTCGCAGGCGTGCGGGCAACGGCTGGGGCAGGCAATCGCGCGGGGTGAAGGTTTGCAGGCTGACGAAGTCGTCCTGCAGGCGTTGCTTGCGATAATCCCATTCCGGCAACAGGATGCCCGCGCCCAACGGGATGTCGTCCACATCGGCCGGAGGCAGGTCCAGGTGCAGTTTCAAGCCACCGCCCTTGCGTATGCGGGTGCGTGACAAGGTCAACTGGTCCAGGTCCTCGGCGACGCGAGCGGCGTCCGGGTCTTCGCTGTCATCGGCCCAGCGATCCAGGTCCACGTGTTCGGTCCAACTGAACAGGTTTTCCAGGCGCACGATCAGCAGCCCACCGTCACGGGTGGTGTCATCGATTCGCTCGGCGCGCTTGCGCCCACCTTGCTGTTCACCGGGTGGCGTCGCCAGGTATTGCTCGGACTCTTCGAGATTGGCGGCCTGGGGATTGGCCAGGTGTTGGGGTGGGTAGAGCCACAGCGGCAACGGCCAGGCGGCCCGCTCGCTGCGGGGAAAATGTTCGACACTGCCCGGTTCGCGCAAGGCTTGGCACAACGCCCGCTCCAGGGCGGCTTCGACCGGGTTGAGCGTGGCGGGATCGGGGCGCAGGGACAGGTGCGCGTCCACCAGCCGTCGGTAGCGAGGGCGCAGCGCCGGGTAGCGCTTCAACACCGCTTGGGTCCAGCGCTGATTGTCCCGTCCCCAATGTTTCATCGGCCCCGACTGCGCGGCCAGCAACGCCAGCCAGCGATACAGCTCTTCGTTCAGGCCGACATCGGGGAACGCCGCCAGGCTCGCCGGCAGACGCAGGTTATTGCCATCGCAACAGGCCAGGGGCACTTGCTTGCAGGTGCCGGCGATCTGCTGCAACAGGTTGCGACGCAGCAGCAGGTCGCGGTCGCTGACCGCTTCCACCCCCAGGTGAGGCGCACCGCCGGTGGCGCGGAACAGCACCTGCAGCGCGCGTTGCCGGGGGACCAATTCGACCCGTGCTTCAGGAAAATCGGCGCTGGCCCGACGGGTGATGAAACGGTGCCAGACACTGCCGACCCATTCTTCCAGCTCGAGGGTGAATGCCATGGTTGTTCTCCTCTTAAGCCGAACCCATTGTGGCGAGGGGATTTATGTGGGAGCAAAGCTTGCTCGCGAAACAGGCGCCTTGATCTCTGGAAGACCGCATCGCCCCCATCGCGGGCAAGCCTTGCTCCCACATAAATCCCCTCACCACAAATGAGTTCGGCTTAGTCGTTGTGGCGACTCATGACGGCACCACCGCCGCCGGTGCGCGAAGGGCCGCACGACCACGTTGACGGAAGCTGAACAGGTAGCAGAGCAACCCGGCCAGGAACCCGACGCCGCTGACCAGTCGCGCCCAGAACAGCGGCTTCAAATGGTCCATCGTCGCCATGAACGGCAAGGCACTGCCATCCGTCATCCACCGCTGCAACCACACCTGGACCACACCGGCGGCGGTGAGGAACAAGGTGATCATCACCATCGACAGGGTCATCAACCAGAAGCCCCAGATCTCCAGGCGCTGGGAGCGTTCGTCCGCCGCTTCACCCAAGCCCCGCAAGCGCGGCATGGCGTAGCTGATCAGCGTCATCACGATCATCGCGTAGGCACCGTAGAAAGCCAGGTGCCCGTGGGCCGCGGTCAGTTGCGAACCGTGGGTGTAGTAGTTGACCGGTGCCAGGGTGTGCAGGAAACCCCAGACACCCGCGCCGAAGAACGCGGTGACCGTGGTGCCCTTGGCCCACAACGTGGCGGCACGGTTCGGATGCTGCCGACGGCGGTTTTTCACCATGCTGAAGGCGAAGACCACCATCGCCAGGAACGGCAGCGGTTCCATCGCCGAGAAGATCGAGCCGACCCACAACCAGACCTCGGGCGCGCCGATCCAGAAGAAGTGGTGACCGGTGCCGATGATCCCGGTGATCAACGCCATGGCGATAATCACGTAGAGCCATTTTTCCACCACTTCCCGGTCCACGCCGGTGATCTTGATCAGGACGAAGGCGAGCATCGAACCCATGATCAGTTCCCAGACGCCTTCCACCCAAAGATGCACCACCCACCACCAGTAGAACTTGTCGCGTGCGAGGTTTTCCGGGTTGTAGAAGGAGAACAGGAAGAACACTGCCAGGCCGATCAGCCCGGTCATCATCACCATGCTGACCGTGGTCTTGCGACCTTTGAGCAGGGTCATGCCGATGTTGTAGAGGAACCCCAGGCATACCACGACGATGCCCATCTTGGTGATGGTCGGCTGTTCCAGGAATTCCCGGCCCATGGTCGGTAGCAGGTCGTTGCCGGTGAATTTCGCCAGCGTGGCATAAGGCACCGAGAGGTAACCCAGGATCGTCGCCACGCCTGCGGCGGCGAATACCCAGAACAACACCAGCGCCAATTTCGGGCTGTGCAGTTCGCGGTCGGCCTCCTCCGGTATCAGGTAATACGCCGCGCCCATGAAGCCGAACAGCAGCCAGACGATCAGCAGGTTGGTGTGGACCATGCGGGCCACGTTGAAGGGGATCAGCGGGAACAGGAAGTCGCCGACCACGTATTGCAGGCCCATGATCAAACCGAACAGCACCTGCCCGAGGAACAGCATCAGGGCAAACACGAAATAGGGTTTGGCGACGGCCTGCGAGGCGAATTTCAGATGCGGATTAGCCATGCTCATCTCTCAGCCCTCCTTGTTTGGCGGCCAGCCATTGGTATTGATTTTCGAACTCCACTTGAGGAACTCGGCGATGTCGTCGACCTCCTGCTCGCTGAGGTTGAACTGGGGCATGGCCCGACGACCCGGAACGTTCAGCGGCTGCATTTTCATCCACGCCTGCAGGAACGGCTTGAAGGCCTCGTCGCCACCACGCCGGTTCACGACGTTGCCCAGCTCCGGCGCAAAATACGCGCCCTCGCCCAACAGCGTATGGCAGCCGATGCAGTTGTTGCGCTCCCAGACGCCCTTGCCGCGTATCACCGACTCCGTCAATTGCGCCTGGTTGCTGCGTTCGGGAAAGGTCTGTTCCGTGTGGTAGGTCAGGGCCAGGAATATCAGGAAGAAGAAGATGCTTCCCCCGAAGTAAATATTCCTGGCCATGCCTTTGGTGAAGGTATCTGACATGGTCACTTCCTCATTGCTTGGCGTGACCATTTTAGGAACCGAGGGGGCTGAAACCGCTTGATGGCGATCAAGAATCTCCGATGGTTTTGGTAGGTTGTTCCAACACAGCCCAAAAGGCAGATGAGCTTTTGTGGCGAGGGAGCTTGCTCCCGCCGGGGCGCGAAGCGGCCCCAGGCAAGTTGATCGCGGTCAGCCTGATACACCGGGATGCCTGGCCTTGGGGCTGCTGCGCAGCCCAGCGGGAGCAAGCTCCCTCGCCACGGTTATGTGCCAGACATGAGTGTCGAGGCAATCAGCACGGCCAATAGTGCGGCCCAACTCAATATCAACCGCCGCCACAGGCGCGGCGCATGGCGCAGTTCCATGAAGCCGTCGGCGATCAGCCAGGCCTTGGTCACCGCGACCGCCAGGATGGCGATGGACACCAGTGCGCTGGCGGCGACCTGGCCCAGGGCGACGGTGCCGGTGCTCAGCACGGCCAGCGCCATCCAGCAGGTGATCAAGACACGGGAAGCCGACATGAGCACCTCCGCTCAACCGAGAATGTAGACAACCGGGAACAGCAGCACCCAGACCAGATCGACCATGTGCCAATACAGCACGCCGGACTCCAACCCGCTGTGTTCCTGCGCACCGTAGCGCCGACGCCGGCAACCCTCGGCCAGCCAGGCGAGGATCACCATGCCCAGCAGCACATGGAGAAAATGAAACGTGGTGAGGATCCAGTACAAGGTGAAGAACGTGTCGTGCTCCATCCCCAAACCGTTCGCCAGCAGATGGGCATACTCAGTGAGCTTGATCGCCACATAACCGCAAGCGAGCAACAACGCCCCGCACAACAACAGCGCGGCGCGACGCGGCCGGTCCCGCCTGACTTGCTCCTGGGCCAGGGCGGCGAACAGCCCGGCGGTCAGCAGGCTCAGGGTCATGGCCAGGCCCGTGGAGCGGTCCAGCAACTGCCGGCCCTCGCTGAACATCTGCGGGTGCAACGCCTGGGCGACGGTGAATGCCAGGATCAACAGCGCGAACACCGACAACTCGGCGAGGATGAAAAACCACATCGCCAGATCCCCGGGCAACCGCCGGGGCACGCCAGCGGTTTCAGCCGAAGTGGACATCGACCACATCCATCAAAGCGGCAACGGTCTGCGGGTCGTCACTCAACGGCTCGGCCAGGCAGGCCAGACAGGCTTGGCGCGGGTCCATGCCGGAGCCGATCATGCGCGCGGCGAAAATCAACAGGCGCGTTGAGGCGACTTCCTCCAGGTCATGTTGGTCGAGCCGGCGCAGCGCCTGCCCCAGCCGCACCACCTGGGCCGCCAGGGCCAGGTCCACACCCGCCTCGCGGGCGACGATGCGCTCTTCATCGGCCACCGCCGGATAGCCAAAGCGCATCGCCACGAAACGCTGGCGCGTGCTGGGTTTCATACCCTTGAGCAGGTTCTGGTAACCGGGGTTGTACGACACCACCAGCATGAAGGACGGCGGCGCCTGCAGCACTTCGCCGGTGCGTTCCAGGTACAGCTGCCGACGATCATCGGCCAGCGGGTGCAGCACCACCGCCGTGTCCTGGCGCGCTTCGACCACCTCATCCAGATAGCAGATGCCGCCCTCACGCACCGCCCGGGTCAAGGGGCCGTCCTGCCACCAGGTGCCCTGGGTGCCAATCAGGTGACGGCCCACCAGGTCAGCCGCACTCAAATCATCGTGGCAGGCGACGGTGTACAGCGGCAGTTTCAGGCGGTGAGCCATGTGCTGGACGAAACGGGTCTTGCCGCAGCCGGTGGGGCCTTTGATCAGCACCGGCATGCCGTGATGCCAGGCCTGCTCGAACAGCGCCTGCTCGTTGTCCTGGGGTTGATAAAAGGGTTCGTCGGGGTGCTGCAGAGTGTGGATAGCGTTCATGGCGAGGGCCTGATCAGACAACACGATTGCCGGCCACGCTACGGCGCCCTGCGACAACCTGGCAAGGGCGGCGGCCAGCAAACTTGATCGCCGTCAAGCGGCTCACCACCGCCCTGGGCATAGCCTTGCATCGCACCAAGAACCTGCGCGCCGAACGTCAATTACAGCGCAGCGCGGGTCATGCCTGAGGAGAAATGGAATGCTGATCAGCCACAAAAAAACGTGGGCCCTGAGGGTGACGGCGCTGTGTACAGCGCTGGTCGCTCCCTACGCCTTCGCCGACCAACCCACCACGCCGGAACCGTCCCGCGTGGTCAAGACCGAAGGCGCGCCGGACCTGAGCCAGGCCGACTTCGACTCGGCCAAGGAAATCTATTTCCAGCGCTGCGCCGGCTGCCACGGGGTCTTGCGCAAAGGCGCCACCGGCAAACCGCTGACACCCGACATCACCCAGTCCCGCGGCCAGGCCTACCTGGAGGCGCTGATCACCTACGGTTCGGCCGCCGGCATGCCGAACTGGGGCACCTCCAATGCCCTGACCAAAGACCAGATCACGGTGATGGCCAAGTTCATCCAGCACACCCCGCCGACGCCACCGGAATGGGGCATGGCGGAAACCCGCAAGACCTGGAAAGTGCTGGTCAAGCCTGAAGACCGGCCGACCAAACAGATCAGTACGCTCAACCTGCAGAACCTGTTCTCGGTGACCCTGCGCGACGACGGCAAGATTGCCCTGATCGACGGCGACAGCAAGAAGATCGTCAAGCTGATCGACACCGGTTATGCCGTGCACATCTCGCGCATCTCGGCGTCGGGTCGCTACCTGTTGGTGATCGGCCGGGATGCCAAGATCGACATGATCGACCTGTGGCCGAAAGAGCCGACCAAGGTCGCGGAAATCAAGGTGGGCATCGAGGCTCGCTCGGTGGAAACCTCCAAGTTCAAGGGCTACGAAGACAAGTACACCATCGCCGGCTCGTACTGGCCGCCGCAGTTCACCATCATGGACGGCGAGACCCTGGAGCCCAAGCAGATCGTCTCGACCCGCGGCATGACCGTCGACACCCAGCAGTACCATCCCGAGCCACGGGTCGCGGCCATCATCGCCTCCCACGAATGGCCGGAGTTCATCGTCAACGTCAAGGAAACCGGCAAGGTGATGCTGGTCAACTACCAGGACATCAAGAACCTCACCATCACCAGCATCGACGCCGCGCCGTTCCTCCATGACGGCGGTTGGGACAGCAGCCATCGCTACTTCATGACGGCCGCCAACAACTCCAACAAGGTCGCAGTGATCGACTCCAAGGAACGCAAGCTCACCGCCCTGGTGGATGTCGGCAAGACCCCGCACCCGGGGCGCGGCGCCAACTTCAACCACCCACTCTACGGGCCGGTCTGGGCCACCAGCCACTTGGGCGACGCCGGGGTTTCCATGATCGGCACCGACCCGATCAAGCATCCGCAATACGCCTGGAAGCAGGTCGGTTCGCTCCAGGGCCAGGGTGGCGGCTCGCTGTTCATCAAGACCCACCCCGCCTCGCGCCACCTGTATGTCGACACCACCCTCAGCCCGGACGCCAAGCTCAGCCAGTCGGTGGCGGTGTTCAACATCGACAAGCTCGACGCCGGCTACACCGTGCTGCCGATCGCCGAATACGCCGGCATCGAGAAAGGCGCGCTGCGCGTGGTGCAACCGGAATACAACAAGGCCGGCGACGAGGTCTGGTTCTCGGTCTGGAGTGGTCAGGAGGACGAGTCGGCGCTGGTGGTGATCGACGACAAGACCCTCAAGGTCAAGAACGTGATCAAGGACAAGCGCCTGATCACCCCGACCGGGAAATTCAACGTCTACAACACCCAACACGACATCTATTGAGCCCCATCAATAAGAGGAAAAACCATGAAGCCTATTCTGATTGCCCTGGCCTTGACTGCCGCCTACAGCCTGCCGGCGTTGGCGCAAGACGGCCCGACGCTGTTCAAGAGCAAACCCTGCGCCGCCTGCCATTCCATCGACACCAAGGTGGTGGGCCCGGCGCTCAAGGAGGTCGCGGCGAAAAACGCTGGCGTCGCCGGGGCCCAGGACGTGCTCGCCAAGCACATCAAGGAAGGCACGCAAGGTAACTGGGGACCGATGCCGATGCCGGCCAACCCTGTGACGGAAGAGGAAGCCAAGATCCTGGCTGCGTGGGTCTTGACCCTTAAATAACGCTCAAGGAATCCAGCTCTGTTGCAAGGGGTTGTATGTGGGAGCAAGGCTTGCCCGCGATGGGGGCGGTGCGGTCCTTCAGAGATCAAGGCGGCTGTTTCGCGAGCAAGCTTTGCTCCCACATAAATTCCCCCACTACAGGGACCGCGCTCAACTTTATTTCTTGATCAGGAGGACGTCATGGAACGACACAACACCGCAATCTCGATGGCCACCCTCCTCTTCGCTTTCTCTTCCTGCGTGCTGGCCGCTCCCGACAACCAGCGCCAGGCCCAATTGCAACACCTGCTGGACCAGGACTGTGGCGCCTGCCACGGCCTGTACCTGACCGGCGGCCTCGGCCCGCCCCTGACCCACGAAGCCCTGGCCGGAAAATCCCGCGACAGCCTCATCGCCACCGTCACCCTCGGACGGCCCGGCAGCGCCATGCCCGGTTGGGCAGCGTTGCTTGCGCCCGACGACATTCGCTGGCTGGTGGACCGGCTCCTTCAAGGAAAACCCGCCCCATGATCCGTTCCTTCCTGTCCTCCACGGCCATCGCCCTGCTGCTCTGCGGTTGCGCCCAGACACCGTTGCGCGGTACCGGCGATTTGGGCGTGGTGGTGGAGCGCGCCAGCGGCAGCCTGCAAATCATCGAAAGCGACACCCGCACCGCCCTGGGCCGCGTCGAAGGCCTGGGCGACTTGTCCCACGCCTCGGTGGTGTTCTCCCGCGACCAGCGCTATGCCTATGTCTTCGGCCGTGATGGCGGCCTGAGCAAGGTCGACCTGCTGAGTGCGCGCATCGAACGCCGGATCATCCAGGGCGGCAACAGCATCGGCGGCGCGATCAGCCAGGACGGCATGCTGATCGCCGTTTCCAACTACGAGCCCGGCGGCGTCAAGGTGTTCGATGCCCAGACCCTGGAACAGGTCGCCGACATCCCGGCCACGCCATTGCCCGGTGGCCAAAAGCGCTCACGGGTGGTGGGCTTGGTGGATGCGCCAGGACAACGCTTCGTGTTCAGTCTGTTCGACACCGGCGAAATCTGGACCGCCGATTTCAGCCTGGGCCTCACCCCGCGCATCGAGCGTTTCACCGCCATTGGCCAACAACCCTACGACGCCCTGATCACCCCGGACGGGCGTTATTACATGGCCGGACTGTTCGGTGAAGACGGCATGGCCCAACTCGATCTCTGGCACCCGGAACGCGGGGTGAAACGGGTGCTGGGGCATTACGGGCGCGGCCAGGAGCGACTCCCGGTGTACAAGATGCCGCACCTGGAAGGCTGGGCCCTCGCCGACCGGCAAGCCTTCGTGCCCGCCGTCGGGCATCACCAAGTGTTGGTGATGAACGCCCAGGACTGGCAACAGACCGACGCCATCGCCGTGGCCGGTCAACCGGTGTTCGTCACGGCGCGACCGGATGGCCGGCAGTTGTGGGTCAACTTCGCCTACCCGGACAACGACCGCGTCCAGGTCATCGACACCCAGACCCACGCCATCGTCGCCGACCTGCGACCCGGCCCGGCGGTGCTGCACATGGAGTTCACCGCCCGGGGCGACCAACTGTGGCTGTCCGCCCGGGATGGCGGTCAGGTGCAGGTCTGGGACCCTTATCGCCTCGAACGCCTGGGCAGCTTGCCGGCCCTGAGCCCCAGCGGCATTTTCTTCAGCAGCCGCGCCCACAAGCCGGGGTACTGACCATGACACTCAACTCACTGGCCCGGCGCCTGATCGATCGATTCCAGCATGGCCTGCCGCTGTGCGCCGAGCCCTATCAAGCCATGGCCGAGGCCTTGGGCTGCAGCGAAGCCCAGGTCATCGACTGCCTGCACCATCTGCAAGTGGCCGGGACCTTATCGCGCGTCGGCCCGGTGTTCGAACACACCCGGGCCGGGGCCAGCACCCTCGCCGCCCTGGCCGTGCCCGAAGACCGCTTGCACCAGGTGGCGGCACGCGTCAGCCAATACCCGGAAGTCAATCACAACTATGCCCGGGAGCATCGCTACAACCTCTGGTTCGTACTGACCGGCCCCAACCGGGCCCACCTGGACAACATCCTCCAGGAACTGGAACACGACACCGGTCTCACGCCACTGGACCTGCCCATGCTCACCGCCTACCGCATCGACCTGGGCTTTGCCCTGGAGGCCACCCCATGAAAAACGCCCTGAGCGAGCAACAGTCACTGGCACTGCGCCGTCTGCTGGAAACCGGCCTGCCCCTGACATCGCGGCCTTTCCAGGCCCTGGCCGAGCAGATCGAGGCCAGCGAGCCCCAGGTGCTCGAGCAGGTGCAGCGCTGGCACGAACAGGGCCTGTTCCGGCGCGTCGGCCTGGTGGTCAACCATCGCGCCCTGGGGTTTGCCGCCAACGCCATGCTGGTGCTGGACGTGCCGGATGCCCTGGTCGATGAAGTCGGTCGGCGCCTCGGCCAGGCCCCCGGCATCAGCCTTTGCTACCAGCGCCCGCGGCGCCTGCCCCAGTGGCAATACAACCTGTTCTGCATGATCCACGGTCGCCAGCGCGACCGCGTCGAAGCACAGGTCCAGGCGCTGCTGGAAGAACACTTGCTGGACGACCTGCCCCACCAATTGCTGTTCAGCACGCACCTGTTCAAGCAATGCGGCGCACGTTACGCCGCACCGGTCGGAGCCCGTATCGATGGATGACCTCGACCGCCGCCTGATCAATCGCCTGCAATTGGGCCTGCCGCTGGTCCGCCATCCTTGGCAAGCCCTGGCCCAGGAACTGGACAGCAGCAGCACTGAATTGCTCGACCGCCTGCACGAACTGCTCAACGACGGCGTACTCACCCGCTTCGGCCCGATGTTCGACATCGACCGCCTGGGCGGCGCGTTCACCCTGGCGGCACTGGCAGTGCCCGAACCACGCTTCGAAGCCATCGCCGAGCTGCTCGCCGACATGCCCGAAGTGGCCCACAACTACCGCCGCGAGCACACCTGGAACATGTGGTTCGTGCTCGCCTGCCCCAGCGAACAGGCGATCGACGACACCCTGCTGCGCATCGAACACCTGACCGGCCTGGTGCCACTGAACCTGCCCAAAGAGGAGACCTACCATGTCGGCCTGTATTTCCCCGTCTGAGGTTGCGTGGCAAGCGCCACCACGGCTGGATGAAACGCCCTTGGCGTTGCGCCTGGTGGAACTGACCCAGGCCGGCCTGCCCTTGCTCGAAGACCCCTGGGCCTGGCTGGCCGAGCAACTGGGCTTGAGCGTGGAATCCACCCTCGACCTGCTCAAGCGCCTGCAGGCCGAAGGGGCGATCCGGCGGATCGCCGCCGTGCCCAATCACTACCGCCTGGGCTATCGCCACAACGGCATGACGGTCTGGGACGTGGCCGACGCCGACATGTCGCGCCTCGGCGCGCTGCTGGGGGCGCAGCCCTTCGTCAGCCACTGCTATCGACGGCCGCGCCGGCCCGGCTGGCGCTACAACCTGTTCGCCATGGTCCACGGTCGCAGCCGCGAAGAAATCGACAGCTACCGCGAGCACCTGCGCTACCTGCTGGGGGACGCCTGCGCCGCCGACGACATGCTGGTGAGCAGCCGCATCCTGAAAAAAACCGGCCTGCGCCTGACACCTGTGGGAGCAAAGCTTGCTCGCGAAACAGGGGCGTCGGTTTTATGAGGGACAGCATCGGCTTCATCGCGGGCAAGCCTTGCTCCCACCAACCCTTGCTCCCACAACGCGGGAGCAAGCCGCGCTGAACCCGCACGTCGATCGAAATCGAAGGAGCGCTTTATGTTGAGGATCAGCCACTACCTGCGAGCCCTGGCCGGGCAATGCCCCGCCCCACGCGTCGCACCACCGGGCAAGCACCGCCCGCCGGTGGTGATCTGGAACCTGCTCAGGCGTTGCAACCTGACCTGCAAGCACTGCTATGCGACGTCGGCCGACAGCGTGTTTCGCGACGAACTGGACACCGCGGCGGCGCTCAAGGTCATTGATGACTTGCATGACGCCGGGGTGCGTGTGCTGATCCTGTCCGGCGGCGAACCGCTGCTACGCGACGACCTGTTCCAACTCAGTGCCTATGCCCGCAGCAAGGACTTTTTCCTGGCCCTTTCCACCAACGGCACACTGATCGACACGTCCAATATCCAACAGATTGCCGCGGCAAACTTCGATTACGTCGGCATCAGCATCGACGGCCTGGAAGCGACCCACGATGAGTTCCGACAGCTCAAGGGCAGCTTCGCCAGCTCCATGGCGGCCATCCGGCTTTGCCGCGAGCAAGGCATCCGGGTCGGATTGCGCACCACCCTCACCCAGCAAAACCACGCCCAGTTGCCGCGTTTGCTGGACTTGATGGATGAGTACGACGTGCAGAAATTCTATCTGTCGCATCTGAACTACAGCGGCCGGGGCAAGCGCAGTCGCAAGCTCGATGCCCATCAGCAGATGAGCCGCGAGGCCATGACCCTGATCTTCGAGCGAGCCTGGCACGACATCGAACAGGGCCGCGACAGTGACTTCGTCAGCGGCAACAACGACGCCGATGCGATCCTGTTGCTGCAGTGGGTATCCCGACGCCTGCCCCAGCACTACGCCGCACTGGAGCAGATGCTGCGGGCCTGGGGCGGCAATGCGTCGGGCAGCGGCATCGCCAACATCGACAATACCGGCGAGGTCCACCCCGACACGTACTGGTGGCAGCACTCGGTGGGCAACGTGCGCCAGACGCCGTTCAAGACACTCTGGTCAGACCGCCCCGATGCCCTTCTGCTGAAGCTGCGCGAACATCCACGGGCCGTGGGCGGCCGTTGTGGGCAATGCCGCTGGCTGGACATCTGCAACGGCAATACCCGCACCCGCGCCTGGGCCGACGGCGACCTGTGGGGCCAGGACCCCGGCTGCCACCTCAACGATGACGAAATTGGCCTGCACGCGATTCCCAGCGTTGCGATGCCCTGCGCCTGATAAACCGACGGCGAACCTGATGACGAACCAAGGAAGTCCCATGCCTGCCTCCATCGTTTTGCCCGCTGCCCTGCAATCGCCCTTCAGACCGGGTGAAGTCGCCCTGGTCGGCGCCGGCCCCGGTGACCCGGGCCTGCTGACGTTGCGCGCCTGGAGCCTGTTGATGCAGGCCGACGCGGTGGTCTACGACCGCTTGATCAGCCCGCAACTGCTCAACCTGATCCCCCTGCCCTGCGCCCGGCACTACGTCGGCAAGGCCGCCGGCTGCCACAGCCTGCCCCAGCCACAAATCAACGAACTGCTGGCCGACCTGGCCGACCAGGGTCAGCGGGTGGTGCGGCTCAAGGGCGGTGATCCGTTCATCTTCGGTCGCGGTGCCGAGGAGCTGGAGTATCTGCTGGCCCGGGGTATCGATTGCCAGGTGGTGCCCGGCATCACCGCCGCGGCCGGTTGCAGCACCTATGCCGGCATTCCCCTGACCCATCGCGATATGGTCAATTCCTGTCGTTTCATCACCGGTCATCTGCAACGCGAAGGCGACTTGAACCTGCCCTGGCAAAGCCTGGCGGATGACAGTCAGACCCTGGTGTTCTACATGGGCTTGTCGAACCTCGGCACCATCGCCACGCGGCTGATCGCGGCGGGCCTGGCGGCCGACACGCCGGCGGCCTTGATCAGCAACGGCACGCGACCCGACCAACAGGTCCTGCGTGGCACCCTCCAGCAATTGCCGGAGATGGCACTGACGTGCGCCGAAGGCCTGCCGACCTTGACGGTAATCGGCAAGGTGGTCGGCTTGTTTGCCCATCAGTTGCTGGAGCATCCGGCGCGCCTGCACCCGGCCATACCGCTCCAGCCCGGTATCGCGAGGGTGGCATCATGAACCTCGGCTGGCTTGCCCCGTTGCTGTGGGTCGGTGCCGTCCACGCTGCCACGGCGCCTGAACCGGACCTGGCATTGGCCGAACACAACTACCAGCAACACTGCCAGCAGTGTCACGGGGTCAATCGCATCGGCGCTGCCGGGCCGGCGTTGTTGCCCCAGAGCCTGAGCCGGATCAAGCCCGACGAGATTCGCCAGGTGATCGAGCATGGACGCCCAGCCAGCCAGATGGCGGCATTCGGCGCGGTGCTGGAGCCCGCGCAGATCGATGGCCTGACCCACTATCTCCAACGTCCGCCCGCCGTCGAACCGACCTGGAGCGAGGACGACACTCGCCGCAGCCATCGCCTGCTGGCGGATGTCGCCACCCTGCCCGATAAACCCCAGCACCACGCCGATCCGCTGAACCTGTTCGTGGTGGTGGAGGCTGGCGACCATCACGTCGATATCGTCGACGGGGATCGCTTCAAGGTCCTGGCGCGCTTCGCCTCACACTTTGCGCTACATGGCGGACCGAAATTTTCGCCGGACGGACGCTTCGTCTATTTCGCCTCCCGGGATGGCTGGATCAGTCTGTATGACTTGCACAACCTCACGCTCATCGCCGAGGTGCGGGCCGGGCTCAATACCCGCAACCTGGCGGTGAGCAAGGACGGGCGCTGGGTGCTGGTGGGCAACACCCTGCCGGGCAACGTGGTGGTGCTGGATGCCCGCGACCTGTCGCTGGTCAAGACGGTTGCAACGGTGGGACTGGGCGGCCAGACCTCGCGGGTCAGTGCGGTCTATACCGCGCCGCCGCGCAACAGCTTCATCGTGGCCTTGAAGGATGTGAAAGAGGTCTGGGAGCTGTCCACCGGGCCGAACCCGGACTTCGTGCCCAGGCGGATCGAGGCCGAGGATTATCTCGACGACTTTTCCTTCTCGCCCGATTACCGGCAGTTGCTCGCCACCTCGCGCAAGGCCCAGGGCGGCCAGGTGATCGACCTCGACACAGGGCGGATCGTCACCGACATCGCACTGCCAGGCATGCCGCACCTGGGCTCGGGGACCTATTGGAAACGCGATGGGCACTGGGTGTTCGCCACACCCAACATCAGCAAGGGGCTGATCTCGGTGATCGACTTCGACACCTGGAAAGTCATCAAGCAGATCCCCACCCTGGGGCCGGGTTTCTTCCTGCGCAGCCATGCCAACTCTCGCTACGCCTGGACCGATGTGTTCTTCGGCCCCGACAACGACGCCATCCACCTGATCGACAAACAGACCCTGGAAATCGCCCACACCTTGCGGCCGATGCCCGGCAAGACCGCCGCCCACGTCGAGTTCACCCGCGACGGGCGCTACTTGCTGCTGAGTATCTGGGACACCGATGGCGCGCTGATCGTCTACGACAGCAACACCCTCAAGGAAATCAAGCGCCTGCCCATGAACAAGCCTTCGGGCAAGTACAACGTCGGCAACAAGATCGAGTTCGCCGAGGGGACATCCCACTGAAAAAAGGGGGCTGATGCGCAGCCCCAATATCAATCGACCCGAGGCACCAGGCCTCAGGGCTGCTGCGCAGCCCAGCGGGAGCAAGCTCCCTCGCCACAAAAGCGATCGGAGGGGTACATCAGTGAAACATCCTGTGGGAGCGAGCTTGCTCGCGATAGCGGCGGGTCAGTCAACATCCATGCCGACTGACTAGACCCATCGCGAGCAAGCTCGCTCCCACAGGGTTATGTGCGCAGCCAGGGGGTCACCCTTACCAGGTAAGCACCGCACCTACTGCAAAGGTGTCGGTGTCTTCGTTCTGCGCACTGGTGTCGTGGCCGTTGATTTCGAACTGGTTGTACTCGGCCACGAGCTTGAGGTTGTCGTTGATATCGTGGAACAGCGCGATGCCCCGGGTTTCGTAATCGGCGCCACTGCCTACCACGCCGTTGCCGTCGTCATCGGTCTTGCCATAGGACAGCGCCAGACGGTTCTTGCCCAGCTTGTACGAGCCCTGCAACAGGTAGCCCTTGCTGTCGACATTGCGCAGGGTTGCTTCACCGGCGTTGTTGGTGAAGAACGGGTTAATGCCCTTGGCCTGGAACCCCGAACCGGTGAGGGACAACCCACCCATCTTCGCCTGTACGCCATACCCCAGGCCTTTGGAAGTTACCGACTCGACGGTGGAATCGGTGTTGTCCGAGGTCTGGTAGCTGCCGTTGAGCCAGCTGTAGATCTTCGCCCCGCCCAGGTCGAACTGGTAGGTGATCTCGCTCTCGGTGCGCGGGTTTTCCTGATAGGCCTTGCCGGTAGCGCTGTTGTCGTTGGTGTCCACCGGGTCCATGATCCCCACCGCCACCCGCAGCCCGTCCATCACGGGTGTGCGGTAGGTGATCTGCGAGGTCGGGAACGGGTACGGGTAACCGCTGCCGATGTTGCCGAACGACACGCCACCGCCGTCCACCAGTCCCAAGGTGTCGCTGACCTGACCATAACCGGCGAGCAGTTCGTCCAGCAGGATGTTGGAGCGGGCAAACAGGCCGAAGTCCTTGCCGATCAGCACCTCGCCCCACTCCGGGTTGGCCACGGTGCCGTAGAACTGGCGCACGTCGATGGCGGTATCGGTGCCATTGGTTTCACTGTCGTTGATGGTCACCCAGAACGAAGCCCGGGCGCCGAGCTTGAGGTCATCGACCTGCTTGCCCATGTTGAAGCCCAGGTAGTTGGGCAAAAAGCCCATCTTGACCCGCGCCTGCCGACGGTCGTACTGCTCACCCGCGCGGTCCACGTCGCTGTTGACGTAAAAGGCGTTGATGTAGCCGTCGGTGGAAAAAGTGGTCTGGTCCTTGTCGTACAGCATGATTTCAGCGTTGGCCCAAGACGTCAGGCCCAGACTGGAAAGACCGGCGATGACCGCAGGCAAAAAACGCAGGCAGGTATTTTTATTGTTGTGCATGGCGCGCTCCGCAACAGGGGACGGGATGTCGGAGGCGATTATCGAAAGGTGCCAGGGCGCGTCATACGCTGCCTTGGAGGCAATTGGCGAATGCTTTGGCAGCGCCGGCCCGGCGCGGCAGTTTGGGTGTAAGACGGCGAGGTCGAGGGGCGCGACAGCTTGGGTGTAAGACTGCCTTGCCGACGGGTGCGATACTTTGGGTGTGGGCCGGTTGTCCTGCTTATTGTGGGAGCGAGCTTGCTCGCGATGGCGACAGTGCATCCAACATCGATGCAAGCTGACTCACCGCTATCGCGAGCAAGCTCGCTCCCACAGGTTTGCACCGTATTGCTTTTGTGGCGAGGGAGCTTGCTCCCGCTGGGCTGCGCAGCAGGCCCCCTCGCTATCAGCTCAGAACCTCGGCTTGACGGTCTTCCACTCCGGCCGGTAGCGCTGCATCTGCCGCACATCGTCGCGCTGACGGATACCGCAACTGAGAAACTGGTCATGCAGCTTGCCCAGTTGATCCCGGTCCAGTTCCAAGCCAAGGCCAGGCGCCCGGGTGATCTTCACGCAGCCGTCGACAATCGGCAGTTTGCCGCCCTTGATCACTTCTTCATCCGGCTCCTGCCACGGGTAATGGGTGTCGCAGGCGTAGTCCAGGTTCGGCACTGCGGCCGCCACGTGGGCCATGGCCATGAGGCTGATGCCCAAGTGCGAGTTCGAATGCATCGACACACCCAGGCCGAAGGTACTGCACATTTTCGCCAGGGCCTGGGTGTCCCGCAGACCACCCCAGTAATGGTGGTCGGCCAAGACGATCTGCACGCTGTCCAGGGCCACGCTACGGCGGAACTCATCGAAATCGGTGACCACCATATTGGTCGCCAGCGGCAGCCCCGTGCGCTTGTGCAGCTCGGCCATGCCTTCCAGCCCTGGCGTCGGGTCTTCGTAATACTGCAGGTCATCCCCCAGCAGCTCGGCCATGCGAATCGAGGTCTCCAGGGACCAGTTGGCATTGGGATCGATGCGCAACGGGTAGCCGGGAAAGGCCTGTTTCAGCGCCTTGATGCACGCCACTTCATGTTCCGGATCGAGGGCGCCGGCCTTGAGCTTGATGCTCTTGAAGCCATAGTCCTGGATCATCCGCCGGGCCTGGGCGACGATCTGCTGCTCGTTGAGCGCCTCGCCCCAACTGTCGGGCGGGTACGGCGAATCGATGTGCTCGGCGTACTTGAAAAACAGGTAGGCACTGAACGGGATCTCATCGCGAATCGCGCCGCCCAGCAGGTCCACCAGTGGCACGTTCAGGGAGTGGGCCTGCAAATCCAGGCAGGCCACTTCGAACGCCGAGTAGGCATTGCTCACCGCCTTGCTCGCATGGGAACCCGGCGCCAGTTCGGCACCGGCAACGCTGGCCGGTTTCTGCGCGGCGACGGTCGCCTGGACGATGGCCCGCAACTGATTGAGGTTGAACGGGTCCAGGCCGATCAATTGGCTCTGCAACTGCTGCTGGATTGCCAGGGCCGGGGCATCGCCGTAGCTCTCCCCCAGGCCGATGTAACCGTTGTCGCTCTCGATCTCGATGATCGAGCGCAGCGCGAACGGCTCATGGATGCCGCTGGCGTTGAGCAAGGGTGGATCGCGAAAAGCGATGGGTGTCACGGTGACGCGTTTGATCTTCATACAGCGGCTCCCGATGGGCCAGGTTTCAAGGCTTGCGATTTTTCCGGCTGATTCGCTTCGGCAACGGTTTCGGGCCGGCCGGACAGTGAGTTCGGGGTGTCGCGCTTCGGCGCGGTGCGGGCGAAAAAGATCACCACGGCGGCGACAAGCGAGGTGGCGGCCAACCCATACAAGCCGCCCTCGATGGAGCCCGTGGTCTGTTCCAGGAAACCGAAAGCCGTGGGCGCGACGAAGCCGCCGAGGTTGCCGATGGAGTTGATCAAGGCGATCACCGCCGCCGCGACACGGGCATCCAGGTAACTTTGGGGAATCGGCCAGAACAACGCCGACGCGGCCTTGAAGCCAATGGCCGCGAAACAGATCGCGACAAAGGCAAAGATCGGCCCGCCGGTGGTGGACATGAACATGCCGAACGCAGCGATCACCAGCGTCACCGCGACCCAGGCCTGCTGGAATTTCCATTTACCGGCCAGGGCGGCAAAGCCGTACATCGCGACGATGGAAATGATCCACGGAATGGAATTGAGCAAACCGACCTGGAAGTCCCCCAGGCTCCCCATTTTCTTGATCATGCTCGGTAGCCAGAACGTGGCACCGTAGATGGTCAGGGCGATGGAAAAGTAGATGAAACAAAACAGCGCGATCTGTCGGTCGGCCAACAACTTGAACATCGACGGCTTGATCACTTGCGCGGCTTCCCGGGCCCGCTGCTCTTCGGCGATGGCGGCGATCAATACGGCTTTCTCTTCAGCCGTCAGCCATTTGGCCTGGCTCGGGTGCGATTGCAGCCAGAACCAGACAAACCCGCACAGCACGATGGAGGCAAAACCTTCGATCAGGAACATCCATTGCCAGCCATGCAGGCCCATCCCGCTGATGTGCAGCAAGGCGCCAGACACCGGGCCGGAAATCACCGAGGCGATGGCCGAACCGCTGAGAAAGATCGCCATCGCCTTGCCGCGCTCGTTGGCGGGCAGCCACTGGGTGAAGTAGTAGATGATGCCGGGAAAGAAGCCCGCCTCCGCGGCGCCAAGAATGAAGCGCAGCACATAGAAGCTGGTTTCACCTTGCACAAAGGCCATGGCCATCGCCGCCGCGCCCCAGGTGAACATGATGCGCGTCAGCCAGGCCCGCGCGCCGTAGCGTTGCAACAGCATGTTGGACGGGACTTCGAACAGCGCGTAGCCGACGAAGAACAACCCGGCGCCAAGCCCATAGGCCGCGGCGCCGATGCCCAGGTCGGTTTCCAGGTGACTGCGCACGAAACCGATGTTGACCCGGTCGATGTAGTTGACGATGAACATCACCACCACCAACGGCAGTACATGACGTTTGACCTTGGCCGCCGCGAGCGCCAGGGTGCTGTCATGGGTGGAGTCCGTTACGTTATTCAAGGGGTGCCTCCCGATCATTGTTTTTGTGGGGAACGGGACGATGATGGACGCGGTGGATTGTTCCCGTCTAATCTAACTTGGCACTTGATTGATACCTGGATTGAATCAATGTTTGAACTGGCCCAGTTGCGCTGCTTCACCACTGTGGCGACCGAACTCAACTTCCGTCGCGCCGCCGAACGCCTGAACATGACCCAGCCACCGCTGAGCCGGCAGATCCAATTGCTGGAACATCACCTGGGCGTCGAACTGTTCACCCGCAGCACCCGCAGCGTGGCACTCACCGCCGCCGGCCGGGCGTTCTTCATCGAAGCGCAGAACCTGTTGGAACAGGCGCAACAAGCCGCCGTGGCGGCCCGGCGTTTCGCCCAGGGCGACATCGGTTCGGTGACCATCAGCTTCGTCGGCAGCGCGGTGTACGAGTTCTTGCCCAAAGTGATTGCCGAGGCCCGGCTGAAACAGCCCCAAGTCAAAATCGTCCTGGCGGAGATGAACACCTACCAGCAGCACGAAGCCTTGCGCGCCCGGCGCATCGACCTGGGGATCGTCCGCTCGCCGCTGCTGGAAACGGGCTATGCCACCGAGTGCCTGGTGCGCGAGCCCTTCGTGCTGGCGGTACCCGCCGGACATCCCCTGGCGACTGCCGACACGGTGAGCGTCCAGGACCTGGACGCCCAGCCGTTCCTCATGTACTCGCACTCCGCCTACCCGCCCTTCAACGAACTGCTCACCGGCATGCTCCGCTCGGCCCGGGTCGCGCCACAATTCGTCCAATGGTTGGGGTCGTCGCTGACGATCTTGGCCCTGGTCAACGCCGGCATGGGCCTGGCCCTGGTACCGCGGTGCGCCACCAGCGTGGTGTTCAAGCAGGTGGTGTTTCGTGAGATCGACCTGGGCGAAGGGGTCCAGAGCGAGTTGCACCTGGTGTGGCGCGAGGACAACGATAATCCGGCGTTCACCATGTTGCTGGAGGGGATTCGTGGGGCGGTTCGCGAAGGGTTGTGAAGGCGGAGCCACATTGCCCATGCTGCTGGCTGACTCCGCAAGATCCACATCGAGCCGTAAAACCTTTTACTTGAAAAGCGGCTCAGACCTGCGAGTGGAACGCCTCTGCCATGGCTTCGATCTCCTGTCGCATCCACAACTTCTGCAACCAATCGGAGGGAATAGCCTGCACCCCATAAAATGCCCCCGCCACCTGACCTACAATGGCAGCGGTGGTGTCAGCGTCGTCGCCCAGGTTCGTCGCGGCCAGCACCGCATCAGTGAAACTGTCCGTCTGATGAAAGCACCACAGCGCCGCTTCCAAGGAAGCCACCGAATAACCGGTGCCTGACACTTCACTCCGAACTTTTCCCTGATACGCCCCTTGGGCGAGCGCTATCACTTTAGCCTCGGTCAGTTGCTCGGATAACACACGCAGCACATCCGCCTTTGAAGCACCGGTCAATGCGTTGGCAATGACATCAGCCAACACCTGGCAACACTCCACCGCCTCTGTTGCCCCATGGGTTGTACGCGAACTCAGAGCCGCAAAATCGCGAATGCGTTTGCGATCCGGATAAAAGAACAACACAACCGGTGCCAAGCGCATAAGCGAGCCATTGCCAGCCGTATCAGCAGCGGTATCCCCCGCGAATGGGTCGCCATGGGACTGATAGCGTTCCAGTGCACCGCGAACGGTCATGCCAATGTCAAAGCAATCACCAGTGGAGCTCAGATAACCCCAATGCCACCAATTGAGGTATCGGCCCATCTGGTCTGCCGCATCAAAACCACGCTTTTGCAACAGGCTCTCAGCCAGACACAAAGCCATCGATGTGTCATCGGTCCATTGGCCAGGTTTGAGACTGAAGGGGCCGCCACCAACCATGTCGGTCACAGGGGTAAAGGAATCCCGTGGATGGAATTCAACAGTAGTGCCAACGGCGTCACCACACGCCAAGCCCAGTAAGCATCCGCGATAGCGGTCTGAAAGTGTCGGGGACATCCTGATTCCTTCTGTTTCGAGTTCGTCCGCGCAGGAGCGGCGTACAACCAGCGAGATGATAACGGCTGGGCATGCCAAGGAACCTGATCGTAATCTCTTTATTGAAAACGCAACGTACATTCACTCGGCAGTTTCCCTATTCAGAGACAAGTTGTACGATGACAGACGAGCACGCATCGCTCGCGTTCCTGATACCTACAACAACAAGGAAATCCCCATGAAAAAAGCGACATTGATCGTCAGCTTCTTTTGCCTGTTCAGCGGTTACGCAGCGGCAGCCACGTCATCGGCCGAGCAGGAAGTGGCCCAGGCCGTCGACCACCTGACCCAGGCCATGCTGCATAAAGACATCCCCCAACTCCAGGCCCTGGCCGCCGAGAACCTCACCTACGGGCACTCCAGCGGCAACATTCAGGATAAGAAAGCCTTCATCGCCGACATCGAAACGGGCAAGAGCGCATTCAAGACCCTGGAAATGCAGAACCAGAAAATCACCTTGTCCGGGGACACTGCGCTAGTGCGCAATCATTTCTCGGCACAGGCGCTCAAAGGCACTGAGGTGGTACCGACGGAAATCGAGAACTTCCAGATCTGGCAGAAGCAGAAAGATGGCAAGTGGCTGTTGATCGGTCGTCAGGCGTTTCGGTTCTGATCGCTGGCTGAACGCAAAACTGATGTGATTCATTGTGGGGAGGGGGTTTTGTCAGGCTCCGGACCAGTGCTGCCGGTACTCCAACAGGAAGTCCACGAAGGCACGCACCCGTTGCGGCACATACCGGCCATGGGGATACAGCAAGGTAAACGGACGCGAGCGCCCCGAAAAAGGCGCAAGTACCTCCACCAATTGCCCATTGGCCAGCTCCTGCTCCACGATGAATTTGTAGGTCTGGAACAAGCCGGCGCCATGTTTGGCCAGCGTCACGCCGCCGAGCACATCGTCGGAACAGCAATACCCTCCTTCGCCGAACACCTCCTTTTCCCTGCCCTCGACATTGAACAACCAGGAAATCCGTCGCCCGCTGCTGGGCAATTCGAACTGGATGCACTCGTGGTCGTCCAGGTCTTCAAGAACCTGCGGCGTGCCGGCCTTGCGCAGGTAATCCGGGGAGGCGACCACCACCAGTTTCGCGTCTTCCAGCAGCCGGGCGATCATCGATGAGTCCGGCTGGGCCCGTACCCGGATGGCGAGGTCATAACCTTCGGCAACGAAATCGATGTTTCGATTGCTCAGGTGCAGGTCCACGCTGACCTGCGGGTACAGCGCCCGAAAAGCCGGGAGCAAGGGCAGGATGCGGTGATGACCGTAGGTGGTGGGCAGGCTGATACGCAACTGCCCAGACGGCACCGATTGCGCGCCCATCATTTCCTGTTGCGCTTCGACCAGTTGCGTCAGCGCTTGCCGGCATTGTTCGAAATAGGTCTTGCCGGCTTCGGTCAGGCGGATGCTGCGGGTGGTGCGCACGAAAAGCCGTGAGCCCAGGCGCTCTTCCAGGCGAAAGATCGAGCGGCTCACCGCCGCCGGGGTAACCCCCGCCAACTGCGCCGCGGCCGTGAAACTGCCCGCCTCCGCCGCGAGGCAGAACAGTTCTATGCTACCCAACTGCAGGTCTTCGAAATGCCGCTTCATGATTCGTTACACCGCGTATCAACTGAAGTTTCCAAAGGCCTGTTTATCAGCCCGTGGCGTATAAATACAGTGGTCTTGCAACACGCAGGCGTTGTCCTGCGTCCATTTCCCATCAGCTGGAGTGCAACATGCCTTTCGTCAATGTGCGAATTACCCGAGATGGCGTCACCCGTGAACAGAAAGCCCAGGTGATTGCCGAAATCACCGAAACCCTCCAGCGCGTGCTGGGCAAGGACCCTCACTTGACCCATATCGTGATCGAGGAAGTGGATACAGATAATTGGGGCTACGCGGGCATGACCACGACGGAGTATCGAAGTCTTCCCAAGGAATAAACGCTCTGCCCCTCCCGAGCCCGGTCCAACTGACCGGGCTTTTTTCTGCCTGCCAACCCAACAACCCAACAACACTGTGGGAGCGAGCTTGCTCGCGATGGCGGCGTGTCAGTCAACATCACTCCCGATCGACCTGACGCTATCGCGAGCAAGCTCGCTCCCACAGGGGTTAGGTGCTGCCCTTGCCATTGATTACATGACGTATCAACTCAAGTACCAGAAGCCTTATTTATCAAACCCTGAGGCATCAATACCCTGAGCTCAACCACCGCCATACAGGCGCATCGGTTCCATTCAATGATCAGGAGTCAATCATGAGCCTCAACAAAACCGTCATCATCACCGGCGCTTCCAGCGGGATCGGCCTGGGTTTGGTCAAGGCGTTCCTGGCCCGGGGGTATAACGTGGTGGGCAATGCCCGCTCTCAGTCCGGGCTGGACGCTGCCGCCGCCCAGCTCGGCCACCCGGCCGGTTTCATGGCCGTGGCCGGCGACATCGCTGACCCGGCCACTTCAACCGCCCTCATCGCCCAAGCTGTCGAGGCGTTTGGCGCCGTTGACGGGCTGGTGAACAACGCCGGTTTCTTCCTGCCGAAACCCTTCGTCGAATACAGCCCCCAGGACCTGGACGCGCTGCTGGACACCAACCTCAAAGGCCTCGTCTACGCCAGCCAGGCCGCAGCGGCGCACATGATCGGGCGCCAGCGCGGCTTCATCATCAACATTTCAGCCGCCGTGGCGCTGCAACCGAACATCCAGGTGCCGGCTGCGCTGCCCGTGTTGATCAAGGGCGGCGTCAACCAGATGACCCGTGCGCTGGCCCTGGAACTGTCGCCCCACAACATCAAGGTCAACGCGGTCGCCCCCGGCATCATCGACACACCCATGCATGACCCGGCGCACCGCGACTTCCTCGACAACCTGGCCCCGGCCGGTCGCGTGGGCACCATCGAGGAAATTGCCGAGGCCGTGTTGTACCTGGCGGGCGCTGATTTCACGACTGGCGCGATACTGCCGGTGGACGGCGGGATGAGCACCGGTAAGTGGTAGGAAAAACTGTGGGAGCGAGCTTGCTCGCGATGAGGTCCAGTCAGTCAGCCTCTCATTGACTGACCCGACGCCATCGCGAGCAAGCTCGCTCCCACTTGGACTGCGACTGCGCGCGGCTTCAAAGGGTGTAGGAAATTCCGGCCTGTACCGTCCGCGGTGCACCCGGGTAAGCATAGACGCCACCGAATGCACCCTCTTCGTAGTCGGCGTCAAACAGGTTCTTCAGGTCCAGGTTGAGGCGGATTCGCTCGTTGACCTTGTAGTAGCCGAGCAAGTCCACGACGGTGTAGCTGTCCATGGTAAAGGTGCTGGCCGCAGTATTGCCGGCCCGCTCATCGACGTACTTGGCACCTACGCCAAGACCGAGGCCCTTGAGGCCACCGTCCTGGAACTCGTAGACGTTCAACAGGCTGAAGGAGTTCTTGGGCACGTTGAGCAAGCGGGTGCCGGACGGGATGCTGATGTCCTTGGTCACTTCGGCATCTACATAGGCATAGCCACCGATCACCCGCCATTGCGGCGTCAAATTGCCCGCCACGTTCAAGTCAAATCCGCGACTGCGCACTTCGCCAGCGGCCACGTTGAATGTTGCATCCTGCGGGTCGGGCGTGAGGACGTTGCGCTTTTCAATCTGGTAGATCGCCGCGTCGACGCTCAACTGGCGATCCAGCGCTTCCCACTTGACACCCATTTCGTAGGACTTGCCTTCTTCCGGCTTGAACCCTCCACCCTGGAGTCTGGCACCGGTGTTGGGCTTGAACGAGCGTGCGGTATTGGCATAGACCGCCACGGTGTCAGTCAGGTCGTAGATCATACCCAGGCGTGGGGTGACGGCACTGTCGGTGACGTCCCAGTTCCGACTACCAGGCGGGTTCTGGGGGACGAAACTCTCATACTGATGCTCGAATCGCTCGAAACGCGCCCCCGCCAACAACTTCAAACGCTCCGTCAGCGCCACCTGATCCTGGACGAACACGCCAAACGTCTTGAGGTTTTCCTGGTCATCGGTGGGCTTGCGCGTCAGTGCCGGGCGTGGCTGGCCATGCACCGGGTCGAAGATATCGATCGGGTAGGCACCGACAGCGCCGGAGGAACGCTGGATGATGGATTGGTAGTCGTAGTCTTCATACTCGATGCCCGTCAACAACGTGTGCTCAAACCCGCCGGTGGAAAAATGCCCGGTGAGGTTGAGTTGGGTGTCGCGGTCGGTCCATTCCAATTTGCGGTAGTTGAAGTTGCGCCCCAGGGTGCGGCCATCGGCGGCGATGCCGTTGCCTTCGACGGCATTGCCCTGCAGGGTGCCGTCGAGCCATTGGGTTCCGCCGGCCAGGGTCCAGTCGTCGTTGAGCATGTGCTCGAAGCGCACCTGCAGCATGTTGTTGTCGTTGTGCAGCTTGCCGGCGTCTTTTTCACCGAAGAACGTATCGCGCGAGGCGGTGCCGCGCTGGCCGGCGTAATGGGTCAAGCCCCGGTCCAGCGGATGGTTGTTGCGCATGAAATCGCCTTCGAAGGTCAGTCGCGTGGTGTCGTTGACCTGCCAGGAGACCACCGGCGCGACGCCGTAGCGTTCGGTTTCGACGTGGTCGCGGAACGTATCGCCACCCTCGCCGATCACGTTCAGGCGATAAGCCAGGCGCCCTTCTTCGTCCAATGGGCCGGACGCATCCAGCGTACCGCGACGCATCCCCTGGTCGCTGACCTGGCTGCCCAGGGTCACCGTGCGCTCGGCCAACGGCTGCTTGGACACCACGTTGAAGGTACCGCCCGGATCGCCACGGCCATAGAGCATGGTGGCCGGGCCACGCAGGACTTCCAGCCGCTCGATGGTGTTGGCGTCCGGCATATTTGGGTAGCCACGGTTGATCGGGAAACCGTTGCGGTAGAACTCCCCGGTGGTGAAACCGCGGACGGTGAAGGTGGTCAGGCCCTGGCCGCCAAAGTTGTTGGCCCGGCCTACGCCGCCGGCGTAATCGAGGGCATCTTGCAGGCGCGTGGCGCCAAGGTCTTCGACCACGTCGCGGGACACCACGGAAATGGATTGCGGGGTTTCATGGATCGCCGTGTCGGTACGGGTGGCACTGGCCGAACGGGTGGCGTGATAGCCCTTCACCGGTCCCTGTGCTGATTCATAGTCGGCGTTACCGACGATATCCGTGGCTTGCAACTCAAGGGAGGCCGGCTTGGCAGGGACTGGCTGTTCAGCCCAGGTGGAAACGGAGTAAGCCTGGAACACACACAGTGAAACGAGAATCCGACGCATCGATGCACAATCCTAATGGAAAAAAGCCTCCACATCGGGAGGCTGACAAGAATGTGTCGCGAAAGATACAGCAACTCATTGCTGTTTGATATTTATTCCCATTAACGTCGGATATTTCGTAACTATTTAGTCAGCCATCGCGAGCAAGCTTTGCTCCCACAGGGATCTTCAGCGTACAAGTCTTATGATTGGCCGCTACTCTCCCTCAGTGGGAGCAAAGCTTGCTCGCGATAGCGCCAGAACAATCTCCCCACACTCTACTGGCCCGCCCCAATCGATTCCTGTGCGACCCGCTGGAAAAACGTCTGCGCACGATGATCCTGGGTATAGGCCACGTTCAACCGCAACCAATCGCACGCCTCCCCTTGGGGCAGGAACGTCGAGCCCTGGGACAGTTGGATCTGCAACTCCCGGGCGATCTGCTGCACCCGTTGTGCCGCCAGGCACCGAGGCCTGGCCCAGACGAACATCCCCCCCATCGGCTCGGCAAACACCTCCCAGTGGGCCGGGTCCAGTTGGCGCAGCGTACTTGCCATCTGCTTGTTCAGGCGCTGGCGCAAGCGTTGGATCAGCTTGCGATAAGCACCGTTGGCCAGCAACGTCGCTACCACGTTTTCCGCCAGCAGCGAACAACCGATGCCGGTAATCATCTTGACTTCGGCCAGGCGTCGGATGATGTCGGGCTGGGCGACCACATAACCGATGCGCAGCGAACTGGACAAGGTCTTGGAAAAACTCGCCAGGTAGATCACCCGGTCCAGGGCATCCAGGGAAGCCAGGCGGGACGTCGGGCCATTCTGGAAATCGGCGTAGATGTCGTCCTCGATGAGGCGAAAGTCATGGGCCGTCGCCAGTTGCAGCAGACGATAGGCCACGCTCGGCGCCAGGCTGGTGCCGGTGGGATTCTGGTACATGCTGTTGATGAAGAAATACGAGGGTTTGTGCTCGCCGAGAAGCTGTTCCAGGCGGGCGATGTCCGGGCCCTGGGCAGTCCTCGGCACCGCCACGGTCTTGACCCCCTGCAGCTTCAGCAGATTGAACAGGTTGTAGTAGCCGGGGCTTTCCACCAGCACCAGGTCGCCGGGCTTGAGCAGGGTTCGCACCAGCAGGTCGAGGCCCTGGCTGGCGCCTTGGGTGGTGATGATCTGTGCCGGGTCGACGTGAATGTCGATCAGGCCAAGGCGTTTTTGAAGCTGCAGGCGCAGATGAGGCGAACCCAACGGGGTGCTGTAGTTGAACAACGCGTGGTTGTCGCTGCGCACCACCTGGCGGATCGCCTGGCCCAGGTCGGTGTCGTCGCGCCAGGCATCGGGCAGCCAGCCGCAACCGAGCTTGAGCTGCGTCGATTCATTGTCGAACAACCGCCACGACGGGTTATCCGTTTCAGCTATCGGCTCCACCGGCAGGGCCACCTGTTGCGCGACAAAAAAGCCCGCGCCATGGCGAGACTCCAGCACCCCGCTGGCAACCAGTTGGTCATAGGCCTTGATCACGCTCGACAGGCTCAGGCCATTTTCCCGGGCCAGTTGGCGAATGGACGGCATTCGCGCGCCGGGGCGAATGCCATGGGCGTTGATCCAGCCCGTGAGGTGCGTCACGAGCTGCCGGATCATGGGCTCGGCAGTGTTGCGATCAATCTTCAGGTCCACGGCGGGCACTCTTGGCCAAGTGTTCTCGATTTTCTAGAAAACAGTTAAACACAAATGACCGGCGTCTGTTCCTTGTTTGCGTTGTGCCCGGCGGCGATAGTCCCCGGGACTTCATGCGCACCCTTTAAGGAACACTCTTGAACCCACAGCATCGACATTCCTGGGGGCTGGCTTTCGGCCTCTGCCTGATCACCCTTGCGGTCAACCTGCAGGCGCCGCTGTACACCACCTACGCGCAATTGTCCGGCTCCGGGGCCGGGGCCACGGCGGTGGCGTTTTCCGGTTATGTGCTGGGGGTGTTGCCGGTCCTGCTGGCGTTCGGTGGACTGGCCGACCGGGTGGGCCGCAAGCCGTTGATCCTGGTGGCGCTCGGGCTGTCGATGTTGGCGACGCTGGTGACGTTGCTCTGGCCGAGCCTGGTGGCGCTGGGCGTGGCGCGCTTGATGATGGGGGTCGGCACGGGGCTGGCCTCGGCCACGTCGACCGCCTATATGACAGAGCTCATGGCAACTCGCGATACCCGCTCGCCAGCCAACCGGGTCACCGCCAGCACCTCCCTGGGTTTTGGCCTGGGGGCGGCGTTGACCAGTCTGTTCCTGTTCGTCCATCCCAGCGCCACGCCCGGCAGCTTCTGGTTGCAGTTGCTGTTGGCCGCCCTGGCGATTGTCGTGGTCTGGCGGCTACCGGACCCGGCGCTGAAAATCAAAGACGCGCCGCTGCTGCGCCTGCCTTTGTTTCCCGCCGGCAGCCTGCCCTACAGCTTTTCCATGCTGTTGGCCTGGGCGACTTCGGGCCTGGTCATCGCCATATTGCCGTCGGTGCTGGCAACCCACGATTTGCAGCGTTGGTCGGGCCTGTCGACCTTCACGGTCATCAGTTGCGGCTTGCTCTTCCAGCCTTGGGTGCGGCGCATGTCGCCGGCCAGGGCCACGGGCCTGGGGCTGTTGATCCTGCCGATGAGCTATGCCTTGCTGGCCTGGGGCGCGAGCGCCGGCTCCCTGCTCGCCGTGTTGCTGGGAGCGCTGGGCGCCAGCAGCGCTTGCTACGGTTTCCTGTACCTGGGTGGGTTGTCGGCCGTCACGGCCATGGCCGGCGCGGAAAAGGCTCGGGTCAGTGCCGGTTTTTTCCTGTTCGCCTATGTCGGGTTCAGCATCCCGGTGGTGGTGACCGGGTTGCTGGCCGATCATTTCGGCGCGGACGTGGCGTTGATCGTGTTCGGCCTGGCGTTGTTGGCTGGGGTGTCTGTTACCGGATGGCGCATCGTCCGGACTGAGGCTTATGTGAGCCACCTGTCCCACGGCTGAACACACCAACCTGTGGCGAGGGAGCTTGCTCCCTCGCCACAGGGGGCTGGCTGAAGGATTGGGGGAAGCCTTGGACAGCTCGACACTGCGCTCGGCAAAGTCGTATACCATATCCCCACCTAAGCCGAACGACCCGCCGCCGTGACTTTATCCAAGTTCAACCTGCCTGACCTGGGCAACACCCCTTCCACCTCGGAAATCATCACCCGCCACCTGCGCGATGCCATCGTGGCTGGGCATTTTGCCGAGGACGAGCCGATTCGCCAGGATGACATCGCCCGCCAGTTCAACGTCAGCAAGATCCCCGTGCGCGAGGCCCTCAAGCGCCTGGAGGCCGAGGGCCTGGTGATGTTCCAGCGCAATCGCGGGGCGATGGTGACGCGCATTTCCGAGGCGGAGCTGGCGCAGATGTTCGAAGTGCGCATGCTGCTGGAAGACAAAGTACTGCGCCTGGCGATTCCCAACATGACCGAAGACACCTTCGCCCGCGCCGAAAGCATCTGCCGGGAGTTCGTCGGTGAAGACGACGTCGGGCGTTGGGCCGAACTGAACTGGCAACTGCACGCCTGTCTCTACGAACCGGCGCAACGGCCGTTCATGGTGAGTCTGATTCGCTCGGTCCACGACAAGCTGGAGCGTTACTTGCGCATGCAGATGAGCCTTTCGGCCGGTAAGGACCGAGCCGATCACGAGCACCGGGAAATCATCAAGGCCTGCCGCGCCGGTGATGTCGAGCGGGCCGTGGCGCTGCTGGACGAACACATTGCCGGCGTCTGCGAGACCTTGTTCAAGTTCCTGCCTTCCAGCCATTGATGGGCCAACGCTGTGCCGATTTCGTCATCGGCGACAGATAAAACCATCAAGCCGCCACCCCTGGGCGCGGGCCACGCTTACCGTCACTCACCTGAACGGACGTGGCCCTCCCATGAAACGCATCACCGTGATCGATTCCCATACCGGCGGCGAACCAACCCGACTGGTCACCGACGGTTTTCCTGAACTGGGCCAGGGCAGCATGGCCGAGCGCAAGCAACGCCTGGCCACCGAGCATGACGCCTGGCGCACCGCCTGCGTGCTTGAACCCCGGGGCAGCGATGTGCTGGTGGGGGCGCTGCTCTGCGAGCCGGTGGACCCGAGCGCCTGTGCCGGCGTGATCTTTTTCAACAACAGCGGCTACCTGGGTATGTGCGGCCACGGCACCATCGGCCTGGTGGCGTCACTGGCCCACCTGGGCAGGATCGGCCCCGGCGTGCACAACATCGAAACCCCGGTGGGCACGGTACAGGCAACCTTGCACGAAGACCGCTCGGTCAGCGTGCGCAACGTGCCGGCCTATCGTTACCGCAAGGCACTGGCCCTGGAAGTGCCCGGCATCGGCCAAGTGGTGGGCGATGTGGCCTGGGGCGGCAACTGGTTTTTCCTGATCGCCGAACATGGCCAGCGCGTGGCCGGCGATAACCTCGACGCATTGACCGCCTACACCTACGCCGTACAGCAAGCCTTGGAGCAGCAGGGTTTTCGCGGCGAGGACGGCGGCCTGATCGACCATATCGAACTGTTTGCCGATGACCCGCAAGCCGACAGCCGCAACTTCGTGCTCTGCCCGGGCAAGGCCTATGACCGCTCCCCTTGCGGCACCGGCACCAGCGCCAAACTGGCGTGCCTGGCGGCCGATGGAAAACTGCAGCCTGGGCAGATCTGGCGCCAGGCCAGTGTCATTGGCAGCGAGTTCGAAGGCTCCTACGAACACTCGGGCGAGCGCATCGTGCCAACCATTCGCGGTCGCGCCTACATCAGTGCCGAAACCACCCTGATCATCGAAGCGGACGACCCGTTCGCCTGGGGCATTCGTCCGTGAGCGAGGGCCATGTCGCCGACGTGATCGTCATCGGCGCGGGCATCATTGGCGCGGCCTGTGCCCAGGCATTGGCCCGGCGCAACGTCAACGTGTTGGTGCTGGACGCCGGTTGGCACGGCGCCACGGCGGCTGGCATGGGGCATCTGCTGGTGCTGGATGACAACCCGGCGGAACTGGCCCTCAGTCAATACTCCCTGCAACGCTGGCGCGAACTGGCACCGGCCCTGCCCGAGGGTTGTGCCTGGCGCAACAACGGCACCTTGTGGCTGGCGGCCAATGCCGAAGAAATGGCCGTGGCCCACAGCAAGTACCTGAACCTGCTGGCCCATGGCGAAGCCTGCGAATTGATCGGCCAAGCCGCTCTGCATCAGCGGGAACCCGAGCTACGCCCAGGGCTGGAAGGCGGGCTGCTGATCAAGGGTGACGGCATCCTCTACGCTCCGGCAGCCGCCCGCTGGATGCTCGACGCGCCTAACATTCGCCAGCAGCGGGCACAGGTCAGCGAAGTCGACGGTCACCGCGTGCGCCTCGGCGACGGTCGCTGGCTGAGCGCCGACGCGGTGGTCCTCGCCAATGGCATCCAGGCCACCGAACTGTGCCCGGAGTTGCCCATCGAACCCAAAAAAGGTCACCTGTTGATCACTGATCGCTACCCCGCCACGGTCACTCACACCCTGGTGGAACTGGGCTACGTCACCAGCGCCCATAACGCCAGCGGGCCGTCGGTGGCGTGCAATATCCAACCACGCCCGACCGGACAATTGTTCATCGGCGCCTCACGGCAGTTCGGCAGCGTCGATCCGCAGGTGGAAGGCTGGATGCTGGCGAAGATGCTCAAGCGCGCCGTCGAATACATGCCAGGGTTGGCGCATCTGAACGGCATCAGGGCCTGGACCGGTTTTCGCGCGGCGAGCCCCGACGGCTTGCCGCTGGTGGGGCAACATCCACAGCACAAGGGGCTGTGGCTGGCGGTCGGTCACGAAGGCCTGGGCGTCACCACGGCACCCGCGACGGCCGACTTGCTGGTGGCGCAGTTGTTCGACGAAACCTCGCCGCTGGCGCCTCAAGCTTACCTGCCGCAGCGTTTCCTTGGAGAGTCGGCCCATGCCTGAGCCTGACGCCCACACCTGTGGCGAGGGAGCTTGCTCCCGCTCGGTTCGTAGGAGCTGCCGAAGGCTGCGATCTTTTGATTTTGATCTTTCGTTTGAGATTCAAGTGTCTGGGGAAAGATCGCAGCCTCGTTGCACTCGACAGCTCCTACAACGCGCCCCAGCGGGAGCAAGCTCCCTCGCCACGGGATGGGCGTTTGGCGCTGATATCCATTTACCCCTGGGGGATTGTTCCTATGCCTGATCTATTTCTCGACGGCCACCCCTTGTCAGTGGCCAACGGCACCAGCGTCGCGGCGGCATTGGCGCTGGGCGCGGACGGTTGCAGCCGCACCTCGGTCAGCGGCCAGCGACGGGCGCCCTTGTGCGGCATGGGCATCTGCCAGGAGTGCCGGGTGTTGATCGATGGCCGTCGCCGCCTGGCCTGCCAGACCTTGTGCCTCGATGGCATGCATGTGCAGACCCGACCATGAACGAAACCACCGACCTGCTGATCATCGGCGCCGGCCCCGCGGGCATGGCCGCTGCCCTCGCCGCGGCAAGCAGCGGTGCACGCATCGTGCTGCTGGACGACAACCCGCTGCCCGGCGGGCAGATCTGGCGCGACGGCCCCCAGGCCAACCTGCCCGCCGCCGCCCGACGCCTGCGCGATCAACTGCACACCTGCGCCAACGTACGCTGCCATGCCGGTACTCGCGTGATCGCCTGCGCGGCGGATAAAACCTTGCTGGTGGAAGATGCCGAGCGCGGCTGGCAGATCAGCTACGAGCGCTTGATCCTCTGCACGGGTGCCCGTGAGCTGCTGCTGCCGTTTCCCGGCTGGACACTGCCCGGCGTGACCGGCGCCGGCGGGTTGCAGGCGTTGATCAAAGGCGGCTTGCCAGTGCGCGGCGAACGGTTGGTCATCGCCGGTAGCGGCCCCTTGCTGCTGGCCAGCGCCGCCACGGCAAAACATCAGGGCGCACAGGTGGTACGCATCGCCGAGCAGGCCCGTCGCGGCGCCGTCGTCGGTTTCGCCGCGCAATTGCCACGCTGGCCGGGGAAGTTTTTCCAATCGTTCAGTCTGTTCGACCGGCACTACCGCACCGACACCCATGTGGTGGAAGCCCTCGGCCGGGACCGGCTGGAGGGCGTGCGCCTGCAACAGCAAGGCAAGACGATTGAATTGGCCTGCGATCGGCTCGCCTGCGGTTTCGGGCTCATTCCCAATACCCAGTTGGGCCAGGCCTTGGGCTGCGCGGTCGAAGACCAGGCGCTGGCGGTGGACGCGTGGCAAGCGACCTCTCGCCGCGAACATTACGCCGCCGGTGAGTGCACCGGTTTCGGCGGCAGCGAACTGGCGCTGGTGGAAGGCGCCATCGCCGGCCATGCCGCCGTCGGCAATAGCACCGCCGCCCAACAGCTGTGGCCCCGTCGCGCACGTTGGCAGGGGTTCGCCCGGGCCTTGAACACGGCCTTCGCCCTCGACCCACGACTCAAGACCCTGGCCACGGCGGACACCCTGGTCTGCCGCTGCGAGGACGTGCCGTATGGCGAACTGGCCGGCCATGCCAACTGGCGCGAAGCGAAACTGGCCAGCCGCTGCGGCATGGGCGCCTGCCAGGGTCGAGTGTGCGGCGCCGCCCTGGAACACCTGTTCGGCTGGACTGCGCCCCTGCCGCGCCCGCCCTTCAGCCCGGCGCGGATCGAGACCTTGCTGAACCTGGCAGAAACCCCGCCCACCTGAGCCGGACTGAGATTCTATTGTGGGAGCGGGCTTGCTCGCGAAAGCGGTGGCTCAGCTTGCAACGATTTTGAATGTGCCAACGCCTTCGCGAGCAAGCCCGCTCCCACAGTAGACCGAGTCGGTTTCAGACCTTCCTGCCTCAATGGCTTTGGCTCTATGATCTCTGCGTCCTCTCAGAATCCAGACCATGTACCCCTCGCTCACCGCCCTAGCCCCTTGCGACCTCGACACCCTGTTGCGCAGCCTGCAGCCCATCGCCCCGCTGCTGGACACCCTCGCCGACGTGGTGTTTTTCATCAAGGACCGGCAGGCCCGCTACGCCTTCGTCAACCAGACCCTGGCCCGGCGTTGTGGCTTCAAACACCGCGGCGACCTGCTCGGCCTCACCGCCGACCAGGTGTTCCCCGAACGCTTCGGCCCGCTGTACACCGAACAGGATCGCCGGGTGCTGGCCAGCGGGCGGGAGTTGGCCGACCAGCTCGAACTGCATTTGTATTACGGCAACCAGCCCGTATGGTGCCTGACCCACAAGCTCGCCCTGCACGATCCGGAGGGCCGGATCGTCGGCCTGGCCGGCATTTCCCGCGACCTGCAACTGCCGCAATCAAGCCACCCGGCGTTTCACAAGCTGGCGGCGGTGGACGCCCATATCAAACAGCACTTCGCCCGCCCCATCAGCCTTGCCGAGCTGACCGCCATCGCCGAATTGTCGGTGGCGCAACTGGAACGGCACTGCAAGCGCATCTTCCAACTCACACCACGGCAGATGATTCACAAGGCCAGGCTGGAGGAAGCCTCGCGGCTATTGCTCGACCAGGACCTGCCGATCACCGAGATCGCCCTGCGCTGCGGTTACACCGATCACAGCGCCTTCAGTCGCCAGTTCCGCGCCCTGACCAGCCTGTCGCCCAGCCAATATCGCGAGAATCAGCGCTGATCCATGTTCCCTGATGGGGCGTCGGATCCCGTGGCTGCTCCCATCTGTAACACCACAGGCCAACGTAGCACCCTGCCCTCATACGCCACCGCCCACCTGGAAAGCCTCTAAGTCAGTCCTCCCACACAATTACTGCGACTCAACCAGAAACAGGCATGCCGATTGCTTATCTAATATCGTATACGAAATCCTCAATACGATATCTCACCGCATTTATTCGACAGCGAGGCATTTATGAAAAACCCTGCATTGGCCGTAGCCCTCAGCGTTGTCCTCACCCCGCTTTTCATCGCCCCGGCCCACGCCGACAAACTCGACGACATCATCGGTTCCGGCAAACTGCGCTGCGCCGTGACCCTGGACTTCCCGCCCATGGGCTTTCGCGACGAAAACAACAAACCGGCGGGATTCGACGTGGACTATTGCCAAGACCTGGCGAAGGTCCTCGGCGTAGACGCCGAAGTGGTGGAAACTCCGTTCTCCGACCGAATCCCCGCGCTGCTGTCCGGTCGTGCCGACGTCATCGTCGCCTCTACGTCGGACACCTTGGAGCGAGCCAAGACCGTCGGCCTGACCGTGCCCTACTTCGCCTTCCAGATGGTGGTGCTGACCCGCGACAACACCGGCATCAACAGCTACGCCGACCTCAAGGGCAAGGCCTTGGGCAACACCAGTAGCACCTACGAAGCCATCGCCCTGGAGAAGGACCAGAAGAGCTGGGGCAGCGGCAGCTTCCGCGCCTACCAGTCGCAGAACGACACCCTGCTGGCCGTCGCCCAGGGGCACATCGATGCCACCGTGGTGACCAACACCGTGGCCGCCGCGACCATCAAGTCGGGCAAGTACAAGGGCCTGAAGATCGCCGGTGACGCGCCCTACGTCATCGACTACGTGTCCCTCGGCGCCAAGCGCAGCGAGTACGGCCTGCTCAACTACCTCAACCTGTTCGTCAACCAGCAGGTGCGCACCGGCCGCTACAAGGAGTTGTTCGTCAAATGGGTCGGCACCGACATCCCGCCGGCCAACCTGACCGTTCCCCAGGTCTACTACTGAGGATCGGCGCATGCCAAGCACGCCTGTCCGTGTGAAAGGCCGCAGCCTGGTGGAGGGTGCCGCCCAGGGCGCCCTGCTGTTCGCCGAGGTGGGGCTGAGTTTCTGGGGTGGAGTCGATCCAGCCAGTGGCGAGGTCATCGACCGGCACCATCCCTTGAGTGGCCAACGCCTGGCCGGGCGCGTATTGGCGATTCCCAGCGGACGCGGCTCCTGTACCGGCAGCAGCGTCTTGATGGAGCTGATCAGCAACGGCCACGCCCCCGCAGCCCTGGTGCTGGCCGAAGCCGATGAAATCCTGACCCTGGGCGTACTGGTGGCGCAGGTGATTTTCCAGCGTTCGCTGCCGGTGTTGTGCGTAGGACACGAGGCCTTCAATGGGCTGCGCGGCCAGGGTTTTGTCCGTCTGGAAGGCGATGTCCTGACATTGTCTGGCCGGCCCCTGGACGACGGCTGGCAAGGTTCGTACGCGGCGTCGCAGCCGCCCACGTTCTCAACCCTGGAACTGACCGGACAAGACCGGGCATTGCTCGACGGCAGCCATGGCAAGGCCGCCCAAGTGGCGATGCACATCGTGCTGCGCATGGCCGAGATCCAGGGCGCCACGCAATTGCTGGATGTGACCCAGGCCCACATCGACGGCTGCATCTACACCGGTCCCGCCAGCCTGCGCTTTGCCGAGCAACTGGTGCAATGGGGCGCGAAAGTTCGCGTGCCCACCACCCTCAATTCCATCTCCGTGGACCAGCGTCGCTGGCGCGAGCTGGGTGTCGACCCGGCGCTGGGCGAGCCGGCCAGTGCCTTGGGCGACGCCTACATGGCCATGGGCGCCCAGCTGAGTTTCACCTGTGCACCCTACCTGCTGGACACCGCGCCAAAAGCCGGCGAGCAAATCGTCTGGGCCGAATCCAATGCGGTGGTCTATGCCAACAGCGTGTTGGGCGCGCGCACGCAAAAGTACCCGGACTTCCTCGACATCTGCATCGCCCTGTGCGGGCGGGCACCATTGACCGGCTGCCATCTCGACGACCCGCGCAAGGCCCGACTGATCGTCGACGTGCCGGCGCTGGGCAAGGTCGATGACAGTTTCTATCCGCTGCTGGGTTACCACATCGGTAGTCTGGCCGGCCGGCGTATTCCGCTGATACGCGGCCTGGAACACGCCGCACCGAGCCTGGACGACCTCAAGGCCTTCGGCGCCGCGTTCGCCACCACCAGCGCCGCGCCGCTGTTCCACATCGCCGGGGTGACACCGGAAGCCCTCGACCCGGCCGATGTCCTGGAGCGCGACGTCGCGTTGCCACAGGAAAGCGTCGATGCCACGGGCCTGCTTGCCAGTTGGCGCGAACTCAACAGCGCCCGAGATAACTGGGTGGACGTGGTGTCCCTGGGCAATCCGCATTTCTCCCTCAGCGAATTCGCCGCCCTCGCGACCTTGTGCGCGGGCCGGGTCAAGCATCCCTATGTGGTGCTGGCAATCACCTGCGGTCGGGCGGTGCTGGAGCAGGCCCGCAAAGCCGGGTATCTGACCGCCATCGAGGCCTTCGGCGCGGTGCTGATGACCGACACCTGTTGGTGCATGTTGGGTGAGCCGGTGATCCCGCCCCGCGCCACCACGCTGATGACCAACTCCGGTAAATACGCCCACTACGCACCCGGCCTGGTCGGTCGCGGGGTGCACTTTGCCGCCCTCGCCGATTGCGTCGAGGCCGCGTGCACCGCCGCCACTCGCGGCCAGCCGCCAACATGGCTGCAACCCACCCGCACCGGGAGCCCGTCCCATGTTTGACTACAGCTTCCAATGGCGCCCGGCCTTGCGCGCCCTGCCCGACATGCTCGCCGGGGCCTGGGTGACCTTCGAGACCGCCGCGCTGTCGATGATTTTCGGCGTGCTGATCGCCCTGGTGCTGACGGTGATGCGCCAAGCCCCGAATCGCTTGCTGCGGGGCGTGGGCAACGGCTGGGTGTCCATCGCCCGCAACACGCCCTCGCTGTTCCAGATCTACATCCTCTACTTCGGCCTCGGCTCCCTCGGGCTGCACGTCAGTTCCTGGCTGGCCTTGTTGGCCGGGATCACCTTCAACAACGCCGGCTACCTGGCGGAAAACTTTCGCGGCGGCCTCAAGGCCGTGCCCGGTACGCAAATGCGCGCCGCCCGTTCGTTGGGGATGAGTGCCTTCCAGGCCTACCGGATGATCATCGTCCCGCAACTGTTGCGCATCGTCTTCTACCCGCTGACCAACCAGATGGTCTGGGCGGTGCTGATGACGTCCCTGGGGGTGGTGGTCGGCCTGAACAACGACCTCACCGGCGTCACCCAGGAATACAACGTCAAGACCTTCCGCACCTTCGAATACTTCGCCCTCGCGGCGGTGCTGTATTACCTGATCGCCAAGCTGATCGTCGGGTTGGCCCGGCTGTTGTCCTGGCGGCTGTTTCGTTACTGAGGAGGGTGGGTCATGTTTTCTACAAGCCTCAGCGTCAACGACCTGCTGTATTTGCTCGAGGGGGCCTGGGTCACGCTGCAACTGACCGTGTGGTCGATCCTGCTGGGCACCTTCGCCGGGTTGCTGTTCGGCCTGTTGCGGGCGCTGCTGCCGCGGGCCAGCCTGCCACTGGCCTGGCTGCTGGACGTGTTTCGCAGTGTGCCGCTACTGATCCAGTTCGTGCTGTTCAACTCCCTCAAAAGCATCGCCGGCCTGAACCTCAGCGCCTTTGCCGTCGGCTGCATCGTCCTCGGGATCTACGCCGCGGCGTACTTCACCGAGATCGTCCGCGGTGGCGTGCTGGCGGTGCCGTTGAGCACCCGCCGGGCCAGCCGGTCGCTGGGCCTGAGCTATGTGCAGGACCTGCGCTTCATCGTCCTGCCGATTGCCACGCGGGTGGCCTTTCCCGGCTGGCTGAACCTGGTGCTGGGCGTGATGAAGGACACCGCGCTGGTGATGTGGATCGGCATCGTCGAATTGCTGCGGGCGTCGCAAACCATCGTCACGCGCATTCAGGAACCCCTGCTGGTGCTGTGCATCGCGGGCCTCATTTACTACGTCATGAGCCTGGTGGTCGCCCGCCTCGGCGCACGCCTGGAAAGAAGGTGGCAGGAAAATGATTGAGATCGAAAACGTACACAAATCCTTCGGTGACCTGGAAGTGGTCAAGGGTGTGAGCCTGACGGTGGACAAGGGCGAAGTGGTGTCCATCATCGGCGGTTCCGGCTCTGGCAAGTCGACCCTGCTGATGTGCATCAACGGCCTGGAGCCGATCCAGAAAGGCAGCATCCGCGTGGACGGCATCGAGGTTCATGACCGGGCCACTGATCTCAATCACTTGCGGCAGAAGATCGGCATCGTCTTCCAGCAATGGAATGCCTTTCCCCATCTGACCGTGCTGGAAAACGTGATGCTGGCGCCGCGCAAGGTGCTCGGTAAGAGCCGGCAGGACGCCGAGGCCCTGGCGGTGAAGCAGCTTGAACATGTGGGTCTGGGGGACAAGCTCAAGGCCTTCCCCGGCAAGCTTTCCGGCGGCCAGCAACAGCGCATGGCCATTGCCCGGGCCCTGGCGATGTCGCCGGACTACATGCTCTTCGACGAAGCCACCTCGGCCCTTGACCCGCAACTGGTGGGCGAAGTGCTGGACACCATGCGCATGCTCGCCGAAGACGGCATGACCATGGTGCTGGTGACCCACGAGATCCGCTTCGCCCGGGACGTGTCCGACCGCGTGGCGTTCTTTTGCAACGGTCGGGTCCATGAAATCGGCCCGCCGGACCAGGTGATCGGCAACCCGATTCAGCCGGAGACGGCGGCGTTTCTCAAGTCGGTGAAATAGCGGATGGCCCTATCGCGAGCAAGCTCGCTCCCACAGGGGAACGCATTTCAATGTGGGAGCGAGCTTGCTCGCGATGAGGCCCGACCAGACAACCCAAGGATTTGACTCATGCGCTCATCCAAAATCATCCATGTAGTCAGTTGCCACGCCGAAGGCGAAGTCGGCGATGTGATCGTCGGCGGTGTCGCGCCACCACCCGGTGCCACGGTGTGGGAGCAGTCACGCTGGATCGCCCAGGACCAGACCCTGCGCAACTTCGTCCTCAACGAACCCCGCGGCGGTGTGTTCCGTCACGTCAACCTGCTGGTGCCGGCCAAGGACCCACGGGCGCAAATGGCCTGGATCATCATGGAACCGGCCGACACTCCGCCGATGTCCGGCTCCAACTCGCTGTGCGTCGCCACCGTGTTGCTGGACAGCGGCATCCTGCCGATGACCGAGCCCCAGACCCGCCTGGTGCTGGAAGCGCCGGGCGGCCTGATCGAGGCGGTGGCCGACTGCCGCGACGGCAAGGTGCAACGGGTCGAGATCAAGAACGTGCCCTCCTTCGCCGACCGCCTCGATGCCTGGATCGAAGTCGAAGGCCTGGGCTCCCTGCAGGTGGACACCGCCTACGGCGGCGACAGCTTTGTCATCGTCGACGCCCAACGCCTGGGTTTTGCCATTCGCCCCGATGAAGCCGCCGAGCTGGTGACCGTGGGCTTGAAGATCACCCGCGCCGCCAACGAACAACTGGGCTTCGTGCACCCGTTGAATCCTGATTGGTCGCACATCTCGTTCTGCCAGATCGCCGCGCCCATCGTCCAGGAGAATGGGATCGCCACTGGCGCCAACGCCGTGGTGATCCAGCCCGGCAAGATCGACCGCTCCCCCACCGGCACCGGCTGCTCGGCACGCATGGCGGTGCTGCACGCCAAGGGTTTGATGCAGGTGGGCGAGCGGTTTATCGGCCGCTCGATCATCGGCTCCGAATTCCACTGCCGCATCGACTCACTGACTGATGTGGCTACACGCCCGGCGATTTACCCATGCATCGCCGGACGGGCGTGGATCACCGGGACCCATCAGCTGTTGCTCGACCCGGCCGATCCGTGGCCGCAGGGCTATCGGCTTTCCGACACTTGGCCTGGCGCATGAATTTTGCACATCCCCTGTGGCGAGGGAGCTTGCTCCCGCTGGGTCGCGAAGCGGCCCTCTGGATTTGCCTGACACACCGAGTTGCCAGGTCGTTATTGGGGCCGCTTCGCAGCCCAGCGGGAGCAAGCTCCCTCGCCACAAAAGCTCTGTATTCGACTCAACTTTATTTGCGTATACGAAATACCATTAACCACCGGAGACAACCATGAGCAAACGCATCAACTGGAGCGGCGTGTTCCCTGCCGTCACCACTCAATTCAACGATGACTTTTCCATCAACCTGGAAAAAACCCACCAAGTGATTTCCAACGTCATTCGGGACGGTGTTTCCGGCCTGGTGGTCTGTGGCTCGGTGGGGGAAAACACGTCCCTGAGCGCCGAGGAAAAAATCGCCGTGACCGAAGTCGCGGTGGACGCCTCCCGTGGCCGCGTGCCAGTGATTTGCGGCGTGGCCGAGTTCACCAGCGTGCAGGCCGCCAAGGTCGCCAACGCAGTGCGTAAGGTGGGCGTCGACGGGGTGATGCTGATGCCGGCGCTGGTCTACGGCTCCAAACCCTTCGAGACCGCCGAGCATTTCCGCTACGTGGCCCGCCACGCCGATGTGCCGCTGATGGTCTACAACAACCCGCCGATCTACAAGAATGACGTGACGCCGGACATCCTGATTTCCCTGGCCGATTGCGACAACGTGGTGTGTTTCAAGGACTCCTCCGGCGACACCCGGCGCTTCATCGACGTGCGCAATGAAGTCGGCGATCGCTTTGTGTTGTTCGCCGGCCTCGATGACGTGGTACTGGAAAGCCTTGCCGTGGGCGCCGAAGGTTGGGTCTCGGGCATGTCCAACGTGTTCCCGAAGGAAGGCGAGACCATTTTCCGCCTGGCCCGCGCCGGACGGTTCGCCGAAGCGATGCCGATCTACGAATGGTTGATGCCGATCCTGCACCTGGACGCCCGCGCCGATCTGGTGCAATGCATCAAGCTGTGCGAAGCCATCGCCGGCCGCGGCAGCGCCCTCACCCGCCCACCGCGCCTGGCCTTGCCAGAGGAAGACCGAGTGTATGTGGAGCAGATCATGGCCAAGGCCATGGCCAATCGGCCGGCGTTGCCGGATGTGGGGCTTTAGGACCTCGCCCTAGAAATATGAAGGCCTGTGTGGGAGCGGGCTTGCTCGCGATAGCGGTCTGCCTGAAGCGACTATGCTGAATGTGCCGCCTTCATCGCGAGCAAGCTCGCTCCCACACTGTCGGTGGCGAACACAACAGGGAGACCGCCCATGAACTATTTCCTGGCCCAGGCCCTGAACAACCGATGGGCCAACCACAGGCTGCTCGGCGCCTGCGCGCAGTTGAGCGAGGCTGACTACGCCGCGCCGCGCACGGGGTTCTTCCCGTCCATCCAAGCCACGCTTTGCCACATCCTGGAAGTGGACCGCTATTACCTCACCGCCCTGGAAGGTGACCGGGACGGCCAGATAAAAGATTTCTCCGAGATCCTGCCCTTTGCCCAGCTCATGCAGAGCCAGGCTCAAACCGACCAGCGGCTTGTGGCCTTCTGCGAATCACTGCGAGAAAAAGACCTCGCCCGCTGCGTCGACCTGGTGCGTGCCGACGGGGTGGTGCTCGAACGAATCGACCGACTGCTGTTGCACCTGTTCGAACATCAGATCCATCATCGTGGGCAGGTCCACACCATGCTCAGCGCCACCCAGGTCAAGCTGCCACAACTCGATGAGTTCTTTCTCGATTGCGACCGCCCCTTGCGCAAGGACGAGGAACAGCGGCTTCAACTCGATGAACGGCGGGTCTGGCGCAATTACGTGTCTGGTTGAACCGCCCCCCCAAAAGGAGACCTTGCCATGAACGTTATCCTTCGTTGCATCGGTTTGGCGTCGATGCTGATGGCCACGGCAGCACTCGCTCACCACGGTTGGAGCGAATACGACGCCAGCACCCCATTGGAACTCGACGGCACCATCAAGGAAGCCGGTTACTCCCATCCCCATGGCTACGTGCGCCTGCAAACCACCGACAAAACCTGGACCGTCGTGCTGGCCCCGCCGTCACGCATGGAGAATCGGGGACTGACCAAAGACATGCTCAAAGCGGGTAACCGGGCCACCGTGGTCGGCTATGCAAACCGCAACAAGCCCGACGAATTGCGCGCCGAACGCTTCACCATCGACGACAAGACCACCGAGTTGCGCTGATGCAGGCCTCCCAGACTGGCGCGACCCAAGGCTGGATGGACCAGCTGGGGGATTCATCCCTGGCGGTGGCCATGCGCAGCGAGCTGTGGCTCTACCCGCTGGTGGAAGTCGTGCACATCATTGGCTTTTCGGTGCTGGTGGGCGCGGTGGTGATGTTCGACCTGCGCATCCTGGGGCTGTCCAAGGGCATCGCCGTGACCGCCCTGGCCCGTCATCTGCTGACCTGGGCCGTTGCGGCCCTGCTGCTGATCGTACCTGCCGGGCTGATGATGTTCAGCGCTCACCCCCATGACTTTGCCGGCAACGACGTCTTCGCCCTCAAGCTCTGTCTGATTGCGGCGGCGGGCCTCAACGCCCTTGTATTCCACGTTGGAACCTACCGCAGCGTCCAGCAATGGAACACCCACCACAAGGCACCTGGCCTGGCCAGAACCCAGGCGCTGGTGTCCATGGCGCTATGGATCGCGGTGATCTGCTGCGGCCGCCTGCTGGCTTATACCTGAAAAAAAGGCGACGACCGCTGCCGGCCATCGCCAAATCGCCCACCCGGGCGCTCTCAGATCCGTGCGGGGGACACGATGATCTTCACGTTGTGCTCCTTGTTGTTCACCAGTTCCTCGAAGCCCTGCCCGACGATCTCCTCCAACTGGATGCGCCCGGTCACCAGCGGCGAGATGTCCAGGCGTCCGTCGGCGATGAAGGCAATCACATCGGCGAACTCACCGTTGTAAGCCAGCGCGCCAAGCACTTGCTTCTCGGTGGAGACCAGTTCAAAGAAGTTGAACTCGCTCGGCTCCTCGAAAATGCCCACCAACACGCATTTGCCGGCCTTGCGGATCAGGTCGATGGCAAACTTGGCAGTGTGCTTGTTGCCAATGCATTCGAAACTGACATCGGCCCCCAGGCCCGCGGTCAGGCGGCGGACTTCGGCCAGGGCGTCGCACTCGTTCGGATCGATCACATGGCTGGCGCCGACTTCCAAGGCCTTGGCCTTGCGGGCTCCAGACATTTCCAGGGCAATCACCTGGGCCGCACCGGCCGCCCTGGCGCACATGATGGTGCACAGGCCGATGGTCCCGGCGCCGACCACCACCACGTTCTGACCCAACAGGCTGCCGGCCTTTTTCACCGCATGCATGCCCACCGCCAGCGGCTCGATCAACGCACCGGCCTCGGTCGGAAAGTCGGCAGGCAGTTTGTAGAGCAGGTTCGCCGGTACGTTGACCAGCTCCGCGAACGCGCCGTTGTTCATCAGCCCGGTGAAGGCCAGGTTCTCGCAGATGTTGTAGAGCCCGTGGGTGCAGTAATAGCAAGTGCCGCAGTGCTGACAGGCATCGGCCGCCACCGGTTCACCGACACTGAAACCCTCGACGCCGGCACCCAGTTCGACGATTTCGCCGCAGAACTCATGGCCGAGGATGCATTGGCCCTTGATCCCGGTCAGCGGGTGCGGCGCGTCCACCGGGATGAACACCGGCCCGGCCACGTATTCATGCAGGTCCGAGCCGCAGATGCCGCACCATTGCACGCGGATCTGCACCCAACCGGCCGGCGGCGAAACCGGCAGTGGCACGTCTTCGACGCGAATGTCGTTGCGGCCATGCCAGACGGCGGCGCGCATGCTGCGGGTCGGCTTGATTGAAACGTTCATAGTTGCCTCCAGAGGATTTTATAGGGCGGCGATTCATCGCCGCCCGCTTGGTCAGTGCTGTGCGATGAACTCGATAATCGATCGATTGACCTGCTCGGCCGCTTCCATCTGCACCATGTGGCCCTGGCCGGGGAGCACTTCGACCTGGGCATCCAGCCCTTCGCTGTGGGCCGCCGGGATGATTGCGTCGTCGCTGCCCCAGATCACCAGGGTCGGTACGTGACCGGCCTGCACCACATCGCGCAAGTCCACCTGCTGGCGGCCGTCGGCGAACAGCGTCGCTGACAGTTGCCGCAGGGCGGCGTCCACGCCTTCCAGGCGCTTGTACTTGAGCATGTCGTCGAGCATCTGCCGCGTGACCAGCTCGGCATTGGAGAACAGTTGCACCAGTGGCGGCTTGAGGGCGTTGCGGTTGGCCGCTTCGACGAAACCTTGCAGGTAGCCGCCGTTGATCTGCGCGCCCAGCCCGGCGCTGCCGATCAAAGTCAGCGACCGTACGCGCTGGGGCATCAGGCGCGCGGCATTCAGCGACACCGCCCCACCCATGGAATGCCCCACCAGATGCACAGCGTTGATGTCCAGGTGATCGAGCAAGGCCAGCACCACGCCGCTCAGCTCGTCCAGGTCGCCGCGTTGCAGGGTTTTCGACGATTCGCCATGGCCCGGCAGGTCCAGGGCAATGACCCTCCGCCCGACAGCCAGTGCTTCATGGTTGAACAGCCAATTGTTCAGGTCGCCGCCGAAACCGTGCACCAGCACCAACGGCGTACCGCCCTCGCCGCGCTCGAAATAGCGAATCACCCGCCCGTCCAACTCGACTTTCTGCGGTGTCGGGCCGCTGTCTTCATCGGCTGCGTCACCGGGCACGAAGTTGGACTGGAACTGCTCGATGACCGCGTCGATCTCGGCGTCGCTGGCCTCGCCGTCGACGACGATGCCAAGCAAGGCGCCGACCGCCAGGGTTTCGTCCTGGCGGGCAACCTGCCGACGCAGGATTCCGGAGAACGGCGCCTCGACGCTGCTGGAGATCTTGTCCGTCTCGACGTCCATCACTTCATCGCCCTTGGCGATGGCCTGGCCCTCCTCCTTGAGCCAGGCATCGACCCGGCCCTCGGTCATCGACAGGCCCCACTTGGGCATGGTCAAGGTATGAATCTGGCTCATCAGCGCTTGCTCCACTCGATCACGTTGAGCACGGCTTGCTCGATCTTCGCCGCGTCAGGGATGTACAGGTCTTCCAGGGCATCGGAGAACGGCACCGGCGTGTGCGGCGCGGTGACCATTTCGATCGGCGCCTTGAGCGCGCCGAAGGCCTTTTGTGCCACCAGCGCGGAAACATCGGTGGCCATGGAACAGCGCGGGTTGGCCTCGTCGATCACCACCAGGCGCCCGGTCTTCTCCACGCTTTCGAGAATGCTGTCCTCGTCCATCGGGCTGGTGGTGCGCAGGTCGATGACTTCGCAGTCGATACCGCGCCCGGCCAGGCTGCGGGCGGCGTCCATCGCGGTGTTGACCATGCGTCCGTAGGACACCAGGGTCACGTCCTTGCCGTCGCGCAGGAAGTTGGCCTCGCCAAAGGGGATGGTGTAGAGCTCTTCGGGCACTTCGCCCTGCATGCTGTAGAGCAACTTGTGCTCGCAGAAGATCACCGGGTCGTTGTCGCGGATCGCCTGGATCAGCAGGCCCTTGGCGTCGTAAGGCGATGACGGGCAGACCACTTTCAGCCCCGGAATGTGCGTCCACAAGGACGTGAGCATCTGCGAATGCTGGGCGGCGGCGCGCAGGCCGGCGCCGACCATGGTACGGATCACCAGGGGCGTGGAGGCCTTGCCGCCGAACATGTAGCGAAACTTCGCCGCCTGGTTGAGGATCTGGTCCAGGCAGCACCCGGCAAAGTCGACGAACATCAGTTCGCACACCGGGCGTACGCCGCAGGTGGCGGCCCCGACCGCCGCACCGACGTAACCGATTTCCGAGAGCGGCGTGTCCAGCACGCGCCCGGGGAACTGGTCGTAAAGGCCCTTGGTCACCCCAAGTACACCGCCCCAGGCGTCGTTTTCACCGGGTGCGCCAGCCCCACCGGCCACGTCCTCACCCATGATGAACACGCTTGAGTCCCGACGCATCTCCTGGGCCAGCGCTTCGTTGATTGCCTGCTGATAGCTGATTTTTCTCGCCATGATGGAGTTCTCTATTCTTGTTGTTCAGGAGGGCGTTCAGGGATAGCTGACGTAGACGTCAGTCAGCAGGTCCGCCGAGGAAGGCTTGGGATCGGACTTGGCCTTGTACACGGCGTTTTCAATCAGCAGGTCCACTTCCTTGTCGATCTGGTCCAACTGCTCGACGGTGAGCAAGCCGGCCCGGGTCGTGCGCTCGCGGAACTGCATCAGGCAGTCCTGGTTTTCACGGAAGTGCTTGACCTCGTCGGGGGCCCGGTAGGTCTGGGCGTCGCCCTCGAAGTGACCGTAGTAGCGGGTCAACTTGACCTCGATCAGCGACGGCCCCTCCCCGGCACGGGCGCGTTCGACGGCGGCCCCGGCGGCTTCATGCACGGCAAAGAAGTCGAAGCCGTCGACAGTCACACCGGGCATGCCGAACCCGGCCGCGCGGTCGGCGATGTGATCGCAGGCCACCGACCAATTGGAAGCGGTGGCTTCGGCATAGCCGTTGTTTTCCGCGACAAACAGGCACGGCAGGTTCCACACCGAGGCCATGTTCATGGCTTCGAACACCGCGCCCTCGTTGGAGCCGCCGTCGCCGAAAAACACCACGGCGACGCTGTCGGTGCCCTTGAGCCGGGCCGCCAAAGCCGCGCCGACCACCAAGGGCGCGCCGGCGCCGACGATGCCATTGGCGCCGAGCATGCCTTTCTCGAAGTCAGCGATGTGCATCGAGCCGCCCTTGCCTTGGCAAACGCCGGTTTTCTTGCCGTAGATCTCGGCCATCATCCCGTAGACGTCCACGCCCTTGGCGATGCAATGGCCATGGCCACGGTGGTTGGAGGCAATGCAATCGTCATCGCCCAGGTGGGCCATGACGCCTGCGGCCGAGGCTTCTTCGCCGGCATACAGGTGGACGAACCCGGGGATTTCACCCGTGGCGAACTCCACGTGCAGGCGCTCTTCGAAGGCGCGGATGGTGCGCATCACCTGATAGGCGTGCAGCAGTTGATCGTGGGTGAGCGGTGTCGACATTTTTATTCTCCTGGGGTGTCTTCTTGAAGATTCAGAGGGTGTTGCGGGTGTTCGCGGCCGATGGCCAGCAAACGTTGTTGCGCGGCGTAGGCCAGCACCGCGTTGACATCGATGCTCAGTGGACCGCCGGCATCGAGGGTGACCGTGGGCCGGTCATGAACGTTGAATTCGATTTCCCGCTCGCCGTCCAGGGCCAGGGTGCCGCTGGAGAGCGACAGGCCGTGGGCGACACCGGGTTCCAGGGGGCCGGCGGCGAGCACGCCACAGCCCTGCAACAGGCCCGGCGCGAGCGGCACCAGCAACGCTTCGGGGGATTGCGGGTCCAGGCGCATCCAGGCGCCACCCGGTGCCTGGCGTGACACCGGAAACCACAAGCCGCATAGCGCCGACAGGCCGATGGACTGCGGCTCGGCGAAGGTCACGAACACTTCGGCCAAGTCCTGTGCCCGACTGATGGCCCGGGCGCCGACAAACCGCAGGGGCGACACGGCGACGTCCACCAAGGCGACTTCCCGCAGGCCACGTCCGGCGTCACAAACCAGCAAACGCTTGTTGCGGCGCAAACCGATCTGGGCCGGGACCCGGCCACTGGCGTACAAGCCACCGGCCAGTCCGGCACTGGTGGCTTCGCGCAGTTCGGGAAAGGCGTTGTTGGTGCCGGTGGACAGGGTCAGCAACGGGATGTCCCCCACTTCGGCGGCCACCGCCTTGTGGGTACCGTCGCCACCGAGCACGGCGATCAGCGCCACCTCGCGCTCGGCCATCAGGCGCGCGGCCTGGCGGGTGTCTTCGACGGTCTGGCGCAGGGTCAGGTCGAGGAACTCCAGGGCCGGCCAGTGGCTGCTGCGGGCCTGGCGGCTGTGGCTGTTCTTCAGCACGGCGGCGGCCATGCCAATCATGTCGGTGGGCATCAACACCCGCTCGATGCCGGTGGCACCGAAAGCGGCCAACAGGCGCTGGATCACCGAGACCTTGTCGGTGCTGGAAAACAGCCCGGCATTGGCGGTCAGGCGCCGCACGTCGCGGCCCGATGCGGGGTTGGCGATGATGCCCACGGTCAGTGGCCGGCGGCTCATGGTGCCACCGCGGGAGAAACAGGCGAACGGCCTGGGCAGGAGAACATAGGCACCTCGTTGTTATTATTGGATGACCCGGCGGGCGGGCTCCAGGGGTACAGCAAGGGCGGTGCCAGCTACGGGAAAAGTCCAGGAGACAGCCGGGCCAGAGCGGTCCAGGCGGGATGTTCGATGAGGCCAAGCGAGCCTCGCTGAGACGCTCCATGTCAGCCTGCACGAGGTAACCGCGAGACGCTGAGACGTGGCGTCTCACATCTGCCCGCACAACCCGTCGTGCTTGTCTGCACCCGGCGAACGGCGCTTAATGTGCGCACAACGACAAGAAGCTGAATCGGAGGCCCCTATGCTTTCCGCTCACTCCCGGGCGCACGTGGATTGCGTCAGCCGCGTGGTGAAAAACGCGGCGCAATTGCCTCAACTGCCGGTCCCGGACCTGATCCTCGACTCCTGGCGCCGCTCCCTGGAGCAACATCACCTGGACCCCGGTTCGCTGCAGGGCCCGCGCATCCTGTCCCAGGACGTGCTCAAGCAATGCCGCGAGCGCTCCGAGCTGTTCCTCAATATCGCCAGTGAAGAAGTGGCCCGCCTCCATGGCCGGGTACGTGATGCCGACTACTGCGTGCTCTTGACCGATGCCCAGGGCCAGACCATCGACTATCGGGTGGAAACCACGATCCGCAATGACTGCCGCAAGGCTGGGCTGTACCTGGGCACATGTTGGTCGGAGGGTGAAGAAGGCACCTGTGGCGTGGCGGCGGTGCTCACGGGCAAAGCCCCGGTGACAGTGCACAAGCGCGACCATTTCCGCGCGGCGTTCATTGGCCTGACCTGCTCCGCCGCACCGGTCTTCGACCCCCAGGGCGAATTGCTCGGGGTGCTGGACGTCTCGGCAGTGCGCTCGCCGGATGATCGACGCTCGCAGCACCTGATCCGGCAAATGGTCGTGCAGAGCGCCCGGGAGATCGAGCAGGCGTTTTTCATGAGCAGTGCCCAGGGCTACTGGGTGCTCCGGGCCCATCGCAACGCCGGCTACGTCGACAGCCAACCGGACTTCCTGTTCGCCTGGGACGACGACGGTTGCCTGCAAGCCCTGAACCCGGCCGCCCGCCACTACCTGCTGCAACATTACGGACAGTTGCCGCAACACATCGGCCAGGTGTTCGACCAGCAGCGGCTGCACCGGGCCCGGGACGAAAGCCTCTGCTTCCTCGATCACGCTTTGCATGGCCGCTTGAGCGCCCCCCGCCAGCGGGCCAATCCGCGTCCGCGGGTGGCGATGACGCCGGCCGAGATCGATCCGCGCCTGACCGACAGCCTGCGCCTGGCGGTACGGGTCAAGGATCGCAACCTGCCGGTGCTGATCCAGGGCGAAACCGGTTCCGGCAAGGAAGTGTTCGCCCGGCAGCTGCACCAGGCCAGCCAGCGCCATGATCGCCCTTTCGTGGCGTTGAATTGCGCCGCCATTCCCGAAAGCCTGATCGAAAGCGAATTGTTCGGCTACGTCGCCGGCGCCTTCACCGGTGCCTCGGCCAAAGGCATGCAAGGCCTGCTGCAACAGGCCGATGGCGGCACCTTGTTCCTGGATGAGATCGGTGACATGCCGCTGGCCTTGCAGACCCGCCTGCTGCGGGTGCTGGCCGAGGGTGAAGTGGCGCCGCTGGGGGCATCCCGCCGCAAGGCCGTGGACATCCAGGTGATCTGCGCCACCCACCGCGACCTGGAGACCCTGGTGGCCGCTGGCGAGTTTCGTGAGGATTTGTATTTCCGCCTCGGTGGCGCGCGTTTCCAGCTACCGCCGTTGCGCGAACGCAGCGACCGGCTGGCGCTGATCAATCGAATGCTTGCCGAGGAGTCGGCGCTCTGTGGGGAGACAGTGCAACTGAGCAGCGCGGCGCTGGAATGCCTGCTCGGTTATCACTGGCCGGGCAATGTCCGCCAGTTGCGCCATGTGCTGCGCTATGCCTGCGCGGTGTGCGAAGCCAGTGTGGTCCAACTCAGCCACCTGCCCGAGTCATTGCACCGCGCGGACGCCGCCGATCATGGACCGCAGCCGAGCGCCAGCCCGGAACGCCAGGCGCTGCTCGATGCCCTGGTGCGCCACCGCTGGAAACCCACCGCCGCCGCCCGGGCCCTGGGCATTTCCCGGGCGACCCTGTATCGGCGGGTGCACCAGCACGGTATCGAGATGCCAGGCCGGAGCCCGGCCTGAGGCCTATCGGCGTGCCAGCTCATGACGAACACATTGTTCGTAGTAGGTCTGCTTGACCGCAGCAGGCTTCAGACGCGAAGCGCTGTTGTAAGTCTGCTCGGTAATGCCCAAGGCGGTCATGCGCATCCAGGGCCGGGGAAACTTGCGCACTTGCAGCTTCTTGCGCGCGCCGTACAGGCTGACGCCGGAAAGCTTCGACGCCTGCGCGCCCGCCGCAATGTCCGCACCCCAGCGGCACACCGACTGCTGGTTCTGCGTCAGCGCCTTGGCCTGGGCCCCAAGCGAGACGGCGGCCACGAGAAACGTCGTTACGACCCACATAGAAATACGCATAGGTTTGTCGCCCAACTTTCTGAAAGGAAAGAAGTTTGACTGGATGCAAATGAGCAAGGGGCCAGCACCACTACATCGACTTGTGGCGAGGGAATCTGTGGGAGCAAGGCTTGCCCGCGATGAAGTTCGCGCGGTCTATCTGAAACCGAGTCGTCTGCTTCGCGGGCAAGCCTTGCTCCCACAGATTCCCCTCGCACAAGCAAGCTCGCTCTAGTCATCAACCCGTCTTCGCCTCCTGCAACAACTGCTGGATCACCTGCTCCTGCTCGCCGTAGCGCCCTTCGCCAAAGTGGCTGTAGCGCATCTGCCCCTTGGTATCGATGAAGTAATGGGCCGGCCAGTACTGATTGTTGAAGGCACGCCAGATCGCATACTGATTGTCGATCGCCACCGGGTAGTGGATGTCCAGTTTGCGTACCTGCTCGCGTACGTTATCGATGATCTTCTCGTAGCCGTATTCCGGGGTGTGGACACCGATCACCACCAGCCCGTCCTTTTCATACTTCTTCGCCCAACCGTTCACATAGGGCAAGGTGTGCTGGCAGTTGATGCAGTCGTAGGTCCAGAAGTCCACCAGCACCACCTTGCCCCGCAGTGACTCGCTGCTCAGTGGCGGCGAGTTCAGCCATTGCACCGCGCCGTCCAGCGCAGGCATGGCGCCCTGGGATTCGAGGGCCGGCATAGAGCTTGCGCCGGCCTTGCTCACCACATAGTCAATGACCTTGGGCACGTTCTTCAGCAAGCCTTGTTCCAAGGTGGCCGAGGCTTGGGAGGAAGTCGCCGCCAACAACCGATCGTCCGCCCCGGTGCCAATCGCCACGGCTGCCAGCAACACCACTGCCCCCGTTCCCCGGCGCAACCAGGTGGTGATCGGCAGCGAGAGTTTCAGGCGCCAGACCAGCCCACGCCCGGCCAGGATCAATGTGCCCAGGGACAAGGCACTGCCCAGGCCGTAGGCGAGCAACAACAGGCTGGTTTGTGCGCTGGCGCCTTGCAGCATCGCACCGGTCAGGATCACCCCGAGTATCGGCCCGGCACACGGTGCCCAGAGCAGCCCGGTGGCGACCCCGACCAGCACCGAGGCCACCGGCCCGGCCATCCGCCCGGCCCCGGCGTCCAGGCGATTGCCCAGGCTGACCAGCGGCCGCGCCAGCCAGATGCCGACCCGGCTGAAGATCAATGACAAGGCGAACACCACCATCACCACCAAGGCCACTTGCCGGCCGACGCTGCTGGCGCGCACCACCCATTCGCTACTGACCACCGCCAGGCTGGAGACCAGGGCGAACGTCAGCACCATGCCGCCGAGGGTCAGCAGCACCGAGCCGCGGGAGCGATCGGCCCGGGCGAACAGAAACGGCACCACCGGAAGAATACAGGGGCTGAGAATCGTCAGGATCCCGCCGAGAAAAGCGATCAGAAGCATGGCAACACCTCAATCTAAAAGGCTGACATAGACCCTGTGGCGAGGGAGCTTGCTCCCGCTGGGCTGCGCAGCAGCCCCCGAAATCGACCTGACAACTGGGTACGTCAGGAAAATAAAGGGGCCGCTTCGCGCCCCAGCGGGAGCAAGCTCCCTCGCCACAAAAGCAGGTCAGTTCTGGTTGCTGCAGTTATCGGAAAACTTGCGATAGTCCAGCGCTTGCTCGTGGCCTGCCGAATCCAGGTAGGTCATGTGGGCGTTGACCACGCCGCAGGTCGGCTCGGCGTCTTCGGTAAGGGAAAGCACCTTCTGGATGTCCAGGTGGGTGCCGTAGGTGTAGCTGTGCGCCTGCACGTTGCTTTCGGCCCGGGCCGACAGGGTGCAGATGTTCAGCGCGGCGAAAAGGCAGGCGGCGTAGAGGGCTTTGGTGTTCATGGCGATTCCTCGATTCAATGGGGTTTATCTGCCGAGGCTGCGTTGTGTTGCCTCGATGGGTGCCATTGAATGCCGCGCAGGTATCGCGTCTGTATCGAGCCCGGTGGCTTTTTGCATCGCTGTGTATCCGTCGCGCGCCAGATACACTGCAATACAAACCGCCGCGAGCCGGGCCGGCCGGCGCCTGTAGACTGCTCACAACGAAACGCCGAGGAGCTGGACACCATGGATCATGTCGATCACGTGTTGATAGTGGATGACGATCGCGAGATCAGAGAGCTGGTTGGCAACTACCTGAAAAAGAATGGCCTGCGCACCACTGTCGTCGCCGATGGCCGGCAGATGCGCGCTTTCCTGGAAACCACCCCGGTGGACCTGATCGTGCTGGACATCATGATGCCCGGCGACGACGGCCTGGTGCTGTGCCGGGAGCTGCGTGCCGGCAAGCACAAGGCCACGCCGGTGCTGATGCTCACCGCACGCAACGACGAAACCGACCGCATCATCGGCCTGGAGATGGGCGCCGATGATTACCTGGTCAAGCCGTTCGCCGCCCGCGAACTGCTGGCGCGGATCAACGCCGTGCTGCGCCGCACCCGCATGCTGCCGCCCAACCTAGTGGTCACTGAAAGTGGTCGCCTGCTGGCGTTCGGGCGCTGGCGCCTGGACACCACCGCCCGCCACCTGCTGGACACCGACGGCACCATGGTTGCCTTGAGCGGCGCCGAATATCGTTTGTTGCGGGTATTCCTCGACCATCCGCAACGGGTGCTCAACCGCGACCAGTTGCTTAACCTCACCCAGGGCCGGGACGCCGACCTGTTCGATCGTTCCATCGATTTGCTGGTCAGTCGCCTGCGCCAGCGCCTGCTGGACGACGCCCGGGAACCGGCCTACATCAAGACCGTGCGCAGCGAAGGCTACGTGTTCTCGCTGCCGGTGGAGATCCTCGAGGCCTCGGTATGAGTCTGCCGCTGCGTTGGCCACGGACCCTGGCCTCGAGGTTGTCGCTGATCTTCCTGATCGGCCTGATCCTGGCCCAGGGCCTGTCCTTCGGTGTCCAATACTACGAGCGCTATCAGAGTGCCAAGTCGACCATGCTCGGCAACCTGGAAACCGATGTCTCGACCTCCGTCGCCATTCTCGACCGCCTGCCTGCCGCCGAACGCCCGGCCTGGCTGCCGAAACTCGCCCGGCGCAACTATGGCTACCTGCTCGACGAAGGCCAGCCCGGGCAACCGATGGATCTTGCCGATGCGCCGATCTCGGTCAGTTCGATCCAGGAAGCCATCGGCCAGGCCTATGGCCTGACCTTCAAGCAGATTCCCGGGCCGAAAATGCACTATCAGGCGCTCCTGCGCCTGGGGGACGGCAGCCCGCTGACCATCGACGTACGCCCGGCGATGATGCCCCTCTCCCCCTGGCTGCCGATGGTGTTGCTGGGGCAGTTGGCGCTGTTGATCGGCTGCACCTGGCTGGCCGTGCGCATCGCCGTCGGCCCCCTGACCCGGCTGGCCCAGGCGGTGGAAACCCTCGACCCGAACGCCCACAGCGTCCGCCTGGACGAAAAGGGCCCGACCGAAGTGGTGCATGCGGCCAAGGCCTTCAATGCCATGCAGGACCGCATCGCCGCCTACCTCAAGGAGCGCATGCAGTTGCTGGCGGCGATTTCCCATGACTTGCAGACGCCCATCACGCGCATGAAGCTGCGCGCCGAGTTCATGGACGAAGGGATCGAAAGGGACAAACTGTGGAGCGACTTGAGCGAAATGGAACACTTGGTGCGTGAAGGCGTGGCCTATGCCCGCAGCATCCATGGCGCCACCGAGGCCAGCTGCCGGATCAGCCTGGATGCGTTTCTCGACAGCCTGGTGTTCGACTACCAGGACACCGGCAAGGACGTGCAACTGTGCGGGAAAAACGCCGCCGTCATCGACACCCGCCCCCATGCCCTGCGGCGGGTGCTGGTCAATCTGGTGGACAACGCCTTGAAATTCGGCGGCGCGGCGCAGATCCAGGTGCAACCGGCATCCAACGGGCAACTGGTGATCCAGGTGTTGGACCGTGGCCCCGGGATCAGCGAGCTGGAACTGGCCGAGGTGCTCAAACCGTTCTATCGGGTGGAAAGCTCGCGCAACCGGGAAACCGGTGGCACCGGCCTGGGCCTGGCGATCGCCCAGCAACTGGCGATCGCCATGGGCGGCTCACTGACCCTGAGCAACCGCGACGGCGGCGGCCTATGCGCCGAGCTGCGCCTGGCCTTCGCAAGCTGACACAACCAACAACCTCTGTGGGAGCGAGCTTGCTCGCGATAGCGGTGTATCAGCCGGCGCCTGTTCAACTGACCTGACGCCATCGCGAGCAAGCTCGCTCCCACACTGTTCCGAGGCGTTATACAGATTGATGCCTTACCAATCCCCCTGTGGGGTATTGGATTTGGATGCAGGTTTGTATGTCAGTGTGTCTGCGGATGATGGACATACACAAACTTGCACGATAAGGCGTTGCGGACACACCCCGCTTACACCGGCTTGAAAGACTCCTCGTACCCCGGCGGCTATCACCACCGGGCCTCGACATCCAAGGAGCCTTTACATGCCTACCGCAACTGCATCTCCCCTTCGTTTCCAGGGCTGGTCGCTGTTCAGCCTGCTCGCCGCCCTGGTGCTGTTGATGACCGGGTTGATCCTGGTGCTCAACCCGGACCTCACCGAAGGCGTGCGCAGCGCCATTCGCGCCACGGCTCGTTCGTCCTTCTTCCTCTTCCTGCTGGCCTTCACCGCCTCGGCATTCGCGGTGCTGGTGCCCTCGCCCCTGAGCCGCTCGCTGGTGCGTGAACGACGCTTCATCGGGCTGGCGTTTGCCTTCTCCCATCTGGTCCACGCGGTGCTGATCTACAGCTACGGCCAGCTCAACACCGAGTTCTGGCCCGGCCGCACCACCCTCGGCAACGTGCCGGGCACCGTGGGCTACGTCTTCATCCTGCTGCTGGCCCTGACCTCGTTCAAAAGCACCACGCGCCTGATCGGCTTCAAGGCCTGGAAGCGCCTGCATGTCACGGGTATGTGGGTGCTGGCGGCGATCTTTGCCTACTCCAATTTCAAGCGCATTCCCATGAGCGACTGGTACGTGCTGCCGTTCGGCCTGATCTGCGCCGCCACCGCCATCCGCCTGGTGGGCAAGCTGGCCCAGGCCACTCAGCGCCGCCAACGGCCGCAACACGCTTGAGCCCAGGGAGGCCGATCATGTATTCAAACGTACTGAAAACACTGCACCTGCATCTCGATCAGGCAGGCGCCTGGCTCGCGCCGCTGGGCCTGCGCCTGTTCCTGGCCTGGGAGTTTTTCGAATCCGGCCTGGAAAAATGGAATGGCGAGAACTGGTTCGCCGAGATCCAGTCGGCCTTCCCGTTCCCCTTCGACCATGTACCGGCCCAGTGGAACTGGGACCTGGCGATGTGGGCCGAACTGATCGGCGCCATCGCCCTGTTGATCGGCTTGGGCACGCGCCTGTCGGCGCTGGTGCTGATCGTCGTCACCGTGGTGGCGACCGCTGCCGTACACTGGCCGGCGGACTGGTCGAGCTTGAGCGAACTGGCCCAGGGTTATGCGATTACCAACAAGGGGCATGGCAACTTCAAGCTGCCGTTGATCTACCTGGTGGCGTTGCTGCCGTTGGTGCTGCAAGGGGCTGGGAAGCTGAGTGTGGATGCGCTGCTGAAGAGCGGCCTGCCTCACCCAAGTAAAGCCTGACAAAAAACCCTTGTGGGAGCGAGCTTGCTCGCGATAGCAGTGGGTCAGTCGACGTCACAATGACTGACATACCGCCATCGCGAGCAAGCTCGCTCCCACAGGGGTTGGGTTTAATTGACGGGATGTGGCTGCACGCCAACAACCCCTTGCTCCTGCATCCGCCGCAACAGCGCCACGGCGCTGTCCATGAACTCGAACGAAGCCACCCCCGCCTCCTGCGCCAACGCCAGCAACTGCCCTCGCCCCGCCAACCCGGGATGTTCCTCGATGCGCTGCAAAAGACGCCAGGCCAACGGGCTGAGTTCGGCAAAGCGCACCTCAAACCCAGGCGTGCGCCGCACCAGCAACAGCGTCGGCTGGGCCGGTGGCGTCGAGGGCTGGTAGCCCGGGGCCAGGCGATGCACCGGCCACTGGTACGCCAGCGGCCAGGCCAGGGGCGAGACACGCAGCGGCAGATCGAGCAAGGCGGCCTCATCATGACTCGGCAACGGCTCGGCCTCGGATTGCAGCAGCGCCATCTCGACCCACTCATAGTGCGCCAGCTCCGCCACGAACGGCGGCCAGTCCGGCGATGGATGGGCCGCGAGGTAGGTCACAAACTCCTCGGCGATTTTACCGAACATGGGCGTGACGCAGCGGTGTTCGCGCAGGAACCCGCGCACACAGGCACACCAGGGAGTCTGCCCCAGTACGCTCACCAGCACGGGGAAGGTGCCGCTGAGCAGCGAACGCATGTTTTCGAAGACCAGGTCGCGGTACACCTGCGCCCGCGCCGCGTCCATGCCGGCCGGAACCGGGCAGTGTTCCGGGTCGCGCAGGTAACGGGTCAGCGCCTGTTGCTGCTGATGCAGCGTCTGCCGGGCCTCAGCCATGGGGCACCGCCTGCCGGGTGACGGCCGGGTATTGCAACTGGCGAATCGTCTGCAATTCGGCCACCAGCGCGGCATAGGGCGGGAAGTTGAAGTCCCGTTCGAGCAAGGTCGGCCGCACGCCGAAACGCCCGTAGGCCTGGGCCAGCAACGCCCAGACCTGCGGTTTGACCGGTGCGCCATGGCTGTCGATTTTCAACGTGTCGGACTCATCGTAATGCCCGGCCACATGCATCGCGACCACCCGCTCCGGCTCGAGGCCCGCCAGGAATGCCCGCGGATCGAAACCGTGATTGATCGAGTTGACGTAGACGTTGTTGACGTCCAGCAACAGGTCGCAATCGGCTTCGCGCAACACCGCCCGGGTGAATTCCAGCTCGCTCATGTCTTGTCGGGGGGCGGCGTAATAGGAGACGTTTTCCACCGCCAGACGCCGCCCCAGCACATCCTGGGCCTGACGGATCCGCGCCGCCACGTGATGCACCGCTTCTTCGGTAAAGGGCAGCGGCAACAGGTCATACAAATGCCCGTCATCGCCGCAGTAGCTCAAGTGCTCGCTGTAGAGCGGCACGTTGAAACGCTCGAGAAACCCGCGGACCTGGCCGAGAAACGCCAGGTCCAGCGGCGCCGGCCCACCGAGGGACAACGACAGGCCATGGCACGTCAACGGATAACGTTCGGCCAGCGAATGCAAGGCGGCCCCATGGGGGCCGCCGATTCCGATCCAGTTTTCCGGGGCCACTTCGAGAAAATCGAAATCCCCGGCCGGCGCCTGGCGTAGCTCATCGAGCAAGGCCCGACGCAGGCCGAGGCCTGCCGAGGGTTGAGGTAAATTCAACATGACACATCTCTCTTGGGGGAAACGAGATGTGGAGAGCCTCATGGAACGAACACCCACCCCACAATGGAAACCGAACACCCGTGGCGAGGGAGCTGGCATCAACCCATCAGGCTCACCACCCGGGGCGAATCAGGACTCGATAGCCGCCCCGCACTTGCCTTCGCCACATTTGCCTTCCGCGGTCTTCGCCTGGGCCGACAGGTATTGCTTGGCTTCCGGCAACGAGATGCCGCCGTCGTGGTTGGCGTCGATCTTGTCGAACTCCGCCGCGCGCTCCGGTGCCGCGGCGATGAACTCGTCACGCGAGACCTGGCCATCGTGGTTGGTATCGGTCTTGGCGAACTTGTCTTCGCCGCACTTGCCTTCGGCGGGTTTCTTCACGGTATCGGCTGCCGCCAGGGTGTAGCCCTGGGCCAGATCGTTCATGGTCAAGGCCGAAGCCGCCGTGGAGAGACCCAGGCCGCCGACCAGGGCCAGGCCGAGTACAAGGGACGAATTGCGGGAGAAGTTGAGCATGGGTATTCCTCTGACGATTGACGATTAAGGCGCCAGTCACCCGCACCGAGGCTCGGTGTCGGCTGGCTGGCGTAGTTAATCGCCGGTGTGTATCCGGCCTGTGTCGCCGGCCTGGGCCTTCGTCAAGCAGGTGTATCCGGGCCTGTGCGGTACACACTGCGATACATGCCCGCCCCAACGGGATGTCGCCCTCGAGTGGGCATCACGCTTCAAGGTCCGCACATGACGAAGACAACGCAGCCCGTCGGCCCATTCGTTAACACGACTAAGTAAATCAGCCCATCCGCCGATACAAAACAGGTGCGGGTGAAATCGCTTTTTGGCTGACGACTTATCTTTATGATTGAAAATGCTGGCAACGACTCGACTGTCCTTTCCCCGGGCTCGCCAACCCGTAGCTTCACCCGTCGCACTTTTCCGGCCATCATGCTCCTGCTGTTTGTCATGTCCGCATTGGCGATCGCCGTGTTGCTCAACATCACCGGTACCCAGGACCGACGCGCCCGTGAGCAGAGCCTGTTTTTCGCCCAACGGGCCATCGAGGGGATCCGCACCGGCATTGGCCGCGACCTGAGCGACTATTCCAAGTGGAGCGACGCCTACCGGCACCTGCATGTCCAGGTCGACAAGGAATGGGCCTATGACCAGGAAAACGTCGGTAGCAGCGTGTATTCGCTCTACGGTTACCAGGCGGTGTTTGTCATTTCCCCGACCGGCAAGACCGTCTATTCGGTGATCGATGGCCAAATGAGCGACGTCGATGCCGATACCTGGCTGACCGGCGATCTGCGCGCCCTGTGGAACAAAGCCAGCACCGAGGAAAATCACGACGAAGTGGTCGTCGAGATGCTGCATCACGAAGATGCCCCTGCATTCGTCGCCGTGTCCGCCATCACCACCGGCACGGACAACAGCGTGGCGCAAATTCCCGGCCCGCCCAGCCTGATGCTCTTCGTCAAGGTCCTGGACCCCGGTGCCCTGAAAAACCTGGCGCGGGACTTCGCCCTGCCCGATGCCCATATCGCCAGGACACCAGGCCCAGCCGATACCGCCCAACTGTTGCTCGACAACCTGACCCTGGAGGCCCTGGCCTGGCGACCACAAACCCCGGGCCAGGATCTGCGCAAGGGGCTGCTGCCTTTGCTGGCCCTGGCGCTGCTGGTGCTGGGAATCCTGGCGCTGGCCGTCCTACGCCATGCCTTGGTGATGCTTCGCGCCCAGGAAAGCCAATACGCCAGCCTGCTGGCCCACCGCAAGGCGCTGGAACGCAGTGAAGAACGTTTCCGCGACATTGCCGAAGTCTCATCCGACTGGTTGTGGGAGGTCGATTCGACCGGGACACTGACCTACCTGTCGGAGCGCTTCGAACAAGTGACCGGGTTCAGCCCCACGGAATGGCTGGGCAAACCTCTGCAACGGCTGCTCCACCCCCATGGCGGCTCGATCTCGATTGCCCAATGGCTGCTCGGCGGCGCCAACAGCCTCTCTTCGGCGCCGCTGCTGTGCGAGTACACCGCGCGCAACCAGCGCATCCGCACCTGCAAACTGTCGGTACGGGCCATCGAGGCCGGCACCCTGGGTTTTCGCGGCACCGCCACCGACATCACCGACGAGCTGCGGGCGCTCGCCCAGATCAAGCACCTTTCCTTGCATGATCCGCTGACCGGGCTGGCCAACCGCAACCGCCTGTTCGATTGCCTGCGCGAACACCTGGACCGACCTGATCGCCCGCCTCTGGCGCTGCTGAACCTGGACATGGACCGGTTCAAGCCGGTCAACGACTCCCTGGGCCATGCCGTGGGCGATAAAGTGCTCAGGGAAGTGGCGCATATCCTCCAGCAAAACGTCCGTGGCACCGATCTGGTGGCGCGCCTGGGCGGTGATGAATTTGTCATTGTCATGCCCGACCCCGGCGACGCCGACGATCTCGATCAACTGTGTGAACGGCTGATCGATTGCATGCAACGGCCCATGCACCTGGACGGCAATACGCTGTACCTGGGGGTAAGCATCGGCGTTGCCTGGGCGCAGCCCGGTGACGAACGCGCCGATGAACTGTTGCGCCACGCCGATATCGCCTTGTATGCGGCCAAGGCAGGAGGCCGCAACACCTGGCGCGTGTATGTGGAAGCCATGGGCAACCTGGCCCGCGACCGGCGGCGATACGAGCAGCAACTGCGCGACGCCATGCAGCGGGACCAACTGGAACTGCGCTACTTGCCTCGCTTCGATGTGAGCGCCGAGCAACTGCACGGTTTCGAAGCCCAGACCTTTTGGCACCATCCCGAGAAAGGTGAGCTGGGTGGGGCCGACTTCATACCGGTGGCCGAAACCTCGGGCCAACTGGAAGAGCTGGGTACCTGGATGTTGATCAATGTCTGTGAAGAGGCCGCGACCTGGCCGAGCGCCGTCAATGTCTCCATCGCGGTTTCACCCCGGTGGTTCAACAGCAGCTTCCTGCTCAACCAGGTGCAAGAGGCCCTCGAAGCGAGCGGCCTGGCGCCTCACCGGCTGACCCTGGAAGTGGCCGAAGGGGTCCTGCTGGCCGACCACAAGACCGTCGCCAGCACCCTCCATGCGCTCAAGGACCTCGGCGTGCGGATCAACATCGACAAATTCGGCACCAGCATCGCCTCCCTGCGCGAGGTGCTGGACCAGCCGTTCGATGGCATCCGCTTCGATCGCAACATCCTGTCGCAGCTGGGCCTGGAGGACGACAAGGAAGGCGTCCTGGCGATGATCCGGTTGAGCCGCAGCGTAGGGCTCATGGTCACCGCCGAAGGCATCGAAAACGCCCGGCAATTCAGCCAACTGCGCAACGTGGCCTGCGACCATGTCCAGGGCCCGTACTTCGGTGCGGCACTGGCCCGCTCGGAAATGGCCTCGTTCTTCACCACGCCACGGTGGCTGTAACCCACGTCCCACCGCTATCGCGAGCAAGCTCGCTCCCACAATGGGCGCTGTGGTGCAGGCAAAAGCTCATGGACAACCCCAGCTCCCTGTGGGAGCGAGCTTGCTCGCGATGAGGCCAGCACAGCCCACCTCACACTGCAGCTCAATCCCCTACAAACTCAACCGCCCCCGCTCCTCCTCGGTCAGCCGCTGGCGGTTCTGCTCGTCCAAAGGCCCCGCGCCCAGTACCTGCACCGGGCTGGCCGGGTCGTAGGCCCGAGGCGCGTCGCGGCTGGCGCCATCGCGTGACGGGGCCAATTGCTCGGAGCCAAAACTCACCACCTGCACCGTGAACACCGACGCCTGGTTCTGCCGCGCCGCGTTCTGTTGCTGACGGGCCACGTCTTCAGCCGCCTGCGTCGCCGAAGACGCCGCCGAACTGGCCGAGGTGATGGCCCCGGTGTTCACCGAGGCCGCCAGCGGCACGCCGGTGGACTTGCCCTGGGTCTGGATGTTGGCCGCGTTCACCACGGTCAACGCCGCGATGTTGACGTTGCCCGACACCCGGATCCCCGCCTCGCCCGCATCGATGGTGCCCATCGGCGCGATCAGGTCGATATCCCCCGGCGCCACTTCGGCAATGGGGTTGAGAGTGGCGATACCGGCCCCGGTGCTCGGCACCGAAGGCGACAGCGTCACGTTACCCCAGGTGTCATACAAACGCTTGGGCGGCGTGTACACCACGGTGGTCTTCGAACCCCGGCCGGCGTTGATGTCGCCCTGGGCCGACCAGCCGAGGATCGAGCCGCCAAAGGTGGTCATGATTCGGCTCTGCCCCAGCAGGATGCTGTTCTGCGCATACAACTGGATATCGCCCTCGCCCTGGGTGATCACCCCGGCGGTGGACGGCGGCGCGTTGCCTTCGATGCCGAACGTCTGCCCGCCACCCGGGGTGAGCATTTGGATGCTGCCGCCGAAATCGGTATGCACCCCCGCCCCGCCGAACATCGTGATGTCGCCCTTGTAGGTGATCGCATTGCCCGCCACGTCCTTGGCTGGGAACAGCAGGTCGATAGCCTCTCGCCCGCGCAGGTAGCTGCCCTGGCGCACGCCGCCGACTTCGTTGTACTCACGACCACCGGCCTTGAGCTCGGCGAAGTACACGTCGCGGGCAAACACCCGTTGCTGCTCGGCCGGCAACGCCGCGAAATAGCTGCGAGCCTGTTCGCTGTCGCCGCTGAAGCCGAAGCGCTTCTCCAGCCAATCCACCAATTCGGTTTCATAGGTCTTGGCGACCTTGCCGTCCTGGTTCGCCAGGGGCACACCGGCCAGGGCCTGGTTCGCCGGGTCCAGGTACGCCTTGACGAAGCGTTCGTAATCCGCGCCGTTGAGACCCGCGCCGGCTTGCAGCACCAGGCTCGCGCCAGGGCGCGAATCCCCTGGCACCACGGCGCCGAGGCTGGTGATGCTGACCTTGTCGTCCATTAGGATATTGCGCCCGGCGGTAATCTCCAGCAGGCCGGGACCGGCGACGTTGAAGTTGCTGTAGAGGATGTCGCGCCCGGCCGAGACAATGGAGATGTCAGTGGGGTTGTTGTGGATGAAGAGGTTGCCGGCGACGGTATAGGCCCCACCGTTATTTCCATCCCCGCCTCGGCCGCCACTCAGAGGGATACCACTGCTGACAATGTCACGCCCGGCCATCATCCATACCGGACCGGCACCTTCATAGGCGGTTTGTCCCAAGCGGCTGTCTGTCGTGCTGGTGTAAGTCATGGCCCGACCAGTGTTGATGGCCAGCAAGTCGCCCCGCAGGGCATAGAAGCGGGCAGGATCGGTGTGGGCGGCCCACTCGCTGGAGGCACTGCTGCTGTCGAAAGCCAACAGAGGCAGGTTCGTCGTGGAGGTCACACGGTTACCGTCGGCCGAGAGATTGCTGACCACCACACTGCCATCGACCAGCCCCATAAAGGCCGGCCGCAACGGTGTGGCCATGGCCGCTGACGAAGCACCGGAACGACTGACCGTCAGGTCGCCGCCATAAATGGAGTCGCCAGCCAGGAACTGCAACTCGCTGTTGTCACCGGGCGCCAGCAGCAAGGCCGAGCGAAAGCTGCCATCGTAGCCCCCCGTGCCAAGGGTCTTGGCCTCACCGTAGTAAAGACTGCCACTGGCCGCCACGGCGCGCAGGATCGACGGATAGACCACCGCCAGGTCCGTTTCGAAACCCACCGTCAACGGCGTCAGGTTGCCCCCGGATGACCACAGGTCGATGGCCGTGTTGGCCGTCCACAACGAAAACCAGCTTATCCCCGAACCGTTGGCCGACCCGTTTTTAAACGGCGAGACGCTCATCATCGGTGCTCGGCCCGGGTCGGCGACGTCCTGCACGACGAGGTCGCCCAGCGTCGAAAGATTGAAGGTCGCATCCCCCGGCATCAGGGTCAGCCCACCTGACGCCATGCCACGGGTGGACCGGAAAGGATCGTAGGCCCGCGTCTCGCCAGGGGATTGGTCAGAGACCTGGTTGCCGTAGCGCAGGTCAATCCGGCCAATGGCACCGCTGTCGATTTGCACGTGCCCGCGCAGGTTGGTGACCACGCCGTTGAGATGCCCGTTCACGAACAGGCTCTCGGGATTCAAAGCACCACCCACACGCAGATTGAGATCTCCACCGCCGGTCAATTGCAGGCTGCCATCAGCGCCCACACGTCCGGTGCTGCCCACCGCCAACAGCAGCCCCTGGCTACGAGGGTTGATGTTTGAGTTGAAGTCGCTACCGGCAAGTCGGTTCAACACGCCCGCGTCACCCTTCACCTGTACATCCAGATCACCGCCACCCAAAGTTCCGAACCCGGTGAAAGCGGCCATTTGATCAGCGCCACCCGATACCGTCGACGCGGTATAACTACCGAAGTTGATCCACCAGGCGGTCGGCTGGCTGCTCACTGAATCACCATTGCCCTGGCGCCAGAGCCAATTGCCCACATTGGCCGAGTCCTGGCCCATGTCGGCGGGATTCGGTCGTCCGCTCGGGGTTGCTGCAGGCGCGGTCAGGTTACCGCTGAGGTCGCCGCCGACCTTGAGCAACAGATTGCCGCCCGCGTCCGGATACCAGGCGCGATAGAGACTTTCAGGCCCGCCATCGACCAGCTTTTCGTTGCTGCCATCCTCGTCGTTGAGCACCTTGCCGTTGGCGCCCAAGGCCTTGGGCTGGTTGTAGGGATCGCCCGGGAACGTCGGCACTGACGAGGTGCCGGCGGTGTAGATGCCGAACAACGAATCCATGCGCAGGCTGCCACCGCTGAGCAGTTCCAGGTCCCCGGTACCGGTGCGGATGACGCTCGGACGGACACTGCCGGCAACCGCTTCATATTCCACGTCAGCGGGAGCACAGACACTCGGCGCCGCGTCGCAGAGTGACTGAACCGAATCAAACTGGAAAAACTGCGCAGCGGCCTGGCTGATCAGCTCGCCGGCCTTGACCTCAAAGCCGGAACCTGCCAATTCCTCCTCCGCGGCCTTGGTCCATCTGTAAGAAGCTTGAAGCGCGCAAATACCGGCGAAATCCGCACAGAAGGCGTCAACCGAGTCGTAGCCAAAATTGCTCACGATGTCCAGGTCAACGGTTTGGCCAAGCTCTACCGTGAATCCCGCGCCCGCCAGCTCATCGACCCCTTGTTGAGTCCACCGATAGGTGCCCTTGGCCGGCACGGATTTGCCAAACATGCCGTAGTGACTATCGGCAAGACGCAAGTCGCCTTGTACCGGATCGGGCTGGACGATCCGGCTGTCCGCTGCCGTCGTATCGGCCCCGGCCACCAACCGCAACGACCAGGATTGCGAACCCTCGGCGAGCATCGGCGCGACGGCCCACATCCGCCCCTGGCTGCCAGCGACTTCCGGACGTAGCTGGATCGACTCGACGCCATCCGGCAACTTCACATCGGTGCCCGAGGGGATCAGCGAACCACGGTTCAAGACCAGGCTGCCTTCAAGCTTGAGGATATTGCTCTGCACATTGCCAGCGTCAGCCACATTGGGCAGCGCCACGCCCTTGGGCCAGGTGAAACCGAGCAATGCGGCGGCGCCGCTCAACACGCTGCCGGCGCCCAACTGCGAGCCGGCTTCGAGGGTCTGGGCCCGGCTCAGCAAAGTGCCCGCGGCAAACAGCAGTTTGCCGGAGGCGTCGTGCACCGCCGCCGCCAATACCGTGCCGGCCGGCAGTTCCAAAGGTTGTTCCAGGATCGCCGCCACTGGCAACCGGGTGCCGGCCGCCAGGGTCACGTTTTTGATGGGTAAGTCGTAGTTGAGCGTGGTTCCCGCCGGGAACGCCGTACCGTCGGCCAGGGTCACGCCGGCACCGGGGACGACGATGTCGCCACCGGTGAAATCGATGCCGGGCAGCAACACCCAGCCTTTGTCATCCTGAGTGGCGGGCGGCGGAGCGAATCCGTCGTTGATGCTGCCGTAGATGCTCAGGTCGCCCCCGGCACGCAGGGTCAGCGCGCCGGCCTCGCCGGAACCGTACACGGCGGTTTGCCGGGTGTGCGGGTTGACACTGGCGTAGCGATAACCGGACAGGTCCAGGTCCCCCTGCACCACCAGATCACCGTCGGCCGTCGCACTGACGATCTCGACGCCGGGCCGTAGGTGGAACGCATCGACATAACGGGCGTTGTTCAGACCAGCGAGTTTGCGTTGCATCAAATCGCTGTTGGCCAGCGCCGCGTTGATGAAGGCGAGGCTGTCCTGATGCTTGCCATCCAGGTAGGCCTGGTCGATGACCTGATAAGGACGGCCACTGGCCGCCGGATCGCTGCCAAAGGCTGCGTCGTTGTATTGCCACATACCATTGACGGCGATGGACCGTGCGCCCTGGATATCCAGGTTGCCGCTGGCGTCGATGGCAATGTCACCGTGGGTGGCATCCGGGCCGGCGCGCCGGGCATTGAGCTCCAGGGTGCCGCGAGCGCGACCATCATGCTGCCCCGCAGGCGCCGCGGTGCCATGACGCAAATCGATGCGCGCGCCGTCGGCCAATGTCAGCACGCCGCCCCGGGAGGTCAGGTCGACCATGGCGCGGTTCGGTGAGTCGATGATCTTGCCGTAGCTGTCCACCCGCAGGCGATTGCCGTGGGCATCGAGCACCGCGTTGCTGCCCAGGGTCAGAGAGCGCCCGGCGGCGAGCCGGATGCTGCCGACCCGTTCGCCGCTGGCGTCTACCTTGCCATTGACCAACAGGTTTCCGTTGTCGACCGATACACTGATGGTCGAGGCCTTGAGTTCGTTGCCGATCACCAGGTCGCCCTGCTTGAGCTGGAAGCCACGGGAGCCGTAGACCTGCCCATCGTTCAAGCGTTGGTTCAACGCCGCGAACTGCTCGCTGAGGCTACCGCTGGCGCCCAGGCGCTGGGCCTGGATTTCCACGCCGCCGGCCTGGTACGGCATGGTGGTGCCGCCGGCGTCGTATTCGCCACTGCTGCTGCCGAGGATTTGTCCTTGCAGGTCGACCAGCCCGGCCGCCTCGTCCAACGCCACCGCACTGAGCCGGCCAGCCTGATTATTGCGAGCCGAGAGGTCGATGCTTGAACCATCCGCCTGGCGGATGTTGCCGTTGCGGCTTTGCAGGATCACCTCGCCACCGGCGCTGTAGCGCGTGACATCGTTGAAGGTGACTGCGCGCCCAGCCACGTCGATCAGCGCTCCATCGGCGAGGGTCAGGTCATCCGTTGCGCTGAGGGTGAGCTTGCCGCTGGGCAGCACCACGGCACTGGCCAGGTTGAGGCTCTGCCCCTTGAGGGATAACTCACCCCCAAGCCCGGAGACAGCGCCCGGCTTAGCGGTCGTGCCTGCCACATTGACCGCCCCACCTACGGTGATGCGGTTGACCGAACCGGCCTCACCGGTGAGCAACGGGGTAAGGATATTCAGATTGCCGCCGCTGTAGGCGTAGCCTGTTTTCGCGTCATAGGCGCCTTGGCTTTGATACACCGCCAGGCTGCCCTTGTGGTTGGCGGTCAAGCGTTCGCTGGCGCTGAGGTTGACGTTGGCGAATCCCAGCGCCAGGCGATCCAGGGTGGTGATCGAGCTGGGCTGGGCGAAGGCACCGTAACCGAACTCGATCCGTTGGGCCTGGATGTCCAGGCGACCGGCGCCGGTGCCCGCCCCACCAGCAATCACCGAACCCGGCGCGCCGACGGCACCGTTCCAGATCAGGTTGGCGGTACGGATAGTCGCCACGTCATTGGCGTTGCCGGCGCCATAGATGGCCGGGGTGCTGAGCATCAGGTTGCTCAGGCGCGATTTGCCGGTGACCGGGTCATACGTGTCGAGGCTGACGGTTGCGTAGAAGTTCAACGCCTCGCGGGCCGACAGCTCTAGGGTTTCCAGGGCCGGTGCGCCATATTCGGTGTCGCCACGCAACAGGCGATCAAGCACGGTCTGGCTCAGGGTCAGCCCCGCTGGCAAGACCTGGCGCATCGCCGCATCGCTGAGTGCCTGGGCGGTGCCGACGTTGATATTACTCAGGGCCAGGGTCAGGTGACGGGTGCCGTAGCGCACTTGGTCGCTCAGGGCCACGCTGCCGCCCGAAGCAGCGACAATACTGCCCTCGGAATGAATCCGTGTGACGCCACTGCACGCTATCAGGCTGCAACCGCCGATGTTGATGGAGCCGTTGGAACCCGACTCGGGCGCAAGCACATTGAGCAAACCGTTGGAGGCAGCCAGCATGCTGTAGTTGAGCGATTTCCCGCTCAGGTTATAGATAAAACCATCACGGGCGTCATAGGCGGCCTTGCCCCGGCCGATGGTATTGATGGCGGCGCCTTGCTCCACCAGCACTTCCCCGCCACTGGACAGAAGGAATACTTCGGGAGCTGCCAAGGTCGCGCCTTCGCGCAAGATCACGCTGCTCGACACCTTCTGCGGGCTGATGTAATTGCCGCCTTGTCCATAGACCACTGAAAACTGGCCACCGATCACTTGGCGCGAGGCATTCAACGCATTCAGGCTCTCGGCATTGAGGGTCACGCCTTCGAAGCCAGCCGTCGCCCCACTTCCCTCGGCTACCACCTCCAACGCCTTATTCGCGATAGCAGTCACAGCGACAGTACCACCATACCCCCCCGTTTGAGGCGCGAACTTGCCGATGCCCTTGAAGGAAAAAGCCTGATCTCCCGCGCCAGGCGACAGGCTCAACTTCAAGGTCTTGGCATCGACCGGCAAGAGGGCCCGAGGCACGCCCAGGCGAGCGGCATCGGCCACGGCAAACTGGGCGTAGCTGGTTTCGTTATATTGAGAGTAGCGACGCAGCACATCCCCCGACGTCAGGATGACCTGGCTGGACAAACTGTCGCGCTGCCCGGTATTGGCGACCGAGAGCACGCCAGCGGTGGTCCAGGAGCCGTTGCGCATCTGTTGCGCGCCCGTTGTGAGGCCTTGCCCCGCCAGGCCGTTGACCTCGACTCGGAACGCTCCTGGCATCAACGCATACGTGGACGGCATCAGGGTATAGGTACCGGCGGCGAGCCCTGGCACACCGGCGCCAATGGTAATTTGCTGGCCTACTCGCGGATCCACCGCGCCGCCTTCCGGGGCAACGGGCGCATAAGCACTCTGGTTGCCCGGCACGATGGCGTAGACCGGGTTGGTGGACAGGCCCGGCAGGGTGAAGCCGCCGTTGGCGCCAATCTGGACCAGCGGGTTGAAACGCGCATCGGTAGAACCGCCACGGCCGGAGATGAAACCAGCACCGAGCAAGTCACCGCCGCCCGAGAGGTCGAGTACCGAGCCTTCCTGGCCCTCCACCGATTTGCCGCCCAGAATCACGCCGATATTAATGTCGCCGTTTTCGGAAGGAACCGCGCCTTGTCCCAGCAGCACAACCTTCTTGCCGGCGTACTGGTAACTCTGACCATCGACAGTGCCACCATACGGCATGACCAGACCCAGGCCACTGACCGAGGTCAAGCTGCCCGGCAACAGGTTGATCCGATCGGTGATGGCTTCCCCGGGACCACCATTGGTGCCGATTTCAATCAAACCCAGCGGTGCCCGTACCACCCCGCCCTGTTCAATCCTTGCGCTACCCAATTGCAAGCGCCCGAACGCCGAGTAAGGCACCTGGGACGTGGTTTGGGTCGTTCGCCCGATGACCAGGCTGCGCAAAGGATCATATTGCGGCGTTCCCTCCGCGGTCATGCTCCAACCCGCCAAAACCCGGGCGCCAACGCCCGTCGCTGGATACAGCTGAGCGGCTTGCAACATCATGTCCGAAGGCGTCAGGAGTTGGGTGGTAAAGCCTGTAGGCAATCCATCGTTCGAGAACCCGGCCAGGAATCGCACATCCCCCCGACTGCTTAACTGAACCCGGTCAAAACCGGCGCGCTCCAACTCGACGGTGCTGCCGTCGGCCTGTCGCACGGTACCCTTGCTACTGAAGGTCACGTTACCCTGCACATCCAGCAGGTCTGCGTTGACAGAAAACACGGCCTTGTTCGTCTGCAACGATACGCCGCCATCGACCACCGGTCGGACGTAGCTATCCCTGTTTGGAAGGTTGGCTGCGGGGCCCGATAGCAGTACATGGGAAGCATTGAGTTGAGCCCGGGTATTTGGCGCGGCTGCACTGGTTACAAAACTGCGGGCATACAGGCTCAGGTTTTGGCCAAGGGACAGCGACACGTCGCCATCGATGCTCAACAGCCCGTTGCTCAACAGCGCCAGGCTGTCGAAGCCACCCGACTGGACCTGATCCACACCCAATCGGCCGTGACCGTAGACCAGTGAATCCGCCGAGGTTTCGGCCGTGTCGCCCGGCAGGGTCGCTTGGGCGTTTTGCCCGAGCACCAGCTCACGCACTTGCAACACCCGGTCACTGACCGCATCGTTGCGGTAATACGGCGTTTCCAGGGCCACCGACAAACTGCCCCCTGCCGCCCCCGTGCCCCCCGAACGAGCGCTGAAATCGCCATCCAGGTACAAACCATTGGCCGACGCCACGGAAATACTGCCGCCATCGCTCGCCACCGACGTGCGTCCCTGGCCGGGAATATCCAGCACGGCCTGGCTGCCATCCGCTTGCAGACGCGCGCCGTCGCGCACCACGACAAACAGTTCGGATGCGGAAGCCGAACCCTTTGTGGCATCGATCTGGCCGCCGATGACAATCTGCCCGCCATCACGTACCAAGCCATAGGTCTGACCGCGCATATCCTGGGCGGTCACGGCCCGACTGGAGACGTCGATCAGCGCTTGCTCGCCCAGCCAGATGGAACGACCGTGGCCCTGGGCGTTGACGGCTTCACCCTGCGCACCGATGACGCTCAACCCGGTGAGGCTGACCCGCCCACCCCACGCATTAAGGGTGCCGTTGGCGGTCAGTTGACCGATGCTGCGCACATCGATGCCCTGCCCCGGATCGACGCTGATCACGCTGCCCTTGCCAAGGTTCAACACCGTGCTGGCCATGTCGGCCGCGCTGGAGTTGGCGGTACCGGCAGTGAGGCTCAGGCTTGCGCCGCGACGCTGGGTCAGGACGCCTTTGATCGCATCCTCCTGGTACAGCTGCGGCGTCCAGCGCTGCAACGCATCGGCCGGTTCTGCGCCGCTGCCGGTGCTCAACGCCTGCTCGCCGAAACGGTACACCGGCATCGTCACATCGACGCGGGTGCCGTCGGCCACGGTCAGGCCTTGGTTACCGGTGATGTCATAGGCCGAGAAGCCTTTGTCGAAGAAGTCACCGCCCAGTTGCAAGGTGCCGGGTTCGAGGGGCGAACCGCTGTCGCCGATCAGCACTTTGTTAGCCGACAGTTTCAAGGTCCCGCCGCCATTCACGCCGGTGCCGCGCAATTCGCCGCCCAGGTTCAAGGCACCGTTACTGGACGACGTGCCGGTACTGGCGGTCAGGGTCAGGTCACCGCCCTTGCCGCCACGGGTCTTGCCATCGGCCATGACCGCAGCACCGGAGCTGACGTCGATCAGGCTGCCCTGGCGCACATCGATGTCGCCGCTGCTGCGTACAGACACAGCGCCGCCATTGAGGAACGGCAGGCCCTGGTGATCGTTGCCGTCGAGTAGCAGGTTGCTCCACCGACCAGCGGTGTTCAATGTCACGCCCTCGCCCAGCGTGACCGCGGCACGCTGACCGGTGGCGGGCGAAAGCACAACGTCTTCCATCTGGAAATTATCGGTTCGGACCTGTTTAAGCACGTTACCCAAGGCAATGCGCCCACTACGGGCGGTCAGGTCGGCGTTCACCTCCACTTGCGGCGCATAAAGCGTGATATCCCCGCCGTCGGCCACCTTGAGCGTGCCATCGACGTTGATGCCTTGCGCCGCTGCCACCTTGACCGCGCCGAGCTGGAAGCCATTGAGCAGCGCGTTATCCAGCACCAACTTGCCTTGCCGGTCGCTGCCGACCGCCGAGGTCAGGTCCAGGCCCGCGGCAATCTTGTCGGTCACCTTGCCGACGGTGACCTGATCGAAGGTGGGGTTCAGGCCGCTATTGATCACGCCACTGGTCTTGTCATAGATCGGTGTGTAGCTGCCTACCCACAACTGAGCCCGTCGGGCCACGGCGTTTTGCGATTGCTGGTAACCATCAAGGTTGAGGTTCGGCGCCTGGGTCTGGCGTTCACCCTGGTAGACCTCGCCAACGATCTGGCCTTCCAGCACCGCGTTGCGGGTCGATACCACCAGCTTGCCGGCATCGCGGCCAACGGTGTAGCCGGCCTCAAAACGCTCGCGCGGGGCGATCAGCGGGTTGTAGTAGTAATCGGTCTGGCCCCAGCGCTGGCTGTGGTCTTCGTAGCCTTTGTAGATGCCGGTATAGAGAATGTCCCCCGGTGCCTTGGACAATTCATACAAGCGCCCATCGGCGCCCTTGAGCCAGGACTGGCGCAGGTAGCCGCTCTGCACATCCAAAGTGCCGCCAGACAGGTTCAACTGCGCCGCCTGCTGGGTCACCACGTCGTTGCCGGTGAACGTCAGGGTACCGCCTTGTGCGGCCCATTCGCCGACACTGTGGCCGCGAGTGCCCAGGTAACCGCCGACCTCCAACAATCCACCCGCCGTGTACCAACGATCGGTGGCGTACCCGTTGGTACCCGCCGGCACGTAGATCAAGTCACGCACGTCCACCCACACATCGTTGTTGGTCAGTTTACCGCCGTCGCGGTTGACCGGGGCGTCGCGCTGTTCATTGCCCTGCACGTTGACCTTGATGGAATTGGATTCCATCGCCACCTTGACGCCGATGGCGCCGGACACATCGATCACCGCGCCATCGCGCACCAGGCTGCGCCCGGCGGCGCTGACCGCGACCTGGCCGCCGGTGGCCAGGGTGATGGAACCGTTCTGGAAGTCGACGCTGCCGCCACTGACGATCTCGACCCGGGACTGGTCGCTGCGGTCCACCACACTGCTGAGGTTGTTGAACTGGCCGGTGATCAGGTTGTTCGGCGTGCCATCCAGGCCGGCCGGTCCGGCGTTGCGCTGGCTGTCCAGGGCGCTGCCGCCGGCAGCATCGAGCAACACCGCCGTGGCGCTGCCCTGCCCCAGGGTCACGCTGCCGCTGCTGTCGCTGAAGGCGTTGAGCAGGTGCACGGTGCCGCGGGTGTCCACCGAACTGCTCGCCACCGCCACGCCGTTCTGCTGCACGTTGTGCCCGGTGAGGGTGATGTCGCCGGTGCTGGCCTGGATCAGGCCGCTGTTGATCACCGTGCCGGCGCTGCTGCCGGGCTTGAGGGACGTCGCGACCTCGTTGCCACGGGTGGTGGAACGCAGGTTGCCGCTGGTGCCCTGGCCGCGCCGGATGTAGAAGCTGTCACCCGCCGCCAGGGTGGTCTGGCCCTTGGCGGTGATGATGGAACCGGCGTTCTCCACTTCGGACCCCAGCAGCAAGGCATAACCACCACCGGCCGTGGAGGTGGCAGCGCGATGGGTTTCGATCAGTGCGCCCTGCTGCACTTCAATCTTGCCCGCCGCGTCGGTGAAGGTCGGTTGGCTGCCGGTGGCATCGACGTACAAGCCGCGCTTGCTGAATTGTTCATCGCTGACGTTGGCCGCCACCGCCGCCAGATTGCGCACGTTAACCTGGCTGCTGCCGCTGAAAATGATGCCGTTGCGGTTGACCAGCATCACCGTGCCATTGCCCTTGATCTGGCCCTGGATCTGGCTCGGTCGCGCCTGGGGGTCGTTGACCCGGTTGAGCACGGCCCAGTCCGACTGCTGCTGGAAATCCACCGTGGTATTGCGGCCGACGTTGAAGGTTTCCCAGTTGAGAATCGCCTTGTCGGCGGTCTGCTCGATCTTCACCGTGGTCTTGCCGCCCGCCTGGGTCTGCTGCGGTCCCTTGGCGTTGAGCCAGCCCTGGGTCAGGCTGTTGTCGACCTTGAGCCCGCCCTCGCCCAAACCGTCAGGCACGACTTGTACTTGTCCGAGCGCGGCTTGCCGCCCGGCGGCCTGGGCCGCCTGCTGAGCCGCGATGGCGGCCACGGTGTTGTTGAGGTTGGTCAATGAACGCTGCAGCTGCGCATTGGCCCGTTGCTGTTGGGCCAAGGGCGGCGGCATGCCTGGCTGCGCGGTCGTGGGCCGCCCCGTACCACCGGCCTGGGACGCGCCCTTGGCGGCAAACCAGGCCGAACTGAACGCCGTCGCCGCGTGGGCATTGCCGGCCACCATCAGCAGGGCAATGGCCTGGGCCAGCGGCTTGAGCCGCAACATCGACAACTCGCCATCGCGACGTGAAGCATTCAGGTTCGTCTGGGGTTTGCAGCGCAGCATCCTACTCATCCTTTCGGGTTCGCTCTAAGGGGGCGCAACGCAGTGCTATCAAGCTGCCAGCGTTGGTTATAGGGGTTAGGCGGTTACAACCGCTCGCGACCGAACGGATGTCATGAAAATTTCATGTGGCTGTGTTGGTACGGCTATGACGCAAAAAGTCAGCAACGGCTTTCACCGTTGCTGACCGGGTATTGCGGGTCGCTCAAGCGTGGGCTTACAACGGACGACCGATGGCGTTGCAGACGCTGGTGTTACCGATGCTCAGACCGCTGGAAGCCGTGACGAAGGAATCACGAATGGCGGTTTTCCAAGCCGAAGGCAGCGGCACGAAACGGTTGGCGGTGATGGCCGAGTCGTTGTTGGTCAACGAACCGTAGTGGCGGCTGAAGAAGTTGCGAACCTGGGTGGTCTGGGTCGCATCGGCGTAGCACTGGCTGAAGATCACGTTGGTGAAGCCCAGGATCGGGTAACCGGTGGATGGGTAGGCTACGACGCTAGGGTCGCTTGGGTTGGTGGTAGCGGCGAACACCGGTACCCAGGCGTTCGGGTTGGAACGGTTGGCGACGGCAGGTACCGCGACAGCGGCGATGGCGGCCGATACGTTGGCCGGGGCTGGGGAAACACCGGCAACGCGGGCTACCTTGGTGGCGTCGTCCAGACCGGCCAGGGTGGTAGCGGCGTAGTCCGGGCTCATGTAGCTGATACGGCCTTGGGCGGCGTTCACTGCAGTCATCACAGCCTGGCTGCCCGTGGCGGAAACGGCGCCGGCTGGCAGGCCGCCGCTATAGCTGGAAGCGAAGTTGGTGGTGATGGCAAAGGTGCCGGTTTCAGCGCACTTGGCGTTCAGGAAGCGGGTGAACAGCTCGGTGGTGCCACTGCTTTCTGCACGGTAAACCACAGTGATCGCGCCGGTACGGCCCGAACCGGTGATCTGGCTCCAGTCGGTCAAACGGCCGGAGAACACACCGCACAGCTGATTGACGCTCAGGTTGACGTTGGCAGTGCCGGTCTTGTTGAACGGAATGGCAACCGAGGTGGCGACCGAAGGCACCTGGATCAATGGACCCCAGGCGGCACCGTGGGCGCTGACGTAGGTGCTCAGTTCGGTGGCGCTGAGCTTGGAGTCGCTACCGGCCCAGTGCACTTTCTTGCCGCTGGTGTCGCCTGGCACGAACTTGGTGTAATCGTTGGTCAGGAAAGCCGACTTGCCGGCACCACTGCCCACGCCGATGTAAGGGGCGAAACCGGCAGTCAGGACGCCGGAAGTCTGGTACAGCGGCTGAGGCAAGGTAGCACCACCGCCATTGACATCAGCCATGGCGGCCTGAGCGGCGCAGAGGCCGGCGAGGGTCAGGGATACCGCGAGAACGTTGCGCTTAAACATGAAGAATCTCCTTTCATCGTGTTCGTACGTAGGTTGGGTGACGCGTGCTTGCCGTCATGGCGCTCGGTCCTGTGCCGATGGCGATGGGGTGAGGCCATGGGTTAGAAATTCGCAGTTTCCGGTGACAGATAAAGGAAAAAACCTCGGGAGCTGAAGGCTGTTTTTTAGGCTTTTTTCTCGGGTGTTCGAGGGCTCTGGGCTGAGGGTTCGGCTGGTTCTTGCGGGGATGCGGCAAGGGTTCACCGTGAAGGTGGCGGCAGGCGGTTGGCAGGCGCGTAAACATGACAGAACGAGGAACCCGAGTTTGGCGATGGCGAGGCTCGGGAGGTGTTGCATCACTGCAAAAAAACGGGCTGCTTTTGTGGCGAGGGAGCTTGCTCCCGCTGGGTTGCGAAGCGACCCCAAACGGGCTGGTTGCGATCTGTCTGTAGTACTGGAAAGTCAGGTTTTGGGTCTGCTGCGCAGCCCAGCGGGAGCAAGCTCCCTCGCCACGGTTTTTGCGCGGTGGGCTATTGCACCAACTGGTTGATCTCGATGATCGGCAACAGCACCGCCATGACGATCACCAGCACCACGCCGCCCATGACCACGATCATCAACGGCTCCAGCAGCGCAGTCATGCCCATGGCGCGGCGTTCGATGTCGCGGGACAGGGTTTGCGCGGCGCGTTCGAGCATCGGCGGCAGGCAGCCGGTTTTCTCACCGCTGGCGATCAAGTGGATCAGCACCGGCGGGAAGACTTTTTCCACCCGCAGCGCCGCCGCCAGGTTGACCCCTTCGCGGACCTTGGCCGTGGCCTCGCTGACGCTCTGGCTCAGGCGGTCGTTGGACAGGGTCTGGCGTGCGGCTTCGAGCGCTCGCAGCAACGGCACCCCGGCTCCGCCGAGAATCGCCAGGGTGGAGGCAAAGCGCGCGGTGTTGAGGCCCAGTACAAAACGCCCGATCAGCGGCAGGCGCAAGACCCGCGCGTGCCAGTTCAACCGCGCCGCCGGTTTGCGCAAGTACATGCGCCAACTCCAGAACCCACCGGCCAGCACGCCAAAACACAACCAGCCCCAGGCCCGAATGAAATCACTGGCAGTGAGCATCGCCACGGTCAGCGCAGGCAGGTCCTGGCGGGCCTGGGAAAATGCACTGACCACCTGGGGCACCACGTAGCTGAGCAGGAAAATCACGATGGCGACCGACACCAGCCCCACCACCCCGGGGTAGATGAACGCCGTGAGGATCTTGCCCCGCAAGTTGTTGCGCTCTTCGATGTAGTCCGCCAATCGCTCCATCACCTGGGCCAGGTCGCCGGACTCTTCACCGGCGGCAATCAATGCCCGATAGATTTCCGGAAAATCCCGGGGGCGTGCCGCCAGGGCTTCGGCCAGGCGCATGCCGCTGCGCACATCGGCGCGCACCGCGCTCAAGGTCTGGGCGATGTGCTTGCGCTCGGCCTGTTCCACCGTGGCACTCAACGCGGCTTCCAACGGCAGGCTCGCGCCCAGCAGGCTCGCCAGTTGCCGGGTGGCCCAGGCCAGGTCGTTGTCCGAGAGTTTGGCGCTGAACAAGCCACCGCCATTGGCCGGTATCGTGTTGCGCTCGACCTGCACCTGCAATGCCGTCAGCCCGCGACTGCGCAACAGGTTGAAGGCCGCCCCCTGGCTGTCGGCTTCCAAGTGTCCGGATTCGATCTTGCCCTGGGCGTCGGCGGCCTCGAAACGGTAGCGATTCATCAGGCGTCCCGTGTCACGCGCAGGATTTCTTCAGGGGCCGTGGTGCCACTGCGCACCCAGCGCTCGCCATCCTCGCGCATGCTGAACATGCCGGCCTGGCGGGCGGCGGCGCGCAGTGCCTGCTCCCCTGCCCCCTGGTGGATCAGCGTGCGGATGTCATCGTCGATGCAGAACAGTTCATGGATCCCGGTGCGGCCGCTGTAGCCGGTCTGGTTACAGCTCGGGCAACCCACCGGGCGCCAGGTGCCGGGCGTGGCCGGATCTGGCTGCTTGCACTGCGGGCACAACCTGCGCACCAGTCGCTGGGCCAGCACGCCGAGCATCGACGAGGCCAGCAGGAACGGCTCGACCCCCATGTCGATCAGGCGGTTGATGGCCGACACCGCGTCGTTGGTGTGCAGCGTCGCCAGCACCAGGTGACCGGTGAGGGACGCCTGCACGGCGATTTGTGCGGTTTCCAGGTCGCGGATTTCGCCGATCATGATGATGTCCGGGTCCTGGCGCAGGATCGCCCGCAACGCCAGGGCGAAGGTCATGTCGATCTTGGCGTTGACCTGGATCTGGCTGATGCCCGGCAGGTCGTATTCCACCGGGTCCTCCACCGTGAGGATGTTGTGGACGCTGGCGTCCAGCCGGGCCAGGGCGGCATACAGGCTGGTGGTCTTGCCGCTGCCCGTGGGGCCGGTGACCAGGACGATACCGTGGGGCTGGCGGATCAGGTGATCGAGCTTGCCCAGTACATCCGGATCCATCCCCAACGTTTCCAGTTGCAGGCGGCCGGCCTGCTTGTCCAGCAACCGCATCACCACCCGTTCGCCGTGGCCGGTGGGCACCGTCGAGACGCGGATATCGATCGGTCGGCCGGCCACGCGCAAAGCGATGCGGCCGTCCTGGGGCAGGCGTTTTTCGGCGATGTCGAGTTGGGCCATGATCTTGATCCGCGACACCAGCGCACCGTGTAGGGCCTTGCGTGGCGAAACCACATCGCGCAGGGTGCCGTCGACGCGATAGCGCACCACTGAATGGCTCTCGTAGGGTTCGATGTGGATGTCGCTGGCCTCATCCCGCGCGGCCTGGGTCAGCAAGGCGTTGATCATGCGAATCACCGGCGCGCCGTCCTGGGTGTCCAGCAGGTCGGTGATCTCGGGGATGTCCTGCATCAGCCGGTCGAGGTCGACTTCGTTTTCCGCCGCGCCCACCACTGCGGCGGCACTGCCGGTGTCGGCATAGGCACTGTTGAGCAGCCCATCGAGCTCCTCGTCGCGCACCCGCTCCAGCCGCACCTCGCCGAACTGACGGCGCACTTCACTGATGGACCAGCCCGGCGTGGACGGGCACACCATCAGCACTGCCCCCTCTTCGGACTGGCTCAACACCAGGCGCTGGGCCTTGGCCCAGGCATATGGGAGGGTGTTCATGGGCACACTTCCTCTACTACTGACCCACCCAATGTGGCGAGGGAGCTTGCTCCCGCTGGGCTGCGCAGCAGCCCCAAAGCCAGGCACCTCGGTGTGCCAGACAGATGGCATGCAATCTTTTTGGGGTCGCTTCGCAACCCAGCGGGAGCAAGCTCCCTCGCCACGGAAGTCATTGTCCAATCGGCTCCGTTACAGGCACCGCCTTGATCACCGCCCTGGGCATCTGCGGCCCGGCAGGCGGCGTCCCCGGGATCGCCCTCGCCGAGGCCGGCAGTTGCGGGGCCTGCATGTCCGGCATTGCCCAACTGCGATCCGGTTGCAGCAGGCCCTGGGCGCGGCGCATGAAGTCGTAGCGATTGAGGGTGATGCCGCGTCCCGCCGCGGTGTCGCGGATGATGTAGGGCCGCAGGAACACCATCAGGTTGGTCTTGGTGATCTGCCGCCGCTCGTTGCGAAACAGCGCGCCGATCCCGGGAATGGTCGACAGCCACGGCACCGCGTCGTTGCTCTGGCTGTAGCCATCCTGCAGCAACCCGCCAAGGACCATGATCTGCCCGTCGTCGAGCAGGATGCTGGTGTCGATGGCGCGCTTGTTGGTGACGATACCCGTGGTGCTCGAGGCGCGATTATCGACGCTGCTGACCTCCTGGTAGATGTCGAGCTTGACCGTCCCGCCTTCGGAAATCTGCGGCCGGACATTGAGCTTCAAACCCACCTCCTCGCGGGTCACCGTCTGGAACGGGTTGTTGCTGGTGCCGCCCCCGCCCGTGACGTAGCTGCCGCTGACGAAGGGAATGGTCTGGCCGACGAAAATGCTCGCCGCTTCGTTGTCCAGGGTCAGCAGGTTCGGCGTCGATAGCACGTTGGTGCCGCCCTTGCTCTTCAAGGCCCGGGCCAGGACCTTGAGGTCGAGGATCTTGCCGATGCCGGGAATGTCCACGGTGCCGTTGACCAAACCCAGGTTCAGGCCCTGGGGCAAGACATCGATGCTGGTCTTGCCGTTGAGGTTGAGCCCCGTGCCGCCGAGATTGACCCCGCCGATCACCCCGCTGCCACCGAGATTGCCGGTCTGCCATTGCACGCCGAATTCGCTGGCGTCGTCCTCGCCGACCTCGACGATCAGGCTCTCGATCACCACTTGGGCCCGGCGCTGGTCCAGCAGGTCGATGACCTCCCGCAGATTGCGGTACAACGGGTCCGGCGCGGAGATCAGCAAGGTGTTGGTGGTGGCGTCGGCCTGGATGGTGACACCGCCGGCGCTGAAAGCAGTGCTCTGTTCGTTTTTCGTCGACGCGGAGGTTGTCCCGTTGCTGCCCTGGGCGTAGCCGTTGCCGCTGGTCGACGCACTGCCGCTGGTGGTGCTGCCGGTGCCATCGCCACTGCTGCCCTGCCCACTCTGTCCGTTGGTATTGGCGCCCATGCCACTGAGCACCGAGCGCGAGTTGTCGTTGCCCTCGCCTTCACTTTCCCCGGTGAGCAAGCCGCGCAGGGCCTGGGCCAGTTTGCCGGCCTGGGCATTGCGCAGGTACACCACGTGCAGGTTGCTCGGGTTGTTCTGAGCGTTGTCGAGCTTGTAGATCAGGTTGCGCGCCAGCTCCGTGCGCTCGGGGCTGCCGGCGCGGATGATGATGGAGTTGGAGCGCGGATCGCCGATCACGTTGATCTTCTGGGTCTGGTCGCCGCCCTGGTTTTCCAGCAGGTCAGAGACCATTTGCGCGATGTCGACGGCGATGCCGTTGTGGATCGGCACCACATCGGTGTCGATGGCACTCGGGGTGTCGATGCCTTCGATGAGCTGCGCCACCCGCGACAGGTTTTCGGCGTAATCGGTGACGACAATGGTGTTGTTGCCCGGGTAGGCATTGATCGGATTGTTCGGCGACACGATCGGGCGCAGCACCGGGATCAGGTTCACCGCGTTTTCGTATTGCAGGCGGAAGGTGCGCGTCAGCATGCCGTTGCCGGCCGGTTTGTCGGCGCTGTAGATCGGCCCACCCAACAGCTTGGCATCGGCCTCCGGCACCACCTGGGCCACGCCCCCCACGTCTACCACGCTGAAGCCTTGCATGCGCAGCGCGGCCAGCAGCATGTCGTAGGCCTGGTGAGCCGGGACCTGGCCTTCGGAAACCAGCGTCAGGTTGCCCTTGACCCGCGGGTCCACCAGGAACTGTTGGCCGGTGGAACGGGACAAGGCCCGCACCACCGCCTGGATATCCGCCTCGACGAAATTCAGCGTCACCGGTTGATCCCCCAGGGGCGTGCGCGCCGGCGCATTGCTGCGGGGCTCTCGGGCACGGGCGGTGAGATCGACCTGATGCCGCACCGCGGGCTTGCGCTCACGCAGGTCCTGGGCCCGCTGGCGATCGAGCAATGCATCGCCGCTGCGCTGGGTACTCCCCAATGGAATACCCAGCTCGCTGTCCACCAGCAACGGTGGCTGCGACGCGGGCGGCGTGCTGTTGCACGCACTCAACGCCAGCAACAACAGTGGCGCGGCCTTGCGCCAATGACGTGGGTATCGGGCCCCTTTCATGAAGCTTCCTTAGCGCTTTGCGCCTGATCCATGCGAACGGTTCCGGACAGTGTGCCGGCGCTGTTGTCGAGGTTGTCGTGGTTATCGGGATTGGCAAGGGCAGTGCGCTGCAAACGGGCCTCGATCACCTCCAGGGAGAATTGCCGTGGATTGCCCAGCAGCCAGCTGATGACCGCCTCCGCCGGGGCCTGATCGAACGTGAGCTGCCAGGCGCCGGGGCGCTCGGTGCCGGGCGCTTGCAATTGGTAGTGCTGGCTCAAACCGCTGGCGTCCAGGCTCTGGCGCAAGGCGGCTTCAAGGGGCAGGCCTTGCGCGGGCCCGGCGACGTCACGCAACAGTACTTCGAGAGCCTCGGTCTGCGATCGCAGCTTCGGGGTTTCGGCTTGCCAGTAAGCGATGGTCTTGAGCGGTGGCTGGATCAGCACGAGCCAGACCAGACAGCTGCCCAACACCAGCGCAGCCAGAGCCACGGCGGCTTGTTCGCGCACGGCAAGCCCCTGCCAGAACGTGCGCAAACGCGTGCGAAAGGTTTGCCAACGGACCCGCGCCAGTGCCAGGGAGTGCTTATTCATCGTCGGTGTCCGGGGTTTCGTCGGAGGCGTCCTGCGTACCCTGGTCGGCCACGGCCACCCGCAGGCGCCAGCCCTGGTCGACGGCGGCGACGTCGATGCCGGCCTGGGCCAGGGGGATTTTCCAATCCTCTTCGGCGGCGGTTTTCTGCGCCTCGGCCACGACAGTCAGGCGCAACTCACCGTTCTCGAACACCAACGCCTGGACATTGCCGCTCATGAACGGCATGGCGCTGCCCGCCTGCTGCACCAGGCTGGCAAAGCGTTGGGCCGGGTCGGTCGCCGCACCGCTCTGGCGCACAGCGATTTGCTGGCGTGCCTGTTGCAATGGGTTGAGGATCACTGGCAACTCGGGAAACGCCTGTTTCACCCGCTGGCTCATCTGTGCCTTGAGCCGTTGGCCCTGGGCCGCTTCGCGGGCGGCATAGAGGTTCAACCCAACCACCCACACCGCCAGCGCTGTCGCGCAGATCGCCACCGCCCGGCCCCAGCCACCGCGCTCGACGGCGTTGCGTGCAAGACCGGCATGCAAACCCCAGCCCGGTGCCGGGCCAGTCCAGCGCTGGCTTTCAGCCAAGGTGTCGAGGGAAGATTTGGGCGGCGCGGCGCCGATCCAATGCAGCCCAGCCCCCGTTTCCAGTAGCCACTCGTCCAGCGCCTCCTCCTGCAACGGTTGCACCACAGCGTGTTGCAGGCCATGGCGCACCAGCAGATGGTCGTCCTCGATGCAAGCCACCGGCCCCGACAGCACCGGCAAGGCGTAGGCCGCCGGGTAGAGGCCGCGCAGTTTCATGCCGGCCTGGTGCACTAGCCGCCCGAGATTGGCGAGGGATTCACGGTCCAGCCAGGTGATCTGTACCTGCCCGTCAATGTCACGCGGGCTATGGGCCACCTGCATGTGTTCGCTGGCGCCGAGCATCAGGGCTTGGGCCGCGCACGTCACCGCTGCGCTGATCTTGGCCGCCGGCAACAGCGGCAACTCCAGGCGGGTCAACACGCTGTCGCGGGGATGAAGGAAACACTCCACCGAAAGGTTTTTACCCCGCTGACCCAACGCCCGAAGGCTGCTGCGGCCTTGCTCGCGGACCTGGCCCTGGCGATCCAGCCAGGCAAACGCCAGCGGGCTGTCGAGGTCCAGGCTGCCCAGCGGCGCCAGGGCGATGCGCAAGCGCGTCATACGCCCACCCTTGACCAGATCACCTGGGGCAAGCGGTCCTCGGTGCGTTGCAGCAAAGCGTCCAGTTCGACCCGCCGCTGACCACTGCGCGCCTGACCCCGCAGGCGGAACCAGTCGCTGGTGATGCCAACCTTGACGCTGGCGGTCTCCAACTCCGGCATGCGCAGGCGATTGACGAAATCCCCGCGGTTGATAAACCAATGGCCGCCGTCACGCTCCCTGACCAGTGCCTCGGCCCGTTGCAGCGACAGCCCCGGCACGTAGGCGGCCAGCACCGGGGCACTGGCGGTGTTGCCATTGAGCCAGGTGTTGGTGGGCAGGATCGTCACGTAAGGCGCCAGTGTGTCCAGCAACCGCGTGGTGACGCCTTTGACGCTGCGCAAGTCTTGCAAGGTGCGCAACATCGGCCGCGTCGGGGCCAGCGGCGTATTGTCGGCCTGTGGCGACGTTTCGCGGCCACTGTTGAAGGTATTGGCCTTTGGCGCCTGGTCCACCCGCTGCGGATTCAACAGGCGCGGATAGGCCTCGACCACCCTTTCGACGATACGCGTGCGGACCGTCGCGGCCACTCCCAACTGCTGGCACAGGCGTTCGAAGGCGCGCACTTGTTCCTCATCCACGCGTTCATTGGCGACGAGGTTGCGCAGGTTGAACTTGCCTTGCTCATCTTCCAACTGGCCTTCGAACGGTGTGTCGATCTGGCCTGAACCCGGTATCACGATGGGTTTGGCCCAGGGTTGGCCGAAGCGCGTCAGTGGATCGCGCTGGCGGGCATCCCGGAGCAACTGGCGACTCAGTTGCAGGCCGCCCTGCAACCGCGCCGAGCCCTGGACACGCAACTGCTCGGCCTCCAGGCTGCGAGTGAACAGGGTCTGGCGGGTCAGCATGCCGCCGGCGATGACCGCCACCACGGCGGCGATCAACAAGGCACTGATCACCGCCATGCCGCGCTGCTTCGCCGCGAGGGGCGAATCCGTTCGCATCACGGCCCTTACAGCTGCCAGGAGCCAATGTCGGCATTCACGCCGTCGCCATCAGGCTGGCCGTCGGCCCCCAGGGAAAAGATATCGACTTCGCCGTTGGCACCGGGGTTGAGGTAGTTGTAGGGGCGGCCCCATGGGTCGTTGGGCAGGCGCTCGAGGTAGGAACGCCAGGTGCCGTTTTTCGCATCGGCCGGTTTCTCCACCAGCACCTTGAGGCCCTGGTTCATGCTCGGGTAACTGCCGTGGTCCAGACGATACAGCTTCAAGGCTTGCATCAGGCCGCCAATGTCCTGTTTCGCCGCCGTTGCCCGCGCCTGGTCGGGGCGGTCGAGGACCTTGGGCACCACCATCGCCGCCAGGATGCCGAGGATCACCACCACGACCATGATTTCGATCAGGGTGAAACCCCGCTGCCCGCGAGGGCCTTGGGAACGGGCGTTGTAACGGGCGATCTGCATCTCGACGGTCCTTCGCTGGATTCGATTCGAGGCGCAGTGTTGCAAGAAAATATGTCAGTGATATTGAAATTGCTCAGGAGCTTGCGTCGTCAATCGGTCACGAACGCCGGCTACCCTTGAAGGCTGCCCTCGCACCTGAGCCCGCGCCATGCCACGCCCTGCTCCGCAAGCCGGCTTCACCCTGATCGAAGTGCTGGTGGCCCTGGCGATCATCGCCGTGGCCATGTCGGCCGCCGTGCGCGTGGCGGCGGTGATGACCCAGAGCAACAGCCTGCTGCGGGACAAATCCATCGCCCTGCTGGCCGCTCGCAGCCAACTGGCGCAGTTGCGCCTGGAAGGCCGTTTTGCCCAGGGTTCCAAAGTGTTCGAGTGCGACCAGGGGCGCTTGCTGCTGCGCTGCGAACAGACCCTGCGCCCGGCGGAAAACGGCCGGCTGCTGCGGGTTGAACTGAGCGTGTCGGACCGCAGTCGCGAAGCCCCGCCGCTGGCTCGGCTGGAGACGTTGGTCAGCCGGGACAAACCTTGAATGGTGTGGATTAACACATCCTCTGTGACGAGGGGTTTATCTGTGGGAGCAAGGCTTGCCCGCGATGCAGGCGCCTCATTTCCTCGGAGACTGCACCGTCTTCATCGCGGGCAAGCCTTGCTCCCACAGCGAGGGCAAAACCACCGAGTCCGGCAACCGGGCCAGGGCCAGACGGGTCTGTTCGTTGCCACGTTCGATGACCACCGCCTGCGCCTCGATCGCCACCAGCCGTACGCCCTGGGCTACGCGCTCACCCACCAGGAAACTGCGCGGCGGCCCGTCGTTGAGGCTGAGGATCGCCACGGCGGCGTGGGTGCCGGCCAGCACGCCGCTGACCTTGATGTCCACCGGTGCCGGCTGGTTGGAGAACCATTGCAACGCCGGGTTATCGGAACGCTCGGCCATGCGCTGCGGAGCGACGTCCGGCGTGCGCGACTCGGCCGAGGTGAGCAGCAGCGAAGACCAGGTCGCCACCCCAGCCAATGCTGCCAACAAGCCCACGACCTGGACGATTTGCGCCGGGGACACACGCTCGATGAACGCCATGGCCTGAATCTCCTTTTTTGATTCCAACTTGCAGCGTACGCGTCAATTCTCTCCGTTTTATTTCACATCCTTATCATCTTCACCGTGCAGGATGACGCTCACGCAAAGGAGCGCACATGAACCTCGGCAAGCAGCGCGGTTTTACCCTGATCGAATTGATGGTGGTGCTGGTGATCATCGGCATCGCCAGTGCCGCCGTGAGCCTGAGCATCAAGCCGGACCCGTTGAAGTTGCTGCGCCAGGATGGCGAACGGCTGGTGCAGCTGTTGCAACTGGCCCAGACCGAAGCACGCACCGACGGGCGGCCGATTACCTGGCGCTGGGATGCCAAGGGCTTTGGCTTCAGTCGCCGCGCGGACCGGGGCACCGGGGTCGATCGCTTCGAGGACGACCCGCAACTGCGTCGACGTCGCTGGCAGAGTCCGTCGATGGAAGTGCGCGTGGAACCCAGGCAGCGGGTCGTGTTGAATGCCGAATGGATCGGCGAACCCTTGCAGATCCGCTTGTCGGACGGCCAGAACAGTCTCACTGTGCAACGCAGTGCCGCCGGGCGGGTGCAACTCCAATGAGCGCCCGGGAGAAAGGCTTCACCTTGCTGGAGGTGATGGTGGCGATCCTGCTGATGGCGGTGGTCAGCCTGATCACCTGGCGCGGGCTGGACAGCGTGACCCGTGCCGACAGCCATTTGCAGGCCAGTACCGAGCAGACCGAAGCGCTGCTGCGGGTGTTGAACCAACTGGAGCGCGACGTGGCCCTGCGCGCCAGCATCGAGCTGAGCGAACCGGTCAAACCCGGGGTCGACGACCAGCCCTCGACCGCCCCGCCCGCCCTCACCGTGCGCAGCACCGAAGGTCGGGGCTTTCGCCTGGATGTGATCCGCGTGGCGGCGGCCCAGGAAGGCGAGCTGCAACGGGTGCGCTGGTGGCTCAAGGGCGACACGCTTTACCGCGCCCAGGGCCAGGCCCGCAACCGCTACCCCCTGCCCGCACCCGGCCCGGGCGTGGCCGTACTCAGTGACGTCAGCGACGCCGGCCTGCGGTACTGGGACACGGAAAAAGGTTGGCGCAAACTCAGCGGCAACCGCCAGGAAAACCCGACGGGCATCGAGGTCAGCCTGACTCGCCAGACACCTCAGGGGGCCGAAACCTATCGACAGGTGTTGGGGCCGCTGGATTAGGCGGTTACTGGAGGACCTTCAAGGCCAGAGCCCAACACAGGCCCCTTGCAGGAGTAAGCTCGCGATAGCGGTGGGTCAGCTTGCATCTGGATTGAGTGTGCCGCCCTCATCGCGAGCAAGCTCAGCTCCCACAGAGGATTGTGGGCGGATGCTGAATCTGTGGGGCCCCACGAACTCCTGTGGGAGCTGAGCTTGCTCGCGATGAGGCCCGCCAGGCATCGCCGGCCTCAGCTCAGCACCACCACTCCACCCGGCAATTCGGTGCATTTGGCGCCGTAGGCATCGCGGATCAACAGCGCCACACCCGCCAGCTGGTCAAGGCGAAACCGTGCCTGGACCTTGCGCTGGCCCAGTTCGCGGTTGAGCAGCAGCAACATGCCGGGACGGTAGCGGTTGATTTCATCGATGACGCTAGCCAGGGTCGCGTCGTTGAACACCAGCACCTGCTCACGCCAGGCAATGGCGGCCGACACATCGGCACGCTTGGGCGCGCCCACCTGGTGAGGGTCGTAAGTCAGTTGCATGCCCGGTTCCAGGCGAAACCGCTGGCCTTGCACTTCGACCTGCACCACGCCCTCCAGGCAGGTCGCGCAGACGCTCTGGCCGGTGTAGCGGATGTTGAAGCGTGCCCGGGCGGCGCTGACCCAACCGGTGCCGGCCTGGACGCTGACCACCTGGGCACTGCGCCCCTGCACTTCAATTTCGCCACTGAGCAATTCCAACCCTTGCCCGCCATCGGCCAGCGCGCGACGGCTGAGACGGGTCTGGGTGTTGAGCTCCAGGCTGACGCCCTCGACCCATTCCACTCGGCGCTGTTCGCCGACGTCGGTGATGTAGTCGGCCCCTAGCCCGGAAACACCGCCGGGCACCGTGGCGCGGATCAACAGAAAGGCCGCCGATGCCGCGAGGGCGCCACCCAACAACGCCCGACGGCCGAAATGCCGAGGCGCCTGCAACGCTGCGGCGGCGGGTTGCAGCCCATGCCACAGCGCCTTGGCCTGTTCAAAGGCCTGCGCATGTTCGGGACTTTGCCCGCACCACAGGCGCAAGGCCCGGGCATCGGCCACGGTGGCGCGCCCCGAGGTCAGCAGGATCAGCCAATCTCGGGCCTCGCTGGCCAATCGGGCCTGGGGCGTGGCATCAGGGGAAGCGATGCTGAAGATGTTCAAGCGCACACACACTCATGAAAGGGTCGGGTCTCTACTCTCAAGACGGTTTTCCCGCGCCGGGACCGAACCGCTGAATGACTTTTCTTTCCAGGCGCAGGGCACAATGCCCCAGTGCCGCCTTGATTTCCTTTTCCACCATGCGCGTGGAAATACCGAAGCGCTGGGAGATTTCCAAGTGCGGCGCTTCTTCCAGGCGGGCGGCGATGAAAATCCTGCGACGGCGCGCCGGCAGTTCGTACAAGGCCTTGAGCAAGGTCTGCAACTCCTTCTGCCCGCCGACCACCCGCGCCGGGTCCAGCGCCTCATCCGAGACCTGCAGCAGTTCCTCGATTTCATCGCCCGTGAGCAAGCGCGCATCGGCCTGCCGACGGTCGGCGGCGATGTTCAGGGCCATGCGATACAGATAGGCATTGGGCTGGGCGATGTCCGGCGTGTCGACCATGCGATCGACCCGCAGGTAGGTTTCATGCAGCACGTCGTTGGCCAGTTCCTCGGAGCCCAGGCGCCTGCGCAGGCGCACCCTGAAATCCTCATAGGAGGTGAGGAACAACTTCACCAACGGGCTGCGACCGATGTCTTTCATCGCCCGGACACCCCTTCCCCTGTCATGCATTCCATGCTTTTTCCTGATGAGTCGGGTAACAAAAGCAGGGTCACCGGCTGGCGCAACGAACTGGGCGCCGGACGGTCGATCCTGAGGTTCTGCAAACTGTTGACCAGGGCCTTGTCCCGCATCAGGTCGCCCGTGGAACTGACCAGGCGGCTGTGCTGGACCACGCCGTCCCGGCCGATCCAGACTTGCAGCACCGCCCGAAAACTGCCCGGGCGGGTCAACGGTGAACGACATAAATTGCGCTGGATGACCGTCTGGATGGCTGCCGCGTAGTTGCTGTCACTCAAGCCCGGGGTGACACCGGCAGGCAGCGGCACCTCGCGCACCCGCACCGGCTGCAACGTGAACGCATCCGCCCGGGCATAATGCGCCGCCAGCCCGGTACCGCTGAGCAACACCCGCAACCCTTCGGAGGGGGTGAACCGCCCCTGCACGCCCAGCGTCTGGCGCTGGCTCGACAGCTGGTGATCCACCAGCACCGCCATGCCCGTCGCGCGACTGAACTGCTCCAGCGCCGTGGTCAGTTCCTGGGGCGCGATGTCCAGGTCCACCAGGCCCACCGCCTGGATCGGCCCGGCCAGCAGACACAGCAACACCATCAGCCACCCCAAGGGCGCCCTGGTCAATCCACGTCCGCGTCCGCCCCCGGCTCTGCCCTGCTGCACGACTGACGTATCCGTTGAAAATCGTCATCCTGAGGGGTGTTTATGAATGTCGTATGACAACTGATACAAATCCTCCAGGCCGCACTAGACTGATGCCCTGACAACGCACCGTCCGCTGCGACGGGCCAGGAGGTCGGAGATGAAACAGTGGATGAACATGATGGCAGGCCTCGGGCTGTTCATGGCCCTGCCCTGGGCCCAGGGCGAAGAAGCCCCGGCCTGTATCGAGGTGACCGTGGGGGGTTACAAGACCCCCGACTACAACTGCCTGAGTCGGCAGATGGGCAACGACCCCCAGGCCGCGAAGGCGGCGCAACGGGCCCAGGACGCCATGAACGTGCCGGTCAACGAGCGCGCTCCGAACAGCATCGGCCTGGCCACCCCGGCGGCCACGGGGGTGCGCATGGGCAATACATTCGGCACTTCGGTCAAGCCCCAGCGGCCGCCGGTTCCGGTCAACAACTCACCGTTGCCCAATGGAAATAAATAGAGGCAAACGACAGACCTGCTCTGTGGGAGCAAAGCTTGCTCGCGATCCAGGCGACACGGTCCGCCAGGTTCACCTCCTCATCGTTCATCGCGGGCAAGCCTTACTCCCACAGTTGGCTCTCGCCGATCACCCCCCCGGACTCTGGCGAAAACTCACCGCCAGCCGGTTCCAGCTGTTGATGGTGCTGATCGCCAGGGTCAGGTCCACCAGTTCTTCCTCGCTGAAGCAGGCCCGGGCCTGGGCATAGACGTCATCGGGCACCTGGCTTTCAGCCAACAGCGTCACCGCCTCGGTCCAGGCCAGGGCGGCGCGTTCGCGAGCCGTGAAGAAACCGCTGTCGCGCCATACCGCCACCGCGTAGAGCCGCCGCTCGGTCTCGCCCTGGCGTCGTGCCTCCACCGAATGCATGTCGGTGCAGAAGGCACAGCCATTGAGTTGCGAGGCGCGGATTTTGATCAGGTGCAGCAGCGCCGGTTCGATACTCAGGCGACTGGTCAGGGCTTCCAGGCCGATCATGGCTCGCATCGCCCCGGGGGATGCGGTGTAGTAATCCAGACGCGGGCTCATGGCGGGCTCCGTGGCATTCGAGACCTTCACGGTAGGCCCTGGTGCCGGGCAATGACAGGTCCAATTCGGCGAAAAAACCGGGGACAAGTCCAATGGACGGGATTTTCCCCACGCAACTTCTATGCAGTCGCACAATGCGGGTAATCTTGCGCCTTTGACGCTGGCCACCGAACAATCGCCCAGGAGCTCGCGGGTATGGAACTTCATGTTGTCATCAACGGCCGCAAGGACCTGTCGGGCCAGTTGTATCAACAATTGCGCAGCGCCATCGAGAGCGGTCGCCTGGCCGCCGGTACCCAACTGCCGCCCAGTCGCCTGCTGGCCGAGCAACTGGGTGTCTCGCGCAAGACCGTCTCCGACACCTACGCCCAACTGACCTACGAGAACTTCCTCACTGGCATCATCGGCAAAGGCACCTACGTCAATGCGCGACCGGCCAAAGTCGTGCGCAAGCAAAGCCACCGCGAGCTGGCCGGTGCCGATGTCGTCGAGGCCTGGCGCACCATGCCGGACCTGATGCGCCACCCCACCCTCGAAGGTGCGTTGCGCTACGACTTCATCGGCGGCGCCACCGGCAAGGGTCAGTTTCCGCTGGACGACTGGCGGCGCTGCACCGCCCACGCGCTGCGCCAGATCGCCAGTGCCAAGGGTTTCTACAGCCAGCCCGAAGGCCTGCCGTCGCTGCGCAATGCGATTGCCCGGCACATCGCCTTTTCCCGCGGGGTCAATTGCCAGGACGAGGACGTCGTGGTGTGCAACGGCGCGCAACAGGCCCTGGACCTGATCTCGCGGGTGTTGACCCGTCCCGGCAGCCTGGTGGCCATGGAAGATCCGGGTTATCCGCCGGCGCGCTTGCTGTTCGGCTCCCAGGGCGCCACGGTGGCTGGGGTGCCCGTGGACGAGCAAGGCATGCGGGTAGACCTGATCCCCGACGGCACGCGGCTGATTTATGTGACGCCCTCTCACCAATTTCCCCTGGGCATGCCCATGAGCCAGGCCCGCCGCGAGGCCTTGCTGGCGCGGGCCTATGAGCTGGGGGCGATCATCATCGAAGACGACTACGACAGCGAATTCCGCTACGAAGGCCGGCCCGCCGATTCATTGCAGAGCCTGGATGAGCGCGGGATCGTCGCGTACGTCGGCACCTTCTCCAAGACCCTGTTGCCGGAGCTGCGGCTCGGCTACGCGATCCTGCCGCCAGCGATCCTTGAAGCGGTGATCCTGGCCAAGCGCCTCACCGACCAGCACACCTCCACCCTGCCCCAATGGGCCCTGGCCAAGTTCATCGCCGAGGGCTGCCTGCTCAAGCACATCCGCCGCTGCCACACTCTGTACGCCGGACGCCGCGAGCGGATCCTGGCGCGCATGGCCGGGGACTTGTCGCCCTGGTTCGAGGCCGTGCCCACCACCGCGGGCTTTCATATGGCCGTGCTGTGCAAGGTCCCGGTGGACCTGGCGCTGGTGATCGAGCTGGCGAAAAAAGCCGAGGTCGGGCTCTACAGCCTCGACGGTTTTTTCAATGATGTGCCCGTGCGGCCGGGCCTGTTTTTCGGTTTCGGCGCAATCGAAACCCTCGACATCGACATCGCCCTCGACCGTTTGCGCGACATTCTCCAGCAGGTGGCCTGAGGATTGGACTGGGCATTTATCCGCCCATTGGCTGTTTGAGCCTCGCGCCGCCAGGCCTATCCTGCACGGGTGTCATTACTCGTGAACACCTCCGTCCGACTTGATTCAGGAGTCTGAAAAATGTCTCGCCAAGTGATCAATACCGTACAGGTGCAAGCCGCCGCCGGGCGCTCGGAAGATCTGGGCCGGCAATTGCAGCAGATCGTCGAAACCCTGCGCGCCCTGCCAGGCTGCGACGCCTACATGGTCGACCGTTGCCCGGACGATGGCGACCGCTGGAACGTCAGCGCCCGCTGGCAATCGGAAGCGGCCATGCAAGCCCACTTCAACTGTCCGGAAGTGCAAGGTTTCATCAGCCTGATCGACAACCGCCTGGCCCGAAGCGTGGATTTCAATAGTTTTCCGGTTGTCTGAGCGCTCTTAACCTGTGGCGAGGGAGCTTGCTCCCGCTCGGCTGCGCTGTAGGAGCTGGCGAAGCCTGCGATCTTTTGATCTTTCGTTTGAGACTCAAGTGCCTGGGGAAAGATCGCAGCCTCGCTCCGCTCGACAGCTCCTACAGAGCCCAGCGGGAGCAAGCTCCCTCGCCACGGGGGTACGGGCCAGCCTGATGGAAATTTGCCACCCAACCATTGGTCTACCCACCTTCCGAAAGATTGGACGTTTGCTTGCCCCACCTTGGGGCTTAGGGTGAACCCATCGCCGCGACAGCGCGAAATCACTCGAAATCACCAAGGTCCATGCCCATGAAAACCCTCTATCTGATCGCCGCTCTCAGCCTGCTGCCCGTTACCCATACCTACGCCCACGAAGCCGCGCCTTCGGAGAAGGTCACGGTATTGCAGGAACAACTGCTGAAAAACGTTCCAGGCAAAAAAGCCATGATGCTGACCGTCAACTATGCCCCCGGCCAAGCGTCCATTGCCCACAAACACGAAGGCACGGCCATGGCCTATGTGCTGGAAGGCGCCATCACCTCCCAGGTCAAGGGCGAGCCGGCGAAGACCTACAAGGCCGGGGAGTTCTGGTATGAAGCGGCGGGTTCCGAGCACCTGGTATCGAAAAACGCCAGCACGAGCCAACCGGCGAAATTGCTGGTGTTCATGGTGATGGGAGAGGATGAAGCGGTGTTGATACCGCTGAAAAACTAACAGTCACACTACAAGTCATCCTGTGGGAGCGAGCTTGCTCGCGATGGCGGTGTATCAGTCAAGTTCAATGTCGCTGACCCACCGCTATCGCGAGCAAGCTCGCTCCCACAGGGGTCCACAGTGAATCTTTAAAGCCAAAAAAAAGCCCCGCATCTCTCAATGCGGGGCTTTTTCATTCAACGCCGGATCAGTTGGCCGTCACGATCGCCTGACCACTCAACGCCAGGTCCAGCAGTTCGCGGTTGGCGACCGCGTACATGGCGTAGTCGGTACCGCTGGCGGCACGGATGTCCACCAGCATGGCGCGCCAGCGCTCGACCATTTCGTGATGCTGCTCAAGCCACAGCGCCAGGCGGGTTTCCACGTCCTGGGAACCGTCGCCCTCTTGCAGGACCGAGATGGTGATCGCCCGTTGCTGCCAGTCAACGTCATCGCGGAACGCTTCACGGGCCAGTGCCTGCCAGTTGTTTTCCACCGGCAGTGCGCTGATCTGTTGCAGGTACCAGGTGATGTCCAGGGCACTGCCCACGGCGAAGTAAGCCTTGGCCACATCGGCGGCGTTCTGGCCGGTGACGTCGGACGCCTCGATGATCGGCAGCAAGGTGTACAGGTGCGTGGTGCCGGCAACCATGCGCGCCAGCAACTCCGGCACGCCAGCGGCCACATAGGCCTGGTAACGGGTCTGCCAGCCTTCACGGGTCGGACCTTCCAGCAGTTCGTCGAGCTTGAGGCCCAACGCGGCCAGGTGCGGACCGAAGTGAGCGACGTCACGAGCCGCGTTCTGCTCGTTGCGACGGCTGCGCAGGAACCAGCGCGTGGCACGACGGCCCAGGCGCATCAGCTCGTCCATCAGCTCCAGTTGCACGTCGGCCGAGACCTGGTGATCCAGGGCTTCGATCTGCCGGAACCAGTGCGGGAGGTGGAAGATATCGCGCACGATCACATAGGCACCGGCCACGTTCGCCGGGCTCATGCCCGTCGACTCCTTGAGCCGTTGAACGAAGGTGATACCCATGTGGTTGACCAGGTCGTTGGCGATCTGGGTGCTGACGATCTCGCGCTTCAGGCGATGGCGACGCATGGCCTCGGAGAACTTGCTCACCAGCGTCGGCGGGAACGCGGTTTCCATGTCACGGGTCAGGTAATCGTCGTCCGGTACCAGGGAGTTGAGCAGCGCTTCCTTGAGGTCGATCTTGCTGTAGGAGATCAGTACCGACAGTTCGGCACGGGTCAGGCCGTGGCCCGCCGCGACACGTTCGGCCAGTTGCTCTTCAGTCGGCAGGAACTCGATGGCGCGGTCCAGCTTGCCCCGGGCTTCCAGATCGTTCATCAGGCGCTTGTATTCGGCGATCCGCACGAAGGCGCGGCGTGCCGCCAGGGACAGGGCCTGGGTCTGCTTGTAGTTGTTGCCCAACACCAGGCCACCGACTTCGTCGGTCATGCTCGCCAGTAACTGGTTGCGTTGCTTGTCGGTCATGTCGCCGGCCTGCACCACTTCGTTGAGCAGGATCTTGATGTTCACTTCGTGGTCGGAGCAGTCCACGCCGCCCGCGTTGTCGATGAAGTCGGTGTTGGAACCGCCACCATTGAGGCCGAACTCGACGCGACCCAGTTGGGTCATGCCCAGGTTACCGCCCTCGCCCACGACCTTGCAGCGCAGTTCGTTGCCGTTCACGCGCAGCGCATCGTTGGCCTTGTCGCCGACATCGGCGTGGCTTTCGGTGCTGGCCTTGACGTAGGTGCCGATACCGCCGTTCCACAACAGGTCCACCGGCGCCTTGAGCAAGGCGTTGAGCAACTCGGTCGGGGTCAGTTTGTCGGCCGTGATGTCGAAGCGTTCTTTCATCTGCGGCGAGATGGCGATGCTCTTCGCGCTGCGCGAGAAGATACCGCCGCCTTCGGACATGATGCTGGTGTCGTAGTCAGTCCAGGCCGAACGCGGCAGGTCAAACAGGCGCTTGCGCTCGGCAAAGCTGTTGGCGGGCTCCGGGTTCGGGTCGATGAAGATGTGCAGGTGGTTGAAGGCCGCGACCAGTTGCAGCTTGTCGGACATCAACAAGCCGTTGCCGAACACGTCGCCGGCCATGTCGCCGACGCCGACCACGGTGATGCTGTCTTCCTGGACATTGATGCCGCGCTCGCGGAAGTGGCGCTGCACGCCGACCCACGCGCCCTTGGCGGTGATGCCCATTTTCTTGTGGTCGTAGCCAGCCGAACCGCCGGAGGCGAACGCATCGCCCAGCCAGAAGCCGTAGTCGATGGCAATGCCGTTGGCGATGTCGGAGAAGGTCGCCGTGCCCTTGTCCGCGGCGACCACCAGGTACGGGTCATCGTCGTCATGACGCACGACGTTGGCCGGCGGTACCAGCGCGCCGTCCTTCAGGTTGTCGGTGATGTCCAACAGGCCCGAGATGAAGATGCGGTAGCAAGCGATGCCTTCGGCCGCTATCTCGTCCCGGCTGCCGCCCAGCGGCAGGCGACGTGGCAAGAAACCGCCCTTAGCGCCCACGGGCACGATCACCGAGTTCTTCACTTGCTGGGCTTTTACCAGGCCCAGCACTTCGGTACGGTAGTCTTCTTCACGGTCGGACCAGCGCAGGCCACCGCGGGCAACGTTGCCAAAGCGCAGGTGCACGCCTTCGACCCGTGGCGAGTAGACGAAGATCTCGAACTTCGGTACGGGCTTGGGCAATTCCGGGATCAGGTGCGGGTTGAACTTGAAGCTGAAGTAGGACTTGTTCTGGCCGTTGGCGTCGGTCTGGTAGAAGTTGGTCCGCAGGGTGGCCTTGATCAGGTCCAGGTAGCGACGCAGGATGCGGTCTTCGTTGAGCACCTGGACGTCGTCCAGGGCCGAGAGAATCGCCTGCTCCAAGCGCAGTTGCTTGTCTTCCAGGTCATCGCCGCTGAGCTTGCGCGCCAGGTAGAAGCGGGTCTTGAACAACCGGGTCAGCTCGCGAGCGATGTCGGTGTGGTTGTTCAGGGTGCTGGCGATATAACCCAGGTCGAAGCCCAGGCGGATCTGCTTCAGGTAACGGGCGTAGGCACGCAGCAGCGCCACGTCGCGCCATGGCAGGCCGGCGGTCAGCACCAGGCGGTTGAACGCATCGTTCTCGGCATCGCCACGCACGATGTGGACGAAGGCATCCTGCAAGGTGTCGTTGAGTTGCTGGATGTCCAGGTCCAGGCCTTCGGCGGCGGTGAACGCGAAATCATGAATCCAGAACTCGCGGCCGTTGGTGTGGCGCAGGCGGTACGGGAATTCACCCAGCACGCGCAGGCCGAGGTTTTCCAGGATCGGCAGCACGTCGGACAGCGCCAGCGGCGTGTCGGCGTGATACAGCTTGCAGTGCAACTCACGCTGGCCGGAGACCTGGCCCAGCGGCTGGTAGAAGCTCATGACCAGCGGGTTCTTTTCGTTCAGGTTCAGCAGGTGCTGCATGTCGACCACGGCCGAGTGCGCGGCAAAGCGCTCGCGATAGCCGGCCGGGAAACCTTTCGGGAAATCCGACAGCACGTTGGTGCCCTGGGCTTCGCCGAAGCTTTCGATGACCAGGCTGGCGTAGTCGTCCTTCCAGCTGCGGCAGGCCTGCACCACTTCTTTTTCCAGCAGGACCGGATCGATGTCGAGACGGTTCTTCGGGTCCACCCGCAAGATCAACTGCACACGGGCCAGTACGGATTCAGAGAAGAAGGTCCAGAACTCGCAGTCCGAGGCCTTCAGGCGATCCATCAGCACTTGCTGGATCTTCTGGCGCACTTCGGTGGAATAGATGTCACGTGGCACGTAGGCCAGGCAGTAGCAGAAACGGCCATACGGGTCTTTGCGCAGGAACACGCGGATCTTGTTGCGTTCCTGGATCTGCACGATGGACATGACAGTGCTGAACAGCTCGTCCACCGGGGTCTGGAACAGGTCGTCACGGGGCAGCACTTCGACCACCTGGGCCAGTTCCTTGCCCAGGTGCGCCTTGGCCTGGAAGCCCGAGCGACGCTCGATTTCCGCGACCTTGCGACGGATGTACGGAATGACCCGCACGCTCTCGCCATACACCGAAGAGGTGTACAGGCCCATGAAACGGCATTCCTTGATGACCTTGCCGCTGGCGTCGATTTCGCGGATCGACACATAGTCCGGGTAGGCCGGACGGTGCACGCGGCTCGGGTGCGCGGCCTTGGCGAACGACAACAACATTGGTTCGCGCAGGTAAGCGACAGCGTAGTCTTCGATGCGCAGGTCTTCGGCGGTCAGGCCGGCGCGCAGCAATTTGGTCAGGCCGAGGAACGAGTCGGGGTCGTACTCGATGTGACCGCCGTCGGCCTCGTCGCGCACCACGAACTCTTCGTAGCCCAGGAAGGTGAAGTGGTTACCCACCAGCCATTCCAGGAAGCTCTTGATCTCGCTCTTTTCATCAGCGTCGATGGCGTAGGCGCTGCTGTCCAGGCTGTCGAGGATTTCCTGGACCTTGGCTTTCATCGGTTCGAAATCGGCCACGGCCACGCGCACTTCGCCCAGCACTTGCTCAAGTTCCTTGCTCAGGACGTTGAGTTCGGCGGCGTTGGCGCAGCGGTCGATTTCCAGGTACATCAACGACTCTTGCAGGATGTCGTCGCCCTGGGTGCCTTTTGGCAGGATTTCCAGCAACTCGCCCTTGCTGCCGCGACGCACGCTCAGCACAGTGGTTTGCAGGGTATGGATGCTGTAGCCGCGACGGTTCAGCTCGGTGCGGACCGAGTCCACCAGGAACGGCAGGTCGTGGTGCAACACTTCCACGGCCGTGTGGGTCGACTGCCAGCCGTGGCGTTCATAATCGGGGTTGTAGACGCGCACCTGTGGTTGCGTGTGATCGAAGCGCTCAAGCAGGCGCCAGGCAGACAGGGTGCAGCCGGCGAGGTCGGACAACCGGCGCTGGGTAAGTTCATCGAGGGAAATGATGCCGAAGAATTGTTCAGCGAACAGCGCCACTTGTGGCAGTGCCTGTTCACTGATGTGCTGCGCCAGTGCCGCTTGCAGTTGGTGCTGGAAGTCGGCTTTGCTGGCTGCGGTGAAGAACGCCATCTGTGGTACTCCGCTTGGGCTTGTTATTGATTGAAGCGTCGCGTGCAACCCCTGCGGGGCTGTCGGCCACCCCGTTCCTGATTCTCGGGCAGAGGAAACAGGATGACAGGTGGGTGAAGCTGGACAGGACCCGCAGGTCACATCCTTTTCCATGTAATTTCATGCCATGGACACCTGCAAAAACCACCCAGGGGTGGCCTTGGCAGGTGCACATCCGTTGCGCAGCTTAACGAGTGCGACAACCTGCCTGCTTGCAGCGCTGCGACATATTCGGTCATCGGCTAGCTAAACAGCCGGTACGCACCGAACAACCCTAGCAGGCTGGGGGCCAAACGGCACCCCGAGGCGGTAAACCAGCAGAAAATCCTTCGGGCTGGCAGAATCCACTTTTCGCACCCCGCAGGTGCACTCGATCCTGGAGCCATCACCATGCAAATGACCACCGCCCTTCTGATCGCCAACCCGTGTGATGAAGAAGAAGACAACATGGCCATGCTCTGCTGCCACAGCGCCCAGGGCGAAATGTTCCTGATGACGCGCTACCCCGACGAAGACGAACTGGAAATCGCCCTCGATGGAGAGCCTTCGACACTGGACGGCGTCAAGGTCACCCTCAGCCCGACCCGCTTGCTGATTGAAATTGCCCCGGCGGATGCCGATGCGCTCAACGGCGACGATGTGCTGGAGATCACCCACGACACCGATACGGCGGACCTGGCGGAAGTGGAACTGACGCTGCAGAACATCCTCAAGGGGACGGGGACCTATATAAGCCAGCTCTGAGATCCGGACACGAACACGCTCCTGTGGCGAGAAATCAGTGCATCCGCCTTTATCCGTCTTTCTTCACGAGATTGCCATCGGCGTCATAAACCAGGTACTCGTCACTGTTATTCGGATCCCTCACGTAATAACGAGCCTCATTGCCGTTATCCGGCACGTCCAGGCTGGTGTAGGACCCCAGTTCCTTGATCACCTTGTTGTCCCGACTGATCAAGACCAGGCCGGAACCACCATCGGCCCGGATGGCCGCGGCGTAGTGGGTCTGGAACGCGCTGATCTGGTTGTAATCCAGCGGGACCTGCAACCTGCCCGCCAGGTCGATGGCACCGTAGCTGCCATCGCGTCCGACCACCGCCATGCCGTTGGAAAACGGCGTCACTTCGTCATATGGCAGCTTGATGGGTAGCCGCGCGCCCTGGCGATCGATAAAAGCGAATTTCCGGCTTTTAGTGTCCTGCACCAGCAGCGGTTGTTGCCCGACAAACCGGCCTATCACGTTGTCACCCTGAGGGTTGATCCGTTTACCTTGCAGGTCGAACACGTCTTGACGACTCCGATCGGCGGAGCTGGCGTAGAGCAACCCCTCGCGGTACTCGATGCCCGAGAACTGCGTCGGCAGGATCTCTTTGCCGTCCAGGGTATAGGCGCCGTACAGGCCTTCCATGACATCGGTTCGCTTGCCGAGACGGGCGATGAACACGTTATCGGTCACAGTAGGGTTGACGAATTTCATCGGCAACACGAAACGATGACGCTTGGCATCATAGAGCCCGTAAGGGCCGTTGGTTTCGCGCTCCACCAACAGCAGGCCATTGCTCAACGCCTCGGTGATGTATTCGAACGGCAGGTCTACGAGTTTGTTGCTACCGGCGGGGAAGTAGGCGAGCTGGCTGCGCAACGCCTGCCACTCCGACTCCGGGTCGCTGGACTTCTCCGGGAAAAACAACGTGTAGGTATCGGCCATCTGGCTATCTTGCACCTGCACCCAACGGGGCTTGATCAACCACTGGCCAGCCTGATCGATGAAGCCGTAGCGCTCGGCATTCCGGTCCAAGGCGATGTAACGCGCTTGCGCTGCAAGGACGTTGTCGACCTGGGCGAACTCAACGGTGTTGTCCTCCATCGGATCGAGCACATGGATGACGATACGTTGCGGGGTGGCCTCGAATCGATAGTCGACCTCGGTGTTTTTCAACGGCCCCACCTGAGCGGCCAGCGCCTCGGTCAAGCGCTGCAATTGCTGTTGCACCGCCTGGCCGGTCTTGAGCTGCTTGAGATCGTCCTTGGTCTGCAACAGCGCGTTGTAATACGCATGCAACGCCGCGATATCGCCATCGGAGGGGAACGCCCGGGAGTTGTTACCGTTGCTGTAGAGCGCCCTGCCCGCGTCATCCAGCCCCTGCACCACGAAGGTCGACAATTTCGGTGTACTCAACCGCACGGACGCGCTGTCATCACCCAGGGCAGTGAGCTGGAAGGACTGACCGCCGTCCAGGGTCACTTTCGGGTGATCCTTGTCCAGTACCACTTGCTTGAACGCCGGGTAGCTGCGGTAAGCGACCGTCAGGCCGAGACTCGCCAGGGATTTGTTCACCGACAGGGCGAAGGCGTCATGGGACGAGATCGTGTCGTCGGACTCGACCTGGGGCGACACCTTGAGCTCGGCGAAGGTTGTTTCACTGCCATCGCGAAAACGCAGGCGCTGCGGCAGGTACTGCTCGGCCGCCGGCTCCTCCGGCGTGGCGGCGCGCTTCCAGAGCGGATCGAGGCGGCTGGTATCGAGCCGCACCTCGGAACCCTCGGCAAACAGCCGCTGGGTAAAACGCAAGCCTTGAATCGACGCCAGCTCAGCTTTCAGTTGCGCGCTGGTGAACGGGACAAACAGCGGCTCGTATTGCAATGGCTGCTCGTCGTCGGGCTCGCTCGTCGAAAGGGTCAGGCTCAATTGCGCGTCGCTGATCAGCTCCAGGGACCTGAGGGTTTCACCGGTGTCCTGAATCAAGTAATTGAGGCGTTTTTCCACCTCGGGCGCTGCCAGCGTACCGATGTCTTCCATGCCCCCTTCGTTCAGTTGCTCGGCGGCGAAACCTTCATCTACCGGCGCGCCGCTGTGGCGTAACAGGTAATAGGACGCACAGCCCACCACCAACAAGGTCACACTCAGTATCGACAGCAATCTCAAACGAGGCTGGGTAAAATTCATGGTGGTTTTCGGCAGTCAAAGGGCTGGGGAGACAGGCAGCTAACCACACGGCCTTGCGCGCTGCAAATCGCCTGGGTGGCCCGGTTCTGATGAAGACCTGTCTGGATCGTCGCCCCTGTGCGACGCAAGCGAACCACCGCTGGTCGTGCCTGCGACACGTCGCCCTTGACGACCGATTGGGTTCTGGTGTTTCCTGAAACCGGTTTCAGAACCACTAATAAATCCAATAAGCAGGTTTCAATCCGTGACTTCTTTCTCCGCCGCCCAGCGCAACCGCGTGACCATGCTCGATGTCGCCGAACGCGCCGGGGTCTCCAAGGCCAGTGTCTCGCGTTTCATTGGCGAAGACCGGGCCCTGCTCTCCGAGGCCATCGCCCGGCGCATCGAGCAGGCCATCAGCGAGCTGGGCTACCGGCCGAACCAGATGGCCCGCGGCCTCAAGCGCGGGCGCACACGCCTGATCGGCATGCTGGTGGCCGATATCCGCAACCCATATTCGATTGCCGTGATGCATGGCGTGGAAACCGCCTGTCGTCGCCATGGCTATAGCCTGGTGGTGTGCAACACCGACCGCGACGACGAGCAGGAACGCCAGCACCTGGCGTTGCTGCGCGCCTACAACATCGAAGGGTTGATCGTGAACACCTTGGGTCACCACCGTGACGAACTGTTCGAACTGCGCAGCGAAATGCCCCTGGTGCTGGTGGATCGCAAGGTCGATCGGCTCGACAGCGACCTGGTCGGGCTGGACAACCCGGCGGCCATCGAAATGGCCCTCGATCACCTCGAACAACGGGGCTACCGCGATCTGTTGCTGGTGACAGAACCGTTCGACGGCACCAGTTCGCGAATCGAGCGGGTCGAGAGTTTCAAGGCTGGTATCCAACGGCGGCCTGCCCTGGCCGGCACCGTGGTGGAAACCTCTGATCAGTTGACCACGCGTATCAAGGCCTTTCTTGCCCAGCCTGGCCAGGGCCCCAAGGCGTTGTTCTGCGCCAATGGCATTGCCGCCCTGGCCGCCACGACGGTGTTGCGCGAACTGGGTTGTCACTTGTTCGATGACGTGGGCCTGATCGCCCTCGATGACTTGGATTGGTACCCCTTGGTCGGCAGCGGCATCACGGCCCTGGCCCAACCGACAGCGCAGATCGGCGCCAGCGCTTTCGAATGCCTGCTCAAGCGCTTGCGCGGTGACAACGGGCCGGTGCGGACCCTGGATTTTGCGGCGCGGTTGATTGAGCGTGGGTCGACGCGGGGGAATCTTCGGTGAGTGTGAAAGCCCAATACCGATCAGTGAAGGCGCAACTCAGTCTGTGGGAGCAAAGCTTGCTCGCGATCGCGGTGGGCCAGCCAATACAGGTGTCGATTGATGTGCCCCAATCGCGAGCAAGCTTTGCTCCCACGGGTTTACGGCTGGCTGAACGGCATTATCCGTAACGCCCCCTTTTTTGAACGCTTTTTTTGAATAAAAATGAAACCGGTTTCAGAGGTACAACAACAATGCACAACCCACCCGTTTCCATCAGTCTTTCCAGCTACGGCGCCGACCTGGTGCGGCAGCATGGCCAAGGCCGCTTCATCGATCTGCTGGCCGCCGCCGGTGCCTCACGCATCGAATGGCGCGAAGAATTGCTCACCACCGAACAACCCGCTGAACTGGCCGCCGCTGCCCGGGCCCTGGGGCTGCAGAGTATTTTTTCGTCCCCCCTGGAACTGTGGCTCGCCGGCCAGCCCAGGCCCAACCCCGCCCTGGCGCTGGCCCTGCAACGCGGCGAGGCGTTCGGTTCGACCTGGCTGAAAGTCTCCCTCGGGCATTTCACCGACTCCAATGACCTGTCGGCACTGGCCCAGGTGCTCGCCGCCAGTCCGGTGCAGCTGCTGGTGGAAAACGACCAGACCTTGCAGGGCGGGCGGATCGAACCGTTGCAACGGTTCTTCACCGCGGTGGAGCACCAGGTGCTGCCCGTCGCCATGACCTTCGACATTGGCAACTGGCAATGGCAGGACCAATCGGCCGCCGTGGCCGCCCGCCAGCTCGGACGCTATGTGGCGTATGTGCACTGCAAGGCCGTGGCCCGGCGCGCCGACGGCAAACTCGTCGCCGTGCCTCCAGCCATGACCGACCTGCACGTGTGGGAACAACTGCTCAAGCACATGCCCGCCGGCGTGATGCGCGCCGCCGAATACCCGCTGCAAGACGATGACCTGCTGCAATTGACCGCCCACCATGTCGCCACCTTGTCCCGCCTCGGGCAATCGCGCCAGGAGCCTGCCCATGTCTGAATTCGATGTGTTGTCGTTCGGCGAAACCATGGCCATGCTGGTGGCGGACCAGCGCGGTGACCTGGCCAGCGTCGACCAGTTCCACAAGCGCATTGCGGGGGCCGACAGCAACGTGGCCATCGGTCTGTCGCGGCTGGGCTTCAAGGTGGCGTGGCTGAGTCGGGTCGGCGCCGACTCCCTGGGGCGCTTCGTGACGCAGACCCTGGAAAACGAGGGCCTGGATTGTCGCCACGTGGCGGTCGACCCTGAGCACCCCACCGGCTTCCAGTTCAAGTCCTTTACCGTCGATGGCAGCGACCCGCAAGTCGAGTATTTCCGGCGCAGCTCGGCGGCCAGTCATCTGTCGATCGGCTCCATCGCGCCTGCACTGCTTGACGCCCGTCACGTGCACGCCACCGGCATCGTCCCGGCGCTGTCGGGTACAGCCCGCGAGATGTCCTTTGAATTGATGAGCCGTATGCGCGCGGCCGGCCGCAGCCTGTCGTTCGACCCCAACCTGAGGCCAAGCCTATGGGGCAGCGAGTCGACGATGATCACTGCAATCAATCGCCTCGCCGCCCTCGCCCACTGGGTCTTGCCGGGACTCGGCGAAGGCCGGCTGCTGACCGGCTTCGACGACCCGGCCGACATCGCCGCGTTCTACCTGGACCAAGGTGCCGAACTCGTCGTGATCAAGCTCGGCGCGGACGGCGCCTATTACCGCACGGCGCTGGACCAGGGCGTCATCCCCGGCGTGCCGGTGGCCCAAGTGGTGGACACCGTGGGCGCCGGTGATGGCTTCGCCGTGGGCCTGATCAGCGCATTGCTCGAAGGCCAGGCCATCACCGAGGCCGTGCAGCGCGCCAACTGGATTGGCAGCCGCGCGGTGCAGAGCCGTGGGGATATGGAGGGATTGCCGACGCGCCTTGAATTATTGGCTGAATTTGAAACCGCCAATCGCGAGCAAGCTCGCTCCCACAGGGGTTAACTCGATCCCATGTGGGAGCGAGCTTGCTCGCGATAGAGCCACAAAAAAACACACCTGCTGCAACAAAAACAACAAGCTCAGGAGTCAACGACATGCAAACGCTCAACCTCGCCACCCGCCGCTGGTGGTACATCATGCCCATCGTCTTCATCACCTACAGCCTGGCCTACCTCGACCGGGCCAACTATGGATTTGCCGCCGCCTCGGGCATGGCCAAGGACCTGATGATCACCCCAGGGCTTTCGTCGCTGCTGGGCGCCCTGTTTTTCCTCGGCTACTTTTTCTTCCAGGTCCCGGGGGCGATCTACGCGCAAAAGCACAGCGTGAAGAAGCTGATCTTCGTCAGCCTGATCCTCTGGGGTTCGCTGGCCACCCTGACGGGCGTGGTCTCCAATGCCTACTGGCTGATCGTGATCCGCTTCATGCTCGGGGTGGTCGAGGCCGCGGTGATGCCGGCGATGCTGGTGTACCTGTGCCACTGGTTCACCCGGGCCGAACGCTCGCGCGCCAATACCTTCCTGATCCTCGGCAACCCGGTGACCATGCTGTGGATGTCCGTGGTCTCGGGTTACCTGGTGCAGCGATTCGACTGGCGTTGGATGTTCATCATCGAGGGCCTGCCGGCGGTGCTCTGGGCCTTTGTCTGGTGGCGCCTGGCCGATGATCGCCCGGCCCAGGCCAAGTGGCTCAGCGACCAGGAAAAACATGATCTGGAAAGTGCCTTGGCGGCCGAACAGGTCGGCATCAAGGCGGTGAAGAACTACGCCGAAGCCTTCCGCTCTCCCAAGGTGATCATCCTGGCGTTGCAGTTTTTCTGCTGGAGCATCGGCGTCTACGGGTTTGTGCTGTGGTTGCCGTCGATCCTCAAGGCCGGCCTGCAGATGAACATGGTCGAGGCCGGATGGCTGTCGTCCTTGCCGTACCTGGCGGCGGTGATCGGCATGCTGGTGGTGTCCTGGGCGTCGGACAAGGCGCAGAAGCGCAAGCGTTTTGTCTGGCCGCCGCTGCTGATCGCCTCCATCGCGTTCTACGCCTCCTACCTGCTGGGGGCCGAGCACTTCTGGTGGTCCTATGGCTTGCTGGTGGTCGCCGGCGCTTGCATGTACGCGCCATACGGTCCGTTCTTCGCCATCGTTCCGGAAATCCTCCCGGCCAATGTCGCCGGCGGCGCCATGGCGTTGATCAACAGCATGGGCGCGCTGGGTTCGTTCGGCGGTTCGTACCTGGTGGGCTACCTCAACGGCACCACCGGCTCCCCTGGCATGTCCTTCCTGCTGATGAGCGGCGCCTTGCTGCTGTCGGTCGTGCTGACGCTCGCCCTCAAGCCCGGCGCCAGCGACCGGACCGTCTCCCACTCCGCGACGCCGAGCCCGGCGCCCGCCCGTTCCTGAATCGAGACCCCTCCCATGAAAAAGCACGTGGTGTTGTACAAAGCGCTGTCACCTCAATTGATGGCTCGCCTGCAAGCCCAGGCCCAAGTCACGCTCATCGAACGCCTCGATGCCCAGGGCCTGGCACAACTGCGCGACGCCCTGCCCACGGCCCACGGCCTGCTGGGCGCCAGCCTCAAGCTGGATGCGGCGCTGCTGGACCTGGCGCCGAACCTGCAAGCCATCGCCAGCGTCTCGGTGGGGGTCGATAACTACGACATCGACTACCTGACTGAACGTCGGATCCTGCTGACCAATACCCCGGACGTGCTCACCGAAACCACCGCGGACACCGGTTTCGCCCTGATCCTGGCAACCGCCCGGCGCGTGGTGGAGCTGGCCAACCTGGTCCGCGAAGGCGGCTGGCAACAGAGCATCGGCCCCCGGCATTTCGGCACCGACGTCCATGGCAAGACCCTGGGCATCATCGGCATGGGGCGCATCGGCGAAGCCTTGGCCCAGCGCGGGCACTTCGGCTTCGGCATGCCGGTGCTCTACCACAGCCACTCGCCCAAGCCCGCGGTCGAGCAGCGTTTCAACGCACGCTATTGCAGCCTCGAAACATTGTTGCAGCAGGCGGACTTCGTTTGCCTGACCTTGCCCTTGACGGCTGAAACCCAAGGGCTGATCGATGCGCAGGCGTTTGCCCGAATGCGTCCCGAGACCCTCTTCATCAATATCTCCCGGGGCAAAGTGGTGGACGAAGCGGCGCTGATCGACGCCCTGCGCAACAAACAGATCCGTGGCGCGGGGCTGGATGTGTTCGAGCACGAACCCTTGAATGCGGATTCGCCGCTGCTGCAACTGGACAACGTGGTAGCGACACCGCACATGGGCTCGGCCACCCACGAGACCCGGGAAGCGATGGCGCGCTGCGCCGTGGACAACCTGCTGGCGGCATTGGCGGGGGAGCGGCCGGTGAATCTGGTGAATGCGGGGGCGTGGAAAGGCTGAGCTATTCACCGCTAATCCCTGTGGGAGCTGAGCTTGCTCGCGATAGCGGTGGGTCGGCTACATTGAAGTTGAATGTACCGTCGTCATCGCGAGCAAGCTCGGCTCCCACAATGGACCCGGGGTGTTCGTTGCACCCACGTCCACCGCCAATCCCCCTGTGGGAACGAGCTTGCTGACGATAGCGGTGGCTCGGCCGCATTGAAGTTGAATGTACCGTCGTCATCGCGAGCAAGCTCGGCTCCCACAATGGATTCGTGGTGTTCCTTGCTCCTGCGTCCACCGCCAATCCCCTGTGGGAGCTGAGCTTGCTCGCGATGGCGGTGGGTCAGACTCCATCTATGTTGGATATTGCGCCGCCATCGCGAGCAGCTTGGCTCCCACAGGTTTTGCGGCTTGCCCAGGATTTAAGGAATGCCACAAGGGCTATGTCGGCTGACGGGTTTCGATGTTGTCCAGTGCGCGGTTCGCCAGCAGGCTGCCCAGTTCGATCAGTTGCTGAATGCCCAGGAGGAAATGCCGGCGTGAACCGTCCAGGTCGAAAGCCAGGTCATTGACCATGGCATTGGCCGAAGCCAGGGTTTCGCTGAGGTTGGCAAGCAGGCTTTCGGTGTCGATGTCTTTGTTGACGGTGAAGAGTTGGCCGGGGGCAGGTTCTGCTTCGGGTTTGTCCGGCTTGGGGTTCAGGTAATGGTCGAGGACTCGGTCGGTGACTTCGTCGTGTTTTTGGGACTTGGTTTTTGGACGCGGTGACGTTGGATCGGTGTTCGGTGGGTTCGGGGTTACTTTGAACATGAATGAATCTCCAAATCAGAAAAAGGAGACCATCAACCTCGCTACCAAACGAAGGTGGCGGCCATACGCGGGTTGGTAGACCGGTGACTTGGAGAACCGGCGCGTCCGAAGACGCCCTGCGCATGACCGCCATAAAACAGATACCAAAAAGGCCTCTGTTGCAGGGGCTGTGCGACAAGTCAAAAGCCGGGCTACCAAACCCGATCGCTGATTCATCAGCGACCCGGAAACGATAGAACCTGCCTCCCAAGCGCACAAGCCGGCGGATTCTGGCGCAGTTGTAGGCAATGGCGCAAGGCAACGTAGCCTGCTCCAGAGCACTCCTACGTCCGGATAAACACCCCTTCATTTTGTGAGTGCTTCGCACTGGAGCGCCAGCCCGGTCAAGCGGGAGCAAGCTCCCTCGCCACGGGGTAAGTGCGCCTGTCCGGGTGGGATTCATGGCAAGCCCCCCCCACACAATCTTTCCAAGCCGATCACAATTCACACGGCCAATCAAAATCCCGTTAGTCGCCACCCCCCGCCATGCATTAAAGTAACGCCCCCAGCCCCGGCGTTATCCGAACGCCTGGGGCCACCCTTTCCAGGAACAGTCACCGATGGAACATCGTGAAGCGCTGCTTGCGCTGCGAACCTTTCTTTCAACGCAGATTCTCGGCCAGGAAAAACTCATCGAGCGCCTGCTCATCGCCTTGCTCGCCGACGGTCATATGCTGGTGGAAGGCGCGCCTGGGCTGGCCAAGACCAAGGCCATCAAAGAGCTGGCCGAGGGCATCGAAGCGCAGTTCCATCGTATCCAGTTCACCCCTGACCTGCTGCCCGCCGACATTACCGGCACGGAAATCTACCGGCCGGAAACCGGCAGTTTCGTGTTCCAGCAAGGGCCGATTTTCCATAACCTGGTGCTGGCGGACGAAATCAACCGCGCCCCGGCCAAGGTCCAGTCGGCCCTGCTCGAAGCCATGGCCGAACGCCAGGTCAGTGTCGGGCGCAGCACGTATGAACTGTCACCGCTATTCCTGGTGATGGCCACGCAGAACCCGATCGAGCAGGAAGGCACCTACCCGCTGCCCGAAGCCCAGCTCGACCGATTCCTGATGCACGTCAAGATCGGTTTTCCCGATGCTGCCGTGGAACGCCGCATCCTGCAGCAGGCCCGGGGTGAAGCGCTGAACGGCGAGACCAAGCCCGAGCGCCGCGTGAGCCAGCAGGCGATCTTCTCCGCACGCAAGGAAATCCTCGGGTTGTACATGGCCGACGCCGTGGAGGAGTACCTGGTGCAACTGATCATGGCCACCCGCAACCCGGCCAAGTTCGATCCGGAAATGGCCGAGTGGATCGCCTACGGCGCCAGTCCGCGGGGTTCCATCGCCCTTGACCGCTGCGCCCGTGCCCATGCCTGGCTGGCCGGGCGCGACTTTGTCAGCCCGGAAGATATCCAGGCCGTGCTGTTCGACGTGCTGCGCCATCGCATCATCCTGTCGTTCGAAGCCGAGGCCGCCGGCATCGACCAGGATCGGGTCGTGCAGCGGATTCTCGACGTCGTCGCTGTCGCTTGAGCATGAGTCATGAATAACCCCCTGGCGCCCGCACCGGGCATCCGCGTCAGCCTTTCGGAGCTGATCGAGATGCGCCATCGCGTGCGCGAGGTGCAACTGTTCTCGACACCGGGCCAGCGCAGCCCGCTGATCGGCCTGCACCACTCCAAGCTGCGCGGGCGCGGGGTGGATTTCGACCAGGTGCGGGTCTACCAGGCCGGCGACGACGTGCGCACCATTGACTGGCGCGTCACCGCCCGGACCCAGGAGCCCCACACCAAGCTGTTCCACGAAGAGCGGGAGCGGCCGATCTTCATCATGATCGAGCAGAGCCACCGGCTGTTCTTCGGCTCGGGGCTGATGTTCAAGTCGGTACTCGCCGCCCAGGCCGCCAGCCTGATCGGCTGGGCCGCGCTGGGGCACAACGACCGGGTTGGCGGCCTGGTGTTCGGTAACAACACCCATTACGAGGTCAAGCCACGGCGCAGCAAACAGAGCCTGTTGCAATTGCTCAATCGGCTGGTGCGGGTCAATCAGTCACTGCACACCGAGGGCGAGCCGGACCGCGACTCGTTCGGCATCGCCCTGCGTCGGGCCCGGGAAGTGCTGCGGCCCGGCAGCCTGGTGATCGTGATTTGCGACGAGCGTGCGTTGTCCGACAGCGCCGAACAGCAATTGAGCCTGCTGTCGCGCCATTGCGACCTGTTGCTGCTGCCGCTGTCGGACCCGCTGGATCACGCCTTGCCCGCCGCCGGCTTGCTGCGTTTCGCCCAGCGTGGCGCGCAGTTGGAGCTCGACACCCTGAATTTCGAACTGCGCCAGGCCTATCGCGCCCAGGCCGAGGCACGCCAGGCGCGTTGGGAATTGCTGGCGCAAAAGCTGCGAATCCTGATGATGCCCCTGAGTACCCAGGGCGACATGGTCGAGCAACTGCGCGAATACCTGAACCCCAAGCGGGCCGGGAAAAGCCGATGAGCAGCCTCGATCAATTGCAGCCGCTGATGGCGCCACCGCCCATTGGTTTCTGGCCGCCCGCGCCGGGCTGGTGGTTGCTACTGCTGATGTTGCCGTTGCTGGGCCTGGGGCTGTGGCAATTGCGCCGGTTCATTCCCGCCAAGCGTACCGCCGACCGCAGCGAGCAACCCCTGGACCCGGTGCGCCTGGCCGCCCTGGCCGAACTCGCCCGGCTGCCCAAGCCCTACGACGGCGCGCCGGCCGGTGCCTGGTTGCAGCAACTCAACGGGCTGCTCAAGCGCCTGTGTCGCAACCACTACCCCTACAGCCAGAGCCACACCCTCAACGGGCGCAAATGGCTGGCCTTCCTGGACAACCGTTGCCCGGCCGCTGGCTTGACGCGCTGGATGGTACTGGTGGAAGGCGCCTACAAGCCCGAATGCAAGCTCGATGACAAAGCCATCGCCGGCCTGACCCAGGCGGTCGAAATCTGGATTCGCAAACATGTTTGAATTCGCCTGGCCGTGGGTGTTCGCCCTGTTGCCGCTGCCCTGGCTGATGCGCCTGGTGCTGCCGGCGGCCGACAGCGGCGAGCCGGCGCTCAAGGTCAGCTTCCTCGGCGACCTGGAAGGCCTGGTGGGCCGTCGGGCCCGGGCCAATCTGCCGACCTGGCGGCAACAGGCGCCCTTTATCCTGCTCTGGCTGCTGTTGCTGATCGCCGCTGCACGACCGCAGTGGCTGGGGGAACCGCTGCCCATTGCCGCCAGCGGTCGCGACCTGCTGGTGGCGGTGGACGTCTCGGGCTCCATGGACTTTCCCGACATGCAGTGGAAGGACGAAGAAGTCAGTCGCCTCGCGCTGGTCCAGCACATGCTCGGGGACTTTCTCGAAGGCCGCGAAGGTGACCGGGTCGGCCTGATCCTGTTCGGCAGCCAGGCCTACTTGCAGGCACCGCTGACCTTCGACCGCCGCACCGTGCGTCGCTGGCTCGACGAGGCGCGCATCGGCATCGCCGGCAAGAATACCGCCATCGGCGACGCCATCGGCCTGGCCCTCAAGCGCCTGCGCCAACGTCCGGCCCACAGTCGCGTACTGATCCTGGTCACCGACGGTGCCAACAACGGCGGCGAAATAGACCCGCTGACCGCCGCGCGGCTGGCCGCCGACGAGGGCGTGAAAATCTACCCGATAGGCATTGGTGCCGACCCGGAACAAAGTGGCACGGCGGGCTTCCTCGGCGTCAACCCGAGCCTGGACCTCGACGAGCCGACCCTCAAGGACATTGCCCAAGCCACGGGCGGTCGCTATTTTCGTGCCCAGGATGGCGAGCAATTGCTGGCGATCAAGACCACCCTCGACCAGCTCGAACCGGTGACCCAGCAACCGACCCAGGCACGCCCTGCCCTGGCGCTGTATCACTGGCCCCTGGCCGCTGCCCTGCTGTTGAGCATATTGCTGGTGGCCCGGGCGCGCTGGCCGGACAATCCACTGCAACGCCTGTTCAACCAGCCGCTGTTCCAGCCGTCCCAACACACCGAGTGGCGCCAGCGACTCAAGCGCCTGCGCTTGCGGAGGCGTCGATGATTGCCCTCTGGCCGCACTGGCTGCGCCCCTGGTTCGTGTTGCTGCTGCCGTTGCTGGGCTGGTTGCTCTGGCAACTGTGGCACCGGCAGAAACGGGTGGGCCGCTGGCAGATGATCCTGCCGCCGGCCTTTCATGCGGTACTGCTCAGTGGCGGCAGTGGTCGGGAAAGCCGGCTGCCGTGGATTGCCCTGGGCCTGGGCTGGCTGTTGATCGTGCTGGCGTTGCTGGGGCCAAGCTGGGCGCGGGTCGAACAGACCAGCCAGAAACCCGCCGATCCGCTGATAGTGATACTGGAACTGACCCCGGAAATGCTCGCCACCGATGTCCCGCCCACGCGCCTGGAACAGGCCCGGCGCAAGGTACTGGACCTGCTGCAGAACCGCAGCGATGCCCAGACCGCGATCATCGTCTATGCCGGCAGCGCCCACACGCTGGTGCCGCTGTCCGACGACCTGGCCACCAGCACCAACCTGCTCGAAGCCCTCGCGCCGTCGATCATGCCCCAAAGCGGCCATCGCGCCGACCTGGCCGTTCATAAAGCCATGGCCCTGCTGGACCAGGGTGAACTCGGCCACGGTCGGATCCTGCTGATCGGTTCGTCGTTGAACGAGCAGGAACGTGAAGGCATCCGCCAGGTCCTGGACGGTTCCGCCACACAATGGCTGATGCTGGGCATCGGTACCCGCGAAGGCGCACCGGTGGCCCAGCAAGATGGCAGTTACCTCAAGGATGCCCAGGGTTCGATCCTGGTACCGCGCCTGGACAGCCCGGGCCTCAAGGCCTTCGCCAACGAGCTGGACGGCCGCTACCGACCGGCGCGGCTGGACGACAGCGACCTGCGCGGCCTGGGTCTGCTGGACGGTCCTCGCCATCTGCGCAGCGACGGCCAGACGTTGCGCCTGGACACCTGGGCCGACCAGGGTTATTGGCTGCTCCTGCCCTTGCTGCTGCTGGCCGCTTGCGCCGGGCGTCGAGGCTGGCTGTTCTGCCTGCCGCTGCTGTTCATGTTGCCGCAAACCGGCCATGCTTTCGAATTCCAGGACCTGTGGTTGCGCCCCGACCAGCAGGGCCAGCACTTGCTCAAGCAAAAGCGCCCCGCCGAAGCCGCCGCCCACTTCGAAGACAGCCAATGGCAAGGCGTCGCCCTGTACGAAGCCGGCCAATACAGCGAAGCCGCCCGGCGCTTCGCCGAAGGCAACGACGCCCGTGCCCACTACAATCGTGGCAACGCCCTGGCCCGAAGCGGTGAGCTGGAAGCCGCACTGGATGCCTATGAACAAGCCCTGGAATTGCAACCCGACCTGCGCCCGGCCCAGACCAACAAGGCCCTGGTGCAGAACCTGTTGAACGAACAGGCACCACCGACGCCAGAGCCCAAGCCCGCCGAACGCGAGGAACCGGGCCAGGGCGAGCAAACGCCGGATAGCACTTCGACCAGTCAATCTTCCGAAGCGGGCCACCCCCCCGCCGAGGCCACCGCGACACCGGACGAGTCCCAGCCGCCACGGACCGCACAAGCGCCCACCGCCCAGGATGTGCCGGGCAGCGAGCTGCCCGACGAGCAGACCACCACGCCGCCGCTGCGTCCCGCCGCCGGCCAGCGCAATGAAGAAGAACAACGCCAGGCCATGGAACAATGGCTGCGCCAGATCCCGGACAATCCCGGCGAGCTGCTCAGGCGTAAATTCTGGTATGAACAGCAAAGCCATCAGGCCCAGGGAAAAACCCCATGACCCGCTTCACCGCCTACCTCCTCGTCTTGCTGCTCTGGGCCTCTGGAACCCAGGCTGCACAGCTGACGGCCAGTGTGGACCGCAGCCGCCTGAACTCCGGGGAAACGGTGGAGCTGACCCTGGAATCCAACGACGCCACGTTGTTCGGCAAACCCGATCTGGGTCCGCTCCAGGCCTTGTTCGATGTGCGCGGCACCCGTCAGGTCAACCAGTTGACGACCCTCGACGGCGAGAACCGCGCCACCACCCGCTGGATCGTCACCCTGCTGCCGCGCCAAAGCGGTACCGTGATCATTCCCCCGCTGCAACTGGGCGAAGTGACCAGCCAGCCGATCACCTTGCAAGTCATCGAAAGTGAAACCCGCAATGCGTCCGGGACCCTGGCACCGGTGTTCATCGAGGCCCGCCTCGACCAGACCCAGGTGTATGTGCAGGCCCAGGCAATCCTGACGTTGCGCATCTACCATTCGGTGTCGCTGTACGACGACAGCAGCCTGACGCCGCTGCACATCCCCGATGCCCGCACCGAACAACTGGGCGAATCGCGCACCTATGAAAAGGTCATCAACGATGTGCGCCACGGCGTGATCGAGCTGCGTTATGGCATCTACCCGCAGCGCAGCGGCGAGCTGACGATCCCGGCCCAGACCTTCAGCGCCACCCTGGTCGAACCGGTGGCCCAGGACGCGGCCCCTTCGGGCCCCAAGCCCGGTCAATTGATGCGGGTAAGCTCCGAGCTCCTGCAACTGAGCGTCAAGCCCAAGCCCGCCAGCTACCCGGCCGACGTGCCTTGGTTGCCGGCACGCAGCCTGTCCTTGAGCGAGAGTTGGAGCCCGGAACCGACCCACAGCCAGGTGGGCGACTCCTTGACCCGCAGCCTGACCCTGGAAGCCGAAGGCCTGGCCAGCGCCCAATTACCACCGCTGCCGGCCACCGAGATCAACGGCCTGCGACGTTATCCGGACCAGCCGGTACTCAGCAGCCGCAGCAGTGAACGCGGGCTGGTGGGCAGCCGCGAAGACCGCGAGGCGCTGGTGCCCAACCGCAGCGGCACCATCGAGCTGCCACCGGTGGAAGTGGTCTGGTGGAACACCCTGGAAGATCACCTGGACCGCACCAGCCTCCCGGCGCGGACCCTGCAGGTGGCGAACAATCCGAGCCTGATGGTGGATACGCCCGCCGGCACGGCGCAGATCGTGACGACGGTCGACAGCGAGACCCTGTGGTATTGGCAACTGAGCAGCCTGATCCTGGCCTGCACGACGCTGCTCGGCTTCGGCTTGTGGTGGCGCGCCCGCTGGCAGCCGGCCATCCTGCGCTCGACCCAGGCCGGACCGAGCCCGCGCACGCTGCTGGACGACCTCAAGCGCACCTGCCTGGCCAACGACCCCCACGCCACCCGCCAGGCCCTGGACGCCTGGGCCCGCCAGCAACCGGAAACCCTGGCCGACATGGCGGCGCGTTTCGTGCCGCTGTCCGACGCCCTGGACGGCCTCAACGGCGCGCTCTACAGCGAGACCGGCCAGCATTGGCAAGGCGAAGACCTGTGGCGCGCGATCCGCACCATCCCGCCCACCGAAGGGGCGCTGGATGCGGCCGGTGATTCGGGATTGCCACCGCTTTACCCCAAATAACCCACGCCTTGTCTTGCAGCTTTTGTGGCTTTTGTGGCTTTTGTGGCTTTTGTGGCTTTTGTGGCTTTTGTGGCGAGGGAGCTTGCTCCCGCTCGATTGCGCAGCAATCGCAAAAAGGGGCCGCTGCGCAGCCCAGCGGGAGCAAGCTCCCTCGCCACAGGGGCGTGTTCAAATAGATCCCATGAAGTTGAACAAGTCCTCCCCCCCGTTTCCCAGTAAACTCTCCTTCTTTTAGCCGCCCTTCTCTTCACCGCGGCCATCATCTGTTTTCTGGAGTTTGCCTTGCGTCTGTTTCACACCTCCGACTGGCACCTGGGGCAAAACCTGCACGGTCAGGAACGCGATTTCGAACACGCCTGCTTCCTCGACTGGCTGCTGCGCCAGCTGACCCACGAAAAACCCGACGTGCTGCTGATCGCCGGCGACATCTTCGACACCGTCAACCCGCCGGTCAAAGCCCAGGAGCGGCTCTACGACTTCATCGTCAGCGCCCATGAGCAAAACGCCAACCTGACCATCGTGATGATCGCCGGCAACCACGACTCCGGCTCGCGAATCGAACTGCCTGCGCCGCTGATGCGACGCTTGCGCACCCACGCCCTGGGCCGGGTGTTGTGGCTGGACGACGGCCAACTGGACGTCGAGCGCCTGTTGTTGCCATTGCCCGATGCCAAGGGCAAGGTCAAGGCGTGGTGCCTGGCCCTGCCGTTCCTGCGGCCCGCCGAAGTCACCGGCGCGCAACTGGGCGACGACTACCTGCGGGGTATCGGCCAGGTGCATGAGTGGCTGATCGCCGCGGCCAACAGCAAGCGCAAGAAAGGCCAGGCGCTGATTGCCATCAGTCATGCGCACATGGCCGGCGGTTCGGTGTCCGAGGACTCCGAGCGCAGCCTGATCATCGGCAACGCCGAGGCCCTGCCCGCCAGCCTGTTCGGCCCGAGCATCAGCTATGTCGCCCTCGGCCACTTGCACAAACCGCAGAAGGTCAACGGCGAAGAGCGCATCCGCTACAGCGGCTCGCCGATCCCGCTGTCATTCTCGGAAATTGGCTACCAGCATCAGATTCTCGACATCACCCTGGACGGCGAAACCCTGGTCAAGGTCGAACCGCGCCTGATTCCCCGGGCCGTCAACCTGCAACGCCTGGGCCCGGCTCCCCTGGCCGATATCCTTGGGCAACTCAAGGAGCTGCCCGACATCGACCTGCTGGCCGACGTCCAACGCCAACCCTGGCTGGAAGTGCGGGTGCGCCTCGACGAACCGCAGCCGGACCTGCGCCACCAGGTTGAAACCGCACTGCAAGGCAAGGCCGTGCGCCTGGTGCGGATCGCCGCCGAGTACGCCGGCAACGGTGGCGCCGGCAGCGCCGATGAAGGCAGCGCGCTGGTGGAACTGGATCAACTCAGCCCGCAGGAACTGTTCAGCCGCGCCTGGCTGGACACCTATGGCAACGAAGTGGATGAACAGACCCTCAAGGACTTTGCCGTGCTGTTGCAAGACGTGCAGATGGAGAGCGAGCAACCATGAAGATCCTCGCGATCCGCCTGAAAAACCTGGCGTCCCTGGCCGGGCCGTTTGAAATCGATTTCACCGCCGAACCCTTGGCCAGCGCCGGCCTGTTCGCCATTACCGGTCCCACCGGCGCCGGCAAGAGTACGCTGCTCGACGCCTTGTGCCTGGCGCTGTTCGGTGCCGTGCCGCGCCTCAACAACACCGGTCGCGATGCCAAGGTGCCGGACGTCGATGGCGAGATTGCCACGGGCGATCCGCGCACACTGTTGCGCCGTGGCACCGGCGATGGTTTTGCCGAAGTGGATTTTCGCGGCATCGACGGGCGCCGCTACCGGGCCCGCTGGGAAGCCAATCGCGCCCGGGAAAAGGCCGGCGGCAAATTACAAGCCAGCCGCCAGAGCCTGCGGGACCTGGACAACGATCAACTGCTGGCGAGCCAGAAAGGCGAATACAAGACCCAGCTCGAAGCCGCCCTGGGCCTGAACTTCGAGCAGTTCACCCGCGCCGTGTTGCTGGCCCAGAGCGAGTTCAGCGCGTTCCTCAAGGCCGATGACAACGACCGCAGCGAACTGCTGGAAAAACTCACCGACACCGCCCTGTATACCCGCCTCGGTCGTCGCGCCTTCGACAAGGCCAAGCAAGCCAAGGAAACCCACAAACAGCTGCAGGACCAGGCCACCGGTGTCACCCCGCTGGCCCCCGAAGCCCGGGCCGAGCTCGACCAGCGCTTCAACGACGCCCAGCAACAACTCAAGGCCCAACAGGCGCAACTCAAGCAACTGGAGCAGCAACACACCTGGCTGCGCGACCTGCGCCAATTGCAGGATGAACACGCCAGCGCCGCCGAACAGTTGCAACAGGCCCAGGCCGATTGGCACGCCCTGGCCGACGAACGCCTGAAACTGACCCGCCTGGAACAGTTGGCGCCCCAACGCCATCAGTTCATCCGCCAGGCGGAACTGAGCCGACAGCTCGAGCCCTTGGCCGCGCAGATCCAGCAGCTCACCCAGCAGCAAATCGACCTGCACCAGCAGCAAGCCGAACTGGAAAAAGGCCTGGGCGTCACGCAACTGGCATTGGTCGCGGCCCGGCAACAAAGCAGTGACAGTGCGCCGTTATTACGCCAGGCTTTCGAGGAGCAAAGCACCCTCGCCCGTCTCGTCAGGGACGCCAGCCAGGCCGCCGGGCATCAGGACCAGGCGCAACAGGCCTGCACCGAAGGCCAGCGTGCCATCGACACCTTGCTCGAACAGCAGAAACAGGTGGCCGAGCGCTTGCAGCGAATCGCCGGCGAGCTTGAACAAAGTACGCACCTGGCACCACTGAGCGACGCCTGGAACGCTTATCGCGATCGCCTCCAACAACTGATGCTGATCGGCAATCGCCTGAACCAGGGCCAGGCCGAACTCTCCCTGCTGGAGCAAGGCGCCGCCCGTGCCGCCGAGGAACTGGCCAGCCGCCGGCAAGACCTTGAGGTGCTGTACAAGGAAGCCGGTGCCGAGCCGGAGGCCGTGGCCGAACAGATCCAATTGCTCGGCACCCTGCTGCAAGACAACCGCAAGCAACTGCGCGCCTTCGAAGACCTGACCCGGCTGTGGGCGAGTCAGCAAGAACTGGACAAACGGGGTGCCGAGCTCGAGCAACGCCAACAACAGGCGTTGCAGGAACGTGACCGCCTGGTGCGTGAGGGCGGAGAAGCCAAGGCCGAACTGACCATCGCCGAACAGACCCTGACCGTGACCCGCGAACTGCTGGAACGCCAGCGCCTGGCCCGCAGCGAAAGCGTCGAACAACTGCGCGCACAGTTGCAGGACGAGCAGCCCTGTCCGGTGTGTGGCAGCATCGAGCACCCTTATCATCAGCCCGAAGCCCTGTTGGAAAACCTCGGACGCTTCGATGAAGCCGAGGAGGCCAACGCCCGTAAAGCCGTCGAGCGGCTCAATGAAAAAGTCATCGACTTGCGGGCGCAATACAGCGGGGTCATTGCCCAGCTCAAGGAACTCAAACAACAACAGGAACAGCTCGCCAGCCAGCAACAGAGCCTCGCGCCCAGCCTGGAAGCCCACCCGTTGTCGGCGCAACTGCTGGCCCAGGATCCGAGCAAGCGCGACGCCTGGCTGGCCCAACAGAACAGCCAATTGCACCTGCGCATCGGCCAGGACGAACAACGCCAAGCCGCCCTGCTGACCCTGCAGCAGGACGCCGCACGCATGGGCCAACGCCTGCGCGAGGCCGAAACGGCCAGCCAGCAGGCGTCACACCACCTGGGCAACCAGCAGCAAGCACTGGCCCGCGACCGCCAGCGCCTGGACGAAGAACTGAACCACTTCAGCGCCCTGCTGCCGGCGGACACCTTGCAGGCCTTGCGCAGCGAACCCGCCGCGACCTTCCTGCAGCTCGACCAGCAGATTGCCCAACGCCTGGAGCAACTGGAACAGCAGCGCGACGAACTGGACGAACAACGCCAGCGCCAGCAGACCCTGGAGAAAGAGCAGGACCGCCAGCAGACCCGCGTCCAGCAACTGGAAGCGGCCCGCCTGCAATTCAGCGCCCTGAGCGAGCAACAGCAGGCCTGCCAGGAGAAACTCGCGCAACTGCTCGGCGAACACCTCAGCGCCGAACAATGGCAACAACAACTCGACCAGCGCCTGGAACAGACCCGGGAGGCCGAGGCGACGGCCAATCAGCAGTTGCAGCAAGTGCGCAACAGCCTTGTGCAACTGGCCGCCGAACTCAAGGCCCGTCAGGAGCAGGCGCAATCCCTGGCCCACGAACTTCAGGCGTTGACCACGGGTATCGCGCAGTGGCGCACCGGCCATCCTGAACTGGACGATGCCGCCCTTGAAGCCCTGCTCGGCCTGGACGAGCAACACGTCGGCCAGTTGCGCCAGCGCTTGCTCAACAGCGAAAAAGCCATCGAACAGGCCAGCGTATTGCTCACCGAACGCGAGCAGCGCCTGCATAACCACCAGGCCCAGCACAACGGCAACCTGCCGCCCGAGCAACTCGCCGAAGCCCTCGCCGAACTGCAAACTCAATTCGCCGTCAGCGAACAGCGTTGCGCCGAACTGCGTGCCGAACAGGCCGAGGACCAGCGCCGGCAGAACGCCAACCAAGCCCTGGCCCAGCAGATCGAACAGGCCTACGCCGAATACCAGCGCTGGGCACGCCTCGATGCGCTGATTGGCTCGGCTACCGGCGACCGCTTCCGCAAACTGGCCCAGGCCTACAACCTCGACTTGCTGGTGCATCACGCCAATGCCCAACTGCGGCAACTGGTGCGCCGCTACCGGCTCAAGCGTGGCGGCAGCATGCTCGGTCTGCTGGTGATGGACACGGAAATGGGGGATGAACTGCGCTCGGTGCATTCGTTGTCCGGCGGCGAAACCTTCCTGGTCTCCCTCGCCCTGGCCCTGGGCCTGGCCTCGATGGCGTCCAGCACATTGAAGATCGAATCGCTGTTCATCGACGAAGGCTTCGGCAGCCTCGACCCCGAATCGCTGCAACTGGCGATGGACGCCCTCGACGGCTTGCAGGCCCAAGGCCGCAAGGTCGCGGTGATCTCCCACGTGCAGGAAATGCACGAGCGGATCCCGGTGCAGATCCAGGTCCGTCGTCAGGGCAACGGGTTGAGCACGGTGGAAGTGAAATGAGCCGCGCCACGCTCTATTCCTTCCGCCGCTGCCCCTACGCGATGCGGGCGCGCATGGCCTTGCGCTACAGCGCGGTCGAGGTGGCGATTGTCGAAGTCAGCCTGAAGGCCAAGCCCGCCGAGATGCTCGCCCTCTCCAGCAAAGGCACGGTGCCGGTGCTGCAGGTCGATGGCCGGGTGATCGATGAAAGCCTGGAGATCATGAACTGGGCCTTGGCCCAGCACGACCCGCAAGACTGGCGGCTACGGGACAACGCCGACGGCCAGGCGTTGACGGCGGCGTTGATCGAGGAAAACGACCAGGTGTTCAAGCTGCACTTGAATCGCTACAAGTACCCCGAGCGCCACCCCGAGTACCCGAAGGAGCATTACCGCAGCCAGGGCGAAGACTTTCTGCGTCGCCTGGAGGCACTGCTTGCAACCCGGCCGTTTCTGGCAGCGGAGCACCAGAGCCTGGCGGACGTGGCAGTGATGCCCTTCATACGGCAATTCGCCCACGTCGACCGCGACTGGTTTGCCCAGGCGCCCTATCCGCGGCTGCAGGATTGGTTGCAGAGGTTCCTGGAGTCCGAGCTGTTTGTGGCGATCATGGCCAAATAACGCCCTGCACACAGCCCTTGTGGCAAGGGGGATTTCTGTGGGAGCAAGGCTTGCCCGCGATACAGGCGACTCGATTTCTGAAGGACCGCATCGCCTTCATCGCGGGCAAGCCTTGCTCCCACAAAATATCAATAACCGGCTTGGTCCAATCAGTCGCTCAGCAGACTCAATAAGCGCTCACGCGCCACTTCCAACTCACCGGCATCCGGTTGGGCCGCCGAGACAATCGGCGTGGAGTAGAGAAACAGCAGCATCACTGCCAGACGCATCGCCATGGTGTCGATCCTTATCTGCGAAGGAGTCAATTTGTCAGCGTCAAATTTAAACACATGGCCAAGTGATATTACAGCGGGATTTTTCCAGAAACGGCGAAGCCTGCGATCTTTTCTCTTTCACCCGATATCAGTGAAGATGAAAAGATCGCAGGCTTCAGGCGTTGCGCGAAATTTCAGTGTTGGGTCTTGTGGTCCAGCGCCGCATAGAAGTTAGCGCTTTGTTGCAGGTATTTCTCGGTGTAGCTCTGGGTACGGTTTTTCTTGTCGCTGATCTCGACACTGGCACTGGCGGGCAGCGCTACGGTGGCAGAGATGGCGGAAGCGGCGATCACGGAGAAGAGATTCAGATTCATGGCGGTAGACCTCGGATTCAGTTGGCTGACTTGCCCGGTTGGGCCGTGGAGCAAACTTACGCGCCGAGGCGTCTCGCTTTGAAATGCTTTGTAGTACTAGCGAATATCAGTCTCGTTGATACAACGGCGCAGGCCTTGAAAACCAAGGCCTGCGGTCTATTGACGCAGCATGAACTTCAAGTCGCTCGGTGCATCCATCGGCATTTTCTGCACGGTTTTACCCAGCAGGCCGGTCTTCGGATCGCGCTCGATCACCACGATCTGGTTGCTCTTCTGATTGGCAATCAGCAGGAATTTTCCGCTCGGGTCGAGGCTGAACTCCCGCGGATGATCGCCTTCGACCGAGCGCCGCTGCAGCTCTTTGAGCGTACCCGCAGCCGGGTCAATGGCGAACACCAGCACTTCATTGGTGGTGCCACGGTTACTGACGTAGAGGAACTTGCCGTCCCTGGAAGCATGCAGCGCAGCCGCCGCCCTGCCCGGCTGGGGTTTGCCGGCGGCCAGGTCGACCAGTTGACGCTGGGTCAGGCGGCCGTCCTGGTAATCGAACACCGCCACTTGCGCGCTCATTTCCATGGTCAGCCAGGCGTGCTTGCCGTCAGCGCTGAACAGCAGGTGACGCGGTCCGCTGCCAGGTGGCAACTGCACGAAGGCCGGGGCGGCGGCGATCAGCGGCAGCTCGGGATTGGCCTTGGGGTCGTAGCGGTAGATAAACACCTTGTCCGCCCCCAGGTCGTTGGCGAACACGTACTTGCCATCGGGCGACGACACCGCCGAATGCACATGGGCCGACATCTGCCGCTCGGGGTTGACTCGGCTCGGTTGATGGCTGCTCAACTGCACCACCGGCGACAGCTTGCCGTCGGCGCCCACCGGCAACACCGCCAAGGTGCCGCCCGGGTCTTCCAGCACTGAATAGTTGCTGACCAGCAGATGCCGGCCATCGCCGCTGAGGCTGGAATGCGTCGGCTCGTTGCCCAGGGATTGCACCTGGTTGATCAGGCTGATGGCATGGGTCTTCGGGTCGATGGCGTAGCTGCTGACCTTGCCCACCGGGTCTTTCTGGCCCGGACCGTTTTCGTTGACCACGAACAGCCGGGTCAGGTCGGGCGAGAGGGTCAGCCACGAGGGGTTGTCCGTCTTGATCACTTGCAAGGGATTGGCGTCGATCTGGCCGGTACGGCTGTCGAACTGCAACCGATAGATGCCTTGGCTCTGCCCGGCGGTATAAGACCCCACCAACAGTTGATGACGTTCTTCGGTGTCCGCCTGGACGCCCATGGCGCCCAGGCTGCCGGCCATCAACAGCGGCCAGAAACTACGCATTTTCATCTTCGTCGTCCTCATCGTCGTGGCCGCTGGTGGCGTCCACGCATTCCAGACGGTGGTCACCGGAATCACTGGTGATGATCCAGTGATTCGAAGCCTTGTCGAACGTCGCGGCCTGCATTTGCGCCGGCGTGAAACGCCAGTGCTCGAGGGTACGGCCGTTCATGCACTCGACGTGCAGTTGGTCCTGCTCGTCGAGCTCAAAATTGAATGCGTGCAGCCCGTCGATAATCAGCATGTTGCAGGAGTCGAGGGCAAGCAGCAGGGGGTCGGTTACGGCAGTCATGGTGATCAGTCGGTCTTTGGGAAAGTAGCCATGATAACCCAATGGGCGAGTGGACCTTGGGCCATCACTTCAGAAGCGATCTTGACCGGGTGATCGCCATCGCGAGCAAGCTCGCTCCCACAATTGGATCGGCAGTGAACACACATTCTGTATTCCCAGGAAACCCAGTGTGGGAGCGGGCTTGCCCGCGAAGAGGCCGGCACATTCAACATCAATGCCACGGCCTCACCGCGATCCTCAGAGCGCCTCGCGCCCCGGCACCCCATCCACCAACCGCAGGATCCCCAGCGGGTTGGCGTTCTTCAGCGGTTCCGGCAGCAGGCTGTCTGGATAGTTCTGGAAGCACACCGGGCGCAGGAAGCGATCGATCGCCAATGTGCCCACCGAGGTACCCCGGGCATCGGACGTCGCCGGGTAAGGCCCGCCGTGCACCATCGAATCACACACCTCCACCCCGGTCGGATAACCGTTGAGCAGGATGCGGCCGACCTTCTGTTCCAGCAGCGGTGTCAATTCGCTGAACCGTTCGAAATCCGCCGGCTCGCCGATCATCGTCGCGGTCAGTTGGCCGTGCAGGCCGTTCAGCGCGGCGGTCAGTTGTGCCTGGTCGGCTACTTCGACAAACACCGTGGTCGGGCCGAACACTTCTTCTTGCAGCGCCTCGTCACCGTTGATCAGCAGGCTGGCATCAGCCTTGAACAGCTGCGGCTGGGCCTGGTTGCCCTGCTGCTCGCGCCCGGCCAGGTGCTCGATGCCCGGGTGAGCGAGCAATTTCTGCAGGCCCTTGCCGTAGCTTTGCAGCGTGCCGGCGTTGAGCATGGTCTGGGGCGCCTGGTCGCCGATCAGCGCGGCCACTTGCTGGGTGAAGGCAGTGAATTGCGGCGAGCGAATGCCGATCACCAGGCCCGGGTTGGTACAGAACTGACCGCAGCCCTGCACCACCGAGGCGGTCAAGTCGCGAGCGACGCTCTCGGCGCGGGTTTCCAGGGCTTGCGGCAACACGATCACCGGGTTGATGCTCGACATTTCCGCGAACACCGGAATCGGCTGCGGCCGTGCGGCCGCCATGTCGCACAGGGCACGCCCGCCCTTGAGAGAACCGGTGAAACCCACGGCCTGGATCGCCGGATGCTTGACCAGCCATTCGCCGACACCACCGCCGTAGATCATGTTGAACACGCCAGCCGGCATCGCGGTTTTTTCCGCCGCGCGAATGATCGCATCGGCCACGTGCTCGGCGGTCGCCATGTGGCCGCTGTGGGCCTTGAACACCACTGGGCAACCGGCCGCCAGGGCCGACGCCGTGTCGCCGCCGGCGGTGGAAAACGCCAGGGGGAAGTTACTGGCGCCGAACACCGCCACCGGCCCCAGGCCGATGCGGTATTGGCGCAGATCCGGACGCGGTAACGGCGTGCGCTCAGGCAATGCCCGGTCGATGCGCGCGCCGTAGAAATCGCCTCGGCGCAAGACCTTGGCGAACAGGCGCATCTGGCCGCTGGTGCGACCGCGCTCGCCCTGGATCCGTGCCGCCGGCAGCGCGGTTTCACGGCAGACCACGGCCACGAATTCATCGCCCAAGGCGTCCAGTTCATCGGCAATGGCCTCGAGGAACTCGGCCCGGCGCACCGCGCTCAGGCTGCGGTAGGCCGGATAAGCCGCAGCCGCGGCCTTGGCGGCAGCATCGACTTCTTCGGCCGTGGCCTGGATGAAATCATGGGGCAAAGCCTCGCCGGTGCTGGCGTCGGCGCTCTGCAGGCGAGTCTGGCCGGCCGCGCTGCGTGCGCCGCCGATGTAGTTGTGGCCAAGGATCTGGTTCATCGCAAGTCTCCTTTAAAGTGTGCCGATAGTACCCGGGTTGAACACCGCGTCTACCGGGGCAATGCCGTTGACCAGCGGCGCGCCGAATTCAGCCTGGCTGATTTCGAACACATCCCCTGGCTGGGTGCGGATGCCGTCGGCGAACGACAGGGTCGCGGTGCCGAAGAAGTGAACGTGCACGTCCCCCGGGCGCAGGAACTGACTGTACTTGAAGTGGTGGAACTCCAGGTTCTCGAGGCTGTGGCACATGTTCGCCTCGCCGCTGAGGAACTCGTTCTGCCACAGCACTTCGCCATTGCGCAGGATACGACTGGTCCCGGACAGATGTTGAGGCAGTTCACCGACGCGAAGTTCCGGGCCAAAACTGCAACTGCGCAATTTCGAGTGGGCCAGGTACAGGTAATTCTTGCGTTCCATCACGTGGTCGGAAAACTCGTTGCCCACCGCGAAGCCCAGGCGATAGGGCTTGCCGTCGTGGCCGATGACATACAGTCCGCTGATTTCCGGCTCTTCGCCGGCGTCTTCGGCAAAGGGCGGCAGCGGGAACGGATGGCCCGGGCGGACCACAATGCTGCCGTCGCCCTTGTAGAACCATTCCGGTTGCACCCCGGCCTGTCCGGCCTGGGGTTTACCGCCCTCCACGCCCCACTTGAAGATACGCATGGTGTCGGTCATGGTCGCTTCGTCGCCGGCCTGCTGGTGCATCTTGTCCCGGGCCGAGGCGCTGCCCAGGTGGGTCAGGCCGGTACCGCTGACCAGCAGGTGCGCCGGGTCCGGATGGTCCAGCGGTGGCAGGATGCGCAACTCGCCGAGCAGCCGGGCGTAGTCATGACTCGCCCCCAGGCCCAGGCTGCCGACCTGCTGCTCCAGCTTCACACCCGCCTCGATGGCCGCCAGCGCCAGCTCGCGCACGCTACCGGCGCCCTGCACTTCACGCACCTGATCGCCGTCGACCACACCGACGCGGCGTTCGCCGTTACTCAATTCGAACTGAACTAAACGCATAACTTTTCTCCTTGTAAGCAAAACTTGAATTCGGTGCAGCCCCCCTGTGGGAGCGAGCTTGCTCGCGATAGCAGTCTCACATTCACCGATGATGTCGACTGTCAGACCGTCATCGCGAGCAAGCTCGCTCCCACAGTTAAGTGCAGTGATCTAGGTACGCGTCGCCCCGCGGGCACTGGCAGCGAACTGATCCGCCGGCAGCACATGCTTGCGTTCCAGCAACCGATAGACCACGCCGGTCAACACCAGGCCGAACACCATCACACCGGACAGAAAATACAGCCCCGAAGCCAGGTTACCGGTGTACTCCTTCAGCGCACCGATCACGAACGGACCAATGTAGCCACCCAGGTTGCCCACCGAGTTGATCAACGCAATACCCGCCGCCGCACTGGCGCCGGCAAAGAAACGCCCTGGCAAGGTCCAGAACACCGCCGTGCAGGAAAACAGCGCGAAGGCCACCAGGCACAGCGCCGCCAGTTGCAACACCGGCACCGACAACCAGGCGCTGAGGAACAGGCCGATCGCGCCCAGCACGTACAACACGGCGAGGTGACCGTAGCGGTCGTTCAAGCGGTCGGAACTGCGGGGAATGATCAGCAGGCCAACGATACCGAAGATGTACGGCACCGACGAGACGAAACCCGTCACCAGGTCGCTGCCGCCGAACTGCTTGATCAGCGTCGGCAGCCACAGGCCCAGGCCGTAGATGCTCAGGGTCACCGGCAGGTAGAACAGCGCCAGCAGCAAGACACGCTTGTCCTTGAGGGCATGCAGCGGATTGCCGTGACGGGTCTGGCCGTATTCCTGCAAATCTTTTTTCAGCTCACCGGTCAGCCAGTCCTTCTCGGCCTGGTCCATCCATTTCACTTGTTGCGGACCATCGGGCAGGTAACGCAGCACCGGCCAGGTCAACAGCACCGCCGGCAGGCCGATGACGATGAACAGCCACTGCCAGCCGTGCAGGCCGAGGATGCCGTCCATGCCCAGCAAGCCGCCGGACACCGGGCCGGTGATCATCATTGCAATAGGTTGGGAGAGGATGAACAGGCCCAGGATCTTGCCGCGATGGCGCACCGGGAACCACTGAGTGATGTAGTACAGCACGCCCGGGAAGAACCCGGCTTCGGCCGCGCCCAGCAGAAAGCGCATCACATAGAAGCTATGAGGCCCCTGTACGAACGCCATGCCGATGGTGATGGCGCCCCAGGTGATCATGATCCGGGCGAACCAGCGCCGGGCACCGAAGCGCTCCAGCATCAGGTTGCTGGGGATCTCCAGCAGGAAGTAACCGATGAAAAACAGCCCGGCACCCAGGCCGTAGGCGGCGTCGCCAATACCGATGTCGGCGCCCATGTGCAGCTTGGCGAAGCCCACCGCGGAGCGGTCCACGTAGGCGATCAGGTACAGCAGGATCAGGAAGGGAATCAGTTTCAGCGTAATGCGACGAATAAGCCGCAATTCCTGGCTCATGGGACCGGTCTCCGATTGTTGTTGTTATGGAACCTCGGGGGATTTCTCTCGCGAATGACCGCCAGGACAACCCCTCCGTTGAATCGGACTATATAGTAATACTATTTACCCAACAACACTTCCAAAGCGCGCAATTTGCGCTTATGTTACGCTCAAGCTCGAACAATATAGTCATACAATAAGAGAATCGATCATGTCTGATAAGAAACCCTCCCTGCGCTCGGCCCAATGGTTTGGCACCGCCGACAAAAACGGCTTCATGTACCGCAGCTGGATGAAAAATCAGGGCATCGCCGACCATCAGTTCCACGGCAAGCCGATCATCGGCATCTGCAACACCTGGTCGGAGCTGACGCCGTGCAACGCGCACTTCCGGCAGATCGCCGAGCACGTCAAGCGTGGCGTGATCGAAGCCGGGGGCTTCCCGGTGGAATTCCCGGTGTTCTCCAACGGCGAATCGAACCTGCGCCCCACCGCCATGCTGACCCGCAACCTGGCGAGCATGGACGTGGAAGAAGCGATTCGCGGCAACCCGATTGACGGCGTCGTGCTGCTCACCGGTTGCGACAAGACCACCCCGGCGTTGCTGATGGGCGCCGCCAGTTGCGACGTCCCAGCCATCGTCGTCACCGGCGGGCCGATGCTCAACGGCAAGCACAAAGGCCAGGACATCGGTTCGGGTACCGTGGTCTGGCAATTGAGCGAGCAGGTCAAGGCCGGCACCATCACCATCGACGATTTCCTCGCGGCCGAGGGCGGCATGTCCCGCTCGGCCGGTACCTGCAACACCATGGGCACGGCCTCGACCATGGCCTGCATGGCCGAAGCCCTCGGCACCTCCCTGCCCCACAACGCAGCGATTCCGGCCGTGGATGCACGGCGTTATGTGCTGGCCCATATGTCCGGCATGCGCGCCGTGGAAATGGTCCGTGAAGACCTCAAGCTGTCGAAGATCCTGACCAAGGAAGCCTTCGAAAACGCCATCCGCGTCAACGCCGCCATCGGCGGTTCCACCAACGCGGTGATCCACCTCAAGGCCATTGCCGGACGCATCGGCGTGCAGCTGGACCTGGACGACTGGACCCGCATCGGCCGCGGCATGCCGACCATCGTCGACCTGCAGCCGTCCGGGCGCTTTTTGATGGAAGAGTTCTACTACGCCGGCGGCCTGCCCGCCGTGCTGCGGCGTCTCGGCGAGGCCAATCTGATTCCCAATCCGAATGCCCTGACGGTCAACGGCAAGAGCATCGGCGAGAACACCAAGGACGCGCCGATCTATGGCCAGGATGAGGTAATCCGCACCCTGGACAACCCGATCCGCGCCGACGGTGGTATCTGCGTGCTGCGCGGCAACCTGGCGCCACTGGGGGCGGTGCTCAAGCCGTCCGCCGCCACCGCCGAACTGATGCAGCACCGCGGTCGCGCCGTGGTGTTCGAGAACTTCGACGAGTACAAGGCCCGGATCAACGACCCGGAACTGGACGTGGACGCCAACTCGATCCTGGTGATGAAGAACTGCGGGCCCAAGGGTTATCCGGGCATGGCCGAAGTGGGCAACATGGGCTTGCCGGCCAAGCTGCTGGCCCAGGGCGTGACGGACATGGTGCGGATTTCCGATGCACGCATGAGCGGCACCGCCTACGGCACCGTGGTGCTGCACGTGGCACCGGAAGCAGCGGCCGGCGGACCTCTGGCGGCGGTGAAGGAAGGCGACTGGATCGAGCTCGACTGCGCCAGCGGCCGCCTGCACCTGGACATCCCCGACGCCGAACTCGCCGCGCGCCTGGCCGACCTCGCTCCCCCGCAGCAACTGCTCGTGGGCGGCTATCGCCAGCTGTACATCGACCACGTGCTGCAAGCGGACCAGGGTTGTGACTTCGACTTCCTGGTGGGCTGCCGCGGCGCCGAAGTACCACGTCACTCCCACTGACCCTATCCATCCCCTGTGGGAGCGAGCCTTTGTGGGAACAAGCTTTTGTGGGAGCTGAGCTTGCTCGCGATAGCGGTGTCACAGACAACAGAGATGTTGACTGGAAAGGCCTCATCGCGAGCGAGCTCAGCTCCCACAAAAAGCTCAGCTCCCACAATGGGTCTGTATCTAAATCAAAAATCGCACTAGCGACCCGCCATCGCCGCGCCTGCTATCATGCGCAACACTCCCCTCGCACAGGATCGCGCCGCGTCCCATGGATTACCGTAAACCCTCCGACCGCAAGAGCATGCACGCGCGCATCGTCCAGGAACTGGGCATGCAGATCGTTTCCGGGCGCTTCAAGCCGGACGATAAACTGCCCGCCGAAGCCTTGTTGTGCGAAGAGTATGCGGTCAGCCGCCCGGTGCTGCGCGAAGCCACGCGGGTGCTGGTCGCCAAGGGCCTGGTGTATTCGCGTCCGCGCGTGGGCACGGTGGTCAAGGCCCGGCGGGAATGGCACATGCTCGACCCGGATGTGCTGCATTGGTTGATGCAGAGCAGCCCGCAGAATGAGTTCTTCAACCTGCTGACCAGCGTGCGCAGCATTATCGAGCCGGCCGCCGCCGCCCTCGCCGCACAGTTCGCCGACGAGGCCGACATCGCCGCCATCCGTGAAGCCTACCAACGCATGGAAGCCGCCCCGACCCCCGAGGCCGTGCTGCAACCGGACCTGGACTTCCACAGCCGCATCGCCGACGCCACCCACAACGACCTGCTCGCCAACCTGTGCAACATGTTGTCGGTGGCCATCGCCGAAGCCCTCAAGCACTCCAACCAGCGGCCCAACCTGCACGAGCTGGCGATGCCACGGCACAAGGCGATCCTCACCGCCATCGAGAACCGCGATGCCCTCGGTGCCCGCCACGCCACCCTGGTACAACTGGACGATGCCCGTAGCGCGCTGAACGTCGTGCTGGGCAACGATCCCGCCTGATAAGGTCAGACTTGTGGGAGCAAAGCTTGCTCGCGATGGGGCGCACTCCAGTCCACTGTCGCGAGCAAGCTTTGCTCCCACAGGGTCGTGGCTTGACTGAGCAGCTTTGCTCCTACGAGGTTTGGCTTGACTGACTGACCGGCATTATTCTCAGCGGGTGGTATTTATGTACCACCCGCACCACAGCGAGAAGTCGATACTTTTCTCGCCGTCATCCCGACGGCCATGTTTTATGAAAAGGACTTCTCATGACCGCTTCCTCCTCCGCAGACTCCATCCCCGCGTTGACGCAAAGCGTCAGCCTGCAATTCGCCAGTCACCCGACCTTCGAACAGATCGCGCAACGCATGCTCGAACAAGCTATCAAGCGAACATACCCCTGGCTGGACATTGACCTCTCCAAGGTCCAATTGGCGACTCCGGACGCCAGCGGACGCGCCTGGCAATTCCAGCCGTTCATGCCCGTGGTGCTCGATCACCTGGCCGTTGGCACACCCGTGGATTTCAGCCCACGGGGCAACCTGGACTGCTTTCTCTCCGACACCCCACCGCACCGGCTCCGGGCAGGCAACCAGGAAGTGGACATCCAGGTCATCAAGAACTCGCTGCTGGAACTGGCCTGGAGCGTACCGCTCGGGCTGGAGGATGCGCTGGTCCGTTACTGGGGCGACGACATTGACGCAACCGGTGCGAACAGCCGCAGCAACCGCTGGCGCTGGCTCAGCGATGTGCTGAGGAACATGCTGAGCATCCATGGGCTGCAACAGCCCGGGCTCGCTGACACGGCCCGCGAAGCCCTTGACCAGGTCGCCCGTTGGCCGCACCGGGAGCGACGCTTTTGTCTCGACCCACAGGCGCCTGTGTACGCCTACAACCTGGAAACCCGAATCACCCGGGGCACCACCAGCAGCGTACTGGTCGGCAGCGAGATCCTTCTGGTCCGTGCCACGAAAGGCACCACTGACGTCCTGCTGTGCAGCCCTGGCAGCGCCGTAAAATCCTTTGCCTCCCTGGAAGCCTTCAATCAGCATTGGGGCGCATCGATCGCCAGCCGTTACACCGTCGACGCCGTCACCTGCCAGCGCTACGAGATAAGCGGCGACGTCTTCGAGAGCCAGGCGGCGATGCTGCTGGAGCAACAACTGGCCGACCTGAAGGCTGTACAGCTGCCCGCCGGGATCGGCCTGCAAAACCTGAAGAACCTCTATAACGACCTGAGCGACCCAGCCCGCTACCTGCTGGAAGCCCCCCGACTCTCGCCGCAAACCTCGGCACGCCTGGCTCCCTTGCTGCCCCGCTGGCTGAAAAAAAGCTCCATCGTCGACCAGACGACGCTCCAGCACTACAGCCTGGCCCTGGCCAGTGCCAAAAAACGCCACCAGGGCCAGACCTTCCTCAGCGGCATCGAGGACATCAAGGCCTTTACCGCCAGCGCCTTGTCCAGCGCCATGGGGCAAACGAACGACAGCAGCCCGGGCAAGGTGCCATCGAGCCAATACCAACCCGACGATGTGCTGCTGACCTTCACCGTTTCCGCAGGCTACCCCGGGACCATCGGCCTCAGCGAGAAGCGGCAGATGAGCCTGACCGAACTGGCCATCCACAATCTCGTCGCCCGTCCCAGTGGCCACTTCACGCTCAGCCATCGCCTGGGCCTGACGCTGCCGACCTGGTTGACCCCGAACTTCGTTACCGGGCTGGTCGAGCAGGTCGACATTGGCGCGACCTATCCTCGCTACCTGCAACAACACCTGCTCGGTGGCTCGCCCCAGGCAAAGAACCGCCAACGGATGTTCGCCGAACAGATCCCTGCGCAACTGGCCCTCGAAGCGCTGAAACAGCGGCTGGACAACGAAAACGGCATGACTGTCCAAGGCCTGCGCCTGCTGGAAGCGGTTCTCCAACCTGACGCGGCGAGCCAACAGCTCAACGGTCGGCCGGTGGTCATTCGCCACCTGGGTTTAATGCGCAAGCCCCAGGCCCAGCCCGATACCGTGACCAACATGTTCCTGATCGAATCGCAGGACACCACGGTCGGCCCGCACCTGCTGTATCGACCGCTTTACGCCCCTGCGCTGCAAGAGTTCCCGACACGCGAGGCGCTGCTTCAGGCCATTGCCGCCGCCGGGGACCTGCAGAACAGCGTCCTGACCTGGCTGTCCGACGCCGCCCGCCCGGTGTACGCCAACGGCGGTTTCCTGGAGCCACACATCGTGCGGTTCTTTCCCGGTGACGAGTTCAGCGCCCCCGACAAACCCGCCCCGGCCACACTCGCCACGCAGGACCCCCACGGCGAACTGCTGCAAGCGCTGCACAACGGCGAGCTGATGCAGTACCTCTATGGCTGCAATGCCCAGGCCCTGGTCGCCCAGGCCGACCGGAACTCGGTGTCCAATAGCGAGAGCCGCTGGGCGGTGTTGCTCCAGGGCGGCAACCTGTTGTTCAACACATTGCTGCTCCCTTTATTGCGCGGCCCAGTCATGACCACTGCCTGGCTATGGAACCTGATGGCCAGTGCCCAACAGGACATTCCAGCCCTGATCAGCGAGGACCCGGTGGCGCGGGAGCTGGCCGCCGTCGACCTGCTCGTCAACCTGGCCATGCTGGTGAGCCAACTGCCCACCGGACATGCGCCGGTCACCCGTGCGGCGCTGGCCCCATCGCTGAAGGAGCAAGCCATGCGTCCCCCGGCGCCACGCACCGTTGCCGAGCAGTGGCCCGCGTCGGCGCCGCCCACCGTGGCGGAGGGAACCATCGCCGTGCCTGGCGCCCATGCCGAAGCCACCAGTAGACGCCTGGACTTCAGTTTCGCCAGCGCCGGCCAGCGCCTGACACCGGAACAACGCACCCGGCTGCTGCGCTTGCAGGCACTGCGCCCTCCGGCAATGCCCGAACCCATCGAATATGGCCCTTACAAGGGTTTGTACGTGATCGACAACAAATGGCATGCCGAGGTGGAAGGCGCTCTGTATCGGGTCAACCCTGAAGCGGACGGTAGCGCGACCATCGTCGACCCACTCGACCCCAGCCGCAACGGTCCGCCGTTGAAAACCGACCGCCAGGGCCGCTGGCTCCTCGATCTGCGCCTGCGCCTGCTAGGCGGTGCGCCGCCCAAGCGGATGGATGCACAGCGTCGTGCCAATCTGAAGCGTATCGGGGATTTGACCGAGGAACTCAACCAGTGGGTGGCGCAGGAAGACGATCGACAGAAAGCCCTCGACGTGGCCCAGCAAGTGATGACAAGGCTCCAGGAAGGAAGCACTTACACCGAAGCGCAGCGGGAGCCGAAACGCAAAATATTCCATGACCTGCTCCAGGAGCAGACCGAAGTTTATTTGAAACTGGTGAAGAGTGCGTCCGAACGCGCCAGCCTGGGTATCGGGCTTACACCTAAGTACATGCGCGGACTCTTTGAAAACGTGATCAACAATGCCCGTAAGGCCGTCGTGGTCACCGAAATGGATTACATAGCCGCCAAGAACAGGGACCCCAGGTTTCGAGCAGAAAGCGATGTCCGGGAAGTCCTTACCCACCACATGCAGGACTACATCAAGTTCCTCGACCTCATGAGCGACATCAATGATCGAGCGATCTACTGGCTGGAACTCAAGGACGAATACCTTGAGCGCCTCTTGAACTTCGATGCCGATGGCGCCCAGGCGTTCGAACGCCTGACCAGGGACCGTCCGTTGAACGAAGGCAATGCCATCAGCCGCAAAGCCCTGCAACTTTCTACGCTTCCCATGCTGTCGATCAAAAATCCCCAATCGGACGTGCCCGCCGTCCTGCTTCGCATCGTCGTACCGCTGGGGGAACAAACGCGCTCCCACAGCGAGCTACGGCTGTATGAGCTGACGCCGCAGGAACAACTCGACATCCTGGCAAGCCTGACCGAGCGCTATGGCAAGACCCTGGATGCGTTGCAGGGGGTCAAGACCCTCTACCCCGACGATATCCACGCGTCCTATTTCGACAGGCTGGTCAAGTTGGTCGACAGTCTTTACCAGGAGGTGTCGGGCAAACTCGCCGCCGAAATCAAACCCGAGCCAAAACCACGCAAACGCCCGCCGAAACGCCCCAGGCCAGCCGCTGCACACGCCCAGAAAAAGCTGATCAGGACCCGCCACAATGGCGTCTTGATTGGCGACCTGAAACCGGCCGGCACCTCCTTGCCGATTGAAGTCGTCGAGCTGCGCTCGCAAGTCGATGACGAGATCCTCGCCACCTATTCCCGCCATGATGATGTCTGGGATGTCGTCGAAGTACGTCGCCCGGCCCCGGCACCCGAGACAAGATCGGTCAAGGCGATCAAGGCCGATGCGCGAAAACTGCTCGACGAGCTGGACGCGCGCATGCATCGCGCTGAAAGCTACAAGAAAAACTGCCGCCATCCTCAGGAAATCGAGGAGATCATGAACAATGAGGCGAGTCGGTTTCGCAAGCTTGCCGAGGAACTCGACCGGGGGTTCACCGCAGCGCAAACCCCGCTTACCCCGGCAGACCAGGCACTGAGCCAACAGTTGTCAGACGCGGTATCCAGCCTGACCGCCAAGGGCAGTGCCCTGCGCACCGAATTGAGCCTGCAATTGCCGCCTACCGACGGCAACTTGCGGTTCCTGTTCGAAAAGAACCTGATACAAGTCGCACGTCTCGGCGAACGCACGGCCTTGAAAGGAAGCCGCAAGGATTTCCTCCAGGAGTACGCCATCAACGACCGTAATGGCTCTCCCCTCTGGTATGCGCATTTTCACTACGAAACGGCTGACACACCGAAGGACAATTTCAGCGTCGCGCACCTGAAGACCAAGGAACAACGCAAGGAGCACTACCACTCCCTGCTGGCCAAGGCCACCAGCCCTTATGCGGTGGTGAACGTGCATCGAGGACAGCTCAGCAAGTCGCTGGCGCAGAGCAGGTTCTTGCCCTTGGCGCCTTGATGGCCAGGGTTTGCTAGGCTGGAGTGATCAGTCGCTGAGCGCCAGCAAAAACCTGTGGGAGCGAGCTTGCTCGCGATGGCTGACGGACATTCAATACCTTCATTGACTGTCACACCGCTATCGCGAGCAAGCTCGCTCCCACATTGGCTTGCCCCTAGGGCTGCCCTCATCAGTGGGCAAACAACGAATTGCCCTTCTGCCCCGCCAGTTTCTCCGGCTTGATCAGGAACCGCGCCAGCGCCGGCAGCAGCCACAGCGCACCGAACATGTTCCACAGCAGCATGAAGGTCAGCATCAAGCCCATGTCGGCCTGGAACTTGATGGCCGAGAAGATCCAGGTGCACACGCCGATGGCCAGGCACAAACCGGTGAACAGCACCGCCTTGCCGGTGGATTTCAGCGTCTGGTAGTAAGCCTCCTGCAACGGCAACCCGGCCCGCAGGAAGCTTTCCAGGCGGCTGTAGATGTAGATGCCGTAGTCGACGCCGATCCCGACGCCAAGCGCGACCACCGGCAGCGTCGCGACTTTCACACCGATGCCCATAAAAGCCATCAGGGCGTTGCCCAGTACCGACGTCAGCACCAGCGGCAGCACGATGCACAGCGTCGCCGCCCAGGAACGGAAGGTGATCATGCACATGGTCGCCACGCAGATGTACACCAGGATCAGGATGGTCAGTTCCGATTCCTTGATCACTTCATTGGTGGCCGCCTCGATGCCGGCGTTACCGGCGGCGAGGATGAACTCCAGGCCATCGCGGTTGTTTTCCTTGGCGAAGTCCTGCACCGCCTTCACCGCGCGGTCCAGGGTCTCGGCCTTGTGGTCGTTGAGGAACACCAGCACCGGCGCCAGGGAGCAACTGTTGTTGTACAGGCCATCGGCCCGGGCGATGGAGTTGTTCAGCACATCAGGGTTGCGCGATAGGGTCTCCCATTTCAGGTTGCCCTCGTTCATGCCCTTGATCATCTGCTTGGACACGGTCACCAGGGAAATCGCCGACTGCACGCCCTCGGTGTTCTGCATCTTCCACATCAATTCGTCGATGGGGGCCATGGCTTCATAGCGCGAGCAGCCTTCGGCCTTGGTCTTGACCATCACCACCAGCACATCCGAGCTGGTGGAGTAATTGCTGATGATGAAGTTGTTGTCCTGGTTGTAGCGCGAGTCCGGACGCAGTTCCGGCGCGCCCTGGTCCAGGTCGCCGATCTTCAGGTTCTGGCTGTACCAGAGGCCACCGCCAAAGGCGATCACCGCCAGGGCAATGGACACCGGCGCGACCTTGGCGCTGGCGAAGTTCGACAGCAGGCGCCAGAACGGATGTTCGCGGGTCGCATCTTTCTTGCTGCGCTCGACCGCACGCTTGCTGATGCCGGCGTAGGAGATCGCCACCGGCAGCAGGATCAGGTTGGTGAACACGATCACCGCCACGCCGATGGAGGCGCCGATGGCCAGTTCGCGGATCACGCCGATGTCGATGATCAGCAAGGTGATGAAGCCCACGGCGTCCGCCAGGATCGCGATCATCCCCGGCAGGAACAACTGGCGGAAGGTACGCCGCGCCGCCGTCAGGGCGTTGTCCGCCTCGCTGGACTGCAAGGCGATGCCATTGATTTTCTGCACCCCGTGGGAAATGCCGATGGCGAAGATCAGGAACGGCACCAGCATCGAGTACGGATCCAGGCCGAAACCGGCCGCGTGCATCAGCCCCAGTTGCCAGACCACCGCCACCAGGGTGGTGGTCAACACCGCCACGGTGCTGCGCATGCAGTTAGTGAACCAGTACAACAGGATCAGGGTGATGACGAAGGCCACGCCGAAGAACAGCACCACCATGACCAGGCCATCGATCAGGTCACCGACTTTCTTGGCGAAACCGACAATATGGATCTGCACATTCGGGTTCTGGGCTTCGAACTTGTTGCGGATCTTGTCTTCAAGCTCGTGGGAAAACTTCCGATAGTCGAGGGCGAGCAATTTGCCCTGGTCCTGCGGGTCGGGATAGGACTCCAGCAGCGGGATGTCGATGATGCTCGACTTGAAGTCGTTGGCCACCAGGCGCCCGACCTGGCCGGACTTGAGCACGTTGTTGCGCAGCAGGTCGAGGCTGTCGGCCGAGCCGTTGTAGCTCTGGGGGATCACCTCACCGCCGGCGAAGCCCTCCTCCGTCACTTCGGTCCAGCGCACGCTGGGGCTCCACAATGACTTGAGCCCCGAACGGTCGACACCGGAGATGTAGAAGACCTCGTCGTGGATCTGGCGCAGGGTCTCCATGTAGTCCTTGGAGAAAATGTCGCCATTGGTGGCTTCCACGGAAATGCGCACCGTGTTGCCCAGGTTCGCCAGGTCGTTGCGGTGCTCGAGCATCTTCTGGATGAAGGGATGCTCGAGGGGGATCATTTTTTCGAAACTGGTGGAGGGACGGATCAGCGTGGCCTGCCAGAACAGGAAAATGCTGACCAGCAGGCAAATGACGATCACTGCCGGGCGGTTGTTGAAAATCAGGCGCTCGAGGAACGTCGCCTTGTCTTGATGATGACTGCTCATGGGGTCCGCCTTCTTGTTTTTATGCCCGTCTTGCAGGCCTGACTCATTTGCTCAGTTCGGCGCCGGTGGAGGTGGTGGCGCGCACGCCGCCTTGCCCCGCCAGGATCAGGTTGCCGTTGCCTGCCGCCGTGACGGCCGCCACGGAGATTCGGTCCGGACGGTTGAACACGCTGAAGGTCTCGCCGTCGTCGGTACTGCGCACCACGCTGCCGCCGTTGCCGACAATCACGATGGAACCGTCCGCCAGCAGCGTGGCACCCGACAGGCCGAATTCCAGGCTGCCCCGGGCGGCCTTGAGCTCGACCTGCTCCCAGGTGCCGCCAAAATCGGTGGAACGGTACAGGTTGCCGCGCAAGCCGTAGGCCAGCAGCGTCGAAGGTTGGGCGGTGCCGATGACCCCGAACAGCGAGCCTTCGTACGGGCCTTCGACCTTCTCCCAGGTCAGGCCCTCGTCGGCGGAGCGGAACATGCTGCCGGCCTCGCCGACAATGAACAGCCCGGCGTCTTTCACGGCCGCGATCGCATTGAGGTGGAACTGGTCTTCGTTTTCGAGGCGGTCGCTGGCGTCTTCCCAGTGCTTGCCGCCGTCGGTGGTTTCCAGCAGCGCGCCGTAGGCACCCACGGCAAACCCGTTGCTGGCGTCCTTGAACCAGACATCCAGCAGCGGCGCTTCACGGGTGAGGTCTTCGTATTGCTTGGTCCAGGTGCTGCCACCGTCGTCGCTGGCGAGGATCTGCGCGTCGTGCCCCACGGCCCAGCCGTGCTTGTCGTCGACGAAAAACACCGCGGTGAGCAGTTGGCGGCTCGGCACCTTGGCCTGGGTCCAGGACGTGCCCTGGTCGTCGGAATAGACAATGTGCCCACGATCACCGACCGCCACCAGGCGCTGGCCGGCATGGACCACATCGAGCATCAGGGTTTTGCTGGCCTTGGCCGATTCGACGGAATAGATGACATCGGACGTCGACGCCGCAACGGCCATCACCGGTGCCGACAACACCGCAGAGCCCAGCAGCGAGAGCGCCGAAGCCAGCAACGCGATTCTGCGCAGCATCGGCGGCCAGCAGCGGCCCACAGCCATGACAGGCTCATTCATAGACCTTTCCCCCATTATTATTGTTATGGCTTGGTACGTTGCCAGTCCTGGAGCATAGTCCTGAAACCTGCAATCTAGAGCCACTTCGGAAGCTGACCTATCCTATCGGGCTTTCGAAAGGTCTGACAATCGACGCCGCGTTATCTTTTGTTAACCAAGAGGGTTGGCGCTGGGGGTGAATGGCGGGGTATTCGGTGGGGTGATAGCTGTATTTCAAAGGAGGATCGGTGTTGCCCCATTCGCGAGCAAGCCCGCTCCCACATGGAATCTGCGGCGAACACAAAGCTCGTGTGCACTGAAAATCCCATGTGGGAGCGAGCTTGCTCGCGATGGGAGCACCGCGGTCCGCCAGGCAGACCGCGGCATCAAGGTCACGCCAGGCTCTTGCTCACCACCTCGAACACATCGGCCGACAGCCCGCCGGACGCCAGGATGCGTTCCAGTTCGCCCTTCATCAACGCCTGGCGGGCGCTGTCATATTTGCGCCAGCGGGTCAGTGGCGCCAGCTGCCGCGAAGCGATCTGCGGGTTGAAGCCATTGAGCTGGATCACCAGGTCCGCCAGGAAGCGATAACCCGAACCGTCGGCGGCGTGGAAGTTGATCAGGTTCTGCCCGGCGAACGCGCCGACCAGTGCCCGGACCTTGTTCGGGTTCTTGATATTGAACGCCGGGTGTTCCATCAGCGCCTTGACCCGTGCCAGGCCACCGGGCAACGGGCTGCCGGCCTGGACGCTGAACCATTGGTCCATGACCAGCGGGTTGCCCTTGAAGTTTTCCGCGAACACTTCCAGGGCCTTGGCCTTCTCGGTCTCGAACGGCGAGTTGACCAGCACCGCCAGCGCGGTCAGGCGTTCGGTCATGTTGTCGGCGGTGTCGAACTGCTCCAGGGTCGCGCTCAGCACCTCAGGCTTGCCGGTGAGCATCAGGTAGGACAGCGCGATGTTCTGCAACGCGCGGCGGGCGAAATGCTCGGCCTCGGCCACGTATGGCGTGCGTTTCGACAGGTCGCGGTTGGCTTCATAACGCAGCCACAGCGCTTCGAACAGGTTCTCGGCCAACTGCTGGCGGGCGAACTCACGGGCGGCGTGGATCGCCTCGACGTCGGCCACTTCGCTGATTTCGGCCAGGTAGGCTTCGCTGGGCAGCGAGAGCATTTCCGCGACCATGGCCTGGTCCAGGGATTCGTCCGACAACACGCTACGCTGCGCACTGACCAGGCGTGGATCCAGCGTCAGGCTGGCGCCCTGCTGATGTTGGGCGATCAGTTCCTGCAACACCTGCACCGACAACTGCTGGCCGGCATCCCAGCGGTTGAAGCCGTCGCTGTCGTGCTGCATCAGGAACATCAATTGGTCGCGGTTGTACGGGAAGCTCAGCTTCACCGGCGCCGAGAAACCACGCAGCAACGAAGGCAGCGGTTGTTCGGCGACGTCGACGAAGGTGAAGGTCTGCTCGGTTTCAGTCACCGAGATCACCCGGGACGTACCGTTTGCCGCCGCTTCACCGGCCAGCCGCAACGGGATCTCGGCGCCTTGGCTGTCCAGCAGGCCCAGTTCCACGGGAATCACGAACGGCAGCTTTTCCTGCTTGTCCGGGGTCGGCGGGCAACTCTGGCGGAAGGTCAGGCTGTAGGTCTTGGCAGCGGCGTCGTAAGACTCGCTCACCGCCAGCCGTGGTGTACCGGCCTGGCTGTACCACCGTTTGAACTGGGCCAGGTCGACGCCGTTGGCATCTTCCATGGCCTTGATGAAGTCGTCGCAGGTCACGGCCTGGCCGTCGTGGCGTTCGAAGTACAGGTCACTGCCCTTGCGGAAACCCTCAGGCCCCAGCAGGGTGTGGATCATGCCGACCACTTCCGAGCCCTTTTCGTACACGGTCAGGGTGTAGAAGTTGGAGATCTCGATAAAACTGTCCGGACGCACCGGGTGGGCCATGGGGCCGGCGTCTTCGGCGAACTGGTGGGTGCGCAGGTACGCCACGTCCTGGATGCGCTTGACGGTGGCGGAGTTCATGTCGGCCGAGAACCCGGCGTCGCGGAACACCGTGAAACCTTCCTTGAGCGACAGTTGGAACCAATCACGGCAGGTCACGCGGTTGCCCGACCAGTTATGGAAGTATTCGTGGGCAACGATCGCCTCGACCCGCTGGTGCGCGGCATCGGTGGCGGTTTCGGCGCGGGCCAGCACGGCGCTGGAGTTGAAGATATTGAGACCCTTGTTCTCCATGGCGCCCATGTTGAAGTCGTTGACCGCGACAATCATGAAGATGTCCAGGTCGTACTCGCGCCCGTACACCTCTTCGTCCCAGCGCATCGACTTCTTCAGGCTGGTCATGGCGTGCTGGCATTTGTCGATGTTTTCCGGCTCGACGTAGATGCGCAGCGCCACATTACGCTCGGTCATGGTGGTGAAGGTGTCTTCGACGCACCACAGGTCACCGGCCACCAGGGCAAACAGGTAGGCCGGTTTCTTGAACGGGTCTTCCCAGGTCGCCCAGTGCCGGCCGTCTTCGCCGGGGCCGCTGGCAATCGGATTGCCGTTGGACAGCAGCACCGGATAGCTGTGCTGCTCGGCCACCACGGTGGTGGTGAACTTGCTCATCACATCCGGACGGTCGAGGTAATAGGTGATCTTGCGGAACCCTTCGGCCTCGCACTGGGTGCAGAACATGCTGCCGGATTTGTACAGGCCTTCCAGGGCGGTGTTGGTTTCCGGATGGATCCTGACGGTGGTGTCGACCGTAAAGGCCTGGGCCTTGGGGTGCACGGTCAGATGATTGTCGTCCAGTTGATAATCGCCCTGCCCCAGGTCGGCATCGTCGAGCTTGAGCGAGATCAATTCAAGATGCTGGCCATCGAGCACCAGCGGCGGCAGCCCGGCGCCGCGCTCGGGGTTGCGGCGCATCACCAGTTGCGCATGGACCAGGCTGTGGTCCTCGAACAACTCGAAGGTCAGGTGTGTTTCGTCGATCAGGTACTCGGGGGCCTGATAGTCCTTGAGGTAAATCATCTTCGGTTGTTCGGTGCGCATGGGTCGAATCCTTCTACTGATGCACGGCGAGCTGGTAGGCCGTGTACTTACGAATGTTGATCACGCCAGTGTCGAAAATCAGGTATTGGCCCTTGATCCCCAGCAGCGTGCCTTCGGCGATCGGGTTCTTGTCCAGGTTGAAGCTGACGATCTTGGCCGGGTACTGCTCCACCGGATAACGAATCTCGATGGGCTCGACGTCCGCTATGGTCTGGATCGCTTGCAGGCCGAATCGTTCCTGCAAGCCCTGCAATCCCTGGGCGCAGCTTTCGAACAGCGCGTCGCGGATCGCCGGCAGGTCCACCGCTGTCGCATCGCCCTTGAGCAAGGCGCGCCAGTTGGTCTTGTCCGCCACCTGGCTGCGGAACAGGTCCTCGACAAACCCTGACTGCTGGCGCGTGGCGACCCGCAGGATCGGCAGCGCCTGGCTGGCGCCCTGGTCCAGCCAGCGGGTCGGCAGCTGCGTGGCACGGGTGATGCCGACCTTCACACCGGAGGAGTTGGCCAGGTAGACCACATGGTCGGTCATGCAGAATTGCTCGCCCCAGGCCGGGTCACGGCAAGTGCCCGCGTCGAAATGGCAACGCTCCGGGCTCATGATGCACAGGTCGCACTGGGCCAGCTTGGTCATGCAAGGGTAGCAGTAACCCTGGCTGAAGCTGGTCTTGGTCCGGCGTCCGCAATGGGTGCAGTGGATCGCACCGAGGTACTCCAGGCGGATCGTGCTGCCGATCAACGGGTTGACCGGCACCTCGACCTCGTCCAGGCGAAAGGCGTATTGAACGGTCGGCCCGTCAAGGCGTGCCGACATCTTGCTGATTGCACCGCGGCCAATCTCGATCAATGGATGGCGTCCGACTTGAACAGGATATTGGGCACTTCGGTCGACTTCGACTGGCATTCCTGCGGACCCATGTAGCCGGTGCGCTCGTCTTCGGGCAGGTTCTGGATTTCCCAGGCGATCATGGCCTGCAGCGACAACTCGCGCTGCTCGGCGGTGAGCTTGTTGCCGTCGGCCCATTTACCGATTTCCACGGCCAGTTTCAGGCTCTTGTAGATATCGGGGGTGATGTTCTTGATCATTTCATTGAAGGAAGACATGGGTTCTCCGCGCAATCGCGCATTCTCAAAAGGCACAGGCGCCGGTCAAAGGGCCATTTTACGGCGAGCGAACAGCCCGCCCAACAAGCCCGTGAAGCACCCGACGAGCAGCCCGCCGACGTGGGCCGCATTGGCGATTTCACCGAAGCCGATCAGCGAAACCAATCCGGACAGGCACAGCAGCAACCACACCAGCATCATCACCAGCACCCCACGGGGCAAGTGATAGGCCGGGTTCGGTGCGAGCAGTTGGTAGATCCAGCAATGGCCCAGCAGGCCGTACAGCACACCGGACAAGCCGCCGAACAGCGTCGGACCGCTGAAAAAGTACTGGGCGAAATTGGAGACGAGACTGAACAACAGCGTCAGCCCCAACAGGTTGATACCGCCCTGGCGCGCTTCGATCCGCCGCCCCAGTTCCCAATACCACATGCCATTCATGGCGATGTGCAGGAAGCCGAAGTGAATCAGCATCGGCGTTACCAGGCGCCACCACTGCCCCGCCGCCAGGCTATCGCCCAGCGGCGTGAACTGGATGTAATCGCCAACGACGCGAAACTCGAGGAAGGTCAGCCAGCGTAGCGTCGCAAGATTCTCCCCCAGCAGGGTGACCGCGCTGACAATCAGGCTCAGCAACAGCACCAGGGCCGTCACTGGATGGCGGGTCAATTGCTGGACGAACCCGGCTCGCCGGGAAGTGCCCCCCGTGTCTGGCAGTTCCAACTGCTGATCGGGATCGCCGGCGGGAAAACGGGCGTACAACGCACGCACGTTCTCGCTGATTTCATCCGGCACCCAGAGCACCTGCTCACCCGCCTCTTCGCTGACCCGATGGGGCACCTGCATGCGCTGCAGCAGCTTGACGAAGCCGCTCAGGTCCACTGCCAGGGGCAAGCGCAGAACCGCGACGGCACTCATTGCACCACCTCCGGTCGCTCGACATCGACCCAGACAAACTTGTGCGGATCCAGGCGGGTTTCCTGGTCGAGGCGATAGGCGACCAGCTTGCCGTAGAGCACCGCGCTGTAATCCAGGCAGGCCAGGTTCGGGCGGATCGGCGCAGGTTTGCCGCTGCGCCAATAGTGACCGACGAACAACAGCGGCTCATCGACGCCATAGCGCAGCAGGTTGTTTTTTTCATCCGACGACAACGGCGTGCGAGCCACCGGTTCCGGCAAGGCGTCGGGCTGGAACACGATGTCGCCGTAAGTCTGCGGGTTGTCTTCCCAGAACTTGGTGCGGAAAAACGAACGGGTCAGGCCATCGCCCCCCGTCAGCGTCAGGCCGTGGGGCAGGCGCATGTCCGTGCCGCGCAGCAAGCGATCGAACACCGTGCAGGCAAAACTGCCCGGTTGCGCCGAGGCCTGGAGGAAGTGCTCGTCGACACAACCGTCCGGGAACAGGCCCCGCAGCGGTTCGATCAGGCCGGCATCCCAACAGGCGTGCACCACCCGGAAGCGGCCAGCGTCGACAAACAGCGGCAACTCATAGAACCATTCGAGAAAGTCATGCCAGTCGCCGGGATGCTGCTCAAACTGGGTCAGTGTCTCGTTGAGCAGGCGGGCATGGCGCGGCGTGTGTTCGCGCACGTAGCGCTGGCCGCTGCCCGGCAATGCCGGTGTGCTCCAGCCCAGGGCGTTGAACTCGTGGTTGCCCATGATGCACAGCGCTTGGCCGGCCATGACCATGTCATGGACGATGTGCAGCGCCTCGCGGATCCGCGGGCCACGGTCGATGATGTCCCCCAGGAACACGGCCATGCGCGACGGATGCCGCCAGACCCCGCCCTGCTTGTGGTAACCGAGTCGGTCCAGCAGGTGTTCCAGGGTCAGGGCGCATCCGTGCACGTCACCGATCAAATCGTAACTGCGCGCAGGATCGAGCATCAGTCGCCTCCACCCCCCAACCGACTGCCCCAGCCAAGCTTGGTCCGGCAGACTTCGTAGTAATTGTGATCCAGCGGATGGATCAGGCGCAGCTTCTGCGCTTTTTTGCTGACGGTGATGGTGTCGCCCGGCGCGCAGGTGAAATGGTTCTGGCCGTCACAGGACACTTGCGGGTAGATCTGCATATCCTTGGACACGACGATTTTCAGCTCACTGTTACCATCGACCACGATCGGTCGCCCAGACAAGGTATGGGGGTACATGGGCACAATCACAATAGCGTCGAGCTTGGGATGCATGATCGGCCCACCGGCCGACAGCGCATAGGCGGTGGAGCCGGTGGGAGTGGCGACGATCAGGCCGTCGGCTTTCTGGCTGCAGACGAACTGGCCGTCGATGTACAGCTCGAATTCGATCATCCGCGTGGATTTACCGGGGTGCAGCACCACGTCGTTGAGGGCATCGCCCTGGCCGATGGCCTCGGCATGACGGCGGACCTCGGCCTGCAGCAGGAAGCGGTTTTCCACCAGGTAGTGGCCGTCCAGCACCTCGGCGACCTTGATCTCCAGCTCGTCGGGGCGGATATCGGTGAGGAACCCCAGGCTGCCCCGGTTGATCCCCAGCACCGGGATGTTGTGTCGTGCCAGGGCCCGGGCGGCCCCCAGCAGGCTCCCGTCGCCGCCGACCACGATGACCATGTCACAGACTTCGCCGAGCATCTTGCGCGACGACGTCTGCAGGCCATGGCCCGGCAGGACTTCGGCGATGGTATCTTCGAGGATCACATGCAGGTGCCGCTCCAGGAGGAAACGTTTGAGACGGCGAACGGTGTCCAACACCTGCGAACTGCCCAGGCGACCGATGATGCCGATATTGCGAAATTGCTCCATGAGGCTCCTGCGAGGGTCTGCGGCGGGCGAAAAACACGATTATGGGCGAAAGCGCGCCGTAGACAAAATCCTTTAAGCCTTGCCCATGGCGCAATGCTGTTCATCCAAGGTTTAGCTGAACCACTGTGGCGAGGGAGCTTGCTCCCGCTGGACTGCGAAGCAGGCCCCTTGGGGCGGTGGCCGTGCAACCGAGCGGGAGCAAGCTCCCTCGCCCACGGGTTCTTTACTTTCCTGGAATGAACAGCATTGGCCGCATAGCGGCTATGCTCGCAAAATGATCCTGTTCCCTGAATTGCTGGACTTGCCCCGACGCCTGCACCATCCCGAAGTGCGCGACCTCGCGTGGGCGATCATCGCCCCGCCGATGCTCATCGACACGCCCTGGCCCCAGCGCCATCCCCTGGCTGGCAGTGATTGGGTGCAGGAGCCTGGCCGATTGGAACACTGGCTGCGGCAACTGGACCGCGACAGCTATCCATTGCTGCACTGCCTGTCCCAAGGGCGAACGCGCCGCCTGGGCCTGTATTACGAAAGACTGTGGCAGTTTGCCGTGCAGCATGCCCCAGGCATCGAATTGATCGCCGCGAACCTGCCGATCCGACGCGAAGGCCATACCCTGGGGGAACTGGACCTGTTGCTGCGTGATCGCGACGGCATCCACCACCTGGAGCTGGCTATCAAGTTGTACCTCGGGCCCCAGCACGGAAACGGGCTGGACGCCGCGCAATGGCTGGGCCCGGGTTGCCATGACCGGCTCGACCGCAAGCTGGCGCATCTGCGCGAGCACCAACTGCCGATCTCCGCCCGCCCGGAAAGCCGCGAGGCCCTGGCGGCACTGGGGATCGAGCCTTCGGGCCTCGAACTGTTTCGCTCCGAACTCTGGCTGGGCGGGTATTTGCTCTACCCCTGGCCGGGCCAGGCCGAACCACCGGCCGGCGCCCACCCCAGGCATTTACGCGGGCGCTGGCTGCATCAACGGGACTGGCCTGCGTTCATCGCCCAACGTCCGCCGGGTCGCTGGCAACCCCTGCCCCGCGCCGCCTGGCTGGCCCCGGCGCATTATCCTGCCGAGCAAACCTGGAGCACCGCGCAACTGGAGGCCTGGCGAATGGCCCTGGACCCCATGGCGCCGGCGCAATTGATGGTGCGCCTGAGCGAAAACGCCGAGGGTGAGTGGGAAGAAGCCGAGCGGGTGTTCCTGGTGGCGGATCGTTGGCCGGATGTGCCGGGCGGTGGCTGAGCCTTGTGCTGCCTGTCAGGCCCTCATCGCGAGCAAGCTCGCTCCCACATTGGAAAGCACTTTTCTGCAAAAGTGAGTTCCCACACTGGAATGCACGCCCTTGTGGGAGCGAGCTTGCTCGCGATGAAGCCAACTCGGTTCTAGAAGGACAACCGCACAGCCAGCGCCGCCAACGTCACCAGCAACACCGGCACGGTCAGCACAATCCCGACCTTGAAGTAATACCCCCAGCCGATCTGGATGTTCTTGCGCGCCAGCACATGCAGCCACAGCAACGTCGCCAGGCTACCAATGGGCGTGATTTTCGGGCCCAGGTCGCTGCCGATGACGTTGGCATAGATCATCGCCTCCTTCACCGCCCCGGTGGCCTGGCTGGCATCGATGGACAAGGCGCCGATCAGCACCGTCGGCAAATTGTTCATGGCCGACGAGAGCAACGCCGTCAGCACACCGGTGCCCATGGCCGCGCCCCACACGCCATATTCGGCGAAACCGTCGAGCCAGTGGGCCAGGTAACCGGTCAGCCCGGCGTTGCGCAGGCCATAGACCACCAGGTACATGCCGAGGGAAAAGATCACGATCTGCCAGGGCGCTTCCTTCATTGCCTTGCGGGTGGAGATCTTGTGGCCGTGGGCCGCGACCGCCAGCAGCAACGCAGCACAGACCGCCGAGATCGCACTGATGGGAATCCCCAGCGGCTCCAGGGCAAAGCAGCCCAGCAGCAGGATCACCAGCACCGCCCAGCCGGCATAGAACGTCGCCTTGTCGTGGATCGCCGTCGCCGGATCGTCCAGTTGATCGGGGTCATAGTCGCGCGGAATGTCGCGGCGAAAGAACCACAGCAGAATGGCCAGGCTGGCCGCCACGCTCACCAGGTTCACCGGCACCATGACCGCCGCGTAGCGGTTGAAACCAATGCCGAAGAAGTCCGCCGAGACGATGTTCACCAGGTTCGACACCACCAGCGGCAGGCTCGCACTGTCGGCAATGAAACCGGCGCCCATCACGAACGCGAGGGTCGCCGCCGGGGAAAACCGCAGGGCCAGCAACATGGAGATCACGATAGGCGTGAGGATCAGCGCCGCCCCGTCATTGGCAAACAACGCCGACACCAGCGCCCCCAGCAACACCATGAACGCAAACAGCTTGCGCCCGCTGCCCTTTCCCCAGCGGGCCACATGCAGGGCCGCCCAAGCGAAGAACCCCGCCTCGTCCAGCAACAGGCTGATGATGATCAGCGCGACGAACGTCCCGGTGGCATTCCAGATGATCTGCCAGACCAGCGGGATATCACTGACCTGCACCACCCCGCTCAACAAGGCCAGCACCGCACCCAGCGTCGCGCTCCAGCCAACGCCCAGCCCCTTGGGCTGCCAGATCACCAACGTAATGGTCAGCAGGAAAATCAACGACGCGATCAGCATGCGCAACAGCCTTGGAAAAGGGATGGGAAAGAAGGACTCAGCAGCAACGCGCCACCGGACGATCAGGCATGGCATTCAAGCGCTGCACGTCCGCTGTCAGCCAGGCAGCGCTGGCCGCCAACGCCTGCTCCAGCATCGTACCGACCCAGGCCGGTAACTGCGGGTGCTGGCGGTAATAAACCCACTGCCCCTGGCGTCGGTCGCTGAGCAACCCAGCGTTGCGCAATTGCGCCAGGTGCCGGGAGATCTTCGGCTGGCTCAGGCCCAGCGCGGCGGTGAGTTCACAGACACACAACTCGCCTTCACGGGCCACCAGCAACGCAATGCGCGTACGGGTGTCATCGGCCAGGGCCTTGAAGACATCGACGGGATTGGGGGAGTCGGGCATGGCGTGGGAAGCCTGGGATGAGCGAATGGCGAATATATGGATATTCGAATACTCAGTAAAGCCCTGGATAGGTCGCGCAAAACGCTTTTGTGGCGAGGGAGCTTGCTCCCCCTCGGTTGCGCAGCGACCGCCCAAAGGGGCCTGCTGCGCAGTCCAGCGGGAGCAAGCTCCCTCGCCACAGGTTTATCTGAAATCCCGGGTATCAGGCCTTCTTATGTTGCTCGACCCACTTGCCATAGGCATCGATGAATTTCTGCAGGAACGGCCTGACGGACTCCGACAGGTTGCCCGCCTCGTCGAACGCCGTCCCGGCGTTACTCAGGTAGCCTTCCGGCTGCTGCATGCAGGGCACGTCAAGGAACACCAGGGACTGGCGCAAATGATGATTGGCGCCGAAACCGCCAATGGCACCCGGCGAAGCGCTGATCACCGCGCCCGGTTTGCCACTCAGGCAACTCTGGCCGTAGGGACGCGACCCCACATCGATGGCATTTTTCAACGGCGCCGGCACCGAACGGTTGTATTCCGGCGTGACGAACAACAAGGCATCGGCCGCGCCCACCTGCTGACGGAAAGTGCTGTAGGCTGGCGGAGGGGAAACATCGATGTCTTCGTTGTAGAGCGGCAACTCGCCAATCTCGATGATATTCAGCTTGAGGTTGGCTGGCGCCAGGTCAGCCAGTGCCAGCGCGACCTTGCGGTTGATCGATGCCTTGCGCAGGCTGCCCACCAAAACGGCCACTGTGTAGACATTACTCATGAGAGGCTTCTCGACTGTCGGCTCAAAGGAGCCTGTAGTTATAGATGATCGGGGTGACAATTGGACCAGTGGAGCGACAAAAACCGGCCGGCTGGACTATTTTTTTCATGTAGGAAAACTTACCGCGCTTGACCAGGGTCTACAGAACCGCAAATCGAGTGATTTATTTCCAGAGGTTCTAAGCAATGGCAGCAGTACTTGTCGGACAATTTCATGCGCGGGACGCCGAAGGTCGCGTCTATTCAGTGCATGAGTTTCAGGAATCGACCCCGTCGCCCGACGGAAACGGCAAGGAGCCTGTCACTACCTATAAATTGGCTATCGGTGATCGAGTCAACAAACTCGACGACGGCAAATTTATTCTCGTGCAATCTCAAATCGAATTGACGCGCGAACCGGAAACGCCACTGCCCACTCAAACGCCCGCTGAAACGCAAATAGCTTCATAACCGTTGGTTATGAGCAGAAGTCATACCCGGACTTGGGTTAGGATTCAGCCAATCAATGGCTCACCCGCCGAACATGGACTTCTTGCATGCGTTTACGCCACATCGAAGTGATCCAGGCGCTGCTGCAGACCGGCCACCTCGGCACGGCGGCCGAATGGCTGCAACTGCCGGTGGCGGAGGTCGAGGCGATATTGCGCGATGCCGAGGCCCAATTGGGTTTCATGCTATTCGCCAGTGTGCGCGGTCGTTTGCAGGCGACCCGGGAAACCCTTGAATTACGCGACGGCATCACGCGGGTGTACGACACCCTAGAACCGGTGCAGCGCCTGGCCAGCAGCCTGAAACACCATCAGGCGGCGCCCTTGCGCATTATCTGCACACCACCGCTGGCCCAGCAGTTGCTGCCCCAGAGCATCGCCGCCTTGCGTCGTCGCCATCCGGATGCGCCGTGCACCCTGCTCAGCCGACCGACCCGCGACATCGTCCATAGCCTGCTGTTGCGCGAAAGCGACCTGGGCCTGAGCCTGCACGACCCTGAACATCCCGACATCCATTGCCAGATGATCGCCCAGGGCAAACTGCAGTTGCTCGCGCCCCACGGCTGGCTGCAACCCCGTCAAAAATATATTTCGCTTCAGGACCTGGCCGGCCAGCCGTTGGTGGGCCTGGATGGCCATGACCCGCTGAGCCCTGCATTCGAGCATAAACTGGCGGCGCTGCGACCGGCACCCATGATCCAGCTCCGCGTCCAGACCCATCAGATGATGCGCGCCATGGTCGAGGCCGGCGAAGGCCTGGCCATCGTCGACCCGTTCACCGCCTCAGGCGCCAAGGATGGCGGCCTCGACGTCTGCCCGGTATCGCCCGCCATCGCGATCAGCCTCTATGCCTTGAGTCTCAACGGCGCACCCTCTTCACCCGCCCTTCAATCGCTGCTGGAACGGGTTACGGAACAAGCCGAGGCGTTGCTGAGCCACTGATCGACATGCCCAGTGGGTCGTCGAACAGCCGGTACCAGAACAGCGCGACTTCGGCGGTATGCCGGTCAATGCCGCGATAGCGCAGGTGATCGATACCACCCAGCACGTAACCGCAACGCTCATAGAGCCGACAGGCGCCCAGATTGTTGTTCTGGGTCTCGAGCATGATGCCCGGCAGTTTTTTCTTGCGACTCCAGAACTGGGCGACATCGAGCAACGCCTTGGCCACTCCGTGGCGACGGGCCGGGGCGTGTACCGCCAGCTCGTCGATGTGGGCATAACCGTTCCAGTTGGTGCTGACCACCAGGTGCCCGACGGGCTGGTCATCAAGGTAGGCCATGAAGATCTCGCTGTCCGGGGCATCGCGGAAGCTGCTGAACTCTTCGGGATCGATGCCATAGCACTTGCGATAGGGAACGATGGGCGTCACCGGCCATTGGCTGACGGGACGGCCGATCTGCGCCGTCACGTAGTCGCTGACTTCAAAGCTGAAATCACTGCCCCAGATGTAGGCGGCAAAGCCATCATCGACGATGCGCACCGACAGCCCGGGGTGCTTGGGATTCATGACCGGTTGCATACTGGGGAAGGTCCTCATTCCTTGAAGCACCCAACGGCGTGGTGCCATCCATTGCCCTTGTCTTTCAAATCATCACACATCAAGCGGAATCCGTACCGTAGCCTGCCCGTTACCTCAGGGTAGAAGGTCGTGGCGATTGTGGCGAGAAATGAACAATGGATGACCCTGCGGGAGCGAGCTTGTTCGCGATGGCGGTCGTTCAACCAGCATCAATGCTGGATGTGCCGCCGTCATCGCGAGCAAGCTCGCTCCCACAGGAGGGGTTTCATCAGTGCGTGGCGGCCTGTGCCTCGGCCAACTGTGTCCACAATGCCGGAGCACCCGCGGACTTGGCGATGGCTTCCAGACGCGCGGCATGCTCGGCCAGGTCGCTTTCGCTGGCGCGGATGATCCGCGATGGCTGGCGGTCGGCGGGCAAACGGCGAATTTCCGTGGCCTGGTTGCCGGAGCCTTCGCCGGTGCCGTTACCGTCCGAGGCGTTGCCGGCCAGGGACAGGCTGGTCTGGCCGCCGGTCATGGTCAGGTAGACGTCGGCCAGGATCTCGGAGTCGAGCAAGGCGCCGTGCAGTTCACGACCGGAGTTGTCGACACCGTAGCGCTTGCACAAGGCGTCGAGGCTGTTGCGCTGCCCCGGATGCCGTTCCCGGGCCATCATCAGGGTGTCGAGGATGGTGCAATGCTGGGTGATGTCGGCCCGGTCGTGTTGCCCCATCAGGGCGAATTCGTTGTTGATGAACCCCACGTCGAACGCCGCGTTGTGGATGATCAACTGCGCGCCCTGGATGAATTCGAAGAACTCATCGGCCACTTCGGCAAAACGCGGCTTGCCCACCAGGAATTCGTTGGTGATGCCGTGGACGCCGATAGCGCCCTCGTCACTTTCACGGTCCGGTTGCAGGTAAACGTGGAAATGGCGACCGGTCAGGCGCCGGCCGATCAGCTCGACACAACCGATTTCAATAATCCGGTGACCATCGGTCACCGGCATGCCGGTGGTTTCGGTATCCAGTACTACAGATCTGTTGGCCATCAGTGTTCAGCTCTCAACGGGCAGTCTTGCAAAAGCGCGGATCTTAACACGCTCACGCCAGTGCATCCGCAATGTCCTGTCAGCCAGGCTTTTTTATGGCTTGGCGCTCTTGTGGCGAGGGAGCTTGCTCCCGCTCGGTTGCGCAGCGACCGCCCCAGGGGCCTGCTTCGCAGTCCAGCGGGAGCAAGCTCCCTCGCCACAGATGTCATCCTGTCCAGATCCCGACAACGCCCCTATCAGGCCTGCTTGTAGCCCCGCACCTCATCCACCCCACGGTTGGCCAACTGGTCGGCCCGCTCGTTGCCGTGGTGGCCGATGTGGCCACGCACCCATTTCCAGGTGACGTTGTGGCGGTTGACCTGCTCATCCAGCAGCTTCCAGAGGTCGGCGTTTTTCACCGGTTCCTTCGCCGCCGTCTTCCAGCCGCGCTTCTTCCAGTTGGCCATCCACTCGTTGATGCCTTTCATCACGTATTGCGAGTCGGTCACCAGCAATACATCGCAAGGCCGCTTGAGCTCTTCCAGGCCACGGATGGCGCCCATCAGCTCCATGCGATTGTTGGTGGTATTGGCTTCGCCGCCCCAGAGCTCCTTCTCCACGCCCTTGCACACCAGCAACGCGCCCCAGCCGCCCGGGCCGGGGTTGCCCTTGCAGGCGCCATCAGTGAAGAGTTCTACGCTATCGCTCATGCCAATCTATCCAGAAAAAATGCAAAGGCCAGCCGATCAGGCGGTTGATGCCTGTAGTCGAAAGGCCGGCCAGGCCTGCTAAAAGGGGTTATGGCTCGATGTGACGACGATTGACCTTGGCCATCGGCAAGGGAATCAGCTTGCCCATCGGCTCGCGTCGCGCCTGACGCACCGGGCGCAGCCCGACCGCGATCTTGCGCGCCACCAGCAGGTAGAAACCACCGCCGGACAGCTGCCAGTCGCCGGCCTTGCGCTCCCAGCCGGCCAGGCGAGCCTGCCACTTGGGTGACGCAAGCGGCGGACGATAGCACCCGAAGCGGCGTTTCTCCAGCGCGAAGCCCAGCAGGTTGAGCCAGTCGCCGACCCTCGACGCCGAGATGCAGCGGGCCTGGCGCAAGGCGTCGTGGGCAAACACATGACGCAACCCCCAGGTGCTCCAGGGGTTGATACCGATGATCAACAGATGCCCGCCAGGGCGCACGCTGCTGGCGGCTTCACGCAGCAAACCGTGGGGCGACAGGCAGAAATCCAGGCCGTGCTGCATGACCACCACGTCGGCGGCATGCTCGCTCAGGGGCCAGGCCTGCTCCTCGCAGACGATTTCCACCCCGGGCAACGGCGCCCCCAGGCGTACGTTGCGCTGGACCTGCGGTGCCGACGGTGGGGTTTGCGCCGAAGGCCCGTAGTGCACCAGATAGCCGCCAAAGAACCGGCCCAACTCGTCTTCGAGCATGCGCCGTTCCTCTTCCAGCAAAAATTGCCCGACAGGGCCGGACAGCCATTCACGGGCCGCGCTGATCAACGCCAGCCAGTCAGGATCAGCCTGAGCGAACGCTTCATCGGTCATTGCATTCTCCAACGCGTCAGGAAGTTCTAAGATGCGCCTTTGTTTTCCGCTTGGCGAATTCCGCGATGATACAGATCAGTGCCCTGCCCGCGTTCACCGATAACTACATCTGGTTGTTACAGGATCACTCCACCCAGCGCTGCGCCGTGGTCGACCCGGGTGATGCCGCGCCAGTACAGGCCTGGCTCGACGCCCATCCGGGCTGGGTCCTGAGCGACATCCTGATCACCCACCATCACCATGATCATGTCGGCGGCGTCCAGGCGCTGAAGAATGCGACGAACGCCACCGTTTACGGCCCGGCCAGCGAAAACATCCCGGCGCGGGACCAGGCCCTGCATGACAACGACCAGGTGAGCGTGCTCGGCTGGGACTTCGATGTCTACGCGGTACCTGGCCATACGCTGGGGCACATCGCCTACTACCACCATGGCCTGCTCTTTTGTGGCGACACCCTGTTCGCCGCTGGCTGCGGCCGGCTTTTCGAAGGCACGCCCGCGCAGATGCACCACTCCCTGGGTCGCCTCGCCGCGTTGCCTGAAGATACCCTGGTCTACTGCACCCATGAATACACCCTCAGCAACCTGAAGTTCGCTGCCGCCGTGGAGCCAGGCAACCCGGACATCGCCGCCCGCCTGGAAAAAGTCGCCCGCCAACGCAACGAAGGCATCATGACGCTGCCCTCGACCCTGGCCCTGGAAAAACTCACCAACCCGTTTCTGCGTACGACTGAAACATCCGTTAAACAAAAAGCAGACGAACGGAGCGGCCAGCGAAACCAGACGCCGAGTGAGGTTTTTGCGGCCTTGAGGGCTTGGAAAGATACGTTCTAAGGCAGCTATCGATTGATACAAAAATTCTGAAAGGTTGACCTGTTGGGGTGCGCTTCCTAGAATCGGCCGACATTTTTGCCCGGAACTTACTTCCAGCCAATGTCGTCATCCATACGCAGGTCCGTCCAGTCAGACACATTGACCCGCTTGGCTCAAGCCATCGCGGTGGCTGTGTCCGCCACCCTGGCGGGCTGCCAGAGCACGAGCCAGCTGCCGCAGACCGATGCGGCGCACACCCCGAATATCGCCGCTCGCGCCAAACAGAAGCCGGTATGGCTCACCGAGAAACCCAGCCCCCAAGTGCCCCAGGACATCTGGGAACGCATGCGCCAGGGCTTCCAGCTGCAGGAAACGGCCGGCGTCAACCCGCGCATCGAGCAACAGCGCCTGTGGTTCGCCAGCAACCCTTCCTTCCTGGAAAACGCCGGTGAGCGCGGCAGCCTGTACATCCATTACATCGTCGAACGCCTTGAAGAACGCAACATGCCGCTGGAACTGGCGCTGCTGCCGGTGATCGAGAGCGCCTACAACCCCATGGCCTATTCCCGGGCCAACGCGGTGGGGCTGTGGCAATTCATCCCGTCCACGGGGCGTTACTTCAACCTGCGCCAGACCCGCTTCTATGACGGGCGACGCGACATCACCGCCTCCACCACGGCCGCCATGGACTACCTGACGCGCCTGCATGACATGTTCAACGGCGACTGGTTGCTGGCGCTGGCGGCCTACAACGCCGGTGAAGGCACGGTCAGCCGCGCCATCGAACGCAACGAGAAGCTTGGCCTGCCCACCGACTACTGGAACCTGCCGCTGCCCAGCGAGACCCAGGCCTATGTGCCGAAGTTGCTGGCGCTGTCCCAGGTGGTGCTCGCACCCGACGCCTATGGCGTGAACCTCAACCCGATCGCCAACGAACCGTATTTCCAGGTCGTCGAGATCAACCAGCGCATGGACCTGTCCAAGGTCGCGGCGGTGGCCAACATCGACGAAGACGAGCTGTTCCAGCTCAATCCAGCCTTCAAGCAGCGCACCACCATCGACGGCCCCCAGCACCTGCTGGTGCCGACGTCCAAGGCCCAGTTGCTGACCGCCAGCCTGTCGACCATGCGCCCGGAAGAGCTGATCAGCCAGCGCGCGCTCAAGCCGGTTTTCGAATCAGCCGACGACAGCGAAGTGGAAGGTGCCAGGCGCACCTACCGCGTCAAGCGCGGCGACAACCTGGCCCAGATCGCCAAGGCCAACAACGTCCAGACCAAGGACCTGCAACGCTGGAACAAACTCAGCGGCAACAAGCTCAAGGTCGGCCAGACCCTGGTGATGCAAGACGCCAAGGCCAGCAAGGCCACCGGCAAGCGCATCAGCACCGTAGTGGCCGCCAACAGCAAGGACCAGAAGAAGCAGACCCAATACAAGGTCAAGCAGGGCGATTCGTTGTACGTCGTCGCCAAGCGCTTCAACGTGGAAATGCAGCACCTCAAGCGCTGGAACCCGCGGATGGGCAAGGCACTCAAGCCTGGGCAGATGCTGACGGTCTACTCGCCGCACTGACATGACCGGGGGCTCCCGCTGGGCTGTGTGTAGGAGCTGGCGAAGCCTGCGATCTTTTGATCTTTCGCTTGGGACTCAAGTGTCTGGGGAAAGATCGCAGCCTCGTTGCACTCGACAGCTCCTACAGCCCCCGCCTTTTTCCTGCCGATACAAGCTGTTACTGTACAGGCCATAAAGCCCAAGCCGCCTGGATCGGATCTCAGACTTGATACGTCCCCTCCTCCTGCTCCTGATCAGCCTGGCCTTGAGCTCTCCCGCCAGCGCAACCATCAGCGAAAGCCATGGCTATGCGCAGTTCGGCACGCTCAAGTACCCGGCCAGATTCACCCACTTCGACTGGGTCAACCCGCAAGCGCCCAAGGGCGGAGTCTTGCGGGTCATGGCATTCGGCACCTTCGATACGCTCAATCCCTACACGTTCAAGGGTAGCAGCCCGGTTTCCACACCCAATTTCCTGCAATACGGCATCAATGAGCTGAACGAACCGCTGATGGTCGGCACTGGCCAGTACGCACCGTCCGGTGATGAACCGACGTCGAGCTATGGCCTGATCGCCCAGTCGGTGGAATACAGCGAAGACCGCAGCTGGGTAGTCTTCAACCTGCGTCCCGAAGCGCGCTTCCACGATGGCGTACCCATCACCGCCTATGACGTGGCGTTCTCCTACAGGACGCTGCTCAAGGATGGCCACCCGCAATACCGCACCAACCTGCAGGAAGTGCTGCGGGTCGACATTCTCAATCCGCTGAAAATCCGCTTCGTCTTCAAGCGCTCGGGCAATCCCTTGCTGATCCTGCGCCTGGGCGAGCTGCCGGTGCTGCCCCAGCATTACTGGAAAGGCCGCGACTTCAAGGCGACGACCTTCGAACCGCCCCTGGGCAGCGGGCCGTATCGCATCACCAAAGTGCAGCCAGGCCGCCAATTGGTGTTCGAGCGGGTCAAGGACTACTGGGGCAAGGACCTGCCGGTCAATCGCGGCAAGTACAACTACGACCGCATGGACGTGGAGTTCTACCGTGACAGCGAAGTCGCCTTCGAAGCCTTCAAGGCCGGCGAGTTCGACATCTACATCGAACACCAGGCCAAGAACTGGGCCAACGGCTATCAATTCCCGGCGGTCAACCGGGGCGATGTGATCAAGGCGCAGATACCCCACCAGATCCCGACCCAGACCCAGGGCCTGTTCATGAACACCCGGCGCGGCACGTTCGCCGAGGTCAAGGTGCGCGAAGCCCTGGGGCTGATGTTCGACTTCGAGTGGACCAACCGCACCCTGTTCAGCGGCGCCTACAAGCGCACCCTCAGCTATTACCCCAACAGCGAATTCTCCGCCACTGGCCTGCCGGTGGGGCATGAATGGCTGCTGCTCAAGCCATACCGGGATCAATTGCCGCCCAAACTGCTCACCGAACCCTTCAGCTTGCCCAAGACCGACGGGCGCGGCATTCCCCGGGAAACCCTGCGCAAGGCATTGGGACTCTTGAAGGAAGCCGGCTGGAATCTCAACGGCCAACGCCTGCTGAACGCCGACCACCAGCCCCTGAGCTTCGAAATCCTGCTAGTGAACCCGAACCTGGAGCGTATCCTGCAACCCTACGTCGAAAACCTTGCCAGCATCGGTGTTCAAGCCCGGCTGCGCACGGTGGACCGCGCCCAATACAAACAGCGCCTGGACCAGTTCGACTTCGACATGATCCTGCTGACATTGAACCAGACCCTCAGCCCGGGCCTCGAGCAATGGCAGTACTTTCACTCCAGTCAGGTCGGGGTCAAGGGCAGCAAGAACTACGCAGGGATCGCCAACCCGGTGGTCGACCATCTGCTGGAGAAACTGCTCGCCGCCCAGACCCGCGACGAACAGGTCGCCGCCGGCAAGGCCCTGGATCGCGTACTGCTGTGGCAGCATTACTGCATTCCCAACTGGTATCTCAATTATCATCGCCTGGCGTACCGCAACCGGTTCGCCTTCGTCACCACGCCGCCCTATACCCTGGGCCTGAGCGCCTGGTGGCTGAAATCTTCGGAGAAAGATCAATGAAGCCTTTACGTGCCCTGCTCCTGCAGGCCAGCAGCCTGTTGTTCGCCGGGCTGGCCTGCGCCGCGCCGCAGCATGCCGTGACCTTGTACAACGAGCCGCCGAAATACCCGGCCAACTTCCAGCACTTCGACTACGTCAACCCGGACGCGCCCAAAGGCGGTATCTTCCGCCAGGGCGGCTTTGGAGGGTTCGACAGCCTCAACCCGTTCATCAGCAAAGGCGTGCCAGCCGATGACATCGGCCTGATCTACGACACCTTGGCCAAGCAGGGCCTGGACGAACCCTTCACCGAATATGGCCTGATCGCCGAAAAAATCGAGAAAGCCCCGGACAATGGCTGGGTGCGCTTCTACCTGCGCCCCGAAGCCCGTTTCAACGATGGTCATCCGGTACGGGCGGAAGACGTGGTCTTCAGCTTCCAGACCCTGACCAAGGACGGCGCACCGATGTTCCGCGGCTACTACAACGACGTCGCCGAAGTCATCGCCGAAGACCCGCTCAAAGTCCTGTTCAAGTTCAAGCACACCCATAATCGCGAGCTACCGTTGATCCTCGGCCAATTGCCGGTATTGCCAAAGCATTGGTGGGCCGAGCGCGACTTCAACAAGGGCAACCTGGAGATCCCCCTGGGCAGCGGCCCCTACAAGGTCGCCGAAGTGAAGGCCGGCCGCTCGATCCGCTATGAGCGGGTGAAGGACTACTGGGGCAAGGACCTGCCGGTCAATCGCGGGTTCTACAACTTCGACGTGCTGGTCACCGACTACTACCGCGACAACACCGTCGCGGTCGAAGCGTTGAAAGCCGGGCAGTTCGATTACTGGCTGGAAATGACCGCCAAGAACTGGGCCAACGCCTACAACATCCCGGCCGTGACCGAAGGCCGGCTGATCAAGGAACAGATCCCCAACGGCAACCCCACCGGCATGCAGGGCTTTATCTACAACCTGCGCCGACCGGTCTTCCAGGATGTGCGGGTGCGCAAGGCCTTGAGCCTGCTGCTGGATTTCGAGTGGACCAACAAGCAACTGTTCAACGGCGCCTACGCCCGCACCCGCAGCTATTTCGAGAATTCGGAAATGGCCGCCACCGGCCTGCCCGGCGAAGACGAACTGAAGATTCTCGAACCCCTGCGCGGCAAAATCCCCGAGCAGGTCTTCAGCGAAGCCTTCCAGCCTTCCATGTGCGACGGCAGCGGCATGATCCGCGACCAGCAGCGCAAGGCCTACCAATTGCTGCAAGAGGCCGGCTGGCGCATCGTCGACGACAAGATGGTCGATGCCCAAGGCAAACCGGTGGTGCTGGAGTTCCTGCTGGCCCAGACCGAGTTCGAGCGTATATTGCTGCCCTTCAAGCGCAACCTGAGCGACCTGGGCATCGACCTGGTGATCCGCCGGGTGGACGTCTCCCAGTACATCAACCGCGTGCGCTCCCGGGACTTCGACCTGGTGGTGGGCAGCTTCCCGCAATCCAGCTCGCCGGGTAACGAACAGCGTGAGTTCTGGATGTCCGCCGCCGCCGACAAGCCCGGCAGCCGCAACACCATGGGCCTGAAGGACCCGGCCGTGGACCAACTGGTGGAGCAATTGATCAATGCCGACTCGCGCAAGAGCCTGGTGGCTCACGCCCGGGCATTGGACCGGGTCTTGCAATGGGGCTACTACGTGATTCCCAACTGGCACATCAAGACCTGGCGCGTAGCCTACTGGAACCACATCGGTCATCCGAAGATCACGCCGACCTATGACATCGGCACCACCACCTGGTGGGTCAAGCCGGAGGTCAAGCCGGCCGATGAAGTAGAAAAGCAGGTCATCGAGCAGCAAATCGCCGCCCCTGCGAGCGTGGAGTAACAAGATGCTGGCTTACATTTTTCGGCGACTGCTGCTGATCATCCCGACCCTGTTCGGCATTCTGCTGATCAACTTCGTCATCATCCAGGCCGCGCCCGGCGGGCCGGTGGAACAGATGATCGCCAAGCTCGAGGGTTTCGAGGGCGCCACCAGCCGCATTGCCGGCGGCGGTGCCGAGGTGTCGGTGGCCGGTTCTTCCTACCGCGGGGCCCAGGGCCTGGACCCGACGCTGGTCAAGGAAATCGAACGCATGTACGGCTTCGACAAGTCGGCCCCCGAACGCCTGTGGATCATGATCAAGAACTATGCCCACCTGGACTTCGGCGACAGTTTCTTCCGCGATGCCAAGGTCATCGACCTGATCAAGGAAAAGATGCCGGTGTCCATCTCCCTCGGGCTGTGGAGCACACTGATCATGTACCTGGTGTCGATCCCGCTGGGGATCGCCAAGGCCACGCGGCATGGCAGCCATTTCGATGTGTGGACCAGTTCGGCAATCATCGTCGGCTACGCGATCCCGTCGTTCCTGTTCGCCATCCTGCTGATCGTGGTGTTTGCCGGCGGCAGTTATTTCGACTGGTTCCCGTTGCGCGGGCTGACCTCCAACAACTTCGACGAATTGAGCATGGGCGGCAAGATCCTCGATTACTTCTGGCACCTGGCCTTGCCCGTGACCGCCCTGGTGATCGGCAACTTCGCCACCATGACCCTGCTGACCAAGAACAGCTTCCTCGACGAAATCAACAAGCAATACGTGGTCACCGCCAAGGCCAAGGGCCTGACCCGCCATCGGGTCCTCTACGGCCATGTCTTCCGCAACGCCATGCTGCTGGTGATCGCCGGCTTCCCTTCGGCGTTCATCGGGATCTTCTTCACCGGTTCCTTGCTGGTGGAAGTGATCTTTTCCCTCGACGGCCTGGGCCTGATGAGTTTCGAAGCGGCCATCAACCGCGATTATCCGGTGGTGTTTGGCACCCTGTTCATCTTCACCTTGCTGGGGCTGGTGGTGAAACTGATCGGCGACCTGACCTACACCTTTGTCGATCCGCGCATCGACTTCGAAAGCCGGGAGCATTGAGATGAACCTGTCCCCTCTCAATCGCCGTCGTTTCGAACTGTTCAAGGCCAACAAGCGTGGCTGGTGGTCGCTGTGGCTGTTCCTGATCCTGTTCGGGCTGAGCCTGGGCGCCGAGTTGATCGCCAACGACAAGCCGCTGGTGGTGCATTACGACGACGGCTGGTACTTCCCGGCCCTCAAGCGCTACCCGGAAACCACGTTTGGCGGCGAGTTTCCCCTGGAAGCCAACTACAAGAGCCCGTACATCCGTGAACTGCTGGCGGCCAAGGACGCCTGGGTGCTGTGGGCACCGATTCCGTTCAGCTACCAGAGCATCAACTACGACCTCAAGGTCCCGGCCCCGGCACCGCCCTCCTCCGTGAATTGGCTGGGCACCGATGACCAGGGCCGCGATGTTTTGGCCCGGGTGATCTACGGCTTCCGTATCTCGGTGCTGTTCGCCCTGACGCTGACGCTGCTCAGCTCGATCATCGGCGTGATCGCCGGCGCCCTGCAGGGTTTCTATGGCGGCTGGGTGGACCTGGCCGGCCAACGCTTCCTGGAAATCTGGTCCGGGCTGCCGGTGCTGTACCTGCTGATCATCCTCGCCAGCTTCGTGCAGCCGAACTTCTGGTGGCTGCTGGGCATCATGCTGCTGTTTTCCTGGATGAGCCTGGTGGACGTGGTCCGCGCCGAGTTCCTGCGCGGGCGCAACCTGGAATACGTGCGCGCCGCGCGGGCGCTGGGCATGCAGAACGGCGCGATCATGTTCCGGCACATCCTCCCCAACGCCATGGTCTCGACCATGACCTTCATGCCGTTCATCCTCACCGGCGCTATCGGCACCCTCACCGCCCTGGATTTCCTCGGCTTTGGCCTGCCGCCGGGCGCGCCGTCCCTGGGCGAACTGGTGGCCCAGGGCAAATCCAACCTCCAGGCGCCGTGGCTGGGCATCAGTGCGTTCGCCGTGCTGGCCGTGATGCTGAGCCTGTTGGTGTTCATCGGCGAGTCCGCTCGCGATGCCTTCGATCCGAGGAAGTGATATGAACCAGGACAATCTGATCGAAGTGCGCGACCTGGCGGTGGAGTTCATTGTCGGCGAACGCCGTCAGCGCGTGGTCGAGGGCGTCAGCTTCGACATCAAGCGCGGCGAAACCCTGGCCCTGGTGGGTGAAAGCGGCTCGGGCAAGTCGGTCACCGCTCACTCGATCCTGCGCTTGCTGCCCTACCCGCTGGCCCATCACCCCACCGGGACCATCCAGTACGCCGGCCAGGATTTGCTGGGATTGAAGGAAAAGACCATCCGCCATATCCGCGGCAACCGGATCGCGATGATTTTCCAGGAGCCGATGACCTCCCTCAACCCGCTGCACTGCATTGAAAAACAGATCAATGAAGTACTTGGCATCCACAAGGGCCTGAGCGGCAAGGTCGCGACCCGCCGGACCCTGGAGTTGCTGGAGCTGGTCGGCATTCCCGAGCCCCACAAGCGCCTCAAGGCCCTGCCCCACGAGTTGTCCGGCGGCCAGCGCCAGCGAGTGATGATCGCCATGGCCCTGGCCAACGAGCCGGAACTGCTGATCGCCGACGAGCCGACCACCGCCCTGGACGTCACCGTCCAGCTGAAAATCCTGCAATTGCTCAAGGAGTTGCAGGCGCGATTGGGTATGTCGTTGCTGCTGATCAGCCACGATTTGAACCTGGTGCGAAGAATTGCGCATCGCGTATGTGTCATGCAGCGCGGTTGCATCGTCGAACAGGCATCGTGCGAAGAGTTGTTCCGCGCGCCGCAGCATCCGTACACTCGGGAACTGCTGGGCGCCGAGCCCAGCGGCACCCCGGCGAACAACGTCGTCGGCCCGCCGCTGTTGCAGGTCGAGGACCTGAAAGTCTGGTTCCCGATCAAGAAAGGCCTGTTCAAACGCACGGTGGACTACATCAAGGCCGTGGACGGCATCCGCTTCAGCCTGCCCCAGGGCCAGACACTGGGTATCGTCGGCGAAAGCGGTTCCGGCAAATCCACCCTGGGGCTGGCAATCCTGCGGTTGATCGGCAGCCAGGGCGGGATCCGCTTCGAAGGCAAGCCGCTGGACAGCCTGACGCAGCAACAGGTCCGGCCACTGCGTCGGGAGATGCAAGTGGTGTTTCAGGACCCGTTCGGCAGCCTGAGCCCACGGATGTGTGTCAGCCAGATCGTCGGCGAAGGCCTGCGAATCCACAAGATCGGCACCGCGGCCGAACAGGAACAAGCGATAATCGCGGCATTGAAGGAGGTAGGCCTGGACCCGGAAACCCGGAACCGCTATCCCCATGAATTTTCCGGAGGGCAACGGCAGCGTATCGCCATTGCCCGGGCCCTGGTGCTCAAGCCGGCGTTGATTCTGCTGGATGAACCAACGTCGGCCCTGGACCGTACCGTGCAACGCCAAGTGGTGGAGCTGTTGCGGTCGTTGCAAACCAAGTACAACCTGACGTACCTGTTTATCAGCCATGACCTGGCTGTCGTCAAAGCGCTGAGCCACCAATTGATGGTGGTCAAGCATGGCCAAGTGGTCGAACAAGGTGATGCCCGCAGCATATTCGCCGCGCCGCAGCACCCCTATACACAGCAGTTGCTGGAGGCCGCCTTCCTGGCCCCAACAACTGCCGAATAACCTGAAAAGAGGAGCAACACATGGGTTTTCTCGCCGGTAAGCGCGTACTGATCGTCGGTGTCGCCAGCAAGCTGTCCATCGCATCCGGCATCGCCGCCGCCATGCATCGCGAGGGCGCTGAGCTTGCCTTCACTTATCAGAACGACAAACTCAAGGGTCGTGTCGAAGAGTTCGCACAAGGCTGGGGCTCGAGCCCTGAGCTGTGCTTCCCGTGCGACGTGGCCAGCGATGAAGAAATCGCCAACGTCTTCGAAGCGCTGAGCAAGAAGTGGGACGGCCTGGACTGCATCGTGCACTCCGTGGGCTTCGCCCCGGGCGACCAGTTGGACGGCGACTTCACCGAAGCCACCACCCGCGAAGGTTTCCGCATTGCCCACGACATCAGCGCCTACAGCTTCGTGGCCCTGGCCAAGGCTGGTCGCGAAATGATGAAAGGCCGCAACGGCAGCCTGCTGACCCTGTCGTACCTGGGCGCCGAGCGCACCATGCCGAACTACAACGTCATGGGCATGGCCAAGGCCTCCCTGGAAGCCGGCGTACGTTACCTGGCCGGTTCCCTGGGCCCGGAGGGTACCCGCGTCAACTGCGTATCGGCCGGCCCGATCCGCACCCTCGCCGCTTCCGGCATCAAGAACTTCCGCAAGATGCTGGCCGCCAACGAAGCGCAAACTCCGCTGCGTCGCAACGTCACCATCGAAGAAGTCGGCAACGCCGGCGCCTTCCTGTGCTCGGACCTGGCGTCGGGCATCAGCGGTGAAATCATGTACGTGGACGGCGGCTTCAACACCACCGCCATGGGTAACCTCGAAGAGTAATCTTCACCGCGCATAAAAAAGCCGCGGGTTCTGCAAAGGGCCCGCGGCTTTTTTTATCCCGATTTCCGTGGAAAACCAATCAGAACCAAAACAAGGGAGAACACAAACAGCAGCCCCCCCCAATACACCTGCGATGGTGTCGTACGTGTAGATGGCGGCGACGAACGTCCCCATGAGCGACGTAAGGAAAAGCAGGACATTGGTCAACGCATACACGCCAATGCGCCATTTGAAAGCACGTCGCCTTAGAAGCCTTTGAAACAGATAACCCAACCCCGTCAGGGCCACCGAAGCGGCGGTCAAGATAATCAGCATGACCGTGTACATCGCTACCGCGGGAATACCCCGGGTATCACTTAAATCATTGGGATTTTCCGAGACACCCTCCAGCGCAAAAAAGAACAACAATGCGCATGCGCCCATCACTGAAGCAATGGCGGCGAGACTTAATGTGTGTCTTCCTGCTGCCATGGCTACTTACCTAGAGAAATTGATTGGCAGCTCGCCAGTGATTCGAATTTCATAATCCCGTGCGTTGGCGACCCTTCCCACTTCACGGAGCGCGCTCGTGGCTTGCTCATCAAAGGCAGCCCTATGACTGCTGGCATTAGCATCATAACGATCCGAGTACGCTTTTATCTTTCCAGAGAACTTGAGAGTACCTGATGCATATCGAGTAACGTCTCCGGTAATTTGAAGCGTAATGTTTCCAAGGTAGATCCGTGCGACGTTTGAGTCCTGGGCCGTGGAATAAGGCATCTTGAGATTGACGCTGGTAACGCCTACACCCGCCGTATTAATAATCGCCATCAAATCTGGAATTTTGCTGGGCGTAGGGCTGATACCAATTCTATCCAGCCGGACGCTGACAGGCTTGCCCTTCCCCAGAAATCATCGGGGTAAACAAATGTCGGGGGTAATTCGGTATTCATACGGGTACTCGCCAAGTGAGTAATGGATAACACTGCAGCTATGAATCCGCATCACACGATGCGAGAAACTCATTCTGCGTATTCCCCATACCCTTGGTGCGGTACATATTTATTGCGTTGCTTCTGGCATCAGCGGTGAAGTCATGTGCGTGGACGGCGGCTTCAACACCACCGCCATGGGTAACCTCGAAGAGTAATCTTCACGCTACAGCAAAAACGCCGCTTGCCCTGGAAAGGCCAAGCGGCGTTTTTTATGCCCACCACACCTCCCCGTGGGAGCGAGCTTGCTCGCGATGGCGGTGGATCAGCTGGCATTGATGTTGGATGTACCGCCGTCATCGCGAGCAAGCTCGCTCCCACATTGGTTCCAGGTGTTCATAGAAGTCGCGCCCACCACACATCCCCTGTGGGAACGAGCTTGCTCGCGATAGCGGTGGGTCAGCTTGCATCAATGCTGAATGTCAGCGGCGCAACGCCTGTTTCTGGGCGTACATGGCCGCATCCGCGTCGGCCAACAGGTTGTCGATTGACCGATGGCGCTGGGCGTCGTATTCGATCTGGCCCACGCTGAAACGAATGTCATAGCCACGCTGCAACATCGCATTGCGCTCATCGAGGATTTCCTTGAGGCGCGCCATGATCGCCGAAGTCTCGACATAGGAAGAGCCGGTGAGCAGCGCCACGAACTCATCACCGCCCAAGCGACCGATCACATCACTTTCGCGAAAGGCGATACGCAGCACATCAGCGAAGGTTTTCAGCGCGCTGTCACCCTCGGCATGCCCATAGCGATCGTTGATCGGCTTGAAGTCGTTGAGGTCGAAGAACAGCAGCGTCGCCGGTCGCGACAAGCGATCACACACATTCAACGCATGCTGGGCCAACGTCTTGAAGCCGCGCCGATTGGACAACAGCGTCAACTCGTCCATGCTCGCCATCTGCACCGCAACCATTTCCTGCTCGGCCATGCGCGCCAAGTCGCGCAGCAGTTCGCGCTCTTCGTCATTGAGCTGGCGCGGCTTGGTGTCGAGCAGGCACAACGTGCCAAGCTTGCTGCCATCCTCCAACCCCAGCGGATGCCCGGCGTAGAAGCGAATGCCAGGCGTGTCCGTGACCAACGGATTGTCGTGAAACCGCTCGTCCTGCTCCGCGTCGCAGATTTCCAGGATCTGATCCTGCAAAATCGCATGCCCACAAAAGGAAACTTCCCGCGGGGTTTCGCTGGCATCCAGGCCGGCACTGGACTTGAACCACTGCCGGTTGGCGTCCACCAAGGACACCAGGGCGATGGGCACGTCAAACAGACGCCGGGCAAGGCGGGTCAGGCGGTCAAACCGCTCTTCGGGTGCGGTATCGAGTAGCTTGAGCGAATGCAGATTCTTGAGGCGAACGGCCTCGTTGTCCGGTTTACCTGGCGCAAGCATCGGGAACTCCATGGGCGGGGCTTCATGAAGTCTAGTTCAGTACCACTGCCGTTCAAACCGAACGGCTAAATCCAACGGGCATTTGCCGACCAGGGCTAATACACTGCTTCACAGGTTCAAGACGAGGACGCTGACCGATGAAGCACGCCACCCATGACGCCGCCCCACGCTTCTGGCGCGACGCGGCCCTGCCCTTCATCGAAGCCCGGGCCATCGCCGATGGGCGCAAGGTCTGCTATTCACGCCACTCCCACGACCATTTTTCCATCGGAGCGATCACCGCCGGGCGCAGCACCTACATTCATGAACGGTCGAATTTCCAGGTGCAGTGCGGCACGGTGGTGCTGATGAACCCCGGCGATGTCCATGCGTGCAACCCGATCGACGATGAACCGTGGTCGTATGTCATGCTGTACGTCGATACCCAGTGGCTCAGGGATTTGCAACGTCGTATCGGTTTCGATGAAACCCTGGACTTCCAGAGCTTTTCCACCACCCACAGCCGTGATGTCGAGCTGTTTGCCGCGTTGCAAGGGTTGTATGAGCAACTGGTGGATGAGCGGCTCGGCACCGACCGCAAGCGCACCGCCGCCGAGGCGTTTTTCACTGACCTGCAACAACGGCTCAACCCTGCCGGCCGGCCGGACCGGGGCAGCCACCCGGGTTTGATGCGCGCGGCGCAGTTCATCCACGACCATTGCACCGAAGCCCTGAGGCTCGAAGACATCTGCGCCGCCGCACAATTATCGCCGTCCTACCTGAGCCGTGCCTTCAAGCGCCACTACGGGATGACGCCCCATGCCTTTCTGGTCAACCGCCGGATCCAGTTCGCCCGCCGCCAGTTACGCGAGGGCAAGCTGATCGCCGACGTGGCGCTGGACAGCGGGTTCGCCGACCAGGCGCATTTCCAGCGCGCTTTCAAGCAACACCTGGCGGCTACTCCGGGCCAGTATCGCGGTTGATGCGCCGCTCTGACTTAAATACATTCTGTGGCGAGGGAGCTTGCTCCCGCTCGACTGCGCAGCAGTCGCCAAAGATCAGCGGGCTCGACTCAAGGCAACACCAAATACACCGCACTGGCCACCAACAACACCGCCATCGCCCGGTTGAACAGGCGCATGGTCGCCGGATTCCCCAGCCAGGTACGCAGAAAACTGCCGGCGTAGGCCCAGCAGCCCACCGATAGGTAACAGATCACCAGGTAGACCGCCGCAAACTGCCACACCAGCCGCGCCTCGCCATCAGCCACGAACGCCCCCATCCCCGCCACACAGGCCAGCCAGGCCTTGGGATTGAGCCATTGCATCAGCGCGCCGTAGAACATCGACGGGGCCCGGTCCTCGTCCTTGGCGCCCAGGTGCCCGTTGTCCATCGCCAGTTTCCAGGCCATGTACAAAAGGAACGCCACACCGCCCAGTTGCACCACCCGCGTGAGCCCAGGCCAGCGTTGTAGCACTTCATGCAACCCGAGCCCCATCAACACCAATAACAAGACAAAACCCAGGGTCGCGCCGGCCACGTGGCGCAAGGTCGCTCGAAACCCGTACCGAGCCCCGGAACTGAGGGCCACAATGTTGACCGGCCCCGGCGTAATGGAGGCGACTAAGGCAAACGCCGCCATGGAAAGAATCAGACTCATCGCAAACCTTCTTCATATCTGTGAGGTGGCGATCAAGGTAAATCTCCCGTTGCTACCGGTATTGAAGAAAACTGCCCCTTGGGGGATCCACGGTGCGAGTGGTGCCGGTGCGGTCGCCGGCCAATCCTCGTGAGCATCCGACCAACTGCGGGAAAATTCACTGTCGATTTTCCGGTGGAGTCGTCCCGGGCACGGTTCTATGCTCTGCCCCATGAACCTACAAGACTCGCTGCTCCCGCCCCACGCCGAGATGGTCCGCGCCATGCTCGAACGAGACACCGCCTACGAGGGGGTGTTCTTCACTGCGGTCAAGACCACCGGCATCTTCTGTCGTCCCAGTTGCACCGCGCGCAAGCCGAAGCCGGAGAACGTGGAGTTCTTCGCCCATGCCGACGAAGCCATGTCGGCCGGCTACCGCGCCTGCCTGCGCTGCAAGCCGCTGGACGCCGCCGCCATCGCGCCGGACTGGATCCAGGCCCTGCTCAAAGCGGTGGACGCCGAACCCGACCTGCGCTGGACCGACGCCCTGCTGCTGGAACAAGGTATCGAACCGCTGAAACTGCGGCGCTGGTTCAAGCAACATTTCGGCATGACCTTTCACGCCTACCTGCGCACCCGCCGCCTGGGCATTGCCCTGGGCGGCATCAAGGACGGCACTTCCATCGACAATGCGGCGTTCGATTCCGGTTATGAGTCGTTGAGCGGTTTTCGGGACGCTTTCGTCAAATCCTTCCACATCACACCGGGCCGCGCCGCCCTCAGTGAACCCCTGCTGTTCACCCGCCTGACCACGCCGCTGGGGCCGATGCTGGCCATGGCCGAACGGCGGGGCCTGGTGCTGCTGGAATTCCTCGACCGCCCGGCCCTGACCAAGGAGCTGGAAGAGCTGCAGCGACGCTACGGCTACACCGTCGCACCAGGGCACAACGCTCACCTGCAACAGATCGAAACCGAACTGGCCGACTATTTCGCTGGCAAGCTCACGACGTTCAATGTCCCGCTGCACATGCCCGGCAGCGCCTTCGCCGTGCGGGTCTGGGCCGAGTTGCAAAAAATCCCCTACGGCGAAACCCGCAGCTACGGCGGCATCGCCACGGCCCTGGGCAGCCCTGGTGCCAGCCGCGCCGTGGGCCTGGCCAACGGGCAGAATCGCCTGGCCATCGTCATTCCCTGCCACCGGGTGATCGGAGCGGATGGCTCGTTGACCGGTTATGGTGGCGGCCAGCCGCGCAAGGCGTTTCTGTTGCGGCTGGAAAAAGCCGCGGTGCAGGTTTCACTGCCCCTGGCGTTTTGAGCGTCCCGGAGAACGAACACCTGATGCCTGTGCCCTACCACGATGCCAGTGCCTTCCTGGCCAACCTCGACGAAGACTGGCGACGGCATATCGCGACGATCGGCCCTTGCCTGCTGCAACCCAAGCCGGCCCGCGATCCCTATGAAGCCCTGGTCCGGGCGATTGCCTATCAGCAACTGCACGCCAAGGCCGGCGATGCGATTCTGGGCCGGTTGCTGGCGTTGTTCCCGGCGCAGACATTCCCCACACCCGTACAAATCCTGGCGACCGACGTTGCTCAATTGCGCGGTTGTGGATTTTCCGCCAGCAAGATCGCGACCATCCAGGGCATCGCCCAAGCGGCCCTGGACGGGGTGGTGCCGGATTACGCCACGGCGCGGGCAATGGAGGACGAAGCGTTGATCGAGCGCCTGATCAGCCTGCGTGGCGTCGGGCGCTGGACGGTGGAAATGCTGCTGATCTACAGCCTGGAGCGGCCCGACATCCTGCCGGCCGATGACTTTGGGGTGCGGGAAGGTTATCGACGGATGAAGGGGCTGGAGCACCAACCCAGCCGCAAGCAGATGGTCGAGATCGGCCTGGCCTGGAGCCCTTATCGGACGGTGGCGGCGTGGTATTTGTGGCGGGTGCCGAAGTGATATTGGCTGTACCGACGCCTTCGCGAGCAAGCCCGCTCCCACACTGACCGAGAACGGGCAGAAGCTCTATGACCGACACAGATCCCCTGTGGGAGCGGGCTTGCTCGCGAAGGCGGTCGCATGGCCACCCTCAATTCGACTGTCAAGACACAGATTGTCTAGGCTGTACTGAGTCATTTCCAATCCCACTGGAGGTTCCCATGCAGCTCGAAGGATCCTGCCACTGCGGCGCCGTATCGTTCAGCCTGGCCTGTGCCCATCCCTACCCTTACCAGCGCTGCTACTGCTCGATCTGTCGCAAGACCCAGGGCGGCGGCGGTTATGCGATCAACCTGGGGGGCGATGCCCGAAGCCTGAAGGTGCACGGTCGCAAGCACATCTCGATCTACCATGCACGGCTCAAGGACGAAGGCGATAAACGCGCCCACCGCAGCAGTGCCGAACGGCATTTCTGCTCCCTGTGCGGTTCGGGGTTGTGGTTGTTCAGCCCCGAATGGCCGGAACTGGTGCACCCGTTTGCCTCAGCCATCGACACACCGCTGCCGGCCCCGCCGGAACACACCCACTTGATGCTTGGTTCCAAGGCACCGTGGGTGGAGATCGAGGCGCATAAGGGCGATCAGCGGTTCGATGTCTACCCCGAGGAATCCATTGCCCAGTGGCATGAACGCCTGGGGCTGGTCACTTAGAGATGCAGTGCTGCATAAGGCCCCATCGCGAGCAAGCTCGCTCCCACATTGGACTTGGAAAGTTCACCAATCCCCTGTGGGAGCGAGCTTGCTCGCGATGGCGTCAGTACCGGCACCTCTGCACTATCGAGCCGGTACACCACTGTGGAACCGAAACTCCACATCCGGCGATTCGATCAACTCGCGCTCGGCCTCACGGACCTTGTCGATCACCTGGGCAATGTCCTTGGCGTCGCCGTACTGGTAGGCCAGTTTCAGGTAACCCTGGAAATGCCGGGCTTCGCTTTTCAGCAAGCCGAAATAGAACTTGCCCAGCTCCTCGTCCAAGTGCGGCACCAAAGCTTCGAAGCGCTCGCAGCTGCGGGCTTCGATGAAGGCACCGACCACCAGGGTGTCCACCAGTTTGACCGGTTCGTGGCTGCGTACCACCTTGCGCAGCCCCGAGGCATAACGCCCGGCAGAGAGCTGGCGCAAGCCGATCTTGCGTTTTTTCATCAGGCGCATGACCTGCTCGTGATGCACCAGCTCTTCCCGGGCCAGGCGCGACATCAGGTTGATCAGGTCGACGTGGGAATGGTATTTGGCGATCAGGCTCAGGGCGGTGCTGGCCGCCTTGAATTCGCAGTTCTTGTGGTCGATCAGCAACGTTTCCTGGTCGGCCAGCGCGGCCTGGACCCAGGCATCGGGGGTGCGGCAACCAAGGAATTCGTGGATTTCGGGAAGATTCATGGGGCTCACGGGCAAAGGTAGTCGAGCGAAGGGCGCCGATTATACCGGCCTGCCTCCAGACCACCAGCCACCGCCATTGATATGCATCAAGTCGACGACTCACCCATAGCAACTAGACTGCCCCACAACAACTATAGTTGAGCAATGCCAGCCTTTTCATTGCAGGAGAACGCCGATCATGCAAGCCATTCGCAGCATCCTGGTGGTCATTGAGCCCGAACATTCGGAAAGCCTGGCGCTCAAGCGCGCCAAACTGATCGCTGGTGTGACCCAGGCACACCTGCACCTGTTGGTGTGCGACAAAAAGCACGATCACGCCGGCATGCTCGGCGTGCTGAAGGCTGCGCTGCTGGCGGATGGCTACAGCGTGACCACCGAACAGGCCTGGAACGAAAGCCTCTACGAAACCATCATCGACGTGCAGCAGGCTGAAGGTTGCGGGCTGGTGATCAAACAGCACTTTCCCGACAGTCCGCTGAAAAAGGCCCTGCTGACCCCGGCGGACTGGAAACTGCTACGCCATTGCCCCACCCCGGTGCTGCTGGTGAAAACCGCCGGTTCCTGGAAAGACAAGGTGATCCTGGCCGCCGTCGACGTTGGCAATGCCGACGGCGAACACCGCCACCTGCACTCCACCATCATCGACCATGGCTACGACATCGCCCTCCTCGCCAAGGCGCACCTGCATGTAATCAGCGCCCATCCCACGCCAATGCTTTCGTCCGCCGACCCGACCTTCCAGCTCAAGGAAACCATCGAAGCCCGGTATCGCGAACAATGCCGGGCGTTCCAGGCCGAGTTCGACATCGACGACCAGCATCTGCACATCGAAGAAGGCCCGGCGGACGTACTGATCCCGTTCATGGCGCGCAAGCTGCAGGCGGCGGTGACGGTGATCGGCACCGTGGCCCGTTCAGGGTTGTCCGGGGTGTTGATCGGCAACACCGCCGAGGCGGTGCTCGATACGCTGGAAAGCGACATACTGGTGCTCAAGCCGCAGGAGGTCGAGGACCATCTGGTGGAGCTGGCGGCCAAGGAATAAAGCGAATGGGCTTTTTTGTGGCGAGGGAGCTTGCTCCCGCTGGGTTGCGAAGCGACCCTCGCTCTTGATCTAAAAAGTTTCTGGCCCTGAAAAATCCAGGCGTCTGCTGCGCAGCCGAGCGGGAGCAAGCTCCCTCGCCACAAAAGCTCCCGGGCACAAAAGCGCCTTTGCACAAATGGCCAGGGGTCAGCCGCCGATCGCATCCTTCAGGAACCCCGGCGCGATGTACCGCTGGTAATGGGCTTCGGACAGAAGGAAAAACTCCCGATCAATGGCATCGCGCAGGTCCGGCAGGTCCCAATCGCGAAACTCCGGCATCAGCACCATGCCATAGGCCTCCAGGTTGTTGATCACCCGCGCGCCCCGGGCGATCAACTGGTAGGCCCAGCAATATTCCGACTGGTGCGGCACAAAACGGATCTTGCGCGATTCCAGTTGCTGGCGCAGCAACCCGGGGTCGAAAACCTCCAACTTGGCCACCATCACCTGCACCAACAGTTGTTCGAGCCGCATCCACACCGCGCGTTTTTCGTCCTCGTTGTAGCCGTTCCAGTGAATCACTTCATGGTGGAACCGCTTGCAGCCACGGCACACCAGGTCACCGTAGACAGTGGAGCAGAGGCCGACGCAGGGGGTCTTGATGAGCTGGTTGGGCATAAGGAAAAGCACACGCAAAAGCAGGACAGGCTGGCATGTTAGCCCTTTGTCTAAGATTGATCACCCCTCAAACTTGAGCGCCCAACTTACCTTTAATTTTTTTTTCCCGTAGAATCAGCCAGCCTTTTAAGGCGCCAATGTCCGTTAGAAGCTGTTTTCAAAGCGTCACGAGCACAGTCGTTCCTTCAGAGCGGTGTTGGCGAAGGGTCTTTCCAGCGGGGAAAGCCCAACGCCAACCCTCATCAGCTCCCGTTCTGCAGGCGTAAAACTTTGAAAGCAGCTTCTGTGAGGAACTCCGGAAACTCTGGCGTGGTGGCTCAAAAAGCCGCCGACGCGCATGAGTACTGTGGGTTTCTGGATGAGCGTCCCGGACACCCATTTGGGACCACTGATGAGGGTAATAACTGTGCTTGAAGCCTACCGCAAACATATCGAAGAGCGCGCAGCCCTGGGTATCGTTCCCCAGCCGCTTAACGCCGAACAAACCGCAGGCCTGATCGAGCTGCTGAAAAATCCTCCGGCTGGCGAAGAAACCTTTCTCGTTGACCTGATCACCAACCGCGTTCCGCCTGGAGTCGACGAAGCCGCCTACGTCAAGGCCGGTTTCCTCTCCGCCCTGGCCAAGGGCGAGGCCCAATCCCCCCTGCTGGACAAGAAGCGTGCCGTTGAACTGCTCGGCACCATGCAGGGCGGCTATAACATCGTGACCTTGGTGGAACTGCTGGACGACGCCGAACTGGCGCCGGTAGCCGCCAAGGAACTCAAGCACACCCTGCTGATGTTCGATGCCTTCCACGACGTGGCTGAAAAAGCCAAGAACGGTAACGTTCACGCCAAGGCCGTGCTGCAATCCTGGGCCGACGGCGAGTGGTTCAAGAACCGCCCTGTGCTGGCCGACAAGATCAGCCTGCGGGTGTTCAAGGTCACCGGCGAAACCAACACCGACGACCTGTCCCCTGCCCCTGACGCCTGGTCCCGCCCGGACATCCCGCTGCACGCCCTGGCCATGCTGAAAATGGCCCGTGACGGCATCGTGCCTGATGAACAAGGCAAGACCGGCCCGATGAAGCAGATCGAAGAGATGCGTGGCCAAGGCTTCCCGATCGCCTACGTCGGTGACGTGGTCGGTACCGGTTCGTCGCGCAAATCGGCGACCAACTCGGTACTGTGGTTCTTCGGCGACGACGTTCCTTTCGTTCCGAACAAGCGCGCCGGCGGTTTCTGCTTCGGCAGCAAGATCGCACCGATTTTCTACAACACCATGGAAGACGCCGGCGCCCTGCCGATCGAATTCGATGTGTCCAACATGCACATGGGCGACGTGATCGACCTGTACCCGCATGCTGGCAAAGTCTGCAAGCACGGTACCGATGAAGTCCTGACCACCTTCGAAATGAAGACCCCGGTCCTGTTGGACGAAGTCCGTGCCGGCGGTCGTATCCCGCTGATCATCGGCCGCGGCCTGACCGAGAAGGCACGCGCCGAACTGGGTCTGCCAGCGTTCGACCTGTTCAAGAAGCCGGAAGCCCCCGCTGAAAGCACCAAGGGTTTCACCCTGGCGCAGAAGATGGTCGGCAAGGCTTGCGGTCTGGCGGAAGGCCAAGGCGTGCGCCCGGGTACCTACTGCGAACCGAAGATGACCACCGTGGGTTCCCAGGACACCACCGGTCCGATGACCCGTGACGAACTGAAAGACCTGGCGTGCCTGGGCTTCTCGGCTGACCTGGTAATGCAGTCCTTCTGCCACACCGCGGCCTATCCGAAGCCGATCGACGTGACTACCCACCACACCCTGCCTGACTTCATCATGACCCGCGGCGGCGTTTCCCTGCGTCCGGGCGACGGCATCATCCACTCGTGGCTGAACCGCATGCTGCTGCCAGACACCGTGGGTACCGGTGGTGACTCGCACACCCGTTTCCCGATGGGCATCTCGTTCCCGGCCGGTTCCGGCCTGGTCGCGTTCGCCGCTGCCACCGGCGTCATGCCGCTGGACATGCCGGAATCGATCCTGGTGCGCTTCAAAGGCAAAATGAAACCTGGCATCACCCTGCGTGACCTGGTTCATGCCATTCCGTACTTCGCCATCCAGAACGGTCTGCTGACTGTCGAGAAGAAAGGCAAGAAAAACGCTTTCTCCGGCCGCATCCTGGAAATCGAAGGCCTGGAAGGCTTGACCCTGGAACAGGCTTTCGAATTGTCCGACGCCTCGGCCGAACGTTCGGCTGCCGGTTGCACCATCAAGCTGTCGAAAGAGTCGATCACCGAGTACCTGCAATCGAACATCACCCTGCTGCGCTGGATGATCGGCGAAGGCTACGGTGATGCACGTACCCTGGAACGTCGCGCCCAAGCGATGGAAGCCTGGGTCGCCAACCCGCAACTGATGGAAGCCGATGCCGACGCCGAATACGCCGAAGTCATCGAAATCGATCTGGCCGACATCAACGAGCCTGTGCTCTGCGCGCCAAACGATCCGGACGATGCCCGTCTGCTGTCCAGTGTTGCTGGCGAGAAGATCGACGAAGTGTTCATCGGTTCGTGCATGACCAACATCGGTCACTTCCGCGCCGCCGGTAAACTGCTGGAGCAGGTCAAGGGTCAGCTGCCAACCCGTCTGTGGCTGTCGCCGCCGACCAAGATGGACGCTCACCAGCTCACCGAAGAAGGCTACTACGGCATCTACGGCAAGGCCGGTGCACGGATGGAAATGCCAGGCTGCTCGCTGTGCATGGGTAACCAGGCGCGCGTCGAGCCGAACTCCACCGTGGTGTCGACCTCGACCCGTAACTTCCCGAACCGTCTGGGTGACGGCGCGAACGTCTACCTGGCTTCGGCCGAACTGGCGTCCGTGGCTTCGATCCTGGGTCGCCTGCCGACCGTCGAGGAGTACATGGAATACGCCGGCAAGATCGACAGCATGGCAGCGGACGTGTACCGCTACCTGAGCTTCGACCAGATCGCCGAGTTCCGTGAAGCGGCTGCAAACGCCAACATCCCGGTCGTTCAAGCGTAAAGCTTAAAACGCCCGACTGAAAACGCCGCCCTTCTTGCGAGGGGCGGCGTTTTTTTTATGCCTGTCATTTCGATGCCAGCCGAACCACCGCTATCGCGAGCAAGCTCGCTCCCACAGGGGATTTGGGGTGATTGCAATTTCCATGAACATCCCAAAACCAGTGTGGGAGCGGGCTTGCCCGCGAAGACGGCGGCACATCCAACATCCCTGCCAGTTGAACCACCGGTTTCGCGAGCAAGCCCGCTCCCACAAGGGGATGGTCAGGCCATCAGGGAGTAGACCAACGCCGTAATCGCCACCAAACCCACCAACACAACGAAGACGTTGGAGGCCTGGCCGCGATAGCGGGCCATGGCCGGGACTTTGCGGATGGCGTACATCGGCATCAGGAACAGGATGGCTGCGATGACCGGGCCGCCCAGGGTTTCGATCATGCCCAGGATGCTCGGGTTGAGGGTGGCTACGATCCAGCACACCACCAGCATGAACGCTGCGGTGAGGCGGTCCAGGGTCTTGGGTGCCGGACGGCGGCCGCTCTTGACGATCAGGCCCTTGAGGCCTTCGCTGGCGCCGATGTAGTGCCCCAGGAACGACTTGGAAATGGCGACAAACGCAATCAACGGCGCGGCAAAGGCGATGGTCGGGTTGCTGAAATGGTTAGCCAGGTACGACAGGATCGACAGGTTCTGCGCCTTGGCCTCGGCCAATTGCGCCGGGGTCAGGGTCAGCACGCAACTGAACACGAAGAACAGCACCATCACCACCATCAGCACATGGGCGCGCGACAGGATCTGCGAACTGCGCTCCTCGGCGTTGCCGCCGTAGCGACGCTTCTGGTCCACCGCAAACGCCGAGATGATCGGCGAGTGGTTGAACGAGAACACCATCACCGGAATCGCCAGCCACAAGGTATGCAACAACGCCGAAGGTTCCGGCGGCGTCGACGCCGTGCTCAGGATACCGCCGCTCCAGTGGGGAATCAGGAACACCGCCAGAAACAGCAGCGCCACGATGAACGGGTAGACCATCAGGCTCATGGCCTTGACGATCGCCTGCTCGCCGCAACGGACCACCGCCAGCAGGCCGAGGATCAGCACCAGGGACAGCACGGCCCGAGGGGGCGGCTGGATGTGCAACTGATGTTCCAAGAAGCTGCCCACCGTGTTGGTCAGCGCCACGCTGTAGATCAGCAGGATCGGGAAAATGGCAAAGAAGTACAAAAGCGTGATCAGCGCACCGGCCTTGAGGCCGAAATGCTCTTCCACCACCTCGGTGATGTCCGCGCCGTCGCGACCGGACAACACGAAACGGGTCAGGCCCCGATGGGCATAGAACGTCATGGGGAACGCCAGCAACGCCAGGATCAGCAGCGGCCAAAAGCCACCCAGGCCCGCATTGATGGGTAAGAACAGAGTGCCGGCACCGATGGCGGTGCCAAACAGACCCAGCATCCAGGTGGTGTCCTGGCGACTCCATTGGCTGAGGGTGGCTGGGGCTGTCGTTTCAAAGCGCTCTTCGACGCTATTGGCCTGATCATTCATCCGGTCGGATCTCCGCTTTCCGGTCACATGCACCCGGCCGGGACGAGTCGGAAAACCCCGACAGGCAGCGCCCTGGCCGAAACAGGGGCGCGATTGTCCGGGATTCACGAGCAGAAGCAAAGACTTAGCTGAGGAGCGGTTATGCGGATCAGATCGCCGCAGTGGATTGTCCCTGTATTTCCCTGCATCCCCTGTGGGAGCGAGCTTGCTCGCGATGGCGCCGGTCTGTTCACATCGATGCAAGCGGATCCACCTCTATCGCGAGCAAGCTTGCCCCCACCCTTGGATATTGGATCGGAGTACAACCAGCGAGACAGGCCGTCTGTCAGGCTCCCACACAAAGGCACCACGGCAACCGAAATTGATGCCGAGCGCGAAAAACTCGGACTCTGGCGCGAGGTAAATAGGGTTTAGGTTTTTTGCGGCTGGTGCAAGGGAATTTCAGAACTGAGGTGGGTAGGCAGCGAGATGATGTCCTCGCTGCCTTGTTGTTAGCCTGCTGTGATTAGTTTTTCGGCAATCCATTGCGCGATTTGCGTAACGACGGCGTTTCCGGCAGCGAAAGCCTCTGCAAGGTTGGCCGCATCCAGTCCGAGGCAAAGCCCATCATTTTCAGACGTTCGCTGCCGCTCAGCCATCTGATGCCATCCGTTCGGGTGAGCGATGAAAGTTGTACAGCCCATAGCGATTTGTGAGCCTGCTTTGTTTGCCAATAGAGTATTGGCAGCCCATGCATCCGCTGGCCGTGGCCATTGGATCTTGCTAGACGCTGGAGGTATTGCTTCCACTGGCGCAGCGTCAGCCAGCAGCTCGATGGGGGGCATTCGTCGATGACCTGCGACCAGGAATATGCGGCGACGTTGCTGGGGGACTCCGAAATATTGAGCATTAAGCACTCGCCAGCATCCCACATACCCGCATTGCGCAAGGGCCCCGATGACTGTTTCAAAGTCTTGGCTATCGTTGATAGCGAGCAGGTTAACGACATTCTCAAGCACCACCCAGCGAGGTTGTGTCTCTTTGAGGATTCGTATGACTTCCCAGAACAGACCGCTTCTTTGGCCGCGCAGGCCTCGGGTGTCTTTGTTGTTGGGTCTTGAGCCGGCAATGCTGATGTCCTGGCAGGGGAATCCGGCGGTGAGGACATCGACGGGGCTGAGATTGTGGGCGCCGCAGCGGCGGACGTCTTCGAACTGGGTGGCATGTGGAAATCGGTCGGCAAGGACAGCCCGGTTGGTGGGGTTGAGTTCCACTTGCCAGGCGGTTCGGTAGCCTGCGTTTTCGAATCCGACATCAAAACCTCCTATGCCTGCGAACAGGCTTCCAATGGTGGGCTGGGGCATGTCTGCTCTTTTGTGGGCAGATGCTCAGGGCATTCGGATAGGAGGCTCGGGGCCTTCAGGTGATTGAGTGTCCGGCAGCGCGGGCACTTGATTTGTAGTTCGGTGAAACTGCGAACGGTGGCGAGTTTGCGGTGGCACTCGCCACAGCGTATTTCCTGCATGGTTATGTCCCCTGCGCCGCGGGCCATCCGTGGTCGAGCATGTCGACCTCGTAGGTGCCTTCTGCCAGTGCTGTCAGCAACTGGCACTCGCGGTCGAAACTGGCTTGAACATGCGTGCGTACCGCGGTGGCGATGTCGATCAGTTGGGTGGCCGTTAGCGTGACCGGGCCGCTTAGGGCTTTCCAAACACACACGTAGGTTGGGTCGATGACGGCCGATAGCGCCGCGGCTGTGATTAAGGCTTGGCTGTCGCGGTGGGTATCGATATTCACGCCGTTGACGGTGATGCCTGCTGTTTCGTGCTGGTAGCGCACGCGGGCGATGTGTGCGGCATGGTCAATGGGCGTTTCACGTTTAGCCGTGAATATTCCATCCACATACTGCATGCCTGGCCGTGTGTCGTCAGGACAGGTTATCCATACAAGGGATGGCGGGAATCTGTCTTGCGGGTCTATGTTCGTCACTTCGGCGACTGTTGCGTTTTCTATTCGTGCCCAGGTGCTGGTTACCATTGAATGGTCACCTGTCCATCTGCGCCATCAGGGGCGGCGCCGCCGCCTCGTCCTCCGCCCCCATGTCCAGGAGTCAGAGGCTTTACATCGTCTGTCCACGAAGGCCCCGACGATCCGCCACCGCCAGCGCCACCGAGGAAAGTGGTACTGGCGGAGCCACCAATCGCGTGGCCGGCCATCCCAATACTATGGTTCTCGTCGCCACCATGACCCCTTCCCCCGTATGGTCCTTTTCCGTTGATTAAGCCACCACCGCCCCCCGTGGCCGCTATGGTCGTACCGAATGACGAGGTGCCACCGCCGGTGCCTGTTCCCCCGTCAACTAAAGCGCCGATACCGCCTGCGCCCACTGTGACTATCACCGACGCTTTGTCACTGACATCGTAAAATCTTCGAGCTATCCCGCCACCAGAACCACCGGAGGGACCTGGGAGCGTTGTAAGTCGCGCGCCACCGCCACCTGCGCCGATGACCTCTACCCAGACTTTGGTTACTCCAGAGGGCACTTCCCAGGTGTAGACCCCCGGCACTTTATAGACCTGCCGCCCCCGGAACGGGAACATCGCCGCGAGCATCTTAGGCGTCACGATTGCGCGGTTGTCGGTGCCGGCTCTGACCATGGTGGAAGTTGCGATCCGCGCGATGCCTGAGGTGCTTGTGGTCGCCTGAACGACTTTGGCGCCGATCGCTTGGAACACTCTGAGAGCGTTCATGGGTTTGTTGGTCTCAACCCCTTTTTCTGCTTCCTGCTGGCTGGCAAAGTTAATGCCTGAGCCGTCGAGGAAAGACTCTATTTTTTTCTTTAACCAGGACGTTCGGTTCGCCAATTGCTTGGCTTGTTGATTCGATATGCCCTCCGGCCCGCCTAGTACGGGATCGGAGGTTTCGAGCTGGTACACACCGGGTGCCCAATCTTGAGACTCGGGTAAATCGGCCATTAGCTGCTCCCATGGTTGTATTGGCCGTCGTAGCACGCGACTGCGTTGTAGCGGATGGCGACGGATTGATAGTCGAGCGACACCAGGCGACAGCGCGCCGGGGCGACGGAAAGAAGTAGGCGGCGCAGGAGCATCGCCTGGTCGTTGGTGATGACGCGCTTTAAAACGACCCGGTATAGCGACCAGATGGAGGGCTCGGTGCTTGGCTGCGCTTGTATCCCTTCCAAGAGGGTGACCTCGCCGAAGCCCAGCAGGCGGATGACTTCTCGGATTGCCCACGGTGTGCCTTTGAAGCGATGCAGTTCGCCGGCGCCTTTGATCAACTTGCGTTTGGCTTCTTCGGACTCGGCCAACTGCCAGGCGGCTTCGTCCAAGAGTGAGAACTGGTCGGCCAGGATTGGAAGTAGTGAGGGTTTCACTAGATCGATCAGGTAGACCAACATCACGTTGAGATCGAGGTCATCCAAGGCTTGGTTAAGCAGTGCACACAGCAGCGCGAAACGTTCATCGCCGGCCAATGGCGGCGGCAGCGGTTGTTCAGTCATGGGCCACTCCGGCGTCGATCAGTTGTATCTCTGAACAGTTTGCCCAGTCGTTGCCCTGCAACTCCCGTGGAGCTGCGGGAAGCAATAGATGGGCACGGTATACGCCGGTGACCTGAAGCAAAGCGGTGAGTTGTTCTGGCACCAGGTCGCGACCAAGACTGGCACGGCATTCGTCGGCATAAGCTCGTGCGGCGGCCTGCGCGGTGGCCATGGCGACACTTCGGTCCGAGTGGGCATAGAAAGTAATGTTTGCCTTGATTTGATAGGCGATCTCTGTGGGTGACCGCGCGTTGACCGTGTCGCACAGAGGGCGGAGTTTTTCACCACTGATTTGGTTCTCGATGCGTCGGAGTAGATCGTCTGTTGGCAAGCCAGAGGTGGTCAGCGGGAACAGCGCGACGTGGCCATCGGGCTGGCCTTCATCTGGGCCCTGCACGGCGACGTCGACGATAGATTGGTGAACGGCCAGGGTGTGGTAGCGATAGGCTGCCCGGCTTCCCGCGTTGCTGAAGGCTTCGGGGGCCAGGATGATGCGCTCGCGGTAGCGGTCATCGTCTTCATCTTGGGCACCGTGAGCGGTGACAGTCGTGTTGCTTGCGGTCAGACCCGGCGCTGGCGCGTTGCCGAGTAAGCTGATCTGCCCGGCGGTCCAGCCGTTGCCTTGCTCGCCAGTCGTCAGGCAGGTCGCGGTAACGGTTATGTGGGTTTGACCGACCGCCAACACCACGTCTCGATCGGTGATGAAGGTGAGCTTGGCATCTTGGGCACTGACCCGAGTACCGGTTGGGATCAGCAATGGCTGCGTCACGGCTGCGGGCATGGTGAAGCGGATGGTGCAACGGGCGGCTTGGGCCAGCAGTCTGGGTGTAGCGACCAGTTCGCCGAGGTAATCGAGGATCGGGCCGCGGGCGAACCGCACCAGCAGTTGCTCGCCGGCATGTTGGATGCTCATCTGTAACCGGGATACCGCGTAGGCAATCTGGTCGATGTACAACCGTTCGATCTGGGCTGGGTACAGGGTTTTGCCGGACTTCTGCTCATAGCGGGCGATGAGCTGGGCTTCTAGCGCGGCGGGGTCTATTTTGAGGAATTCGGGTTTAGGTAGTTCGCGCATAAGGCACCTCGGTCAACTGGGGAACCTCCCCGGCTACGCGCCATTTCACCCGCACGGTGATCTGCGCCGCGTGAATCTGGATTTGCACTTGCACTACCGAGACGCGGGGTTCCCATTGGCGAATCGCGTCGACGGCTTCGCGGACCAAGTGCGGTGTGACGCGGTTAGTGGGCCAGTCGAGGTACAGGTGCAGGTTGCTGCCAAACTCTGGGCGATGGGGATCGCTACCCTTGGGCGTGCAGAGGATGATGCGGATGGATTGGTCGATGTCGCGCAGGCCCTCGACGACCTCGCCGGAAGTACCGATGGTGGGCTGCCAGTTGGCTGCGGTGATGTGGGTGTACGAGATGGGCTTGGTCATGCTGCCCATGGTGCAGAAAGCGAACGACGCAGGCTTTTAATCGAATTTAAAGAGAGGCAATATCCAAGTCCCTCCCTGGTACTCAAGAAGGTCATGGAATGAGCCGATTTCTTCTCTATATAGATATCTTAGGGTTTTCCGAAATGACTCGGGCAGAGCCTCGGAAGGTTGCAAGGGTCTACTCGATTCTTGATACGCTCAACGCTCACCATCAAACAAACTTCAGCACTATCGTTTTTTCAGACACTATTTTGGTCTACAACACAGCAGATGCGGACACTGATCCTGTGCGAGAGGATTGTGTGTGGTTGCTGACCGAATTCGCTGAAGACCTTCATCACCGGCTGACTGGGCAAGACATCTATTTTCGGGCCGTCTTGGTCGAAGGAGATTTCACTCATTACAGACTGGATAATGTTGAGTGCTTCTTCGGCGGTGCCTTAATCGACGCGTACAACGCAGAGAAAGGGATCCCGTCGCTAGGCCTTTTCATGAGTACAGAGTGCCTTAAATACAATAGGTTTTTTCGTACTGCTTCGTTCAGTGACAATTTTGAGTTTGTTTATCTCAACCGAAGCCTGGAAGACCTGAATAATTTTTCCCGTGGCTCCTATCCTTTTGACCCTAAACTGCCCGGGGATGACTACGCACCCAACGTACCTTGGCAAGTACGTTTTTTGAAGGATATCCACCATCAAATGCGCTCTCATAAGTCTCCGCTCGTACGAGTGAAGTTTTTAACTGCTTGGGATTTCTATTACAAACGCTACCCGGAAATGCTCCAGGCGCTCGTAGAGCAACATTTTGACCTTTCCGCGCTTGGCCCTATCGGTCAATGGAAAGACCTGGAGGCGGCTATGGAGAAAGACATTAAGTATTTCAAACGTATCGGCAGCGGTACTCCGCTTTCACTGGCTCTCACAAAAACGTACAAAAAAAAGAAACCCTTAGGTGGTACCACTCCCAAAGTTTAATGCGAATGGTGATTCGAATTTCCTCCTGCATCCAGGACAGTTCCTGTTGCATAGAGATCGCCCTTCACCTGCAGGTCACCATTCAACGTGACCTGCGCGATATCCAACGTCGCCGAAGGTGCTTTCACCACTACGGGACCACCTGCTTCAATCGTGATGTTCCTTCCACACTTCAGCACCAACGCCCCTACGCAATCCAACGTCATCACCCCGGCCTCCCGGTCATACGTCGAAACCGTCCCATCACTAAACCGCACATAATCCGTGTCCTCATCCCCAACCGGTGGCGGTTCGGCGGTTGAATAGATCCCGCCCAGGTAAACACCATCCACCCCATCCGCATCAAGCAACACCGCAACCTGTTCGCCCAGTTCGGGCATGAGTGGGCGGCGTTTGGTGCCCTGGGTATTGCGTTGAGGGATATTGAGCCAATAAGTCTGAAGACCATCGCGGTCGTCCAGGCGGACGCGGATGCGGCAGCTTGGGTAGTCGATGGCGCTGACTTCGCCGTAGGCCAGATCGATGCTCATGGGGTTTGCTCTTGATTGGTTGTGCGGACGCGGCAAACGTGTTTGTCGACGGTGTAGCCGCCAATACGGGTGATGCGGTGGTGGGATGAGGTGATGAGGTAGCGGCCGCCGAGTTGGCCGGCCGCGGCCAGGGTGACGACGTTGCCGCTGACTAGGTTGGGTCGGCCCATGGCCGCCCAACTGCCGGTGGTGCGTTCGCGGTTGGCTTTGGCCTGTTCTGCGTTGGCTTTCGCTTTGGATTCTTCGGTGGAGGCGCTGCGTTTGCGACTTTTTTGGGTGTCGCCGCTGGTGGTGGTTTTGCTGATGCTGCTGGGCACGGCGACGGTTTCGCCGTTCTCGATTTTGTAGGTAAGCAGTTGTTTGCTGGCGGGGTCTTTGTGTTTGAGCTCGATGGCCTGGGGGACGTTTTTTATTTGGTCGCGCAGGTTCACGCGGCTTAGGTCCTGGAGTATCAGGGTTGCTACCGGCGCGGCGTTGGCGAGCTGGCTAATGGCGTGAAAGACCAGGCGTTGGCCGGTGATTTTGAAGGCGTAGTCGTACTCGGCGGCCAGATTGCGCAGGAAGGTCAAGTCGGCGTCTTGCTGGGTCAGTCGATCGAGTGGGATCGGTTGGATGTTGCCAATCAGCTGCAGGCCTTGGCGGGTGGCGATTTGCTGGGCGATAGCGGCCAGTGTGGTGTTTTCGTAGGCGTGGTGTTGTGTGGTGCGCAACGCCGTTTTGATGCCGGTGGCCAGGCCATGGAGTGTGATGGTCGAGGGTGGGCAGTTGAGTTCGATTTCGTCGATTTCGAAACGACCGAGGGCGCGCAGGGGCTGACCCTCCCAGCCGATGGACAGTTCCAGGCTGTCGCCGTGGCCTGGGTACCATTGGTCACGCCACTGGCCTTGTGTGTCTTCCAGCTCGACCGCCAGGCTATCGGCCTGGCCGGTGAGGTAATCGGTGTAGGACAAAGACAGCAGGTGCTGGCTGACGTTACGGGTGATGTTGCGCTGCTGGTAGATAAGTACAAAGCGCGCCTGTGGCACTTGCTGGGGAATCATCGCATCCATGGCGGCAGATCTTCTGTGGTGGGCAGCGGTTGCAGTACAGGGATAGCGAGGGTCAGCCCTGCGGGCAATATGGCGCTGATGGGCACGTGGGGGTTGGCCTGGACGATCGGCAAATAACGGTGGGCGTCGCCGTAATACCGCCAGGCCAATTGGTCCCAACGTTCGCCCTCGGTGGTGATATGCGCGATAAACATCAGGCCCTCCGGGTCAAGACTTGCGCGGCCAGCCCCGCCAATCGGGTGTTGGCCGCATCCATGGTGCTGAGTGCCTGGTCCAGCGCTTCTTGGGACGCGGAAAAGCGATCGAGGATGTTGTCCAGGTCAACAGGGTTCAGGCTGGCGCGTGCGCCCATGACGCTGCCCAGCACTTGCTCGCCCAGGCGGGATAAATCTGAGCCGTGGTCGAGCACCCCCGCGACGGTGGCTAACCCTTGCAGCGGCTCGATGACTCGCGCCGTGATGCCGAGTAGCTGCGGCACTTGGCCCAGGATCATGGCGGCGTTACCGTCCTTGACCGTGTGATAAAGGCTTTGGCCCGCCTTGAGCATGTTCGCTGCCGTTTTCGCATGGGCGATCACCTTTTGCGTGGTGCTGGGTGATGGCGTCACGCGGGTGATCCAGCCAGGTGAACCGCTATTGGCGGCTGACGTACCGCTCAGGGTGGCGTCGAGTAAGCCGGGGTGCGCGACTTTGCGCGTAAAGGTGCCGGTGTATTCCGCCAGATTGAGTTGCACAGTGGCCGCTTTGGTCTGCCCAGTCGCGGTGGCACGCCGCAGGGTGTTGCTGATGTGCCTGATGACATAGGCCCCCAGGTACTCGCCACTGCCCATGACGAACGCCAACGGCTGATGTTGGCTTTTGGCCTGGCGTAACGCCCGTAGGCGTTCTTCGGGGTCGCCGAGCATCGGGTGTAACTCGATGGTCAGGTTGCATTCATCCAGGCCATCGCCCATCCACTCCAATAACGGCTTGCCCTGGATGCGCGCATGCTCGGCCCAGTCGGCTGAGGCGTTGTGTTCCATGCCGCTGATACCGCCTGCGACGGTGAATTCGATATCGCCCAAGATGGCAAACATTAGGCGGTGACCTCATCGGCGGGGCCGTAACTGCGGCGGCGTTTGTCGTGCAGGTAGCGCTCCATCAACCGCACCCATTCGGCATAACTGGCGTGCAAGCCTTGGTTGATCTGGTCCATGCCGGCACCGCTGGGCAGGTTGATCTGAGGCGAGAAATGGAAGGTCATTGGGCCCGCGAATTCAGAACCCGCGACGGCTGACCTTCGGCCAGTGCCGCCCATCATGCTGGCCTGGGTCACCTGCGCGGGATTGGGCGGCGCCATATCCACCGCGCTTTGTGCGGCCATGCCGAGCGCGGCCTGACGAACCAAGCCTGCCTGGGCGCGGATACCGAGGGCTGCACCTTCGCTGATGTTAGCGCCGTAACCGATGAAAACCCGGCTGGGGGACTCGATGCCCAAGGTTTCGGTAAACCAGCCCTTAACGGATAACCCAATGCCCACGACACTGTCTTTGAGGGCCCCGGCCATGTTGCTGATGCCGTTGACCAACCCCGTGACCAGCAGGCCGCCGAACTCGGTGAACGTGCCCGGTAGCTCAATGCCCAAGTAAGTCATGACACTGGCAAAAGCGCGATAGAACCACCCGACCGGAGAGAAATTGACCAGTAAGCCGACGATGCCGGACAGACCGCCGCTAAAGCCAGTGGTGACCTCGGCCCACAGACCGGTGAAGAACGCTTTGATCGGCGCCCAGTGCCGGTAAATCAAATACGCCGCCAGCGCGATGCCGGTGATCAACAACCCAATGGGATTGAGCATCAATGCTCGGCCAAGCCATAGGACGGCTTGCCCGGCGAGCTTTAACCCGACCAACAGCGTACCGCCGAGCATCTTGCCCAAGAACAGCGCGCCGCGGGCGACCTTGAGCAACCCGCCGCCAATACGGCTTAGCCGCGTGATGAGCGGCGCGAATTTACCCGTCTGCCACAGGCCACGGAGCAACGCCCACTTGGCAGACAGTGCGGTGATGGTGGTGGTCATGGCCACGAACGGTGCGATGACCAGTTGGGCGCCGTAGGCCACGCCGATGAAGGCCAGTTTGCCGAGCAGCAGGCCCCCCACCAAGCCGACCACGCCGCGAATAAGATCTGGGTGCTGTTCTGACCAGGCCGAAAACGAGCGCATGAGCGGCACCACGGCGCGGCTGACGTCGACGATGGCGGGCAATAGCGCGCTGCCGACTGAAAGGCCGATGTCGGTCAGGTTGTTGCGCAGCTCTTTCAATTGCTCTTTGGAACTGCCCATGCGCTTGGCCCAGTCCTGATCGAGCAGGCCTTGGTCGGCGGCGCTTTTGCTGCCTTGTTCGATACTGGCCAGATTCTGTTGATTCGCCAAGGCGGGCCGGATAAAGGACAGGACTTGCTGGTCGGCGAATAACGCGCCGAGCTTATAGGCTTCATCGAGCCGGGCCAGCGCCGTCTGCCGTTCTTGTTCATCTTTGATGTTCAGCGCTTTGCCGTACTCGGCGGCTGCGGCCGGGGCTTTTTTGCCCAGGTGGGCGGTGAGGATGTTGAGCATGGCCTGCGCGGGCGACAAACCCTCGCTGACCAGGTTTTTCATACTGCCCTTTAGATCGATGCCAGCCTTTTCAAAGGCTTTTAGCGTCTCTGGCGCGGTGAGTTTTGAGAGGAAGTTTTTGTAGTTATTGGCGGCCTCATCGTTGCTACCGGCCCCGCGCCGTGCGATTTGCAGCGAGGCGCCGATCTCGGCCACGGCGCGCTCGCCGGTAATGCCCAAGGCAGCGAACTGAGGCGTGAGCTGCGGCAGCCATTTGGCCATGTCGGCCAGTTCGAACTGACCGCTTTTACCGGCAAACGCCAGCATGTTCATGGCGCGCTCAAGGCCTGCGGCACCGATGCCCAGGTTGTCGTTGAGCGCGATGGCGACCGAGCCCAGATCCTTCATGCTGGCGCGGGTGGCGGTGGCCGCTTTGGCCATGACCGGGGCGTATGCGGTGAGCTCTTGCAGGTTGTCGAGGCCGCCGGCGATGAGGATGGCGGTGCCGTTGGCGATGTCGGTTTGGGTCTGGTTCCACCTGAGCGCCGCACCACGCATGGCCGCGCTCAGGCGCTGTTCTTGCGCTGGGTTGAAGCCGCCGGTGATGGCGATGTCGCGGGTCTGGTCCTGGAAATCGACCGCTGTATTGAACGACTTCATCACGGGCGCGCCCAACGCTACACCGGTACCGATGACCTCCATGGCCTGACCGCGCAGCTCACGGCGGTTGCCCTTGAGCACCGCACCGCGCTCGATGCTGGCTGTGAGGCTGTCTTGCTTGGCTTTGAGTTGGTCGATGGCGTTGCCCACCGACTGGTACTGGCGGCGCAGCTGGACAAGGCCAGTGCCGCCGCGTGCCAGGGACGCCGACAGCGCGTTGCCAATGGTCTGCTGCTTGGCAGTGAGACCATCAGTGGCCCGCCCGAGCTGCTGCACGGTAGATTTGGCTGAGCCGAAGGCTGCATTGAAACTGCCTGAAACAACCCCACCGATTTTTAACCCCAACAGGACTTCATTCGCCATGGATCTTGCTACGCTTTGGGCATGATTGAAAAAGCCGCGCTACGCACCGCCCACACTGTTTACGCACTGACCATCGGCGCCGGTGTGATTGGGCTTGCCTGGCTGTGTCTGGTGCATTTGCCGTTATGGGCGGCGGTGTTGGCGTTCTGTTTTGGGCTGCCGTTGCTGGCTTTGATGGCTGCCCCTTTTGCTGCGGGCGGCGCGTTACTGGCCGGCTTGGTGGTGAGCGTTGTAACGCTGATCAGCCACTGGCTTTGTCGGCCAGTTCGAGCCGACGATTGATCTCTCGTTCACACACCGCCACCCAGCGCCAGTACTCCAGCATGTCGAGCTGGGCGATCTCAGACGGCTGCATCCTGAGCACCAGCAACAGGGCTTCGTCCCAGGACTGCAGCAAGGTCACGTGCGGCTGCCATTTCCCGCAACACCTCGGTGGCTAGCCGGGAGTCGGCGATGTCGAATTCGCCGAGGTCTTCGAGCGTGATGCTGAGCATCTTGGCGACGAGCAGATCTTCCATGGCGCCTTCATCTTTGGTCACCGCTTGAGCCGCGGTGATGTCTTTGCGTTTGAGGCGTTTGATGGGCAGCGTCGAGATCAGCTCGCCGCTGGCGCTGTTGAAGGGGAATTTGAGGATGAAGTTGAGTGCGTCGGCCATCGTTATGCTCCAGGTCGATCAGTGGGATCGGTTGCTCGTCGTTGAGCCCTGATGGTGACGGTGCGCTTGGATACTGGCTTTTAATCGGATTTAAAGAGAGGATTCAGGCTGCTTTGGAAGACGGCAACCAGACCCGATACACAAGGAGAAATGGAATTATGAGTGAGTCGAACAAAGAAAAATTTAATGATTTGATTACTCAGATAATGAGCAAACTGATCAATGCTTGTCCTACACCTATTGGCTTGAGTCCGGAGGATTTCGGCTTTCCATCAGGTCATGTGGACGCTCAATCGATGTTTTACGAGCAGTCACTAGAGGAATCATTTCTGAACGACTGCATTAAGTGGCTCAAAGATGAAGAGCTTATCCGAGGGAATTCGGAATACGTGGTGACCGGCCACGGTCTGGAGGTGTTCGATAGCCTACCCGACTGTCTGAACACGCGTTGATCACCTACGATCATTCCCGTCGCTGCGGGAATGATTATCCTCGCTACGACCGGAGACCGGATGGAAGACGAAATCACAATTGAAATTGACGGCGTGCAGCACACCGCTTTGTACAGTGTGTTCAATGACACCTTAACGGTGTCGCTGCCTGACGGAAGCCAACGTTCCACGGAGCTTCGTGGGCTTAGCCCAGTCAGTGCCGCGAGGGTTCACCTGCGTGCTTACGTTGGCCGTGTTGCTGAACAGAAGAGGCAAGAGACCCTGTAGTTCTTGCTGATCTTCTGTTGTGAGGGCGCTTGCGGCGCCCCCGCAACATTACCTGGCGACTACCCAGGTAGTTTGTGGTTATCCAGTACTCGATTGACCGCTAACTCACCCAACATGATGACCCGTTGCAGCACCAGCATCGTTTGGCGTCGTGGGCCGTCCGTCAAATCGGTGAGGTCGCTGACCATCACACTGGCGGATGCCAAGGATTCGCACGCCTCAACGAGCAACGTTTCGTCATCCACCGCTGCGTCGATGGTGAAGATCGTGCTGGGCTTGCGGGGCTGTATCTGCGTTTTCGTTGCCCCGGGGTTGAGGTAGTGCTTGAGCGCGCGGTCTGCCGCCTCTTTCAACTTTTCGGGGTCGAGAGAGTCGCCGTAGAGTACCGAGTCGATATCCGGGGGGTTCGGAGTTACTTTGAACATAATTGACAATTCCTACATTGGAGCTGCAACCGTTCTCGACTAAAAGAAGGGTGGCGGCTGTACGCAGGTTAGTCGACCGGTAGGAATTGGCAAAACCCGGCGCGCCCTAGGACGCCCTGCGCACAACCACCATTTAGTGCAGGAATATAATGACCTGACTGAACGGTGCTCAAGCACCTTACCAAACCTGATGGGCGACTAAACCCGACCACTGATGGGCAGTGGCAGGTAAACGATAGAGGTCAGGGGCAAAGCGCACAAGCCGGTGGATTCTGACGCATGCGTAAGTAAGGACGCAAGGTTTCGTAGCCTTTTGGGCGTCATATGGAATGTATTTAAACGTGTCGCGCTGGATATGTTTACAGCAATTAAACGGGGCGAGTTTTCTTCGTTATCTCTTGAAATTGTATTGTTGCAAATACAGCGTCTTATGGGACGCTCCGGCCTCATCGATATTAAACGAGATCATGCTGTAGATAATACGCTGGCGGATGCTTTGAGGAATTTACCTACATTTGCCCGCAGCAACGACGTGCTTTCTCGGCAGAGGGTTTGAGGTTGGAGATTGTTGTCTTGGGCGACTGGCTTCGGCCCTCGACCGCTCTTGATGGGTTTTGAAGGCTGCTTGGCGGAGGGAGGCAGCTGTACGAGGTCTCCAGCAAAGAGGCCGACCTTGATGCAGTCGGCTGAACCCTCGCACAGCCACCATAAGTAGCCGGTTGGCTAAAAAGATGGCCACTGCACGCCGGAGTAGACCGGAGAACTGGGCATCGCCAGAAAGCCTAGGGGCCTGGCGTACAGCGCCATCAAACATCGGGCGGAGCGACCTGTTCTTCATCAGAGGCACCTTAAGTACTACTGCAGGCCGCTCCGCCCGGTCACCGTGAGCGGTGACGGGGAATACGATACCTTTGGGGCTATGGATGCGCTGCCGGGGGATTCTGTGGTGGTTGTAGGGAATGGCGCTGAAAGATGTAGCCCCCCGAATTCTTGAAGATCGATCCGTCCGAATTTCAGCGCTTCAGAGCTTGTCCTTTGGGAGAAAATGTCGGATAGTGTCAATTCGCCCTCAAAACGAGGGCTTTTTTTCGCAAAATATGACTTCATTTTGTAGTCAAAATGAAGTCATTGAGGCGCAAACATCTAGGAGAGACTGTTATGGCGAGAATAAATATCCGCGAGTTACCAGATCACATTCACCAGGCGATTAGTGAATCCGCCGTCAAAAACAATCGATCCACTGAAGGTGAAGTCCGTTCGATACTGCAAAGCTACGTATCGAGCTTAGAAGCTAAACCGGCGATAGCCGAAACCTACCGTCAGGCTTGGCAGAAGGGCTTTGGGTCTCGCCTGGATCAGCTGTTAGCTTGCGTGCGCAGAGATCAAGTTTTTCCGATCACGGAGCCTCAAAGCATCGCTGACATAGCACGGGCTATTGGCGAAGAATCGCCTGCGAATTTCCTGGACTGCTTGGACGGCCTTAGCTCGCCAACCTTTGACATGTTGGATCGTATCGTTGCTTGGTCCGGCGGGTCCCATAGTTGGTTACTGAGCGGCATGGGCACGGTCTTTCCTGTCGAAAACATCGGCAATAAATATCAAGATTTTTTCCTATACGACCGGCACAGCAAAGACGTCACCTTTTACCTACTACGCGTTTGTGGAGGTCGCTCTGATGGGATGCTTTTGTGCATTCGGCACGACAGGGCAAGACAAACCTATTCCAGTGGCTATATTTCCGAACACTTTATGCTTAAGGAAGGGATGGGCTCTGGGGGAAGCGGCAATCTCAACAGTTTTATTCGCTTCCTGAAAACGAACTGTGGCAACCGCGTCCTGAGAGCCTATAACTATGAAGAAAGCGAGATGAATACGCAGCAAGGCGCCCATCATCCCCTGTATTACCTACGCTTAGCTAGCCAGGCTGATTGGTTGCGCAAGCTATTCAGTGGGGAAGACCCTGCTAATTGGCTGGCTGGATATTCGCCTCTATGGAAGGATATGAATGAATTGCCGTTTGGCAACGGTGAGACTGAGTGAGATCAGGTGGTAGCCAATCTGACGTATCGTCTTGGCACTGCATACGCGATCGCCCTTATTAATGTGCTGTCCCGCGACCGCAAACCCTGAGGCACCCTGCTGACCATCAAAGAGGCTCAGATTTGGCTAGGCTCCCACATGTGATTGATATCCAAACCAGTGTCGATTCTATCAATGCTGAGATATTTGAAGTCTTACGTGATGCAAAGGTGCTTGCCCGGCGTTACTACCGGTTAACGGGCAAGCTGTTAGGCATCACTGGTGAGGTGGCCGAATTCGAAGCGGCGACAAAGCTTGGCTTGGATCTGCATTGCGCCAGAAAGGCTGGCTTTGACGCCACCGAATTTAGAAATGGGTGCCCGGTACGTATTCAGATTAAAGGCCGGTGCGTACCGAACCCGAGCAAAATGGTCGGTCGGTTAGGCGCGATTGATTTGGTCCAACCCTTCGATTCAGTGCTGTTGGTGTTGCTGGATCCTGATTTCAACGCTTTTGCTATGTACGAGGCCAGCCGCGATGTGGTGGTTACAGCGCTGACAAAGCCTGGGTCAAAAGCTCGCAATGAGCGTGGTTCGCTGGGGATCAGGCAGTTCATCGCCATAAGTGCGCCGCGCTGGTTGCGCGAATAGAGATCATCGACACCCCGCTACGATACGTCTACCGTCAAACCTGCCGAACCGTGCAAAAAACTCATTCAAGGGGAACGATATGAGCGTCGAGGAACAGTGGGGAAATCTTCTGACGCCTGCAGTGATGCAGGAGCGAATGATTGCTGTATCGCTGTACATAACGGCCTATGAAATGCTTAAAGAATCAATCATTGGTCGTTTAAAAGATTTCTACTGCATCGGTTTTGATGCCGATGGTATAACCACCTCGCCAGATTACGATCTCAAGGTACTTGCTCTTCATAAAAAGAGAAGCCCTCTTTATGCATCATTAATATGGTTAACGAATATAGGGGCTATTGATCAGGATGACAATGAGGTTTTGGAGCAGCTCAAAGAGCTACGCAACTCATTAGCGCATGAAATGCCTGAAATTGTTTTGAATGGAAAAGACCTTGCACTTACGGAGAAAATGCAAGACGTCATGAACTTGATGCGCAAGGTTGAGGTTTGGTGGATAGTTAACGTCGAGCTCGAAACTGACCCCGATTATGATGGGCGAGACGTCAATCCTGATGAGATTACGCCGGGCCCCATTCTCATGATGCAGATTATGATGATGGTGCTCTCAGGAGATGAGGAGTTGAGAGAGCACTACGAGAGAAATAAGCCAACCTCATCGGAGCTATAGGCCGGCTTTTTAGGCCATGTCATTGGGCTCACTTGACCTAATCAATATTACTGCCCGGGGCAGCGCCGGGGTTTTTTTTGGTTTTTTAGTGTTGCGCTGTTCTTCGGCCTCACGCCTCAGCTCAAGCCCGTCCAACAATTCTTTAGGTAGTAATGACTCAGGGTGTTCTCGCTGAAGTATAAACAACACTTCGGTAAGCCAAATCCGCATTTGAGCTGCCACGTTTCCAGAGGCTCCATACATGAGCGTTGAGATAGGCGTACCAATTAGATTCAGTCCTAAGGCATCTCCGAACTGCTCAAGACAGCAGGTTCCTGTAATTTCATCATGGCCTTTAACTGCACGAACTATGCCTAGTGGCGTACTCCATAAAAGGGTTCCGGAAGGACTGAGATTATTATTGAGCGGAGCGAGACCATCGGCTACCAAGTAGGCGAAGTCGAAGCTTGTACCTACGGGGTAAAAAACACCAAATGTACCGATAGACGGAAGAAGCGCGCCGGATAGCAGATTTGATGGTGGATGAAATGCTCTCGACGCTGAGCTTATGTCTGGGCGATTTGAAAGCAAATCCCACTGTTCCAAGTTAGCACGAAAGCTGTAGGGAGTAGCAGCTGTAATTATTCGAGTGCATCCTAGCGTGTTATCGGCGACTTTTGCCTGATTAAATGTTATTCGGGCAGCACTAGGGTTGCCAACCGGATAATTAATAATCATCACGTCACATAACTCGCAGCGGGGGGTAGCTCGGCCGGCGCCTCGAGACTCATTAAATGTAACTTGGTGCCGGTTGCCGTGGTACTCTTTCGCCAGCACGTCGGGGCCGAGCGAATTGAAGGCGCGAATGAATGCTCGAAATAGCTTAATTTCGCCGGTCTTACCTCGTGACTCCTTATGAAAAGCCTTTTGTAATTTCAACCCACTCATAAACTCTGTCTTCCTTGTTGACTACGTTATGCGCGCACTGGTCAGCGCCTAGCCTCATCGTCTGCGATGGAATACAGACAGTAAGAACTTGTAAGCATGTCCTGTATGTTTTCGATGTCATCCTGCCTCTGCCACCAGCCCATATGGCGTGTCATATTGCCATCGCTCTTGATCAAGAGTAACCCTCTGCCTCAGACTCACGCAAGAGCTGGCTCAGCGAAGGCGGTTTGGCAGAGCACAGCGCTTTGTAGATATTGTGCGGCACTAGAATTTATCGCTATGAAGACCAAGCACTGCAATTACTTAGGATATCCTAGCTCCGTCAGTCGTACATCCAGCTTTCTTAGGTAACTGACTGACGACTTATCATAGTGCTGAAGTAGCTTTTTGGTAAAGTTTTGCGTCCTCAGCTTTGCGTTAAGCGCTTCTGCAAATTCGTCAATGTTTCTGTCTTCAGTGTCGCGATTGATGATATCTTGCTTTACTGTCACGGATCGAGCATAGCACTGAGTTTCGAATGCAAGCTTTTCTATATCAAAGCTATCTTCGCTTCCTGGTGGTGTGCATGGATCAGGGGAAGCGAGATTGTTTACGGGATGGATGTCAATTTCATCTAGATGGATGAGCTGATTTGCCATACTCTTTCCGAAATATCGGGACAACTTGAAATGTTCAGCGATCAACTGTTGACGCCATCCACGATAGAACTCCTTGTACTCGTCCAATGGCCCTTTCGAAAACTCGTCCGATCCCATTTTATCCATTTCCTTTAACAGCTTCGCTAGCGCATTATAGCCGTCGTCTAATAGATGGCTGGTTTCTTGTGCCGTTAATTGGGCACCGTCTAGAAATCTTGATCGGTCCGCTCGTTCATCTTGGTGAGCCTGTTGATAGTTTGTACCTGCAAGGGTAAAAGCAGCCGTCAGCAGTGAAGCCGCCGCGGTCTGCCACCACGATGAGTCAGCCATTAATTATCATCCCGTAATGAGTCACTGGGACTAAATATCGGCTGACGCTCCGGCTTCATGAGTCACTGCTCACCCTGGCTGGCGTAGAGGAGCCTTGAAATCTAAAGCTGACCGATGTTCTTTCGGTACTTAGCCAACTGGTCCTCCCCTCCCACCCGAAAAATATTCGCCAAATAATCCAACAACACCACCTCATCCCCATTGATCATCTGCCGCACATAGGTAGCCGAAAACGGCGTCTCGTACTTGGTCGGATCTCGCGGCTTGTGCGTGCCCAACTGATACTCCTTCCCCGTGATGGTCATGGTCGTGACCAGCGGAATCTCATTCACCAACCCACCATTGTTGAAAACCTGCACATTAGAACGGCACTGCAGCTGCACGCTCTTGAACGGCGTCACCAGCTTCTTGGCCGCCTCAAAGTACAAGCTGTTCCAAGTGATTTTCCCTTCCAGCTTGTCGATGCCATCCGGCAGCTCAATCAGTCCGACCATGCCCAGCCCCTGGAAGTCGCTCATCACGGTTTTGATGGTGCCCAGGTCGATCTCTTCGCATTTGCCAAAGAAGCTGGTGCCATCCAGGTACACGTTGGCGTTAGAAATACGATGCGCGCTAAAGCCGGCCATTTATGCAGCCCCCAAGTTGACCAGGTAGTCCCCGGTGATTTCAGTTTCGAAGGTGCCGCGCTCAAACGGCAGCGGTACGGTGAGTTTGTAGTTGAACAGTACGTGGCCTTGTTCCAATTCGGTTTGTGGGTTGCGAGCCGGGTCGTACCAGCACTCGCCGCCGAGTAAGGCGCCGTCGCCGATGAGTTTGCGCAGGAACAGGTTGACGCTTTCGGTGATGCTAGTGATTAACGAGGTGGTGATGGGCTGGTCGACGAACTGCAATGCGCTGTAGCGGATGGATTCATCAACGACGTCTTTGGTGCGTCGCACATTTTCGAAGTTGCGCATGTGGGTGACGGTCGGCCAGGCCGCGGTACGGTTACCCCATAAGCGCAGGCCACTGCCGAAGGAGTTGAAGACGGTGGTGATGCCGTTTTCGTTGAGCAGGTTGACTTCGCTGTTCGAGTCATCGACCCGAGCAGTTAGCGGCCGCTCCAGGCCGATGACGCCGATCAGTTCCTGGTTGGAACTGCTCCACCAGTAGCCGTGGTCGTTGTCGACTTTGGCGCGCAGGCCGGCGGCGCGGATGGACAGCGGTTGCAGGCGTTCGCCGTGGGCGGCGTCGCGGACTTTGATGTGCGGGTAGCACAACCGAATACGGTCACTGCTGGTGTTGAAGTTAATGGCACCCGCTGGACCGCGCCCGGCCAATACCTGCTGCACGGTGGTGCCGATGGGCGCGTCGATGTAGGCGATGCCGCCGACTTGGCCGACCGAAGCGCCCAGTTCGGCGGTCACTTCTTTCAAGGTGCTGAAGCCTGGGGCAATGAAGATTTTAGGAAAGAAGCCCAGTTGGTTATAGCTGTCTTGGAAGGCTTTCAGGCCGGTGCGCCGTCCGGCAGCGTTGACGGCGCCGATGATGTCCGTCGCGGTGACTTTGCTGGGATCGGCGTAGGTGTAGGCCACTTTGATCAGGGCGTTGGCGGCAATATTGCCGGTCGGCAGACGCCTGATGTGACCTGTGAGCCTGTCGGCTTTGTAGTCCACGCCTTCCAAGTAGGTAACCAACCCGTCGGCCGATTTTATTTGCAGCGTTTGCAGGGCGCCGTGCTCCAGTTGCAATTGATCGTTGGGGGCGAACTGTTTGTCTTGCTCATCCACGGTGGTGCTGTGGACGGCAGGATCGAGCACGTTGACGACCAGTACGGTGCCGGCGCCGAAGTCGAAGATGCCTTGCAGGGCTTCGGGGATGGAGAAGCCTGTTCTGTGCGGGCCGAACTGCGCGGCGTGGATGTCGTTAAGGCATAGGGTCAGTTCGTTGATGGGGCCGGTGGGCGCCGTGCCGATCACGGCGATGACGGCGGATTTGACCACCCGGATGGGTCTGGGGCCGCGTTCGACTTCGGTGGTTTCGATGCCGTGTAGGTAGTTGGCGGGCATGGGTTATTCCTTCGCGGCGGATATTGATTGTGCTGCTGCCTTTACGGGTAAGCCCGTCGGCAGAGGGTTGGCGGGTTGCGGATGCAGGTGTTTGAGGGCCAGTAAAACGCGGGTGTACTCGTGGTCGGCGGGCATGCCGACCGGTTGGCCTGGGTGCAGGAGGACTTCGAGGCGTTCGCCGGTTTTGCCGACGCGTAGAGAGGCGCAACTGGGTGGTCCGGCGTAGCGGTACGTGGTGAGTTTCATGGGTACTCCTGAAATTGAGCCAAGGTCAGTCGTGGTCCGCTTTCGGGGACAAGGGTTTGCAGGTGTGTGGTGCGGGTGGTGAAGTCTTGGGCGTACTGCCAGACGCCGCCTTGGTGACCGATAAAGTGTTCGGACACGGGACGGCAGGCCTGGTTGGCATGCGGCGGGTACCACCCGGTGAGGCAGGTGCGGATGCGGTCAAGGTGACCGACGACGCCGTCTTTGCCATTGAGTTGGCGGAACACCAATGTGAGGCGCAGCACCCAGTGACGTGCCTGGAAGCAGGCGTCGGTGCTTTCTGACTGGCCGAACGTGGATTTGCCGTAGGCGAGCAAGACGGCACCGCGGGGATGGTTGAGCCGGTATTGCAACGGATTTTCAGGGAACAGCTCGATCATCAATTCACTGCCAAGGTCGGCTTGTAGCCGGACGAGCATGGCGTCGAGCAGTTGTTCGGTTTGGGTTTTGGCCGGCGTCATTAATAGCGGTCCCACTGTTGGGCGCCGAATTGTTGAGGACGTGCGCGCACACGGATCTCGCCCGGCTCTGGCACGGCCTGGCCGGTGGGTGTGCCGAGGGTGATGACGCCGTCGCGGATGTTTTCCAGTAGTTGGAGGGTGTCTTTGCGGCTGTCCTTCACGGCGTCGGGCAAGGCGCCCTCGGGGCGGCGTTGGTAGAGCCAATGCCGGGCCAGGTAGACCACGGCATCGCGCAGGACGGTGGGCACCGGGTCGAGTGGCAGTTGATAGCGGCCGCGCAGGTAACCGTCGACCAGTTCTTGGGCCTGGCGCACGCCGTCGGCGATGACGCCTTCGTTGGGCTCGGTGGCGGCCGGGTCGTCGTTGGAGAGCTGGATGAGGGGCATCAACGGGATGGCGTTGGCGAGGTCGGCACGGGTGCAGTAGCGCATGGCTCAACCCGCCTTCAGTTCAACGAGGGCTTCGGGGAACAGGCACATGGCCAAGGGGTTGGCCTGGGCTTCCAGGTCCCAGCCTTTGCCCATCTTGCGCGGCTCGGCTTTGCTGTAGAACGCCTGGCCCAGGGTGTTGACGGTTTCGTTGTAGTTGGCCGGGGCGTTGAACAGGCGGAACACGCCACGGGCGACGGGAAAGATCTGGGCGATGTCGGCCGGGATGAAGCGCTGGCCGCTGACGGTGACGTCGTATTCGATGTACTCGATGCCGCCGAAGGTGAAGCCTGAGCGCATGTCACCGCCGAGGCGGTCTTGGGCCGCCTGGTAGTGGGCGAAAGCTTCTTTGACCTTGGCGTGGTCGGTGAACGCGTCAAACCAGTCTGGCCCACACAAGGCGCGAAAGCCGGTGACCATCACGCCGCCGAGTTTGGATTCGGCGTGGCGTTTGGCGTCGAGGCAGGCCTTGCGCACGTTGGTGTCGGGCTTGCTGAGGGGCACGGTGACCTTCTTCTGTTTGACGTCGAATTCGCCAAACAGGTCGAACAATACCGAGCCGTCGGCGTCCAGCAATTGGCCGCGCAGTGCGCCAACGCGTTGGAATTCGCGGGTGGCTTCGATGCTGTTTTTCAGTTCTTGCAGGTGGTCGTTGACGACGGTGACGACGGGCGCGGTGGCGCTTTCCTGGCCGAAGGCGGCGATGCCTTGTAGCTGGCTGGGCAGGATCGAGCTGCTGACCGGCAGGTGCAAGGTTTCGAAGGTGCGGCGTTTGCGCTTGCGGCCTTCGAGCGGCGCCGGGTCGTCATTGCGTGAGGTGTTGGGCACCAGCACCAGGCGGCCTTCGCGCTCATCGATGACGACGGCGGTGCTGGTGACGCCTTTCTCGTCGAACAGGCCCATGGCGCCGACCTTGCCGGGGATGGCCGGGAGTTTGTTGATGGCGGCGGTGAGGTTGGCGACGCTGAACAGGTCTGGCAGGTTCATGGGTGGCTCCGGGTTAGAGGGTTGCGCGGGCGACGATGCCCAGGGCATTGAGTTCGTCGAGGGCGACGGCTTGCTGGGCGTCGGTGATGCCGGCGGGCCAGACCAACTGCCCCAGGGCCAGGACGGCGCCGCGGGCGATGACCACGCCGGGCTGATCGCTGGCCGTGGCGTCTACGCGTTCGGCCAGGACGGCAGCGGCTTTTTTGGCGGCGCCGCTGCCAGCGGGATCAAGGCGTTGGTATTTGCCGGCGACTTTGGCGAGCACCTGACCGAGTGGGTAGTCGGTGCCGGCGAGCAGCGTGACGTTGCTTTTGGTCCAGCCGGGGCTGACTTGGAGCAGCAGTAAATCGCCCAGGTCTTTGGGTTGGTTGAAGGTGGCCATGGGGGATTCCTAGCGTTGGGCGCGGGCTGCGGCGTCGGCGAGTAAAGGGTTGGTGGGTGCGGCCTCGGTTAGGCCGGTGCGGGCCTTGGTGGCGACTTCGGTGAAGCTGACGGGGTTGGTCAGGTCGTTGAAGAGGGTCTTGAGGCCGACGCTTAGGGGCTGGCACTGGTCGCCTTCGCCGAATTCCAAAGGGGTGGTGCCGGACTGCGCGGCGTCGAGGGCGGCAATGACGACTGGGGCGTGCAACGGCTTCATGCCGGCGGCGACCAGTTGTTCGGCGTAGGCGACGCTGGCTGCGTGAGTGGTTTGTTGCGCAGCGATACGGGCGGCGTTGTCGCGTTGGGCGAGTTCGGCTTTTAGGCGGTGGTTCTCTGCTTCTAGTACAGCGGTGGTTAGGTCAGTGGCCTGTGGACCGTCTTCGCTGAATTGAATGACGCCGGGCTCACTCTCGGCCAGCTCGATGGGCCGTAGACCTTTGACGGCTGGGGGTTGGGCGCCGAGGAAGCCAACGTGGCGCAGGTAATAGACGCCGGGCACGGGGTTGTTGGCGGCGGTTGGGTGGTAGAAGGACGCTGAGATTTTTTTGTAGCTGCCCTTGGCGATTTGCTCGGCGAAGGAGGCGTCGATTTGTTGGGGTTCGGCGATGAGGCCCTGGGCGGTGGCGGTTAGGGATTTGACCCAGCCGGCGGCCGGGGCATCGTGTTGTGGGTGGCCGATGACCAGTGGTGCTTCGTGGAGGGTTGGGTTGTAGGCGGCGACGGTGGCGGCTAGGTCGGCTTCGGTGAAGTGGAAGGTGGTGCCGCATTGGGCGGTGTGGGTGCCGGGTTTAAAGATGTGGAGTGGGTTCATGGGGCTGCGCTTGATGGGGATGGTGTGCGCAGTTTCGGGGCTTCGGGCGGGTTGGGCTTTTAATCAGGATTAGGGAGGTGGTGCCCAGAGGTTGGCGTGGTTGAGGTGGGTTCAGAACGGCAGCAGAAGACGCGAACGTGTGCGAGCAGACGTTGGCTTTGGGGGAAAGTTTGGGTTGATCGCGGATGATGAGGTCGGCTACTGAGGAACAAGGCCTCTGACGCGTTTTATAACGTATTTATGCCGGGGATCTGAGATTGCCGCCGGGCAATGTGAGTTGGGCTGGTGCACGCGGGCGACAGGAGCTTATAGCGCTTAGCGGCGCAACGCTCCCTTGCCGGGTGGGCGAGTCGGCGGCTCTGTAGGCTGGGGGTACTACAAAGGTCCGACTCGGCCTCACGTTGCGGGCTGGGTGCTAGCGTGGATCGACGTTATCCAACGCCCGATTTGCCAACAGCTCGCTCAGCTCGATCACCTGCTGAATGCCCAGCGCAACATGTCGTCGCGACCCGTCCAGGTCGAACGCCAGGTCGTTGATCATGGCGTTGGCCGAGGCCAGGTTTTCGCTGAGGTTGGCGAGCAGACTTTCGGTGTCGATGCCGTCGATGACGGTGAAGAGCTGACCCGGTGACGGGGCGGTTTTGGCGGCGGCTTCTTTCGGTTTCAGATAGAAATCCAGCGCCCGATCGGTGGCCTCTTGGACTTTCTTTGGATCGAGGCCGGCGGAGCTGGGGTCCGAATTCGGAGGATTGGGTGTGACCTTGAACATGATAGAACTCCTGTACCTAGTTGAGCCACCATGACTTGTCGCTAAGCAAGTTAGGGTGGCGGCTGTACGCAGGTTAGCGAACCGGGGGTACAGGAGCCCGGCAGACCCGAAGGTCTCCCGCGCACAGCCACCATTACAGCAGTCGCAGATAGGGATATCTGCAATGAGATCAGGAGCGCTGATGCAACCGTACCGATTCGGGTCGCTAAACCCGATCACTGATGAGCAGTGACGGAAACAAAACTACCGTTACGGACCAGGACACACAAGCGGGCGGATTCTGGCTTAGTTGTAGGCAAAGGCGCAAGGCGACGTAGCCTCGCGACTAGGGCTTGGTGTTACGGGGTATGTGGCTGTAGGACTTGATGCCAAGGGCGGCAATGCGGAAGTGCATGCCTCCGAAATAGATGGCAAAATGATTCTGCAATGCAGTAAGCAGCATGAATGTAGTTTTTAACTCCTTTACCGGTCACGTGCGCTACTCAATACGATGCGGCGGCTGCAAAAGCCATGCACGAACTTTAATCAGTAGGGACCTTCGGACTAATGACCAGCCACAGCGGCCCAGACTCAGGCCAATCAGCTAAGGAAAAACGCGACGATTTCAGCAAGCCGACCATAAGGGCTCTTGCTTTGCGTGCTGGGTATTGTTGCTCTCTTTCAGAGTGCGGAAGACCTACGGTTGGACCTAGCGAGACTGGCCCGGATAAGCATGTCAACATTGGAGTAGCTGCTCATATCACCGCAGCTTCGCCGGGCGGACCAAGGTATGACGCGACAATGACCTCGGAGCAGCGATCGTCTATCACGAATGGAATTTGGCTGTGCCAAAGCCATGCTCGACTGATTGACGTGAATCCTGACGCATTCCCTGTTCACCGTCTCCATGAAATCAAAATGGCCCATGAAACAGCGCAGGTAGCACGTTTAGCTGGGGCGAGTGCCCCGCATCATGACACTGATTTCATAGCGCTTGGTCCCGATCTCGTCTTCACCGGTGAGCTAGTTGGCATTGAGGCCAACATATGGTCATTCCGATTAGACCACTTCATTATCGGAGAGCTTGGGGACCTAATCCGTTTTGGAGAATGTTTTACAACGCTAGATCCCTACGATCGGTTTGTTCTAGTCAACGCGCTTGGTGATGGACGTCAACTAGCTTCAGCCCCGATATGGTCAAAGCACCAACAACAACTCACTCTTGCTGTAGCTGTTATTGAAAGTTTTCCCCGTACCGATGCTAATCATCTGCCTATGGATCTCGCACTTAGCGACGACAATGATCTTTTCATAACGAACGGAAACCTAGCGACGGTCCGTGGTTTGGATGCACTTCCACAAAAAATAAAGCTCTGCTTATCAACGAGTCGTGGTGAGATGTTATTTCATCCTTCATGGGGCACGCGAATTCGAGAGTATTCACAAGTTTTCTTTGGTTCCCCGTGGCTGCCGAGACTGATAAAACTCGAAACTATTAGGATGGCTTGCATACCACATACAGGTCACAATCCCATAAAGCCGACAACTCCTTTGATGGCTGTTCGGAAGGTGGAGGTTGTAGAGATGTTATCTACAGAGAATGTTGACGGATTTTTTCCGTTCAGATTTCAATTGGATATCGAAGGAGTCGGTACTTGGAGTCGCGAAATTCCAATTTATATTTCACGTGATCTCTAGGGTAGTCAGTATAAAGCCTGATCTGGTTCTATTCGTGACATCTATTCCCGGTGAGCCATACTATGCCAACGCTCGTCGGGGAATGGGTAACATAAACAATCTGATAGTAACGGTCGTGAACTGTTGCGATGCAGGAGCGCACTGTGGGACTAGGAGTCGTTGAAATGAAAGGATACGAAGATGCAGGGATTAAAAAGCTGCTAAAAAAAATTGGTAAGATTGTTAGCTTTTTGGAACGCTCCGCTGTAAGGTTGTTTTACTTTCTTATCCTATCGCTTGGCTCAACAGTATTTTTTGGCGCAATGAATCATTACTTGCAACTAAAAGATTACTTATCTCTTGGTAGCGTGTGTTTTCCCGTACTGGCCGTGTTATTTGGGTTCACAGCACTGTTGTATAACCGTTCGAGAGCCTTGCAGCCTGGGGCAGCTCAACGGAGGTCGTTGTATGCGGCAGAAAGGGGGCTTCAAGCTACCATCTTATTTGTCGTTGGTGTAGGGCTGGGTTCTATAATTGCGACGATTACTGAAGTTTTAAAGCTTGATATCTCAAACGCGTCGGGGTCATCTAGAACATTGTTGGTGTATTTTATTCCAATATTGCTGGTGCTAAATTCATTTTCAGCTTTTTTCTTTGCTCTGCGGGCGATTGCGCATGGAACGGTAAGATTGGTTGGTCTTCGGACACTTGCCAGGAAGATACGCCAGTCTACCTAAAAGTGAAAATCACAACGTAAACGCCACAAGATAAATTCATAACTAAAAAATTATAGCGCATCGCAACGCCTTATTTACTCAATTTAGAGCTTGCAAATGAGAAATGTAGACGAATATCTTCAGAGAACCGAAAGTGCCGTGCGGCACCTATTCAACGCTATAACCGGGTATATAGATACATTGAAGGCCGGGATAGGGCCAATTTTTGTCTCCGGATTACCCTATGGTCCGGAGCAAGACGCGCATTATTCTGAATGGTGCTTAGCGAATTCAGAGGAGCTAGCGAAGTCCAAGGCAGCTATGGAGGATTTTCGTGCCGAAGCATTCGCCCTCGATACCATATGCGGTTCGATACTACAAATTGCCGAAAAGGGCTTGGAAATATATTCAGAAAATACCCAGCTACATGAACCTTGGGGGGCTATAATTCCACCGTACTTGGCTAAGTTCTGCGTAGGGCGAGAAGTGCGAAGCACTCCTTTAGGGCTAATCGTGTATGCGGCTCGAAATCAACACGTCCACTTTAACGATTCCAAGCTTAAGAATGTCAGCGCAAGTATTTTTAATAATTTGGCTACGGCACATGGCTATGGTTCTAACAATAAGGACCCAGCTTTCGACCTGGAAAATCCTAACCTAGAGAGCTATGCAAGCAATGTAACGTCACTGATTGGGTGACGTAGTTTTGAAAAATATCAAGAAGATATGCGCAGTATGCTAAAGAGCTAGCCGCCTCCCCAACCATCTTAGATCGAAGCTACCTATCCGAAACGCTAGTTAGTCCCCCTGGATTACTAAGATTCTTTTTCATAAGGGTAGCGTCGCGCAAACATTTCTAAGATCAGCTCGATTCTATTAGGTGATTCGTTCTCCGCGAACTTGCGGACTCTATCAGGTGCAAGTCTACGCATCACCGTATTTAAATCCGAGACGGTAAACTCATGAATAATATCGTCCATCTTCAGTGAGGCAACTATTGTTTCTGGTACGAAATTTTGCGTAGTTGTTCCTGAGAGGATTTTTGTTATCAAATCCTGCTCCAGAGAGTAACTGCTGCCTGCGGGCACATCTATGAATTTTCTATGCTTTAACTGTTTTGAGGGTATTTCTCGGTCGTCAGAGATACTACCAGCTTGGGAGATATTGTAAAACTCTCTAATTGCCGAGCTACTCTTTCTGTCCAGTTTTTTGTTATGTATTGAGTAGGAAGAAAAGCGGGTTGTGGTTGCTGACGGAAACATAACAACGGACGGTATATGAATTTGAAGTAGACACTCAATGATATCCGGGCGACCAGTAAAAATTTGCAATGTCGATGCTTTTCGAGCGATCTCCTTAAGTTTGCTCTGAATAATATCTCGCGCATGATCCGGCGTCTGCCCCATAGTCAGACCATTGTGTAAAAACGCTAATTTTGTTACATCTGCCGCGATTATGCCATTCGCGTGCCTACCTTCATATTTTTTTGGCATGCGAAGAAGTATTTGGTCTTTAGCTTTTACGAGGTTGTCTTTCAGGTTACGAATGCCCGCTATTCTTTTACATTCAACAAAATAAGCGTGCTTGTCGGTGATGGCTATTATGTCGGTATCAGTAGCGAGATCCACAGTACATCCCGACTGACAGAAGTAACTTGCAATTCTCAGCTCGAATTGCGTATCCCTTGACTCGGTATTCTTGTCGAGAGCCGCGAAATCACTACCGCTGACTATTTTCTCTAATTTTGGCTCGACTCCTATTGGGACATGCTTTTTCAGGCCGCGTAGAATCCACATTAGTTCGTGGGCCTCTCTCAATAGATACAAGTGCCAGTCGAGGGGGCTTTGAAATCTCACATCATTGACGTTTTTGAAAATTCTTTTTTCATCGATTGCCGTTCCCTCTGCCAACTCATGAAAATAGCGTGCATATCTGTCAATTCTAGTATTGTGTGTTGTTATCCCGAGATTATCTATAAACTCTTTGAATTGAAGTAAATCGGCCGCATGATCCTTAAAGCTTATACCTGGCAAAGTTTCATCGGGTAGTTTGTAAGAATATTTTTCCTCGCTCATGCTCTTCCTTCACTTTTTAGCAATTAGCATTATGTAATGTGCGTATTAAGTACGCATGGAGTACTACAGCGTATAAATGCGCATGCGGATAGTCGTTGTCAACGGCCAAAAATAATAAGGTAGGGCCGCAACGGAGGGTCATGGATTGCCCTTTGTAATTTTGACTAGATAGTTACCCAGCGAAGCGCTCAATCCAACTATCAGTTCAGCGTCCGCAAAGGTTGGTTCTCGCCCTTCTCGAAGATGTCTTCCATGCTCGGAGGCAAAGCCCCATGCTCTAATGACAGCCTCATCGAGAGGCTTGGGAATAATCGACCCGTGGCGCTTCATGATGTCACCCAGATTTGCCTTAACGTCGCCGGTAATTTCTCTCGCTACGCATTCGAGGGAAGCCATAGCATGCTGGATCGCACCAGTCGGGTCCGGTTCCGGTCGACGCGACAAATCTCCGATGGCTTGGTGCAGCTCTTTGCTGGCAGTAACATTCCCCGCCTGCTTTTCGGTATCACAGGCGGTTTTAACGATAACTTCGAATGATTCTGGCCCTCGAATCTCAACTCTACCCTCGAACAACTTCCACCCAATTCCATTTTCAATAAAGTATTCGTTGAGTTGCTCGTAAAAATGTTCGTGATTTTCCGATCGGTAATTTTGGTTTGCTAGATAGTCTTCCAATCGCTCGATAATATCGTAAATCTTGTACCATTTTGCCGACTGGACAAGGTCAAGGTTTTCGCCATCAACATTAGGATAATCACTCCAATTGTTTGGATCAGGCTGCTTCTTAAGCGCTCTGCACAAAATGTGTCGCACGTCTTTCGGACCAAGCCCACATTCGTAGCACAGTTGAATCAGGTATCCCCGCAACTCTTCCGGCGCGTCATTTCGAACAGTGATGTCGACTTCTTCAGAGCTCGCAAAACCATTTCGCTTCGAAAACGTATCCTTCATTTGTGCCAGGTCCTTTTTTGTCGTGACAAGCAATGTAGAGCTTAACGTTATCCCAGTGCGCCCTTATATATAAGAAGTTCAACGTTAAGCTTTTTTGCCATTTCATGAGCGGCGCTGGTGAACCCGTTAGAGCTGTAAACTACGAACCTGGAGCAGCCGTAATAGTGCCCGCCCGAATGGGCTTGCATTACCGAGTCCACGCCTACATTGCCCGCATAGTTTTTACATTGTATCCCGATTTTTTCAGTATTCGACTGAGCGAGGATATCAATGCCAAAGTCTCCGCTAACACTGGTCTCGGAGACGGTATAACCAATGATTTGGTAAAGCTCAAGAACCGCTTTTTCTAGGCTAAGACCTGTAGTGCTGGGGCTTGGCTTCGCAAGAACAGTAGTCCCAGTGCTATCCAGTAAATACTCAATTAGGACGCCTTTGTAAGCCACGTAGCCTTTCCAAGCATCGCCAAACTGTGATTTTAGCACCTTAAATATTTTATCGAAATTCAGCTCGCCTGTGGCGTATCGTATATTTTGGCTGGTGAATACTTTTATAATCGCGTCTCGGTTGGGGATGATGGAATCAAGCGCGACCTTAAAGTTATTAACCTCAGCGTAAAATTGAGCCGACAACCGTGTCATACCCCCAAGCACAGTAGCGGTGCGAACCCCGGCCTCAAAAGACTCAAAATATTCTTTGTGCCATTTATAGCCTGCTGGGTCTACAAAATTCAGTAGCGGGTTTAACTGCTCTTCATGTGCATTAAGTTTAGTGTAGAGTTCGAATCGTTGCTCTAGCGTTAACTCCGAGTTTTCGTCTGAGAAGTAGGAGGTAATCGATGCAGGTACAGGCGAGTTATCACACAGCTCTTGAATCGAAGATTTCAGATTCGCATATGTATCCGTCACATCAACAAAGCGAAGGTGGTTCCACTTATTAAATTGCGCATCTTGGATGTCGGCAAAGTCATTCGTCATATTAGCCAGGAATTTTAGAAATACGTCCGAATTCACGTACTCAATGCTCTTGGGAGCGCTTTTTCCATAGAATAGATGAGCCATTTAGAGCTCCTGACATCCAAGATGTGGCGAGTGGCCATAGCGTAACCTTACTGCGGAGATTTTTGGAAAATTCTTGAGCGCGGCCAACGATCGTTATTTAACACGCTTGGTAACGACCCTCAGATGGGGCAAAGCTAAATCCAGGACTGCCTTTTCCGCTTCATCCTGCAGGTTACCCTCAGCATCCATAGGCAAATACGGTCGCCCCGGGATATCGCCCCACAGGTGCGGAAAATCTGCCTGATCCCCTCCAAACTGCATCATCGCCGCATAAGGCTTGTTGCTGCCCACTACTGCCGAACTGTCGGTGACCTGGGTGGTGATTGATGCGGCCAAACCGGCAGCGCTGACTTGCAAGATTTTGCCGGGCCAGTGACCGGTTTTAGCTCGGCGCTCGGTGGTGACGTCAGAGAGCTCGGGCCATTCGGGACGGCCTTCGTGTTCGAAGTTTTCTTCGGTTTGGCTGGCGAGTTCGGCGGCCAAGCTATGCATGAGTGGAGTGAGGTCGCCGATGGACTGTTCCACTTTGCTTAGGGTTTGTTGAAGGTGTTGGTGGTCTAGTTCGATGAGGAACATGGATCGATCCATTCAGGGTTTACGGTGGGTCGGGGAATTTGGCTGGCTGGATTTGGGGCTGCTGTGCAGCCCAGCGGGAGCAAGCTCCCTCGCCACGGGATCTGTGGTGTTCATCCGGTCGGTGGTTGGTCGGCCTGCTTGTGTTTCAGGGCTTCGGCCAAGCCGGTGCCAGGGGCGTGGTTGAAGCCTGGGTCGGTGCGGAATGTGAGGGTGTGGCCTTGGGCGTTGGTGAGGCGGATGCCGGTGACGGTGGCGGTTCTGGTCTCGCCGGTGCGTTTGTCGGCGCCGGTTTCGACGGTTTCGGTGAAGGTTTTTCCGTGGCTGGAGATGACGGTAAGCCCACGGCGCTTGACGGCGGCTTCGCTCAGGGCGACGACGCGGCAGCGGCAGTTGAAGCCGTTAGGCGGGAAGATGGTTTGCCAGATGGGGTCGTCGTGGCGAAAGACCTGGCCGTGCATGGCCCGGTGGCTGCTGCGGGTTTTTCCGTCGAGGACGGCGATGTACATCCAGTACGGATGGGTCTCGGTGGTCTGTTCCATGGCGGTTTTGCGACCGACCATGTAGGCGCTTTGCAGGTTGGTTTGGTAGATGGTTTTTAGGCGACGTGGGCTACCGAGCTGGACGGTTTCGGCGCTACCTTGGCTGTCGACGATGACTTGCTGGCCCCACCAGCCTTGGGCTTGTAGGACGGGTTTCAAATGGGCGGTGAATTGCTGGAGGGTTTGGCCCTGTTGGAGGGCGGTTTCCAGGGCGGCGCGAATGTCGCTGAGTAGGTCCAGGCGCATGGCTTTGGCGACGGTGAACGCGTGGTCGTGGGCTTGGTCGAGGATCTCTTGCCAATGCCAGGTGATGGCGTAGCCCTTGGCCTTCAGGTAGGCGATAGCGTTGGCGGGCTCGAGGCCGAAGATGACCTTGAGGTCCGCGGGATTGAGCTGCTTTGCGGGGCTGGCCATGTCAGTCTTCCCGGTCTGCGGTGGTGCTTAGGCGGCCCCAGGTGTCGGCCATGAACATCAGGTTGGCGAGGTTTTCAGTCAGTTGGTTTAAGGGCTCGGCCGGCAGGCTATTGATGGCTTGGTCGAGGGCGGCTTGGTCCGGCGCCCGGTGTTGGGTGGTTTCGGCAAATGCGGGTTTGTCGCCCCGGGTCGGTGCTTGTTGTAGGTCGCCGTCCTGCAGGTTGTAGGTGCGCTGCCAATAGGCGTTGGTGAACCTTACGCCGGACTCGGTCAGGGCCTTGTCGCGCTGGGCCAGGGATTTGTCGATTTCTTCTTGTTGCCACAGCGCATAGCGCGGTGCGACGACGTGTGGGCCGAAGTTGAGGTCAACGACGTGGCGAATGCAGGCGTTGAGCGCGCTGGCGACGATGGCAGCGTCGCCGTCGCGGATATCCTGGGTGACTTCGGCGCCAGCCGTGGCGCTGGCGTGGTTGGTGTCTTTTTCGGTGGTCTGGTTTTGCCCGAGCATGGCGACGTTGATTTCGCTGCGGCAGTATTCGAGCAGTTGGCGGTAGACGTCGGCACTGCCGGCTTTGCCGGCCGCTTCGATGATCTGCACGCTGGCGTCGTCGGGAATGGCGGCGACGGCGTCTTGGACCATGGCTTCGAGGCTGTCGAGCAGCAGTTCGGTTTCGCCGTCGGTGGCGCCGCGTGGGTGTTGGCCGATGACCCAGGGGCTGCCGTATTTTTCAGTGAACTGGACCCAGAATTTGAGGCCGCCTTTCATGAAGGTGGCCGGCCAGAAGCACATGCTCAGGTCTGGGAAACCGTAGGGGTTGGCGTAGGTGGCGTCTTGCCGGGCGACGACAAAGCGTTGCGGGTCGCAGGGCTCGCCGTCTGGGCCGGCGTCTTTGGCGCGAAAGTGCAGCGCGTTGTTTTTGTCGTAGAAGAACCATTCAGCCGGTTTGCCGAGCAGGTCTTGTGGCACCCAATGCCTGCCCACGGGGCGCCATAGGAGTTCGATGGGTTGGTAGCCGAATAACGGTGCGTCGAGCAGTTCGCGGATGATGCGGTCCAGGTCGAGGTCGCTGAGCCAGTCGGTGATGAAGCGTTCCACTTTGCTGGCGGTGTCTTCACGTTGCAGGCCTCGTTCCAGCGACAGCACGGCGGCCTTGCGGCGGCGGATATTGCCACCGACGAGGGCGGAGCTGCGCAGGTGGCGGTACACCGCAATGTCTTTGCCTTGGGCTTTGAGAATCGGGTCTGGGTTAGGCAAATGGCTGCCGAAGTCGCTGGCCTGGGCGCGGCCTCGGGTAGCGATGTGGCGGTTGAGGGGGCGGCTGCGTTGGGGCTCGGCAAAGTGGACGAATTCAGTGGGGCTGACCCACAGGCCTGTGTTGTTCATGCGTACCCCTGGGTGAGGTGTTGGCCTTGGCGCGGGCGGCGTGATTTGACGGTGACCGGGCCGCTGGCGACTTCCAGCGTGGCGAAGTTGGCGAGCGCACCGGCACCGGCGAAGTCGCCGTGGCGATAGAGGTCGGGGTCTTTGAGGTCTTGTTTGCGGGCTTTGACGATCATGGGGATGCCGTCGACGGTTTCGATGGCGCGGATGTCTTGGTGCAGCGAGTCGTCTTTGGGCAGCGTGATTGTCGCGTCTTCGAACAGTTGCACGAATTTGGGCATCCACGCGCCGTACCAGGTCCGGGTGATTTTCACTTGTTGGATGCGGTTGTGGCCGAATGCGTCGGCGGTGTCTTCGGCGAGGGTTTCGCCGCTGCCGGTGGCGTCCAGGGCCGCGCCGACGAAACGCGGCAGCCGACGCAGGATGTAGAACAGGATCTGCTGCTGTTGCCGGGTGGGCACTTTGTGCATCTCGACCACGAACGGCACGTCGCGATGCCGTGCTTGGTCAACGGACATTGGGCAGATGATGGAGAAGTCACGGTGCCGGGCGTAGTCCATGCCGATGAAGTGCCGTCGCTCAGGGTTGAGCGACTGTAGCAATGGCGCGAGGTAGCGCTCGATCCAGTCGTTGACGTAGGCCTCGCGCCGGTAGACCTGCTGTTGGGCGAAGTCGTCGTCTAGGGCCAGGCGCAGGACGGTACGACCGGGGCGCATGGCGTCTTCGATCCATACGCCGGGGATGCAGACGCCGTTGCCGTCGCGGGGGATGGCGTCGAGTTCTTCGCGCATTTGCGCTTTGCGCGGGCCGTAGGCGCTGCGGATTTGTTTGTACCAGGCTTCTTTTTCGTCAGCCGTGGCGACCTTGCCGGCCATGAAGCAGACCCGTTCAAACAGGCCGTTGGCGACGGCATCGTCGAAGGTGGCGCGGAAGACCTGGGCGCTGCTGCCGTAGCGCTGATCGCGGATGTCGCTGACCATCTGATTGAAGGCGTTGGCTTTGCCGTTGTGGGTGCTGATGATGACGATGCGACCGCCCCAGATCAGCAGCGCGGTGGCGGCGTCGAGCACGGCCGCAACGTCGCGGTGAAACGCGGCTTCATCGATGATGACTTTGCCTTGTAGGCCGCGCACACCGGCCGGGTTGCTGGAGAGCGCGACGATTTTGAAGCCCGAGGCGTAGCGGATGCGATAGGCGTTGATGTGGCGGGTGTTGCCGGCGTCGTCTTGGTCCTGGAAGAGGAATTCTTCGATTTGGCTGACGCCCGACGCTTGGGCTTCGGCGATGACGCGGCTGAATTTGGCGCAGTAGCCGATGAATTCCAGGCCCTTTTCTTTGGTGTCGCCGATGTAGAAGCAGTCCATGCCGCCGGCGATTTTTTGCGAGGCAGCGGTGATGACGCTGTCCAGTGCTTCGGCGAAGGTGATGCCGGTGCGGCGGCCCTTTTCACAGAGTTTGATGTGGGCGTCGATGGCCAGCCATTGGGATTGGTGGGCCATGAGGATGCCTTCGGCCAGCGGGTTGTAGCCCTCGGGGATCTGGCGGACGCTGGGCGGCAGTTCGTCCCATTCGATGACGCGCAGTGTGCTGGCGGCGGCTTTCATGGTTTGACGCCGAGGAATTTCTGCCGCCAGAACTGGGCCTGGTCTTCGGTCATGCCTTGGGCTTTGACGGCGTTGTCGAGTTCGGCGGCTTGCTCTTGCAGCAGGCGTTCACGGGTGGCTTTTTCGATGGCTTGGCGTTCTTTGACGCTGAGGGTCCGGGCTTCCATGGTGGCTTTGGCGGCGCGGGCCAGCGCGGAGACTTCAGCGACGGTGACGTCGTCTTTTTCGTGGGCGCCCATGGCGGCCTGGTAGGTCAGGGTTGAGATGGCTTCGACGAGTAAGGCGCCGGTTTTGTCTGAGGCGTCTTCACCGAAGGCGCCGACGAAAGCTTCGGCCATTTCGCGCTGTTGGCGGGCTTTGTCGATGAGTTCATCGAAGCCCAGTTTGAAGCGCCCCAAGGCGCTGCGGCTGGGGGCTTTTTCGTCGGGGAAGCGCTTTTGGATGTCGGCGAGCATGTCGTCGAGGGTTAAGCGATCTTCACGCAGAAGTTTTTGTATGTAGGCCTTGACCAGGGGTGGCAGGCGATTGATGGAGGATTTGCCGGCCATGGTCAGGCCCCCGGGCGTTTGATGCCGGACACGCGGGCGCGGCCGGCGGCGATGTCTTGGCCGCGTTCGGTGAGGGTGGCAACCAGTACCGGGCCGATGTCGGCAAGGCTAACGGCGCCCTGTTCGGCGAGCCATTGCAGTTCGGTTTTGACCTGGTCGCGGCTGGCGGTGTGGCCAAAATTGTCGAGGGCGGTGTTGAGGACGGAGCTGTTGGCGCGGTAGCCGGGCATTTCAACCAGCAGCCGCAAGATGACCAGGCGCATGTCGTGGCGCAGGTAGTCGGCATAGGGGGTCATGTTTTTTCTCGCAGCAGGTAGTCGTTGATGCGGTCGAGCGACCGGGCCAAGGGGCTGAGGGCGTCTTTGACGCCGGTGAGTTCGGCGCGGATGGCTTTCATGTCGCCCAGCAGGTCGGTGACGGCCGATGGGTCTGGCAGGTGCCGGACGTGTTCCTCGAGGGCGACGATGCGGGTGCGCAGTTCGAGCAGTTCCCGGGCGCTGACGGTGTGGCGGTTGGTGATCCAGGTGTAGAGAGCCAGTACGGTGAGGACCAGCCATTGAACGGTCTGGAAGCCGAAGTTGAGTTCATTGAGGTTCATTCAACGCTCCGGGGTTTCTTAGCGCCGTGGCGGCAGGTCTGGCCCTTGTTTGATCAGGCGTGCGACGAACAGGAGGATGGCCAGTGCGCTGTTGAGGGTGGCGTAGGCCTTGGGGGTTAGCTGGGGCTGCCAGAGGGGCAATAGTTCCAGTTGGGCGAACCCTGCCAGGACGATGACCAATCCGATCTGAAGGCTGTAGAGCTTGTAGCCGTGGCGCCAATCGCTGATGAGTCTCATGCGGGCGCCCCTTTGAATTGGCCGTGGACAATGCCGCGCTCGATGCCGGCCAGTGATAGGCCGTCGGCAATGATGGCGTCGCCGTACCAGCGGCCGCCCGGCAAGGGGCCAGGGCCGTTTTCGTGGCGGATGATGACGGTGACCAGGGCGCGCATGATGTCGAAGTCGTAGACGTCGACGCTGGCCACATCGGGGTCGAGGCCCAGGGCGCGCGCGACGCTGATGATGTAGGCGTCGGTGTTGTTTTCTGAGGGCGGCGCCCAGCGCTCGATGATTTCGCGGACGGTGTCGATGGGGCTGCCGTCGGCGGCACGGTGTTTGTCTTGGTAGGTGATGAGGACGCGGGCGATGGCGCGGATGCCCCAGCGTGGGTTGATGTATTGGACGTATTGGCTGTCGGTCTGGGCGGTGGACATGCCTTGCCAGCGGATGCGATGGGCGTGGCGGATGTTGCCGGGGTTGTAGTTGCGGATGCCGCGGGGGTGTTCGGGTCGCATGGGGGATGCCTCCAGTCGTGGCGCCCCTGTGATTTGAGGCGCTAGAAATGCTCACGCCGCTATGGTGGGCGGCGTGGGCTGGAGGGGCTTTTAATCGGGTTTAGGGAGGGGATTAGCCGAGCAGACAACAAAGATATTCTGCTGAGGTAAGCTGAGCAAACCAGCACCCGAGTATGTAAGCATGGCGCAACATCCGCCTAGGTCTATGCGCTAATTCAGACATCACGAGGACAAAAAATGGAAGCTGACAACTCAATGGTTGAATCGGTCGATGAAGAGTTGCGCGAGATTATGCGTCTACTGGAGGACGCTGAAGGTACTCATGAGTTGCCACGACTCCTGTTGGCCCCCAGTAAGGAGGATCTCGCCCTGATCGGCGAGCTGATCCAGATGTACTGCGTGGCAGACGCATTCTGCCGTGGGCTCATCGCCATGCTTCAAGAGCATCGGCTTGGTATTGCAAGTGATTCGGCATACTCGCTGAACGATACCGACGTCTTGCTTCACACAAAAAAAGAAGCTCGTGAGACAGGCCTGAATATCGACAAGGCCGGCATCATCTGCGCGGTGGAAACGTTTGAGATGCACAGAATGTTCCGACACACATTCTCTCACTGGGTCGTTCAACGGTACTCGGATGGAAAGCATCTAGTGGCTCTTTCGAGAAGCGCGCCAGATGCAAAAAAACGCGATGGTATTGCACTGGAAGGTGGCGACGCGAAACTGATGATTTTCCGGATTGATCTACTGATGGCGGAGCTGGCTAAAATCAAAGGCCACTGCAGATTTTTGTCGCAACTGCACACCTGTCTGGAAGGTGCTTCTGCAACTTATGAATGAGACGAAATAGGTAGGGCTTCGTCCTCATAGGTATCACGTCCCCATCTGCGGATACCATCAAAGCGCCTTAAGAATCCCAGCCATATGGACAATCATGTCAGCTTATGGCTGAGACTGAAAAAACGCATCCATCGTGCTTAGGTCATCAACGTTAAATCTGCCATATTGAATCAGTCACAGGGGCGTTAGTGACTGGGTTCATCACAATTATCTTGCGAGGACAGCAACGGAGGGTCTTCGACGTGTTCCCATTCCAAGTACCACTCGTATGTTTCGTTGTCAGCCTTGAATTCATGTTTAACCGTCCAGCCAAGCTCCACTAGCTTTTGAGCCCTGTGAGAGCCGTGTGCTTTAGTCATTCTCGACGCTTTCATATTTCGGTCTCCTTTTTTCTGCGCCTTGGCTTTGGTAAACGCGTGTACTGCTCGAGTTTTTTGCGATGCGGGATCTCGATCCTCGCCATGCTGGGGCGGGTGTCGCGATGCTTCGCCAAGCCGGAATATACCTTGGATAAAAGGCCCCCTATGACGTGCTCTTCACTGTGGTTCCAGCTCTGACCATAAAGGACTACGTCCAGTACCGACCATCAACGTTCCGTAGTCTTCAAACGTGCTGACATTTACTTCAGCCTGACTCTTCCACGTGGCTTCACATTCTTCGCACACCCAAAGTGAGATTTTTGTAGCGCGGACACGCATTGCTCGTATGTATCCTTGCTCGCACCTTTGGCATTCAATCAGCATGTTAATCATCCCTTACAGGCCTTCGGTGCAGTCCAATCCTATCGGCTGTTTTTGGCCGGTAATCGGCTACTACCTGATGTTGAAAATTCGGGAGATCAGGCCTGTAGCTTTTTGACCATCAGCCTCATACACGCCAGTCAGCAATGTCTGATCCGTGAGCTTATGAAGGTTGAAAAAATTATAGAAAGCTTGACCAAGCCTCTGTTGTTGGAAGGCGCCTTGATTCCATTGGATCAGAAACTCATCGTAAGCAGCTTTCTCGATTTCCAATGCTGCATGGCTCTCCATATGCACCTCCCGTGGCTATAAGCGCTTTCAGAGCGTACTCAGCCCGTTTGGCTGGTGCAAGGACGACGGCTGCTAACCCAATGCAGACATGCGCAAACGCAGGAACTGAGTACTACTGCGAAGCGGCTCCGACTCGCATGATTGCCTGGCAGCACCTAGCCCCCCTAATCTGGAAGAGGGCAACTCAACTCAATCCAGTGATGGAGAGTAGGGGCCAGCGGGACGAGGTCCTCTTCTGCCAAGACGCCAAGGTCACAGAGATAGACCGGATACGCTGATAGTTCATAATGGACAAGTACCCCACGGCTGCCGCTATCATCTCCAATCAGCAAGTATCCGGGTAAATACTGAGTGATCTCAAACGTCTCGTTTCTTTCGGTTAGATCATCTCGACCATACAGAAAAAGGCCATCTGGACGCGGGATGCCTGTTTGTTGCTCGACGAAAGTAAGAATGACTGATGGAGTCATAAGGAATAGCTCCTTGCGGAAAGTGTGGAAAAGGGACAGGTTATTTTAGCCACTCTAAATGTCCACTTCGGACCGACTCCTGACGGTTGTGACCGGTAAACGTCGCTCCCTAGGTGACGTCCCGAACAACGCGATTTTGGCTTTAAGGATTAACTACTCGGATTCTGCGCTTTGGCGTTCTTGTACTGCTCGTTCCACCAGATGACAAGTTCAGCATGTTGTTCATGAGTGATCCACACGAAATTCGCTTTATCTGTCGGGTCGCCCCCAAAGACTAACGGCTTCAGATGCCACTTGATCTTTCCTGTGAACCGATCGTCAGGTTCCAGCGAAAGCTCATGGGGAAGCACAAACGGCGCGGCATAGGACGCATCGAGTGGCAGCGTTGGAATAGTAAACATTACTCCGGAAACGTTGATGACGATAAAGTCGTCCCAGCCCCTTAGGCCTAGGAGCGTGTAACCTGGCAGGTAATGATCAAATCTGTAGGCTTTCATCGCAGCGACGCTCTCATCCTGCGTGAGAACGATGAGATAGTCGTCGTTTTGCCAACCTTCGTTCATAAAACAATTTTCTCAGTTTTGACAGAGAGTGAAAGACTTCAGTTTGCCATTATGAACTGTCATCGGCAGCTTAACTACCAATGAGCAATTGTTCGTTTTTGGCCGTTTTCTGCTTGTCGTCATCTGCATCGACGAGTTGCTCTCAGCCGATCATGGCTGATACGTGCGCTGGCCAATCCGCCGTGTTTGGTCGATTGTTGGAGCAGCGGTCTCAACCGAGGGATTCGCACTTTGCAGACAGTCAGCTCGGTTGAGTGTGTACTCACCCAAGTGGCTTTGGATCGAGCCGGGAATCGCCTCTGTACCGCCTTGGCGGATGGCAGTCACGTGGGCCTGCCACCAGCTATTAGCAAAGACAGCCGCCGAGGTGCATTTGCCCAGCGGTTGAAACACGGAGCGACCGAATTGCGCGTAGCTACCTTCCAGCAGTGATTTGAATCGTTGGCTGTGAGCGTTCAGCTCGCCGAGCTGGCCGGCTTTGAGTATTTGCATACCCTCGGCCATCGCGCTGTCCAGTTGCAACAGGTGTTGGGTTGCACTGCTCAGTGCCTGTGCACTCGGGCCGTTGTATCGCGCTGTGGACGGGTGCGCTTCAGATGCGGCGCTTGGTAAGGGGGCGCTTGGTTCGGGTTTGTTCGGCAGGAATGCGTATGCCATGAGGCTTGCGATAACACACCAGCCGATTATCAGTGTGATTTTCTCGGCGGCTGGCCGATCCTTCCAAGGGGTGCTGTGTTTTCTCTCGGTCATTGAAACCTCCTTTTAAAGTGTCTTTGGTCGTCCCTGACCGTTAAATGCTGGCGGTTATCTGCCAGTGCTTTATCTGTGTGACCTCATGGTTGTGAGTGCAAAGAATCCCAGAGCACCTGTCAGGCCTAAGGCCAACGGTTTTAGCGTTTCAAGCGGATAGTCCATGACAAAAAAGCTGAGACCGGTAATGCCGACGCAGCAGACACCTGCTTTCAACACTTGGAGGTTGTGTCGCTTTTTGTGCGCCCAATCTTTTTCCTGCTCAGCGACTTCGTCGTGACGGTGCAGGTTGTAATGACAGTGCATGCACAACTGTGTGTAGCGCCATGTGCAGTGGCGGCACTGCGGGCATTCCCGAGCACGATCACCGCCTTCTGGTGGGGGTGCTTTGGCAGTCTTTATGTCAAAGGTTTGATGACCGAGGTTGATATGCCCCCGGTTGCCCTTGATCTTGATGGTGAGTTCGCGATTTTTTCCGTCCCTGGGGAGATTTTCGATTTCCTCAGATAGCCTGGCTGACAGATTGCTTACCAGGGCCTCGTCGTCTCTTCGCATAGAATTCCTTTGCTATTTAGCGATTTACTACCAACTTCAATATTCGCTCAACGCGTGGTTGATCAAATCCTTGATCGTCACCCAGCGCGTTGTAGATATCGGTGGCCGTTTCGGCCAACTTTTTGGCCGGCCAGCGCCGCCCGGCTTGTTTGGCGGCCGCTTCTAGCATTTCGATAATTCGGCCAAGTTTTTCGCTGTCGATGGGCGCCCATGCGGCAGCGGACGGCGTGGCGGTGTTTTTTTGCCCGGTGACGATGAAGCTCAGGTCGGCACCGGCTTCGGCAATGGCGGCCAGGTAGTTAGCGTCGGGCACGCGTTCGCCTGCTTCGTAGAGCATTTGCGTTTTTTTTGTCACGCCGGCCAGTGCCGCGAAGTCGGTCTGGTTGAGGCCAAGTCGTGTCCGCTCTACGCGCAATCGCTCACAAAAAGAAACCATTCGGTTACCAAAAAGCCTTTGAATGGGAACCGTTTGGTTCCATCATGAATTCACACCGTCCTACCACGAACGGCAACTTAATCGGCACCCCAGCGGTGCCCGCAGCCCCCGGAGTGAACCCATGGCGCTACGTACAGCAGATCAGGCCCGAGCGGAGCTCAAGGCCAAAGGTGTTTCGATTACCCAATGGGCAATCGCCAATCGTTTTTCACCCAACCTGGTGTTCGAGGTGTTGGGTGGACGCAAGAAATGTGTACGGGGTCAGGCCCACGAGATTGCGATCAAACTGGGTCTTAAGGCCGGAGAAATTTGTACTGATCCGGCGACGGCCCTTGAGCTCAACCGTTTTGTGGCGTGAGGCTCATGATGAAAAATCATATCGGCTATTCGGAATCTACCGTTTTAAAACCTACGTCGTGTGGGTGCGCAGGGCAAAAAAAGAGTTTTCCTACAAAAAACCCACCAATTCACACCTTTTTCGTTGTTTCCACTTTTTGCCTGAACCCATTGCCACTCAATGCCACCGGTATTGAGGGTGTCAATTTACCTGAAATGTCTGAGCCGGAGGCGAGGTTATGAATCGTTCGGTGTCGGCTGCTGCACGCGTTTTGCGTGCGCTGAAGGCGTTGAAGGGGCACACGGTGACGGGTTTGAGTAATACGGAGTTGGCGCAGCTGACGCAGGACAGTCCCTGCAATATCACCCGGGCCATGCAAACCCTGATTGAGGAAGGTCTGGCGGTGAAGCTGGATAACGGCCGCTTTGCTCACTCGGTGGGTGTGTTGCAGATCGCACAGGCGCATGCCGAGCACATGGCCCGTTTGACGGAGCGTATGCAGGAAATCAATCAGCGTATTGCCGCTGGGTCGATCGTTTAAGGAGGTTGTATGGCACGGAGCAAGAGCATACCCGTGGAGGCGCTGGCGCTGCCTGTTTTGGATGGGGTGATGTTGACGGCTGATCAGAACGCGATGGCTGCGCTTCACGCCTCGCACGGTGAAGAGCGTGACATGGTGAGTCAGTTGCTGGGGCAGGCACAAATGGCCGGCGTGTTTGAGGCGTTTTCCCGCACGGTGCGGACTTCGAAGTTGGCATTTGTGAAGGAGAAGAAGCTGTATCGAGGGCTGGCTGGGCGCAAAAGTCCGCACGGTGCGCAGGTGTTGAGCGGTACGTGGGAGGAGTTTTGCGGGCTGCTGGGGCGTTCGGTTGATCAGGTGGATCGGGATATCGCGAACCTGCGAGCCTTCGGTGAGGAGGCGCTGGATTCGATGTCGCGTATGGGGATCGGTTATCGCGAGCTGCGCCAGTATCGGCGTTTGCCGCAGGACCAGCAGGCGGCGCTGATTGAGGTGGCGAAAGCCGGTGACAAGGAGGCGTTTGTTGATCTTGCTGAGGAGATGATTGCCAAGCACACCCAGGAGAAGGAGCTGTTAGGCCGGCGCCTTGATGAGATGAAGGCTGATTACACCGCGCAGAGCGAGGTGATGGCGAAGAAGACCGGTGAGTTGGATAAGGCTCGGCGGGAGTTGGAGGTATCCCGTAAGCGAATCCAGGCGATGTCTGCGGATGAGGTGGCGAAGGCTTTGCGTGGGGAAGTGGCGGCCATCGCTTATGAGGCAGAGGCCAGTGTGTTGGGGCCATTGCGCGAGGGGTTTGCGAAGCTTGAAGCGCTAGCCTCCGGTGGTGAGGACCACCGGGTCTTTAAAGCCGGTTTGATTCGGCAGTTGGAGGTCACGCTGGGGGCGGTTCGCAGTGAGTTCAACTTGCCAGATCAGGCGGATGGCGTGGCCTGGATGACGCCTGCGGAGGCCTGATTGATGAATCCGGTACACATTGAGCAGTTGATGCAGGTCGCACAGCGCGCTGATGCGGCTGTGCATGGTGAGCGTACGGCTATTTACGAAGCTGGGGCGCTAGCGTTGGGGGTTTCGATTTCTACTCTGCAACGCCAGTTGAAGGCGGTGCGTTTGGCGAAGCCGCGAAAGCGGCGCAGTGATGCGGGTTGCAGCGCTTTGCCGCTTGAGGAAGCTCGGTTGATTTCGGCGGTGTTGTTGGAGTCCATCCGGGCGAACAATAAGCAGTTGTCGACGATTGTGCGGGCCGTTGAGCGCTTGCGCAGTAATAACTTGGTGATGGCTGGCCGGGTGGATGAGGAAACGGGGGAGTTTCGACCGTTGAGCCGCAGTGCGATCAGCCGGGCGTTGCGCGCTTATAAGTTGCACCCCGAACAACTTTTGCAGGACGCGCCGGCGGTGTCGTTGGCGAGTCAGCATCCCAATCATGTTTGGCAGATTGATGCTTCGATCTCGACGCAGTTTTATCTGGCCGATGATGGCGCTCGGGTGATGAATAAGGCCGAGTTCTATGACGGTAAGCCCGCGAATCTGAAGAAGATCGAACGCCAGCGCCTGTGGCGGTATGTGATCACGGACCATACGAGCGGCACGCTGTATGTCGAGTATGTGCTGGGGGCGGAATCAGCGGAGAACCTGTGCGCGGTGCTCATTAACGCAATGCAGAAACGCAGTGAGTCAGACCCATTTCATGGGGTGCCCTGGGTGCTGATGACGGACCCAGGGGCGGCGATGACCAGTGGTATTTTTCGCAATCTTTGCCGTGTGTTGTCGATCGATTTGGTTATCAATCGGGTCGGTAATGCGCGGGCCAAGGGTCAGGTTGAACAGGCACACAACATTGTTGAGCGTGAGTTTGAAAGTGCTTTGAAGTTTCAGGCCGCCAGCAGTCTGGATCAGATCAATACCTGGGCCGGCCAGTGGATGCGGTACTTCAATGCGACGTCGATTCATACCCGCACGCGGCGTACTCGGTATGGCGTTTGGCAGCTGATTAAGCAGGAGCAACTGCGGCTGGCGCCCAGCGTTGAGGTATGTCGCGAGTTGGCGGTGAGCACGCCGGAAAACCGCAAGGTGAGCAATTTGCTGCGGGTTTCGTTCCGGGGCTCGCAGTTTGATGTGAGTTCGGTGCCGGGGGTGATGGTGGGCGAACAACTGCTGATCACTCGCAATTGTTGGCGGGATAAGGACTCGGCAATTGCGGTACTGGTGGGCGATGACGGGCGTGAGCGGTATCACGTGATTGAGCGCATTGGGGTGAATGCGTTTGGCTTTAGCGAGACTGCGGCGACTATCGGCGAAGCGTACAAGCGTCATGCCGAAACGCCGGCTCAGGTGTCGCGCAAAGTGTTGGAGCAGATTGCGACCGGCACGAGCAGTCAGGCCGACGCACAGGCCGTGCGTAAGACGAAGGCCGTGCCGTTTGGTGGGCTGATTGATCCGCATAAACATGTGAATGACACGGTGCTGCCGGCTTATCTGCCACGGCGCGGTACGAGTCTGAACGTCAATGTTCCCTCTGTTGAGATTGCCCCGCTGAGTCATGTTGAGGCGGCGAAGCTTCTGCGTCCGCGGTTGGGCCATCTTTGGTCGGCTGAGACGTTTGGGTGGTTGCTGAGGCGTTTTCCAGAAGGTGTTCCTCAAGAGCAGATTGAGGCGGTTGAGGCTGAGTTGAAACGGCCTGTTGAGGTCATGCGCCACATGGTTGGAGGTGAGTGATGTTGAAGCTGAAAAGGATTTTGCAGGAGATGGGGCGACCTCAGGCGGCGTTGGCTCAGTCGCTGAGTTTGAGCAGCGCTACGGTTGCGCAGTTGCTGAACCACGGCCTTTGGCCGCGCAGTCTGGATGGTGAGGTTTTGCGGGGGCGCATTCGGGGATTCTTGACGGAGTCCGGTGCCAATGACGCCGCTATTGCTAATGCTTTTGATGAAGTGGACCCGCCGTGCGCCAACACGGCAGGTCCGGCCCTTGTGAAAGAGCCGTCCGGGGAGGACGAATTGATGTTACTGCCTAAACAAACGCTACAGCTAGCTACTCGTAAGGCGTTTGGCCTGTTTCGAGATCCGTTTGATGAGCTGCAGTGTTCTCAGGATATGTGGGTGAGCCCGGATATTCGTTATGTGCGCGAGGCGATGTATCAAACGGCGCGGCATGGTGGGTTTCTAGCGGTTGAGGGGGAATCGGGGGCCGGCAAAACTACGCTCCGCCGAGACCTGGTGAACCGCATTGCCGAGAACAATGACCCTGTGATGGTCATTGAGCCGTATGTGTTGGCGTCCGAGGATAACGACGTTAAGGGCAAGTCGCTGAAGAGCACCCACATTGCCGAGTCGATGATGGCGGCTGTCGCGCCCTTATCTAAGCCCAAGAGCAGTCCCGAGGCGCGCTTCGCTCAGTTGCATAAGGCGTTGAAGGAGTCGCATGCCGCAGGGTATCGCCATTGTCTGGTGATTGAGGAAGCGCACAGTTTGCCGGTGCCGACGCTGAAACACCTTAAGCGTATTTTGGAGTTGGAGGTCGGGTTCACTAAGTTGGTGAGTGTGATCATGATTGGTCAGCCGGAGCTTGGGGTGAAGCTGAGCGAGCGTAATGCGGATGTGCGTGAGGTCGTACAGCGTTGTGAGCGGGTTACGTTGACGCCAGTTGAGCATTCGCGTCTGGAGGAGTTTTTGACGTTTCGATTCGATCGAGTGGGCAAGGTGCTTGGGGACGTCATCGATCAGGGTGCCATTGAGGCGATTGCGGCACGGCTGTCTCAGCCGACTCGCCATGGTGGGCGGGATGGGACCGTTTCTCTGCTTTATCCGTTGGCGATTGGCAATCTGATGATTGCGGCGATGAATTTGGCTGTTCAACTGGGTGTGCCGAAGGTGACTGCCGATGTCGTTAAGGGGGTTTGAGATGGATTCTCTGAATTTGGCAGCGACAGCAGCACCGGTACAGCCGTTGAGCATTTTGACTGAGGCGTTTCCAGCGCAGTTATCCGCGTTCAATGAGTTAACGCGTGACATTCGTGATGCCGGGGTTTCGATCATGCTTCTGGTACTTTTGGACAATAAGATTGTTATTGAACTGAGCAGCCTTGAGCGGTTTATGTGCCGCTTTGGTTCTCAGCTGCGAGGGATTCGCTATTCGCCTGCGGGGCCATTGACCTGCAACACCGTGACCGTTCGAGGTGTTGATGTGGCTTGGTTTACGCCAGTGAAGGAGCAGGATCAATGAGCCTGGCCCTTGATGCTGCGGTGAAGGCTGTATGAATGACTTCCGAAGCAAGGGGCCGGAACTGCTGGTTGATCTGACTGAACACGTTGCGGGCGCGCTACGTGAGTTGGTGTCGATGGATGATGAGGCTGCCCGCCATGTGGCCAAGGAGGTCACCGATCGCATGGCGGCGCATTGGGGTGGGCAGAACGTCTATTTCCCAATGGGGCTGGCGGGCAAGCTGAGCCGGCGGGATCGGCAGATCTACGAGGAATTCAACGGCACCAATCAAAGCGATCTGGCGCGTAAGTGGGGGGTATCGCTTCAGTGGATCTATAAGATCGTTAAGGCGGTTCGAAAAGACGAGATAGCGCGTCGCCAGGCCGATATGTTCGCCCCGCCAGTCGATGACTGAGCGGGGTGTTTTTTGTTGCACTGGTTGCAACGGTATTGCATAGGCTGTCCCAATTTGTGCCAGCCTATCCCGGAATAGACCGGATTTATCTCGCTTATGCGGTAGGATTTATCTCAACCCTGAACACGAAATGCACATAAAAAGCCAAGCCCCCCTGCCCCCGGCTCCTACAATCAGGTTGAATAGCCACAATCGATCCAGCGCCCACAGGAGCCCAGCATGACCGCAACCGTTCTGGTACTGGTTGAAACCGTCAATGAATACCTGCCGATTCTCGAACGGCAGGGTTACCACCTGGAATTGGCGCCCACGCCGGCCGAACGCAAGACAGCGATTTTCGAACACGGTGAACGCTTCAGTGCGGTACTGACCCGCGGCCCCCTGGGTTTGACGGCGGAAGAAATCGGCGCCCTGCCCAATCTGCAAATCATCTGCGTGATCGGTGCCGGTTACGAGCAGGTGGACCTGCAGGCCGCGCGCCAGCGGGGCATCGTGGTAACCAACGGCGCCGGGGTCAACGCGTCGTCGGTGGCCGACCATGCCATGGCACTGCTGCTGGCGCTGGTGCGCGACATCCCCCGGGCCGATGCGAGTGTGCGCCGTGGCGAGTGGGCCAAGGTCATGCGCCCTTCCCTGGCCGGCAAGCGCTTGGGCGTGCTGGGCCTGGGCGCGGTGGGCATGGCCATTGCCAAGCGCGCTGCCCTCGGCTTCGACATGAGCGTCAGCTACCACAATCGCCGGGTGCGCAACGACGTGCCCTACACCTTCTGCGCCACGCCCACGGAACTGGCCCGGGTCTCGGACTTCCTGATCGTCGCCACACCCGGCGGCCTGGATACCCGGCAGTTGATCAACAAACAGGCCCTCGACGCCCTGGGCCCCCATGGCTTCCTGGTGAACATCGCCCGCGCCAGTGTGGTCGCCACCGCCGACCTGATCAGCGCCTTGGAACAGCGGCGGATCGCCGGCGCGGCCCTGGACGTGTTCGATCACGAACCCGAAGTGCCGGACGCGCTGAAAAACCTGCCCAACGTCGTACTGACGCCCCATGTGGCCGGCCTGTCGCCGGAAGCGACGCGTGGCACGGTGGAGTTGGTGGGCCAGAACCTGAACGCGTTCTTTGCCGGCAAACCGGTGTTGACGCCGGTGCCGCTACCCGACGCGCAGCGTTAAAGCACGCCCAGCAAGGTCCATAACCGCCGGGATTCGGCATCGGCACTGATCAGTTCACCCAGTAGCTCGCTCAACGGCTTGTTGCCCCACTCCACGCCGCGCCGGATCAGATAGGGCACCGGGCTGTGGGGCTCGGTACGGGCCAGGTAACCGGCGATCACCAGTAGCTGTCGGTAGGCCTCCTCACGATTGGCCGGTTCCTGGAAGACCTGGGCGGCGGCCGCCTGTGGCTGAGGCGTCGACGGCGGCGCCGGGGACGTTTGCACCGGCACGACGGTGGGTTGTTGTGGGTGCATCGCGATGAACTCCTCTACCAGTGTCAGCAACGCCTGAATCATGTCTTGCAGGGATTTGTAGCCCGGGGCCAGGTTGCCCAGGTAAGCGTCGCTCCAGGCTTCGAGCCGTTGCAGGTGCTGCAGGCTCAGCATCAGGCTGCCCTGGCGATGCAACCAGAATGACAAGGGGGTGCTGCGAATCAGTTCGGTGAGTTTCTTTTGCTCGTTGCGCGCCGCTTCCGCCGACGCCTTGGCGTTCTTGCTGTCGTTGACCAACACCTGCTGACGTTGCAAGCGCTGCCAGTCGTCCAGGCAGAAACTGGCAAACGCCGGGTCCCGGCCATCGAGCAATGGCACCCGCGTCAGCAACACTTCGCTGTAGCGCCGGGCCAGCCACTCCAAGGGGATCACTCGCCACGACTGGTCGCCTTCATCGGCCTGGGGATGCAACTGCTCCGGATAGCGTTCACACAACCCCGCCACCAGCGCCAGGCTGCCCGGCAACCCCTCCAGACCGGCCCGATGCAACCAGGCCTCCCCCAGCCAGGCACTGATCATCAAGTCCTTGCTACGCTCCAGCAGCAGCGTGGTCGCGAGCCGTTCCAGGTCCGGCCACAGGGCGCGCTTGATCGAAGACTGCCACACACCGGTGGGCAAGCTGGTGTCGTCCTCCCGGCGCAATTCGCGCAGTTGGTCGTATTCCGGCTCGTAGCGCAGGTCGAGGCCACAGGGCGACTCGACGCTGATCGGCTCGAGCAACTGAGTGACCAGCTCGGGCAAAGGCGATATCGGCACGCTCACAGGCCCTCCTCACGAGTGGCAATGGCGGGGCTCGATGAGGTCGCCATGAAAGGTGAACGGGGTGCCCGCGTCGGCAGCGGCGGGATCGACAACGGCAGCTTGGAACCCTGGCTCATCAACGACAGGCGCACGAACATCAGTGTCTGTTCCGCCGTGCGGGCCTGGGTCTGGGCAGTGACCGGCAGTTGCAGGGCCAGGGGAAAATCGGTGTAGTCGACATTCGGCTGGCGCTGGGCCGACCCCAGCGCGCGCATCAGGCGCAGCAATGACCACGGCCCCTGGTACTCCCAGCCAGCCTCCAGGTCGCGCACCACCAGGTTCGGTTGCAATGGATCGTTGGCCGGACGCTGGTAGCCGTTGCGGGCCCAGCGCAAGGTCAGGCGCACGGGCTGGCCGACCATCCACCGCAGGTTCTGCTGGCCGCCGCCGGGGTAGCTGATCTGTTGGTTGCCGGCGTCCAGGCTCCAGGCGATCACCTGGTCAGCGCCGCGCTCTTCATCACGATCGGTCCGCCAGCGCACGTCCATCTCCACCCCCAGAATGCCACTCTTGTCGCGCACGAACAGCGGCCCGAGCCAGGTGCCGGCCTGTTTCAAACGGTTGAGAAAATCCTCGGCCGCCAGGCGGTCCGGCGTCTGGCTCAACACCAGCCCGGCCTGGGCCAGGGGCAGGCGCGTGTCGATCAGCTCCAGCAGGTGCTGGACCCGCGCCGGGTCGGCATCGCTGGCGCGCACATCCTGGGCGAACGGAAAACGCCCGGCCAGGTATTGATTGAAATAATTGGCCAAGTCATTCCAGGCGCTCGCCGCCTGGTTCTGTTGCAGGTACAGGCACCGTTGCAGGGCGCCCTGCTGCAACGCGACCGTGCGCTGGGCCAGGTCACCGCGCCCGCTGGGCAGGCTGGAGGTCTGCAAGATCTGCGCACAGGACGTGGTGTCCATGGCGATGAAGTCCCGGCTCACCAATTGCTCCAATTGGGCCGCCGAGCTGGCCGGGTTCTGGTTCTTGTACTTGAGCAATTCATCGTTGAGGGCCATGAAGCGCGCCACCTGGTCGTGCTCCAGGGCCGACAGGTTGTCCTGCTGGACGATCAGCCATTCCAGGGCGGGCATTCGCTGTTCGGCGACCTGCAGCATCACGCCGAATTGCTGACTCAGGCTCAGCTTCAAGTCTTGTGGATCGCTGGCACCGTACAGCTGCAAGCCGAAGTTCTTCGAACCGTCCCAGCGCTGGACATCCGCCCGCTGGCTGAACAGCGGCTGGGCATCGATTTCGTCCAGGCCACTCTTGATCTGCGCCAATGCCCGGCGATTGAGCAAGCGCTGGAAACGGATCGCCAGGTCGCCGCGGTGCACATCCATGAAGGCTTTCTGCAGCGCCACGGCCTGGGTCGTTTGCACATTGAACCCCATGCCGGGCAACGACGCGTCGCTTTCATCCAGGCTCAACCACATGGCCCGTGCGGCAGCGCCTTCGGCGGCCTGCATCAGCGCGTCACGGTAATCCGGCGGAATGCGCGGCAGTTCTTCGCTGGCATAGCTCTTGTAACTGGCGAAGTAGTTCAGGGCAACGCTGAAATCATCACTGCCATCGCCCTGGCCCATCGCATCGGGGTTGCTGTCCGACGGATCCTTCTGCATGGCCAACGCCACGAAATCGCGCTTGAACAGTGCCTGCACCGCACCATCCAGCGCGGTGACATGATCCTGCAAGACCAGCAGGCCGCTGCCCTGTTGCACCAGCAGGTTGTCCCGGGAGCCGGTCTGGACGATCCACTGGTCACGAAAACTCTGCTGCAACTTCGCCGCCTGGCTCTCCAGGTCCTGCTCGATATCCGGCCCCAGCAAAGCGCTGTGACTGACCTTGTCCAGCATCTGGCTGTAGCCGGGTACCAGGTCCTGGCCCTTGCCTCGGCCCCAGGCCGAATTGGTCAGGCTGACCAGCGTCTGCAAATCGTCGATCAGCGCCATCAGGTCTTCGAGCTCGCTCAAGGAATTGCCACTGCCGGCCTCCAGCCGTTGCAGGTGCAGCTTGAGGTAACCGGCCTGGCGCACGAAGTTGTCCGCCAGGAAGTAATGGTCCAGCCAGCGCTGCATCAGGCCGGTGAAGTTATCGGAGATCACCGGGCGCGCGGCGTTCAGGTCCAACCCTTTCAAATCGCTGTTCTGGGCATCGAACAGCACCCGGTTGTAGAAATGTGCGCGGCTCAAGGTGCCGGTGTTGAGTCCCAGGGACAACGCGGTATTGCTCAGTTGCACCAGTTCGTCCAGCGGCGCCTTGGGATCGTTCACCACCTGGCTGAACATCTTGTTGTGCTGTTCCAGGCGTACCGCCAGGTCCACCAGTGCCTTGGCCTTCACGTAGCTCTGCCATTGCGCGGGGTCTTCACTCTCGAGATTGCCCCGCCGCTCGGTGTTGCGGATGGACTTGAGTTGTTCCAGGTCTGCGTTCAACAGATCCCGCAACGGCAAGATCCAATGATGCCGGGCGGTCAGGCGCAACCCATTCTCCAGTTGCGTGTCCACGGAAGAGAACCACGAGGTGGGAAAGACCACCGAGACGAAGCGCCAGCTCGGGGCTTTTTCCAACACGTTCCAGTAGTTCTGCACATTGTGCCGGGTCGGCTCCAGTTGGGGTTCGTCGGGGTCGACTACGAGGTGGTTCTTATGGGCGCTGAGGATCAACCGCGACAGCCCCTCGGCTTGCTCCACCGAATCGTGCCAGACCCAGACCATGCCCCCCAGCCAGACCAGGCCCACCACCAACGCCACCGCCGCGGCCAACCGATGCCCACGCTGGCGCAAGCGCAACAGCCGTGGCACTGGCTGGGCCAGGCCACGCTCGGCCACCAGCCGCCGCGACCACAATTGCCGGGCGAACACAGTTTGCCGCTGGGCGCTGTCGGCGGCGGTCAACCCGTCGCCGCTGACGGCCGGCGCCTGGCTGGCGGTGAAATACACCCCGCGAAAACGCGGCGCTTCGCCTTGGGCGTTGCCCTGGAACACCGGCTCCAGCAGGATCTGCAAGGCCCGCCGCAAGCCTTCGAAACGCTCCGGCAAGCCATAGAGATCGGTGCCCAATTGTCCCGACAGCGCACCGATCTCGATGATCGACTGCGACAGCGCGGCGTTGACCTGGTCCAGGGCCTGATCACTCCACTGCGACTGCCACGCCGCATCCGGCAAATACGGCGACGACCAGCCCAGCATCGACTCCCGCGCCTCGGCAGGCAGCGCGCTGACCAGTTCCTGGAACCCGGGCAGCTCTTCCATCCCGGTCATCACCACATACACCGGCAGGCTGAGGCCGAAGCGTTGCAAAAGGTCGATGAAGCAGCGCCGGACCTTGAGGCTCAGCTCGGTGGTGTGCTCGATGTCATCAAGGGTGCTGAACGGCACGGTCCAGATCACCGCATCCAATGGCCGTTTGCTGCGCAAGCGCAACATCAGCCCGAGCAGGCGCCACCAGTTGCCCCGTTGCCGGTTCATGCCTTCGTCGGGCAGGAACAACGCCTGGGGCACCACCAGCACCGCGCCTTCGACATCGGAAAACCAGCGCCCGAACCAGGCCGCCTTGTCGGTCGGTTGCAAGCGCCACTGGGCACACAGTCGGGCACCGTCGGTTTCATTGCCGAGCATCATCAGCCAGGGCATCTGATAGCGATCCCGGGTGCCCTGCTCCTGTTCCATGTGGCGCACCGCCCCATAGAAACTGCGGATCGCCGCCCCGCCCTGGGTCCGCAGCCACCAGATCAGGGCCGCGATCAACAGCACCACGACGATGGCGATCAACACCAGGGCAACGATGCTCAGGGTGCTCATGAATCCTGCTCCTGAACCACCGCCGACTCGTTCAGTTGCAACACCGGCTCGAGTTCCAAACGGATGTCACGCCAGAACACCTGTCCCAAGCCGGTCAGCAACAACACCATCGCCAGGATCGCCAGCCCCAGGCGCAAGCCGTCCGGCAACGACTGCTGCACCGGCATGCGCACTGGCGGCGCGGCCGCAGCCAACGCCAGGCGCTGGCTGACATCGACGTAATCGGGGTCGTGTTGCCAGGCGAAGGTGAACAGCGCCGCGCGCCACTTGGCCTGCTGGACCTGGCCAGGCTCGCCCCGCAATCGCCCCTGGAACCCCAGGATCAGGCACTGCAGGTAGACGTTCGCCAGGTCCCGGGTACCGGGCATCTGCTCGTCCAGCAATTTCTTGATCGCCGCCGGCAAGCGCTCGCCGGCCTGGCGACTGGCATACATGCGTGATTCGAGGGGGTGCTGCTGCCAGGCCAGTTGGCCGGGCCAAGGGCTGAACAACAGGGTTTCGTCCACCAGCGCGACGAAGGCATAGACCAGCGCCTTGACCTGCTCGGTGGCCGCATCGCCGACGGTGGCGAAGGCCACCCGCCACAGGCGTTGGGCACTGCGCCCGGAAAACTCCACCACCCGGTTGACCAAAACCGCGGGGTCGCTGTCCTTGGGCAAGTCCTGCCACTCCTGGGACCACTTCAGCCAGGCCTGGCGAAAAGCGCTGCTCAGCGGCGCCTCATGCAGACTCCGAACCGCCCCGCCACTTCCGTCAGGCATACGACTCCCCTTTTGCGATCAGGCACTTTCACTGGCTTGCGCCACGAACAACACCACCTGCCACGGGCTGCTGGCCTGGGCCGATGCCGGCGCCACGATGTGCAGCGGCAATTGCCCGTCGAACCATTGCCCACTGGCGGCCACCACGAACAAACGGGTGTCGTCGCCGACGCTGTAGGCCACCTGTTCGTTACGGCTCATGGCCTGGTGGGGCAAACCACTCATGCGCTGCCGGCTCAGCAGCGGAACGTGCCGCGCCGACGCGATGATCGCCCCGCGCAACCAGTCGGCCGCGGCCTGCTCGCTGGCACCGTTGGGCATGCGCAGGCCGATCACCAGGCGTTGATCCGGCTGGTCGTCCGGCAACTGGATGGAGAAGACCTGCTCGTTGCGCTCGAAGGCCAGGCTGCGATAGCCGGCACGGACCAGCTCCAGGGTGGTTTCCAGCCAATCCAGCAACGGCTCGTAGCCATGCTGCAACTCGAGAAAATCCAACGGTGCGAAGGCCGGGACGCCCGCCAGCGGATCGAGGGCCGACCAGCTCCCGGCCAGCCCCAGCAGCAAACCGTAGAGTGCCTGGGGCGTCGCCACCCGGGTGTTCAGCGCCCCTTCGACTTCCGGCAAGCGCGCCCACAAGGCGGTCAATTGCCGGCGAATCTCCATGGCATCGTCCTGGTTGCCGGCCGCCTGGGCCTGACGCAAGCGACCGGCGAGGAACATGCATTTTTCCCGGGCCCGGGCACACACCCCGGCGACCCGCCGGCCGAGGACCGATTCCGGCAACAGGACCGGCGTTGGTGGCGTGTAGGGTACGCGCCAGAAGCCACCGCCCTCCTTGCGGATGCGCAGCAACGGCAGGCAGATCGAATCGGCCTTGCTCAGTTGCGTGCACAACCTCGGGTTAGGTCGCCAGACAGTGATCGATTCGGGAAACTCACCGCTGGTGAGGTCCGGCAACGCCTCGCCGACCACCGATTGCAAACGGCCCTTTAGTGGCAACAGTTGCCCGGCACGCCACAGTGGGCTGACGGCCAGGTACACGGTCACGGTGGCGTCGGCGGTCTTGTCGATGGCCTCGGTGATGTCCAGCTCCAGCGTCGGCCCGACGCCAGCCTGCAGGTTGACCGGCAAGCCGTCCGGCAAGGTCCCTTGCAATTGCAGCAGCCGTACCTGGCCGGCGCTGAGGGCCGACGGGTCGACCTCCAACTGGCTGACGCCCCAGAACCAAGGGTTGCAGGCCCCGGCGAAATGCGCAGCCAAGGCCTCGGCACGCAGCCCCTGCAATTGAAAATGCTGGGGCAGCAATTGCATGCCCTCATGCCAGCACACCGCGTCAGGTAACAGACTCATACGACTCCCTTCGACATCCCAATGTCGCCGCCCATGGCGGCCCGCGGTTTACTCAAGGCTGATGGTCATCACGCTGGCCATCGTTGACGAGGGTCATCTCGCGACTGTCGAACTTCAGCCAGGCCTTGCGCTGATCGTCCAGCCGAAGCCGGTGGGCTCCGGGAGTGTTATAGCTGGCGAAGACCAAAAGTCCAGCGGCGCGCCGGCCCTCCAATGGGAAGGGTTGGCGGTCGATGAATTGCCCCGGGACCAGCTCCAGCCCCCATACCGACATGAGTTGACGATAGTCGCGCTGGAACTGTTCGCGCTCGGCGAACCATTGGCTGGCGGTGATGCCCGACAGCTGCTTGAGCAGGTCCGGGTCGTTCACCGCGATGAAATCCACCGCGATCGGCGTGTCGTCATTGGCCCGGGGCGCGACGTCCAGGGTCAGGCTGTCCAGGTCGACACTGGGTGCAAAGAACGAGCAACCGGTGAGTGCCAGGCTCAAAAAAAATCCATAAAAAAACCCACGCAAAATGAATCTTCCTTTTCTCAGCGGTCAAAAATTGTTTTTGCTTGCTTTTTTATAGACCTGTTCTAGCGTCTTGGGTAGTTCGACCCACGCGGTTGAATGGACCAGGTTCGTCAAGGGAATGACAGGTTTTCTGCCGCCCATTTGCAACCTGCGGATCAGCAAGGGAATGCGATGAGCGGGACTCCCGATGCATTGCTCCCACACATGCATCGGAGTCGGCCGCCATGGCAGAAAGTACCCAGCACAAGCTCGACAGAGTCCGTCCTCCCCGCGTCCAGATCACCTATGACGTGGAAATCGGCAACGCCATCGAGAAAAAAGAATTGCCACTGGTGGTCGGCATTCTGGCCGACCTCTCGGGCAAGCCGTTGGACCCGCTGCCCAAGCTCAATGAGCGGCGCTTCACGGAAATCGACCGGGACAATTTCAACGAGGTGCTCGCCTCCATCTCCCCCCGTGCCACGCTGCAGGTGAACAACACCCTCAGCGGCGACGACAGCAAGCTCAACATCGAACTCAACTTCCGGCACATCGACGACTTCGACCCGGTCAAGGTCGTGGAGCAGGTCACGCCGTTGCGTCGGTTGTTCGAGGCGCGCCAACGCCTGCGGGATCTGTTGACCAAGCTCGACGGCAACGATGACCTGGACAAATTGCTGCGTGACGTGATCGCCAACACCGAGGGCCTGCAGGAGATCAAGTCGGCCAGGCCCCAGGACGCGACGCAGGAGCTGCCGAGCGTCGCCGCCAACGATGACCCTGCCCCGGCCGAACCACAGGCCTGATCGCGCGCATCATTCAAGGGAGATAACGCCATGCCTGCTTCATCCAGCGCTCAAACCAGCGAGAGCACGACCCAGACCCTGTCCCTGCTGGACAAGATCATCGCCGAAGGCCGCATGGCCCACGACGACAGCCAGCAAGACTACGCCCGCGACATGCTGGCCGAATTCGCCACCCAGGTCCTCGACGAAGGCATGGCCATCGACAAGGACACAGTGGCGATGATCAACGACCGCATCAGCCAGATCGACGAGTTGATCAGCGCCCAGCTCAACGAAGTGCTGCACCACCCCGACCTGCAGAAACTCGAAGCCTCCTGGCGCGGCCTGCACTTGCTGGTGCAAAACACCGAAACCAGCACCCGGCTGAAATTGCGCCTGCTCAACGTCACTCAGAAAGAACTGCAGAACGACCTGGAAAAAGCCGTCGAATTCGACCAGAGCGCGCTGTTCAAGAAAATCTACGAGGAAGAATACGGGACCTTTGGCGGGCATCCGTTCAGCCTGCTGGTGGGTGACTACACCTTTGGCCGGCATCCCCAGGACATCGGCCTGCTGGAAAAACTCTCGAACGTCGCCGCCGCCGCGCACGCCCCGTTCATTGCCGCCGCCAGCCCGCGGTTGTTCGACATGACCAGCTTCACCGAACTGGCGATCCCCCGGGACCTGTCGAAGATTTTCGAGAGCCAGGAACTGATCAAATGGCGCGCCTTCCGGGAAAGCGAAGACTCGCGCTACGTGTCCCTGGTGTTGCCGCACTTCCTGCTGCGCCTGCCCTACGGCCCGGACACGCTGCCGGTGGAAGGCATCAACTACGTCGAAGACGTCAATGGCACCGACCACAGCAAGTACCTGTGGGGCAATGCCGCCTGGACGCTGGCGCAACGCATCACCGAAGCCTTCGCCAAATATGGCTGGTGCGCGGCGATTCGCGGGGCCGAAGGCGGTGGCGCGGTCGAAGGCCTGCCGGCCCATACCTTCCGCACCAGCTCCGGGGACCTGTCGCTCAAATGCCCGACCGAAGTGGCAATCACCGACCGCCGTGAAAAAGAACTCAACGACCTGGGCTTCATCTCCCTGTGCCACAAGAAAAACAGCGACGTGGCAGTGTTCTTCGGCGGACAGACCACCAACAAGGCCAAGGTCTACAACACCAACGAGGCCAATGCCAACGCGCGGATCTCGGCGATGTTGCCGTATGTACTCGCGGCTTCGCGTTTTGCCCATTACCTGAAGGTGATCATGCGCGACAAGGTCGGCAGTTTCATGACCCGCGACAACGTGCAGACCTACCTCAACAACTGGATTGCCGACTACGTGCTGATCAATGACAACGCGCCACAAGAGATCAAGGCGCAGTACCCATTGCGCGAAGCCCGGGTGGATGTGACGGAGGTGGCCGGCAAGCCCGGCGCCTACAAGGCCACGGTGTTCCTGCGACCGCACTTCCAACTGGAGGAGTTGACCGCGTCGATCCGCCTGGTGGCGACCCTGCCGCCGCCGGTAGCTGCCTGACCGCTATGTGGCTATGTGGCTATGTGGCTATGTGGCTATGTGGCTATGTGGCTATGTGGCTATGTGGCGAGGGAGCTTGCTCCCGCTGGGGCGCGAAGCGGCCCTGTTTTTTAGGACTGCTGCGCAGCCCAGCGGGAGCAAGCTCCCTCGCCACAGGTTCAGCGTTCGTCTTTAACGGATCGATATCGGGTAACACCCCACTCGACTTCAGGAGTTCCACACAATGGATGCAATCATTCTCGACCTCGGCGGCGACATCAAGGGCGACAGCCTGCTGGAGGGGTTCACGGACAAGATCGAGGTCATGTCCTACAGCCATAACGTGGCAATGCAGGTCACCAACGACGTCAGCAACTCGGAGCGCACCTCCGGCCGGCCCCACATCGGCGAATTCACCCTGACCAAGTTCGTCGACAGCTCCACCCCCACCCTCAATGAGTATTGCTGCGCCGGCAAGCCAATCCCGCAAGCGGTCATCACCATCGGCCGCAACGCCGCCGAGGGCAGCGGCAAACTCATGCCCTTCATCATCTACACCCTGACCAACGTCGTGCTATCCAACGTCAGTGTCAGTGGCGGCACCGGCGGCAAACCGGTGGAAACCCTGTCGCTGAACTTCACCAAGATCAAATGGGAGCTCACCGCACAGAAAGACGACGGTACCAAGGAAGGCACGGCGGGCACGACCTGGGACCTGGCCGCCAACAAAATGACCAAGTAAGGCAGCCGCGCCCATGGCTGGCTTCGGGCTGCGCCCACCCCTGTTCGAACGCCTGGCCAGCCCGGCGGACGACACCGGGCGGGCGTTCGACCGACAGGCGTTGCAAGACTCGGTGCATGCCGAACTGTCGCGCCTGTTCAATACCCGACGCGGTCCACGGGCGCTGACCGAACCCCCGAGCATCCTCGACTACGGCATCGCCGACTGGACCGCGCTGCAACAGCAGCGCAGCGATGACCGGCGCCAACTGACCCGGGAAATCCGCCAGGCCATCACCCACTTCGAACCTCGCCTGCGTCTGGGCGAGGTCCAGGTCTGCCCAGTGCCGGGCCATCCGCAACAACTGTGCATACGGCTGTCGGGCGAGCTGCGCGGCGACCTGCATGCATGGCCCGTGGCCTTTGTCATCGAGCCCGCCGGCGACGGCCTGGAGGTACGCCATGAGCGACTCGATTGACCCGCAACTGCTGGACTATTACCAACGGGAGCTGACCTGGTTGCGTCACGCCGGGAGCCTGTTCGCCGAGCGTTATCCCAAGGTCGCCCGGCGCCTGGAGCTGTCCCCCGGCGAATGCCCCGACCCCCACGTCGAGCGCCTGCTGGAAGGGTTCGCGCTGCTGGCCGCGCGCTTGCAACGGCGGCTGGACGACGACTACGCCGAATTCAGCGATGCCCTGCTCGAACAACTTTACCCGTTGGCCATGCGGCCCTTGCCATCGTGCGCCATCGTGCAGTTCGAGCCCGACCCGAGCAAAGGCAACTTGAACGAGGGCTACCCGCTGCCCCGCGACACACCGCTGTTCGTCACCACCGACACAGGCCAGAGCATTCATTTTCGCACCACGGCCGCCGTGCATCTGTGGCCAGTCCACGTCAGCGAAGCGTTGCTGTTGGGCAGCGATGAAGCCCAGGCGCTGACCGGGGTGGTCCAGGCCCGCTCGGCCTTGCGCCTGGAATTGCGATGCCTGGGGGAAAGCCAGTGGTCAACGCTGGGGATCGACTCGCTGCGGGTGCACCTGGCGGCGTCACCGATGATCAACGCCGGGCTGTACGATTTGCTGGGTGCTCACGCCATCAAGGTCCTGGCCGGCGCGCCGGGCAGCGTGCCCGAGCCGTTGGCCGGCTTGCCGCAGATCGTCGGTTTCGCCAGCGACCAGGTCTTGTTGCCGGACGAGGACGGCGTGCACCCTGGCATGCGCCTGCTGGCCGAGTACTTTGCCTTCCCGGATAAATTCGGTTTCTTCGACCTGCCCCTGGCCGGCGCCACTAGCGACAGCCAGGCCTTGTACCTGTACATCGTGTTCGACCGGGCGCCCAGCAGTCGCCTGCCGCTCCAGGCCAGCGACATCGCCCTCGGTTGCACGCCGGTGATCAACCTGTTCCCCCGCACGTCCGAGCCGCTGCGCCCGGATGGCACCCGCAGCGAGTACCGATTGGTGGCCGACAGTCATCGGGAAAACAGCGTCGAGATCCACAGCATCCGGGGCATGCGCGCCATCTCCGGACAGGGCGTGCGCAAAGTGCCGGCCTACTACGGCAGCCAGCATGGCAGCGACCAAACCTGCTATTGGCATGCGCGCCGGGTCAGCGGCATGAGCCCGAACCGGCTGGGCACCGACTTGATGATCAGCCTGGTGGACACCCGGTTCGACCCGCTGGCCGACACCCGCGACTACAGCCTCACCGCCGAACTGCTGTGCACCAATCGCCACCTGGCCCAGAGCCTGCCGGCCGGTACGCCGCTGGGTTTCGAGCGCCCGGGACCGGTGGCCTGGGCGCGCCTGCGCAACCCACCCAGCCCGCAAAGCCTGCCGCGCCTGGACGGTGAATCGCGCTGGCGGCTGGTGTCGCAATTGACCCTCAACCATCTCTCACTGGTCGAAGGCCCCCAGGCATTGGACGCACTGCGTGAGATTCTCGAATTGCACAACCTGCGGGACGAGGCCAGCGCCCACCGTCAGATCGAAGGGGTCGCCGGACTGGGCTGCGAGCGCGTCATCGCCCATGTCGGCGAAGACGCCTGGCGCGGCTGGCGCAACGGCCTGGAGGTGCGCCTGCACCTGGATCCGCAACACTTTGTCGGCAGCAGCGCCGTGCTCTTCTCCGGCGTGCTGGCGCAGTTCTTTTCCCTTTACGCCACCGCCAACCGCTTCGTACGCACGGTGCTGGTCCAGTCCGACAAGGAGGTGAAGACATGGCAACCCCAAGCCGGCAAACCCCTGGTGCTCTGAACCTGAGCGAGCGACTGCGACGCGATCCGCAACGCTTCGAATGGCTCCAGGCGCTGTTATTACTCGAACGCGAACACCCCCAGGCCGAGCCCCTGGGCAGCGGCACCGCGCCGCACGCCGAAGCCTTGCGCCTGCGCGGGCCCTTGACGCCGCTGTTCGCCGCCAGTGAAGTCGAGAGCCTGGACCACGAACCCGGCTTGCCGCCCACCTTGACCACACCGATCTTCGGCCTCGGAGGCCCGGACGGCCCGCTGCCCTACGCCTACCAGGAATGGCTGCAACAGCGAGCGCGGGCGAAGGATCACGCCCCGGCGGAATTCCTCGACCTGTTCCAGCATCGCCTGCTCAGCCTGCTTTACAAGGTGATGCGCAAACATCGCATCGCCCTCGGTTTCACCGCCCCAGGCGCGTCCGCCGTACACGCACAGCTGCGAGCGCTGACCGGCCTGCTGCCCAAGGCCTTGCAAGAGCGCCAGGCCGCCCCCGACTCGGCGGTCCTGGCCTGCACCGCGCTGTACGCCGATGGCCGGCGCTCCCTGGACGGGTTCGCGGCGATTGTTCGCGAGCAGTTCGGCTTGCCCGTGGAACTGAGTGCCTACGAAGGCGGCTGGCGTGAAATCCCGCCGGCCAGTCGCAGCCGCCTGCAACCGGGCGGGCGCAACCTGCGCCTGGGCCGCAGCGCGGTGGCCGGCACCCGGGTCTGGGACGAACATGCCGGCGTGCGCCTGACCCTCGGCCCGCTGAGCACGGCCCAGGCCAGCGGATTGCTGCCCACCGGCGAAACCCATCCGCTGCTCGCCAGCCTTTACGCCCTGTATTTCGGCCCCGACCTGGACTGCACCCTGGTGCTGCTGGTCCGCGGTGCAGGCCCGCTGCAACTGGGTCGCCAGGCAGCGCCACGGCTGAACTGGAACGCTGGCCTGCAACGCCAGCCGAGCCTGGCCGTGCAACGGATCGAAACCCGCCTTCGCCAGCCGGAGATTGCCTGAAATGGAACTGGCCAGCCTGATCGGACGCCTCAACCCGGACAACCGCCGCGCCCTGGAACGGGCCGCGCAACGCTGCATGCAGCGCAGCCACCACTACGTGGAAATCGAACACCTGCTGTTGGAGTTGCTCGATATCGAGGGCGGTGACTTCGCCTGCCTGCTCCCGCGTTTCGGCCTGGAACGTGACGCGGTGGCCGCGGAAACCAACAAGGCCCTGGACCTGTTCAAATCCGGCAGCACCCGCACCCCCGCCCTGTCGGCGCACACCATCGGCCTGTTGGAAGACGCCGTGGTCCAGGCCAGTGTGCTGGGCCTGGACAGCATCCGCTCCGGGCTGTTGCTGCTGGCACTGCTGGATCGTGATGAGCGCCGCAGCCTGCTGCTCAACAGCGCCTCGTCGTTGCTGCGCATTCCCCGCGACGCCCTGCGCGCCCAGCTATTGGAATGGACCGAAAGCTCCCGTGAGCATGTCGCTGGCGTGCGCCCGGCCAAGCCCGGCGAGGCGCCACAGAAACAGGACCCGGTGCTGGACCAGTACACCCAGGACCTGACCGCCGACGCCCGGAACGGTCGCATCGACCCCATCGTCGGCCGCGACGGCGAAATCCGTCAATGCATCGACATCCTGCTCAGGCGCCGGCAGAACAACCCGATCCTGGTGGGCGCGCCGGGTGTCGGCAAGACCGCCGTGGTGGAGGGCCTGGCCCTGCGGATCGCCGCCGGGGATGTGCCGCCATCGCTGCAGGAAGTCACCCTGCGCGTCCTCGACCTGGGCCTGTTACAGGCCGGCGCCGGGGTCAAGGGCGAATTCGAACAACGCCTCAAGGGCGTGATCGACGCGGTACGCAGCGCCGAAAAACCGATCATCCTGTTCATTGACGAAGCCCACACGCTGATCGGCGCCGGCGGTGCGGAGGGCGGCAGCGATGCGGCCAATCTGCTCAAACCGGCCCTGGCCCGGGGCGAACTGCGCACCCTGGCCGCCACCACCTGGCTGGAATACAAAAAATACTTCGAGAAAGACCCGGCCCTGGCCCGCCGCTTCCAATTGGTGCAGGTCGAAGAACCGGACGAACTCACCGCCGTGGAAATGCTCCGCGGCGTGGCGAGCAAACTGGAACAGCACCACGGCGTGCAAGTGTTGGACGCCGCCATCCACGAGGCGGTGAAACTGTCCCACCGCTACATCTCCGGGCGGCAGTTGCCGGACAAAGCCATCAGCGTGCTCGACACCGCCTGTGCCCGGGTCGCCCTCGGCCAACACGACGTGCCGCCGCCACTGGAAAGCCTGCGCCACCGGCAGAACAGCCTCAAGGATGAAGTCGAACGCCTGCGCCGCGAACAGGCCACTGGCCTGGATCACCGCGAGCGCATCACCCTGCTAGAGGGCGAATCGACCAGCAATGTGCAGGCCATCCGCGAGCTGGAAACCCGCTGGGGCGAAGAGCGCGAAGCCGTACGCGAACTGCTCGACACCCGGCGCGAACTGCTGGCCCTGAGCGAACGGGCCGACAGTGAAAAAGCCGACACCGAGGTCGATAACCGCATCGACCACCTGGCCGCCGAACTGCTGCGCCTGGAAGCCGGCCTCGATGCCATTCGCCAGGACGATCCGCTGGTGCCCGAACAGGTGGACAGCAAGACCGTCGCCGCCGTGATCGCCGGCTGGACCGGCATCCCGGTGGGCAAGATGCTCGCCGACGAAGCCCATGCCGTGCGCACCCTCGGCCAGCGCATGGGCCAGCGGGTCATGGGCCAGGGCACGGCGTTGAACACCATCGCCCAACGCCTGCAAGCCTACCGCGCCGGCCTCACCGACCCACAGAAACCGGTCGGCGTGTTCCTGCTGGTGGGCCCCACCGGCGTGGGCAAGACCGAAACCGCCTACGCCTTGGCCGATGCCTTGTACGGCGGCGAACGCAACCTGATCAGCATCAACCTCTCGGAGTACCAGGAAGCCCACACCGTCAGCCAACTCAAAGGCGCCCCGCCCGGCTACGTCGGCTACGGCAGCGGCGGCGTGCTCACCGAAGCGGTGCGGCGCAAACCCTATTCCGTGGTGTTGCTGGATGAAATCGAAAAGGCCCACCCGGACGTGCTCGAAGCCTTCTACAACGTCTTCGACAAAGGCCTGATGGAAGACGGCACCGGCCTGGTGGTGGACTTCAAGAACACCGTGATGCTCGCCACCAGCAACGTCGGCGCCGAACTGCTGCTGGACACACCCTCCGCGCAATTGGGCACTGATGCCTTCAACGAAGCCTTGCATAAAGTCCTGCTACAAGCGTTTCGCCCGGCGTTTCTGGCGCGCATGACGGTGGTGGCGTACCGGCCGCTGGATGAGGCGACACTGGAGGGAATTGTCCTGGCGAAACTGGAGAAACTGCGTGGCCGCTACAAGGCCGCGACCGGTAAGCAATTCGAGTTCGATGCCGGGATCGTCAAAGCCGTGTTGGCCAAGTGCAGCGCGGCGGGTGCGCGGGATGTCGAGAATGTGTTGATGACGCAGGTGACCGGGAAGTTGGCGGAGTGGGTGTTGGAGTAATACTGCTAAACCGGCCGACTTTTACAACAGCTTCTTACTCAGCGGAGACAGGCATCATGACGGAAGGAGACTTTTTGAACGTTGTATTGCAAGCGGCTGGCGTCCATCCGCAAGACTTCTCCGGCACACCCAGCCAGTTCAATAAAAGCTGGACTTCGAACGGCCCGTGGGAAAGCGCCGCCCAAGTTGAGATTTCCTACCACCTCCAACGTGGCTACGGGATCACTGCCAAGGTCAGGGAGATCAGTTACCCCTGGCCTTACAGCGCAGAGAAGGTGGATTTCTATTTCGTTCTTCTGGGAAAGAGTTATGCAGTGGAAATCAAGGTAGAGAGCACAAACGGAGATTTCGGGGGTGCGAACCTTCAGGAATCCATCACCCGGGATGTCAACAAGCTCCACGGGTTCAAGGCTGATAATCGCTGGGTCGTTGTCGTCGCTACAAGCCAGAAAAATCGTGAGTTGCTGGACAAGACATTGAACCGTGGTGATTCATGGGTCTTCGACGCCGAGGGGTCCTTTACCGCTTATCTCTGCAACATAGACACGTACCCTCATGGCCTTCCTTTCAGTCGATCGAACGAATTAAGCGCGCCGTACAATTTCATCACCACTCATTACAGCTGACGCCTGCGTTTTTCTTGAAGTCGTGAGGACTTTCAATGCCCCGCTCCACCGACAGCAACACCACCCTCTCCCTCACCGCCGCCACGCTGTCGGCGCTGTACCCCGACTCGCTGTCCGGCGAAGAACGCCTCAATGCCCTGGGCTCGCACATTCTCAACGGCATCAACGACGGCGCCTCGCTGGACCTCACCACGGCGGTCGCCAGCCACGTGACCACCACGCTGCACAAGGACGCCTTGCTGCGCCCGCTGGATTGGCTGGTCGCCGAAATCCGCCAACTGCCCGCCGACGCCACCGCCGAGCACTATCAACTGGTACTGCGCCCCTGGCTCTGGTGGCTGAGCCTTGCCAGCAACAACCGCGTGTTCCAGAACCTTGCCACCTCGGACATCGTCACCACGATCTTCAAGGCCCACGCGTTTACCGATTTCCAGCTCAAACTCAGCGGCAGTTACACGCCAAGGGAGTACTGCGTCCAGTACGGCGAAACCGATCTGGCCTTCGTTTCCCGACTGCTGGAAGAAGATGGGATCTTCTGGTTCTTCAGCCATGAAGCCGGTAAGCACACCCTGGTGCTGGCCGACAGCAACGACGCCTTCGCACCGATTCCCAACGGGCCGACTGTGAATTATCTCGGGCAGGGAATGGGCGAGCGAGAACTGCACGGTATCCGCTCAGGGCAGGTGTGCCTGCAGGCGGTGGCCGGGGTTTACCAAGCCACCGATTATGAATTCACCACGCCGACCACATCGCTCTTCAGCCAGGCCGAAGCCGTGGCCGGACCCAACTCGATGTACGAACATCCGGGCGGCTACAACGCCAAGGCCCAGGGCGATGCACTGACCAAACAGCGGGTGGACGGCCTGCGCAGCCAGGAGAAATGTTTTGTCGGCGAGAGCGACTGCCGCTGGTTGGTGCCGGGGTATTGGTTCACCCTCGCCGGCCATGAAGACACGACGCTGAATATCGACTGGGTGGTGACCTCGGTCAGCCACGAAGCCAGCCATGAAAGCTACCGCAATCGCTTCGAAGCGATCCCCAAGGCCACCGCTTATCGACCGACCCGCACCACATCAAAACCGCGCATGCACACCCAGACGGCCATGGTGGTGGGCAAGGCCGGCGAAGAGATCTGGACCGACGAGTACGGGCGGATCAAGTTGCAGTTCCCCTGGGACCGTACCGGCAAGAACGACGAGACTTCCTCCTGCTGGGTGCGCGTGGTCCTGCCCTGGAGCGGCAAAGGCTTTGGCATGCAGTTCGTGCCGCGAATCGGCCAGGAAGTCATCGTGACCTTCATCGACGGCGACCCGGATCGTCCCTTGGTCACCGGTTGCGTCTATAACGGCGACAACGCCCTGCCCTACGCGCTGCCGGCGAACCAGACCCAATCCGGAATCAAGACCAACTCGTCCAAGGGCGGCGGCGGATTCAACGAGTTGCGCTTCGAAGACAAGAAGGACGCCGAAGAGGTGTTCCTCCAGGCGCAAAAGGATTTCAACATCAACGTGCTCAACGACACCACCGCCACCGTCGGCCACGACGAAACCCTCACGGTGCAGAACGCCCGCACCCGCACGGTGAAGGAAGGCGACGAGACCGTCACCCTGGAGAAAGGCAAGCGCAGCGTGACCATCCAGACCGGCAGCGACAGCCTCGATGTGAAGGACACCCGCACCGTCACCGTGGGCTCGGACCAGACCCACAGCACCGGCGGTAACTATGAGCACAAGGTCACCGGCAATTACAGCCTGACGGTGGACGGCAACCTGACCATCAAGGTCAGCGGCACCCTGACCCTGCAAAGCGGCGGCAGCTTCGCCATCAAGAGCGGCGCGGACCTGGCGGCCCAGGCCAGCACGTCCATCAGCCAGAAAGCCGGCACGGCCCTGAGCAACCAGGCCGGGACGTCATTGGAAAACAAGGCTGGCACCACCCTGACCAACGACGCCGGCATCAGCCTGGTGAACAAGGCGGCCGCCGAACAAACGGTGGACGGCGGCGGCATGCTGACCATCAAGGGTGGCCTGGTGAAGGTCAACTGACGGGAGCACGGCGATGACCACGAAAAGACTGGACCTGGAACGCGGCGACAGCCGGCTGGACGGGCAACTGGTCGAGGGCCGGCTCGACGGTCCGCTGCACATCGAAGAAGCCCAACGCCCGCAAGCAAAACTCAACTACAGCCAAGGTGAACTGCAGGGCACCAGCACCCTGTATCACCCCAATGGCAAGGTCTCGGCGGTCCTGCCGTTCGTAAAGGGAAAATTGCAGGGCGTGGCGAGCTTTTACGCGGCCGAAGGCGGCTTGCAACGCCAGGCCACGTACCGTCGCGGGTTGCTGCACGGTGAGGCCAACAACTACTTCCCCGACGGGCAACTGGCCGAAGCCGAAGTCTATCGCGACGGCGTGCGCGACGGCCGCTACCGCCGCCTGCACCCCAACGGCAACCCGGCGGTCGAAGCCCGTTACCTCAACGGCCAACTGCTGGAACCGGCCCAAGCCTACGCCGAAGACGGCCGCCCATTGGACGCCGAGGGCAAACCGATCTCCCGGCTGCACTGGTGGTTCAAGCGCTGGAATGAGCCCGCTTAAACATGCCCCCTGACTTTCCTGTGGGAACGGGCTGGCTCGCGAAAGCGGTGGGTCAGCTTGAATCGATGTTGACTGTATCGCCGCCATCGCGAGCAAGCTCGCTCCTACAATGGCCCTGCGTTGTATGCAAAGCTCATGAACACCCAGATCCCCTGTGGGAGCGGGCTTGCTCGCGAAAGCGGTGGGTCAGCTTGAATCGATGTTGACTGCGTCGCCGCCATCGCGAGCAAGCTCGCTCCCACAATTGGCCCTGCGTTGCATGCAAGCTCATGACCCCCCAGATCCCCTGTGGGAGCGGGCTCGCGAAAGCGCTGGGTCAGCTTGAATCGATGTTGACTGTGTCGCCGCCATCGCGAGCAAGCTCGCTCCCACAATTGGCCCTGCGTTGCATGCAAGCTCATGACCCCCCAGATCCCCTGTGGGAGCGAGCTGGCTCGCGAAAGCGCTGGGTCAGCTTGAATCGATGTTGACTGTGCCGTCGCCATCGCGAGCAAGCTCGCTCCCACAATGGCCCTGCGTTGTATGCAAAGCTCATGAACACCCAGATCCCCTGTGGGAGCGAGCTGGCTCGCGAAAGCGCTGGGTCAGCTTGAATCGATGTTGACTGCGTCGCCGCCATCGCGAGCAAGCTCGCTCCCACAATTGGCCCTGCGTTGCATGCAAAGCTCATGAACACCCGGATCCCCTGTGGGAGCGGGCTTGCTCGCGATGGCGGTGGGTCAGTTGCATCAATGGCGCCTGTGCCGCCGTCTCCCCGGCTCACTGAATGCCCATACCTTTTGCTGGGGTCCATCACGCTAAAGCGCCTGCACAACATACCCACGTATGGTATCGAACGCGGTCCGGCGCGATGCAGACTCATTCTCCAGCGACAGCCACTTTCTCATGCCGAGAGAGGCGGCTTTCGCCAAAGCCCTTGAGCCAAGCCTTCGGAGAACGACCATGACCACGCATTTGAACGCCCCTGCAGCAAAGGATGGAATGCACCCGGACTCAAACATGAGCTTGCACGCTACCTCGTACGAGGAGCTGGTCCCTTCGCGTTATGCGCTGAAGATTGGCGAGATCGACGTACTGGTGGTCAGCGATGGGGTGTTGCCCCTGCCGACCGCAACGATGTCCACCAATGCCGACCCAGCTGCCCGCGCGGCCTGGTTCAAGGACATGTTCCTGGGCCCGGACGCCTTCGATTGGGCGTTGAATGTGCTGGTGGTACGTAGCGGCGAGCAGACCATACTGGTCGATGCCGGGCTCGGCGGCCAGTTCCCCGGTTTCCCGCGGGCCGGGCAGTTCCCCAAGCGCCTTGCCGCCGCTGGTATCGATCTGGCGTCGGTGACCGACGTGGTGATTACCCACATGCACATGGACCACATTGGCGGGTTGCTGGTCGATGAGGTGAAGCGCCGGCTGCGTCCAGACCTGCGGATCCACGTGGCCGCGACCGAGGTAGCGTTCTGGGCGGCCCCGGATTTCTCCCTCACCTCCATGCCCTCGCCGGTACCGGACGTACTGCGCGCCACCGCCGAGCAATTCATGCACGAGTACCACGACAAGCTGCGCACCTTCGAGGAAGCCTACGAGGTCGCCCCGGGCGTGCTGGTCAAGCGCACCGGCGGCCATACGCCAGGGCACAGCGTGGTCCACGTGACCTGCGGCGAGGAGCGCTTGACGTTCGCCGGCGATGCCTTGTTCCCGGTCGCCTTCGACCACCCCGACTGGCACAACGGCTTTGAACATGACCCTGAAGAGTCGGTCCGCGTTCGGGTCCGCCTGATGCAAGAAGCGGCGGCGTCCGGTGAGCTGCTGGTCGCCACTCATCTACCGTTCCCCTCCGTTGGCCGGGTGGCGGTCGACGGTGACGCCTTTCGTTGGGTAGCGGCCTATTGGGACTACTGAGGGCCCGTTGGACCGGGGCCCGCGTCCAAGCCGGACGCGGCCCCCTGCCCGATGATCAGCGTGCGGGACGCTCGTTGATCGTGCTCGCGGCCTGGAACAGGATTTTCCCGACAAAATCGATTTCCTGCTCGGTGATGATCAACGGCGGCAGGAAGCGGACGGTCGCGCCGTGGCGGCCGCCCAGTTCAACGATCAATCCGTGCTTCAGGCACGCCTGTTGGAAAGCCTTGGCCCGGGCCGTGTCCACCGGCGGATGACCCTGTACATCGGGGGTGCCCTGCGGGTCGACGATTTCCATGCCGAGCATCAGGCCACGCCCACGCACATCACCGATCCAGTCGAACTCGTTTTGCAGTGCCTGCAATTGTTTTTGCAGGTGAGCCCCTACCGTTTCGGCGTGCTGGACCAGGCCTTGATCGCGGATGAAGCGCAAGGTCGCGGTACCCGCCGCCATCGCCAACTGATTACCACGGAACGTGCCGGCGTGGGCACCTGGCTGCCAGACGTCCAGGGACTCGTGGTAAACCATCACCGACAGCGGCAACCCGCCGCCAATGGCTTTGGACAGGGTGATGACATCCGGGGTGATGCCCGATTGCTCGAAGCCGAACATCCGCCCGCTACGGGCGATGCCGCACTGAATCTCGTCGACAATCAGCGGAATACCGTGGGCCTGGGTCAACCGGCGCAGTTCCTGCAGCCAACGGTCCGGCGCTGCAATCACCCCGCCCTCGCCCTGGATTGGCTCCAGGATCATCGCCGCGGGTGCGGTCACCCCACTTTCGGGGTCGTTGAGCAAGTGTTCGAGGTAACGCACGTTCAAGGTGACCGCCTGATCGCCAGCCACCCCGAACGGGCAACGATAATCGTGGGGGAACGGCAGGCGCTGTACCCCTGGCATCAAGGCGCCAAGGGCATTTTTGGGCGACAGGTTGCCACTGATGGCCAGCGTGCCCAGGGTCATTCCGTGGTAGGCCCCTTCGAACGCCAGGACCGAGTGTCGCCCGGTGGCGGTACGGGTCAACTTGAGCGCGGCCTCGACCGCATCGGCCCCACTCGGGCCGCAGAACTGGATGCGTGCGTGACGAGCGAACTCGCTGGGCAGGCAAGCGAAAATTTCCTGGACGAATGCGTCCTTCACAGGTGTCATGAGGTCCAGGGTATGCATCGGCACACCGGCCGCCATGACCTGGGTGATGGCTTCGATGATCACCGGATGGTTGTGCCCCAGCGCCAGGGTTCCGGCACCGGCCAGGCAATCGACGAACACTTGTCCCCGGCTGTCCTGCACATAGATGCCATGGGCCCTTTCAAGCACCAGGGGAATGCGTCGCGGGTAACTGCGGGCGTTGGACTCCTGCTGTTGCTGACGCTCCAGCAGCGGCGTCGAATCGAGGCAGTAAGGGCTCGACAGACCGGTGTGCAACAGGCGTAGCTGTTGCGCGCCACCTGCTGTGACATTCGAAAAAGCACTCATGATTTCCTCCATGGAGGCTGGGTTTGGAAGGGAACGAACAGCCTGGAAACAAACATCCGAAACGTTGGAGCAGGCGCGGGGAGATTGCCTCCCCGCGCCCTTGGGTTTACATGTCGTAACGCAGAATCATCCCCACCGTGCGCGGTGCGCCGACGTCGATGATGTCGTCGTTGCGGTTGTTGGTGACGTATTCCTTGTCGAACGCGTTCTTCACGTAAGCGGAAACCGCGACGTTCTTGGTGACTTTGTACTCGGTGTTGAAATTCACCAGCACGTAGTTGTCGCTGCGGCGCTCACCGGTGACCTTGCCGCTGGCATCGAACTCGTATTCCGAAGGCGCGGTGCTCTGGTAGGTAACGTCCGTGCCGAATATCAGACGGTCGTCGAAGCGATAGACACCGCCCACGGACATCTTGTACTTGGGCGAGTAAAGGAACGATTCGCCGCTCCGGTCCTGCCCATTGTCCGCAACGAAGTCCTTGTACTTGGCATCGGTAATGGCGCCACCTACATTGAGGGTCAGTTGTTCGGTGATGTCTTTTTCGACAAAGACCTCCAAGCCCTTGATGTCACTGCGACCGGCGTTGAAGATATCAATGACGTTGCTACCGTTCTCCCGCACACTGACCTGCTGGTCTTTCCAGTCGGTGTAGTACAGGTTGGCGCGGGTGCGCAGGGTCTTGTCGAAGAAGGAACCGCGATAGGACAGCTCGTAGTTGGTGGTATATTCCGGGTCATAGGCCTGGTGGCCACTACCGGAGCGCAGGTTGACACCGCCACCGCGGTAGCCCTTCTGCACCATGAAACCGAGGTACTGGTCCGTTGCCAGTTCGTAGTCGATGCCCAGTTTCGGTAGCACGGCATCAAACGACTTTTTGATTTTCTCCGGGACGAAGCGGCCGTCCTCCTCGATATCGGTATCGTTCGTCTCGTGGTCGTAACGCAGGCCGGTGATCAACGTCCAGCGCGGCGCGAACGTCCAGTTCACTTCACCAAACACCGCCTTGTTTTCAATCTTGGTATCACCTTTGACGGTACGAACCAGTACGTCATCGAACAGCAACCGGTCGTGGAAGTTGTTGGTGTTGTGGCCATAGTAAGCCCCGACGAAACTCTTCACCGTGTCCGAGGCGTAATTCAGACGCAGCTCCTGACTGAACAGGTTACCGTCCTGCTTACGCAGAACGACCTCGTTGTCCACGGCAGTCTGGTCGAAGTCCAGACGGTTGCTGTAGTCCGTACGGGTGTTGGCGGTCATGCTCGTCAGCGACCAGGCATCGTTCAGGCGATAGTCCACCTTGGCGCTGAGGGTGTCCTGCTTGAGGTTGTCGAAGGCCTTGGTGTTGGACGCGATGTCGTAGTAGCTCGGCTTGCCGTTGACGCGCATGGTCGAACGGTCGCCCTGGCGGTGTTCGCTGTGGGCGTAGGTCAAGAGGACATCGGTGTCGTCGTTAGGCAGGATCAGCAATTTGCCGCGGGCGTTGCTGGTACGACGCGGGTTGGCGTCGTCATTGAGCGTGGTGTTGCGGATGTAGCCGTCACCTTCGCCGTAATCCACGGCGATACGCCCGGCGATCTTGTCATCCACGATGGCCCCGCCACCCGCCACGGCTGCGCCGTGCTCACCGTAGTTGCCCACGCTGGTCTGCGCCGAGAAGCTCGGTTCGAAGGTTGGGTTCTTGGTCTGGATGACCACCGCGCCGGCCAGGGAGTTACGGCCCTGGGTGGTGGATTGCGGGCCAAGGAAAACCTCGACCTGTTCGGCGTCCCAGAGCGGAACCGGGCTGAGGGTCAGTGCGCGGTTAGGCTGTACTGCACCGTCGACATACACCGATACCGCACCGTTGAGAGCCGCCGGGCCCTGGTCGTCGAAACCGGACACCGGCACGCCACGGATCCCCCAGTTCTCATTGCCGGCCTGGTTATAGACGCCGGGCGTGCGGGCAAACACATCCACCAGGTCCTTGTCGCCGTGCTCACGCAGGTTCTTGTCGGTGACGACCACGACGCTGGACTGGGTCTTTTCGAGGGTACGGTCGATCTTTTCACCGGTCACGGTGATTGGAGCGATCTCCATCTTGCCGGCTTCTTCAGCCGCCCAAGCGCCGTTGCTCAAGCCTATGGCCGACCCTACAGCCAACGCAATTGTGTTCTTTTTGAAATTCACGCCCCGCTCCCCTGCGACAGATATTTTTGGTTTTTTGAGCTGGCCGAAGGCTGTTTGGCGCCAGCGGAGCGGAGTCTAATCCAAAAAAAAAATTAAATAAATAGTATTGATAATCCCTCTCATTTGTACCTAGTATGTCGTCTTGTATTGAATTGAATACATTACAGACGAGTCCTACACAACCGACCGCTGCCCTGCTTTCAAGGTCTTGTGACTGGTCGAAGAAGCTATAAGAGGATGCACAAGGATGACCTCAATCGAACACCTGAACGGGCGTTCCGAGCTGTTTTCAATGGCGCCCACGGATGCAAGCGCCCAATCGCTGCCCGTGCTGGTGCAGGGGGCATCGGGACAGTCGATCCATGACCTGGACGCCTCGATTCGCGACGGCCTGGCCCAGGTCCTGGCCACGGTGGGCGGCGTATTGTTCCGCGGCTTCACCGTCGCCACCCCCATCGACTTCAAGCGCTTCGCCGCCAGCTTCGGCGCCCCGCTGGCCAGCTACGAATTCGGCTCCACGCCGCGCAGCAAAGTCTTCGCCGGGGTCTATAGCTCCACCGAGTACCCGGCCCATCAGTTCATTCCGTTGCACAACGAACAGGCCTACACCCGCCCCTGGCCTTCGCGCATCTGGTTCCACTGCATCAAGGCCAGTGAAACCGGCGGCGAGACCCCGATTGCCGACAGCCGCCTGATTTACCAGCGCATGCCTGCCGAGATCCGCGAGCTGTTCGCCAGTCGCGAGCTGCTTTATGTGCGCAACTACAGTGGCGCCCTGGACCTGCCCTGGGAAAAAGTCTTCAACACCCAGGACCGCGCCCAGGTCGAACGCTACTGCCAGGACAACGACATCGAATGGGAATGGAAAGCCGACGGCGACCTGCGCACCCGCCAGCGTTGCGCCGCCGTGCAGCAGCATCCCGAGACCGGTGAGTGGGTCTGGTTCAACCAGGCACACTTGTTCCATGTCTCGGCCATCGAACCGAGCGTACGCGCCAGCCTGTTGGCGGCGGTGGGTGAAGAAAACCTGCCGCGCCATGTCTATTTCGGCGACGGTTCGCCGATTGCCGACGACATGCTCGACACCGTGCGCGAGGTCTATCGCGAGACTGCCATCAGTTTCCCCTGGCAGCCCGGCGATATCCTGATGCTCGACAACCGACTGGTGGCACACGGTCGCAATCCTTTCACCGGTGACCGCAAAGTCATCGTGGCCATGGCGTGAACTGCACATGTTTTCATTCGAACACTGGATCGACGTGCTGGAAGCCAACGCCCAGCACTTCCCTCAGCGTGCCGCCCTGCATTTTCTGCCGGACGGCGTAGAGATTGGCGAAACCCTGACCTTTGCCCAACTGCACGAGCAATCCCGCTCCCTGGCGGCCGCGTTGCAAGCGCGTTATGCGCCGGGTGATCGGGTGCTGTTGATGCTGCCCAGCAGCCTCGACTACGCCCGCGCCTTCTGCGCTTGCCTGTATGCGGGCCTGATTGCGGTGCCGTTGTTTCCGCCACCGTCGCGCAAACCGCGCCACCTCGACCGCGTGCGCAACGTGGTGGTGGATGCCGAGCCGGCACTGATTCTCACCCCGGCGGATTATTGCGAAGGCTTGCTGGAACTGGTGGAGGGCCGGGTCGATGTGCTGACTGTCCAGGACCTGGGCACACCACCGGCCAGCCAGTGGCAACGCCCGGCCATCGACGCTTCGACCGTGGCCTTCCTGCAATACACCTCGGGGTCTACCGGCTCGCCGAAAGGCGTCGAAGTACGTCAGCGCAATCTGATCGCCAACGTCGAACTGATGCGCCAGGCCTACGCTTTCGACGAACACGGCGCCATGGTCAACTGGCTGCCGCTGTACCACGACATGGGCCTGATCGGCGGTATGCTGGCCCCGCTCTACAGCGGCATGCCGTGCTACCTGATGGCTTCCCAGACCTTCGTCAATGCGCCGTCGACCTGGTTGCAAGCGTTGAGTCGCTATCGCGCCACCGCCAGTTTCGCCCCCAACTTCGCTTATGCCCTGTGCAACCGCGTGGTCAGCGATAACCTCATCGCGCAGCTCGACCTGAGCGCCTGGAAGCACGCGATCAACGGCGCCGAACCGATCCACCCTGGCACCCTCGAAGCGTTCGCCCAGCGCTTTGCCGCCTGTGGCCTCGACCCATTGGCCATCAGCCCCGGTTATGGCCAGGCCGAAGCGACCCTGTGTGTCAGCGCCACGCCGGCCGACGCGCTGCCGGTGGTGCTGCGCCTGGACAAGGCCGTGCTGGAAACCGGCCGCGTGGCGCTGGCGGCGGCCGATGCCGCCGCCGTGGAGTTCGTCGCCTGTGGTTACCCGCAAGCCCTGCACAGCATTGCCATCGTCGACCCGCACACCTTCGAGCAGTGCGCCACCGATCGTATTGGCGAAGTCTGGCTCAAGGGCCCGAGCAACGCCGAATCCTATTGGAAGAATCCCCAAGCCACGCGCGAAGCCTTTGAAGCCCGGATTGTCGGTTCATCGGAGCATTACCTGCGCTCCGGCGACCTGGGCTTCATGCACGAAGGCCAAGTCGTGATCTGCGGACGGCTCAAGGACCTGTTGATTCTCAATGGGCGCAATCTCTACCCTCACGACATCGAATTCGCCATTACCGACGCCGAGCCGGGCATCCGCACCGGGCGCATCGCCGCCTTCTCGGAAATGGACCCGGCACTGGGTCGCGAGAAGCTGGTGATTGTCGCCGAGCCGCAACGCAAGTTCGTCGACCCAGCGCATCACCCAGCGCTGTTCGCGTCAATGCAAAACGCCGTGCGCGAAGCCGCCGACTGTGGCATCGACCAGATCGTGCTGGTGCAAGCCGGTACCATCCCGATGACCACCAGCGGCAAGATCGCCCGTCAAGGCGCACGCAAACAGCTCGCTGCGGGCACGTTGAGCATCATCGCCCAGAGCGGTGCAGTGCTGGCCGCGAACGGCGAGCTCCTTGACCTTGCCCAGCTCAAACGCCTGGTGACCGAAACACCGCAACAGGCCCAAGCCGCCTGCCGCCAATGGCTGGAACAGACACTGCACGCGGTCAACCCGTATTTTTCCGCCGACTTCGACCTCAGCCTGATCGGCCAGGGCCTGGACTCCATCGGCGTGGCCGACTTCGCCGCGCACCTGCACAAGGACCTGGGCTGGAACCTCGATACCCAAAGTCTGTTCGGGGAAACCACCCTCGACCAATGGGCGCTGGCCCTGCAAGACCTCCTGAATCAGCCAATGCCGACGGCCGAGGCTTCGACCGAGCAGGCCAACCTCAGCCAGGGACATCAATCGTTCGCCCAGCGTCGCCTGTGGTTCCTGCGCCAGCTGAACCCGGACGACACTCGCCACAACCTGGTGCTGCACCTGCGCCTGCAAGGTCCGCTGAACATCGAGACGCTGGCCCTGCGGTTGAACACGCTGGTCGAGCGACATGGCGTGCTGCGCACGGTGTACCGCGACGGTGTCGATGGCCCGCAACAACACGTGTTGCCGGCCACGGCCGTAGCGCTGGTCCATCACGATGTGCGTGGGCAGAATGAAGCGCAGCAACAGCAGACACTGAGCCAGCGCTTGGCCCACGAACACGCCACCCCCGTCGATTTGCAAGTCGGCCCGCTGCTGCGGGCGCAATTACTCAGCCGACATGAGCAACAGCATGACCTGCTGCTGACGCTGCACCACATCGCCTTCGATGGGCGCTCGGCGCAACTATTGCTGGCGGAACTGGCGGGGTCAGCGGACGCCGTGCTCCCAGGGCAATACCTCGATTTCGCCCAATGGGAAGCCTGGCATTGGAACGAACAGCGGATCGCCAACGAGCAGGACTTCTGGCGCGGACACTTGGCCGGCATGCCCCAAACCTTGGAACTGGGTGGCAGCGGCCAGGCCCCGGGCGAACACAGCCTGGACTTCACCGTGCCCCAGGCCAGCTGCGAGCGGTTGGCAGCGCTGGCCCGCGAGCAAGGCATGACCTTGTTCATGCTGTTGCTGGCCAGTTATCAATTGGTGCTCAAGCAACTGGGCGGCCAGCAGCAATTCCTGCTGGGCACCGACGTCAGCGGCCGACCACTGGCCGAGCACAACGACGTCATCGGCTTCTTCGTCAACCAGTTGACCCTGCGCTGTGACCTGCGTGGCGAGCCAACCCTGACCGGTTTCCTTGAGCGGGTTCGCGATGAAGCGCGCCTGGCCTACGCCCATCAAGGCCTGCCTTTCGATCTGGTGGTCTCGGCCCTCGCGCCGCAGCGCCGTCCCGGTCACTCGCCGCTGTTCCAGGTCAAGCTCAACTACCAACCGTCACGGGTGACCCCGACCGCCATCGCCGGTGCGCAGTTGGCCGCGCTGGACGTGGCCCAGGCACCGGGGGATTTCCACCTGGTACTCGACCTTGTACACGGCAGCGAAGGCCTTGCCGCGACCCTCAAGTATCGCGGCGAATACTTCGACCAGGGCCGTGCCTTGCGCCTGCAACACCTGTGGACCTGCCTGCTGGAACAACTGCACACCCTGCTGGACGAGCCGTTGCCGGCACTGGCCGAGCGCATCGACAGTTGGGATCAGGCCTTTGCCCGTGAGCGACAACAGTCCCAGGCGCTGGCCGGTCGCAGCCAGATGATGCAAGCCAAACGTCGCTCCTTGTCCCTTTAACCGAGTCGGATGCCGTTATGTCTATCGTGCCCCCATCGCCACGCGCCCTCGGCGCCGTGCGTCGCAAAGCCATGAACGTCTCGGAACAACAACTGGTGACCGAGCGCCTGCTCAGCCCGGACCACGCCCTGCCCCTGGTGATCGAGCCAGCGGTCAGTGGTGTTGATCTGGTCGCCTGGGCCACCCGGGAACGCGAGTCGTTGGAAAAGAAATTGCTGCAGTACGGCGCCCTGCTGTTTCGTGGCTTCAACGTCGCGTCCGTCGAGCAGTTCGACCAGGTGATCGCCGCCCTTTCCCCCGGAGCGCTGGAATACATGTTCCGTGCCTCGCCCCGGACACGGGTCGGCGGCAATATCTACACCTCGACCGACTACCCGGCCGACCAGATGATCTTCCCCCACAACGAACACTCTTACTCACCGCGCTTCCCGCTGCGGCTGTTCTTCTACTGCCAACTGCCGTCCGAGACCGGCGGTGAAACACCGATCGGCTCGACCCGCGCCGTGAAGGCCAGGATCAGCCCGCAGATCGAGGCGCGTTTCCGGGAAAAAGGCGTGCTGTACGTTCGCAACTACGGCGACGGTTTCGGCCTGCCGTGGCAGACCGTGTTCCAGTCCGAAGACCGTGGCGAAGTGGAAGCCTACTGCGCCAGCGTCGGCATCGAAGTGGAATGGAAAGACCACAATCGCCTGCGCACCCGCCAACGCGGGCCGGCCGTGGTGCGCCACCCGCGCACCGGCGAAGAGGTCTGGTTCAACCACGCCACATTCTTCCACATCAGCACCCTGCCCGGGCGAATCCGCGATTCGCTGCAAAGCAACTTCAACGACCTCGACCTGCCCACCAACACCTTTTATGGCGATGGCGAACCCATCGAGCCCCAGGTCCTGGAGTCGCTACGCGCGGCCTACCTCGACTCGCTGGTGCGGTTCAGTTGGCAACAGGGGGACGTGTTGTTCATCGACAACATGCTCGCTGTGCACGGTCGCGAACCCTTTACCGGCAAGCGCGCCATCATGACCGGCATGGCTGAAGCCCTGCTGTCGAGCGACGTTGCCGTCTGACATTCAACGGGTCCACCCGCCGTTCGCAGGAGGCTTGCCTGACCCTTGTCCAGCAAGCCCCAGCGTCTGTGCGGTGACCCAGGCTCAAGCCCTTTTTCAATCGAGATGAACATGAGCGGACTTCAAGGTTTTCGTATTTCGCCGCAACAGGCATCGGTTTACCCCCATATCAACGGTGCGGCAGAGCATCCGTTCAGCTGCCATTTGCAATGGTCGCTGTCGCAATCGCTGGACGTCGATGCCCTGAACGAGCGCCTGCAGGCGCTGGTGGCCGGCAGTGAAATCCTGCGCACGCGCCTGATGCCCGTGCCCGGCCTGCGCCACCCGGTGCAGGTGATCGACGAAACCGCTCCGCTGGCGGTGAAGCTCCAGGACCTGCGCCAATACAACCGCGCCGATCAGGACGCCGCGCTGGCCCAACTCGCCGGCCAACCCCGCGACTGGACGTCTCCCCTGTACGTGACCCTGGTGCGCCTGTCCGATGAACAGACGATCCTGGACCTGGCGGCGGCCAGCAGCCACTTCGACCTCGCCAGCCTGAAATGGCTGGCCGATGCACTGCTGCAAGACAGCGCCACGGACCTGTCCGACACCTTGCAGTACGCCGACTACGCCGAATGGCGCTGGAGCCTGGTTGAAGACGCGCCGGACCATCCGGGCGTGATTTTCTGGCAACCCTCGGGCGAAACCGAACAGGCCACCCTGCAACTGCCCATAGAATCGGCCCTCAAAGGCGGGTTTGCGCCGACCCGATTGGACCTGGCGCTGCCGGCTGACATCGCCCGCCACCCGGCCCTGACCCCGGACGTGCTGCTGGCGGCATGGGCAGCGGTATTGGGACGACTGGCCGGCCAACAACAGGTGCCGCTCACCCTGATCCATGAAAGTCGCGGCGCGGAACTGGAGAACACCCTGGGTCTGTTCGAGCAGTGCCTGCCCGTGAACATCGAACTGGATGCCCAGGTGACCCTGCTGGAGCAAAGCACGCAAGTAGCCGCCACCCTGGAACGGGCGGTCGGCTGGCAGGACTATTACACCGGCACCCTCGACGCCGGATACGCCTTTGCCTGGCGCTCGGGCGATGCCCGGGAGCGTCACGCCAGTGCGGTGATGAGTCCGCTGAAGGCATGCCTGAACGTCCGCCAGTTGCCCGACGGCCTGCACGCGCAGTTGGTCTACGACCGCCATGCTCTCAGCGCCGAAGCCGCCGGCTGCCTTGCCGAGCAATGGCTGCAACTGCTGCAAGGTGCCCTGGCGGAACCGCAACAGGCCTGGGCCCAGTTGCCCCTGGGTGGCACACTGCAATCCCAACTGATTGACGCCGCCGCGAGCGTGCCGTCCATCGAACCCGTGACACTGGTGGAGTTGATTGCCCGTCAGGTTCGCCAACAACCGAACGCCATCGCCCTCAGCGACCAGGACGGTGACCTCAGCTACAGCCGCCTCGACGCCTGCGCCACGCAACTGGCCCATCGACTGGTCGCCGCCGGCATCGGTCCCGGGGTCCCCGTCGGCATCCTGTTCGCCCGCAGCAACGCGGCCATTGTCGCCATGCTCGCCGTCTTGAAAGCCGGTGGCGCCTACGTGCCAGTCGACCCGACCTACCCGGCCGACCGCCGCGCCTACATGCTCGCCGACAGCGCCATTGCCCACATCGTGGTCAGCGCCGAACTGGCCGACAGCGTGCCGCCCCACCTGCAACGCTTCGTGCTGGATGACCTGGCAACGCCGGACCTCGGCGATTGGCCGGCACTGCCTTTGCCGGACGCGAACGACCTCGCTTACCTGATCTACACCTCCGGCTCCACCGGTGCGCCGAAAGCGGTGGAAATCAGCCACGGCGCGCTGAGCTTCTCGACCCAAGTGCGCATGGCCGCCTATGAGACGCCCGTGCGCGCCTACCTGCTGCTGTCCTCTTTTGCCTTCGACAGTTCGGTCGCCGGGATTTTCTGGACCCTGGCCCAAGGCGGACGCCTGGTGTTGCCCGCCCCGGGTGAGGAGTTGGAGATGGCTCGCCTGGCGCAGTTGATTGCCCAGCATCAGGTCAGCCACGGCCTGTCGCTGCCATCGCTGTACCAGGCCCTGCTCGATCAATTGCAGCGCAGCGACGCAGCCGCCCCCCTCGCCTGCTGGATCGTCGCTGGTGAGGCTTGCCCGCCGTCGCTGATCGCGCAACACAGCAAGACCCTGCCACACGCCCGGCTGGTGAACGAATACGGTCCCACTGAAGCGACGGTCTGGGCCACCTATGAAGTGTTGGAGCCCAGCCGGAACGTCAGCATCGGCCGCCCCATCGCCGGCATGGACCTGCGCCTGCTGAATGAATTCGACAGCGCTTGCGGCATTGGCGAACCAGGCGAGATCGTCCTGGCCGGCCCGACCCTGGCCCGCGGCTATCGCAACAAGCCCGAAGAAACCGCCAAGGCCTTCGTCACCCTGGCCGATGGCACTCGCGCCTACCGTACGGGTGACCTGGCCTGCTGGTTGGCCGACGGACGCCTGGCGTTCCTGGGCCGCAAGGACCATCAGGTCAAGGTCCGCGGCTACCGCATCGAACTGGGCGAAATCGAACGCCAGTTGTGCAGCCACAGCGACGTGCGCGAAGCCGCGGTGATCGTCCAGGAACATGCCGCTGGCAAACGCCTGCTCGCCTACATCCTGGCCGCCCACGGCTACGCGCCGGATTCGGAGGCGATCAAGCGCTTCCTCGGTGAACGCCTGCCGTCGTACATGGTGCCGGCCCTGGTGCTGACCCTGGCAAGCTTTCCGCGCACGCCCAACGGCAAGCTCGACACCCGCCAGTTGCCCGACCCGGACCAGTTCGACGAAAACGCCCACGTGGCGCCGCGCAACGCCATGGAGACCGCCCTGCAAGCGATCGTCGCCAAGGTCTTGAAACTCTCGACGGTGAGTGTCACCGACAACTTCTTCGCCATCGGCGGCGACTCGATCCTGAGCCTGCAAGTGGTGGCCCAGGCCCACGAGCAAGGCATCGCGCTGTCGGCCAAGCAAGTCTTCGAACGCCAGACCATCGCGGCCATGGCCGAGGTCGCGCAACCGCTGGATCCGAGCGCCGCCGAGCCGCAAGCCGACAGCACCGAGTTCAGCGCCTCGGGCCTGTCCGATGACGAAATGCAAGCGCTGATGGCCGAACTGGACGAGGCCGACCTGTGAACGGTTCCTCCCGTCGCTCCGCCACCACCGTTGCCCTTTTTTACGCAGGACGCTTTCAATGACCACCGAAAAAACCGCTGGCAACCCGATCGAAGACATTTACCCGCTGTCGCCGTTGCAACAAGGGATGCTGTTCCACTCCCTGCTGCACGAAGACTCCGGGGTGTACCTGATGCAGGATCGCTACCGCATCGGCGGGGCCATCGATGAAGGGGCGTTCCTCGAATCGTGGCGCCAGGTGGTGGCACTGCACCCTTCCCTGCGCGCCAGTTTCCAGTGGAAAAGCCAGAAGCAACCGGTGCAGGTGATCCATCGCCAGGTCAAGGTGCCGCTGGACACCCTCGACCTGCGCGGGCTCGCGCCCCATGAGCAGGAGGCGCGGATCCGCACGCTGCTGGAAGACGAGCAGAAAGTCGGCTTCAACCTGTCCAAGCCACCGCTGATTCGCTTCCGGCTGGTGCGCCTGGCCGACGAGTCCTACGAGTTCATTCGCAGCTTCCACCACATCCTGATGGACGCCTGGTGCATCTCCCTGGTGACCGTGGACTTCCTCAAAGTCTACGAAGCGCTGTGCAACGACCGCACGCCGGAACTGAAAAGCCCTCGGCCATTTCGCGATTACATCCAGTGGCTGCAACGCCAGGATGCGGGCAAGGCCGAGCAATTCTGGCGCGGCCAGTTGCAAGGCCTCAACGCCCCCACGCCACTGACCGTGGACAACGGCGTGAGCCGCGACCGCTACACCGATGCGGTGCTGGTGGACGACCAACTGATTCACCTCGACGCGCAGGAAACCCAGGCACTGGCGGCGTTCTGCCGCGGTCGCCGGATCACCCCGAACACGTTTTTCCAGGGGGTCTGGTCATTGCTGCTGTCGCGCTACAGCGGGCAGCAGGACGTCGTCTTTGGTGTCACCGTGGCCGGCCGTCCCGCCGACCTGACCGGCGTCGCGGAAATGATCGGCCTGTTCATCAACACCTTGCCGCTGCGGGTTTCGGTGGATCCGAACGCCTCGCTCGGCAGTTGGCTGGGCGACCTGCAGAAACTCAACGTCGACATGCGCGACTTCGAGCACACGCCGTTGACCGACATCCAGGGCTGGAGCGATTTTCCCCGGGGCGAGACCCTGTTCGACAGCATCCTGGTGTTCGAAAACGCGCCCATCGACGAACAGATCCTCGAAGGCGGTTTCCAGTTCAGCCTCGAAGGCATGGACCACAGCGTGCACACCCACTACGGCTTGACCGTGGTGATCCTGCCGGGCGAACAACTGGGCATCCGCGTGTCCTATGACCGCGAACGTTTCGAGACCGCCACCGTGCAGCGCCTGCTGGGCCACATCGCCAGCCTGGTGCGCAGCATGCTCGTCGCCCCCGACGCGCCGTTGGCCAGCTTCGAACTGCTGGCGGCCGACGAACGTCAACAGTTGCTGGGCGAGTGGGCGCTGAACCCCCACGACTTTGCGCTGGATCAAAGCTACGCCGAGCTGTTTGCCGCCCAGGTCGCCCTGCGCGGTGATCAGGTCGCCGCGACCTGCGCCGGTGAGTCGCTGACCTACGCCGAACTGGACCTGCGTTCCACGCGCCTGGCCCACGCCCTGCGCGAGGCCGGTGCCGGTGAAGACCAACTGGTCGCGCTGGTGGCGCCCCGTAGCCTGGCGCTGTTGACCATGATGCTGGCCGTGTTCAAGGCTGGGGCGGCGATGCTGCCCCTGGAGGTCAATCACCCGCCCGAGCGCCTGCGGGAAATCCTCGGGCTGTCCCGCGCGCCGTTGCTGATCGCCAGCGAAACCTGCGGCGGTCTGCTCGAGCCACTGCTCAGCGGCCTCGACCAGGCGCCCACGGCGCTGTTCGCCGAAGCCTGCTGGGCATCGGGCAACGACACGCCACTGCCGGTGCTCGCCCGCCCCGACAGCCTGGCCTACGTGCTGTTCACCTCGGGCTCGACCGGCACGCCAAAGGGCGTGATGATCGAACAGCGCGGCATGCTCAACAACATCTTCGGCAAGGTGCCGGCCCTGGGGCTCAGCGCCGCCGACCGCATTCCCCAGACCGCTTCGGTGGCGTTCGACATTTCGGTGTGGCAGTTCCTCGCCGCGCCGGTGCTCGGAGCCACCGTGCACATTCTTCCCGATGAAATCGCCCACGACCCGCAACGCCTGCTGCAGGTGCTCGCCAGCGAGCGCCTGAACGTGCTGGAAATCGTCCCGAGCCTGATGCGCACCGTGCTCGCGTTGTGCCCATGCGATTTGCAACTGCCGGACCTGCGCTGGGTATTGCCCACCGGTGAAGCCCTGCCGCCGACCGTGGCCCGGGACTGGTTCGCACGGTTCCCCGACATCGCCCTGATGAACGCCTACGGACCGGCCGAATGTGCCGACGACGTGGCCTTCCAGCCGATCTTCGCGGCCCCGGGGGCCGAGGTCAGCCACATGCCCATCGGCCAGCCGACCGCCAACAACCGTCTGTATGTGCTGGACGAAGCCCTGCGCCCGGTGCCGGTTGGCGTCGCCGGGGAAATCTGCGTCGGTGGCGTCGGCGTCGGCCGCGGCTACCTGCACGACCCGCAGCGCACCGCTGACGCCTTTATCGAGCACCCTCAACTCGAAGGTCGCCTGTACCGCACCGGTGACCTGGGACGCTGGCGTGCAGACGGGGTGATCGAATACCTCGGCCGTCGCGACCAGCAGGTAAAACTGCGCGGGCACCGGATCGAACTGACGGAAATCGAACACCGTCTCGCCCAGCACCCGAACGTACGCGAAGCCGCCGTCCTGCTGCGGGAAAACACCGTCGGCGAAGCCTGGCTGGTGGCGTACTGGTCGGCCCATGACGAGACCCAGGGCAGCGACGGCCTGAGCGAACACCTGCGGGCGCAACTGCCGCCGTACATGGTGCCGGCGGCTTTCGTCGGCCTGGACAAACTGCCCCTGAACAATAACGGCAAGGTCGACCGCAAGGCTCTCGCCGCCCGCGAGCTGGACTGGCAGGCGGACGCCCAGGAGAGCATCGCCCCGCGCAACGCGCTGGAAACCACCGTGGCGTCCATCTGGGCCGAGGTCCTGGGGCGCGACACCGTTGGCGTGGAGGACAACTTTTTCACCCTCGGCGGGCACTCGCTGCTGGCGACCCAGATCGTGGCCCGCCTGCGCACCCAGTTCAAACTGGACCTGCCATTGCGGGTGCTGTTCGAACACCCCACCGTGGCCTTGCTGGCCGTGGCCATCGACGCCCGCCAGGCCGAGGCCGCCGCACCGCAAGCCAACGCGCTCAGCGTGCCCAAGGCCCAACCACGCCCGACGCTGCTACCACTGTCGTTCTCGCAACAGCGCCTGTGGTTCATCGAGCAACTGACGCCGGGCACCACCCTGTTCAACATTCCGTTCGCCCTGCACTTGAAGGGTGAACTCAATGTCGAAGCGCTGCACGCCAGCCTGAACGACCTGCTGGTGCGCCACGAAATCCTGCGCACCGGCATCCACAGCACCGACGGCGTGCCGTGCCAGCGCATCAGCCCAGCGCTGGACATCGCGTTGCCCTTCGAAGACTTGTCGGGGTTGACCGCCACCGCGCGCGCCGGTGCGCAGTTCAATGCCCTGCAAGACACCTTCGAGCAGCCGTTCGACCTGACCCGCCCACCGCTGCTGCGCGCGCGCTTGCTGCGCCTGGCGCCGGGCGAGCACGTGCTCGGCATCGCCCTGCATCACCTGGTGTCGGACGCCTGGTCGGCCACCATCGCCCTGCGCGAGCTGGCCCTGGGTTATGAAGCCCGTTGCAACGGCGCTCCCGCCGACCTGCCGGCCCTGCCGCTGCAGTACGCCGACTTCGCCCTCTGGCAACGCGAACACCTGCAAGGCGCCGAACTCAAGCGCCAACTCGACTACTGGACCACCACCCTGGACCGTCGCGACAGCGACGCCAGCCCGCTGCTGGCCTTGCCCACCGACCATCCACGGCCCTCGGTGCAAAGCTACCGCGCCGGGATCGTGCAGCGTGAACTCAGCGCCGACCTCAGCGGCCGGGTACAAGCCTTTGCCAGTCGTCTCGGCACCACACCGTTCACCGTCCTGTTCGCCGGTTTCGCCGTACTGATGCACCGCTTGAGCGGCGACGCCACGGTGCTGGTCGGCACCCCGGTCACCCACCGTGAACAACCGGGCACCGAAGGCCTGCTGGGTATTCTGTTGAACAACCTGGCGATCCGCGCGGACTTCGAGCCGCAAGCCGGCTTCAGCGCCCTGGTCAAGCAAGTGGCCGAACGCCTGCGCGATGGCCTGCTGCATCAAGACTTGCCGTTCGAGCAACTGGTGGACAGCCTGCAACTGCCACGCAGCCTCAGCCATGCGCCGCTGTACCAGGTGATGGTCGCCCAGCAACTGGCCATGGAGTCGCGGTTGCGCTTCCCCGGGTTGGCGTTCGAAGCGCTGGACACCCCGCTGCGGCACTCCGAATGCGACCTGGACCTGCACGTGCTGTGCCCGGCCAACGCGCCGATCCAACTGGAGTTGATGTTCGCCCTCGACCTGTTCGTCGCCGACAGCGCCCGCCAGACCCTCGCCCGCCTGGAACACCTGCTCGAACACATGCTCGCCGAGCCCCAGCGCCCGGTCGCCGCCTTACCGCTGCTGATGGAAGCGGAGTGGCAACGCACCGTGGTCGAGTGGAACCGTACCGAGATGGAGGTGCCGACGCACCTGACCTTCGCCCAGTTGTTCGAACAACAGGCCGAGCGCACCCCGGAGCGTGACGCCCTGTGTTTCGAAGGCCGCAGCCTGAGCTACGGCGAACTGAACCGTCGGGCCAACCAGGTGGCGCATTACCTGCGCAGCCAGGGCGTCGGCGCCAACCGCCCGGTGGCGCTGTGTGTCGAGCGTTCGCTGGAACTGCTGGTCGGCCTGCTGGGCATTCTCAAGTCCGGTGGCGCCTATGTGCCGCTGGACCCGACCTACCCGGTGGATCGCCTGGCGTACATGCTCGAGGATGCGCAACCGGCACTGTTCATAGGCCAGCAGGGCCTGTTGGAACAACTGGGCGCCGAACTGCCACGCTTGCGCCTGGACAGCGACGCGGCGCTGTTCGCCAACCAGCCGGACAGCAATCCGGCCCCGCTCGCCGGGCCGCAAGACCTGGCCTACATCATGTACACCTCCGGTTCGACCGGTAAGCCCAAGGGCACCCTGGTGACCAACGGTTCGGTGGTCAACCTGGCCTGGGCGCGTATCCATGGCTTGTATCGCCGCTACACCGACCAGCCGATGCGCACCAGCTTCAACTACTCGTTCGCCTTCGACAGTTCGGTGGCCGAGCTGATCCTGTTGCTCGACGGCCATAGCCTGTACCTGACCCCGGAAGACGTGCGCTACGACCCCGAGGCCCTGGCCGGCTTCTTCCGCGATACCCGCCTGGACGCCTTCGAGTGCACCCCGGCACAGCTCAAGGCCCTGCTCGAAAGCGACGGCGTTCGCCTTGGCGAGGTGTACCTGCCGCGCTTCGTGCTGTTCGGTGGCGATGCGGTGGACGCCCAACTGTGGCAACGCCTGCCATCGATTGCCGGCAGCCGCTTCTTCAACACCTACGGCCCGACCGAATGCACCGTGGATGCCACCGGTTGCGCGGTGGATGACTTCCCGCAGCGGCCGATCATCGGCCGGCCCATCGCCAACGTGCGCACCTACGTGCTCGATGCCTTCCTCAACCCGATGCCGGTGGGCGTCCCGGGGGAACTGCACATCGGCGGTGCCGGCGTGACCCTGGGCTACCTCAACCGTGGCGAACAGACCGCGAAGGTGTTCATCGAAGACCCGTTCTCGTCCCTGCCAGGCGCACGGATGTACAAGTCCGGCGACCTGGTGCGCTGGTTGCCCGACGGCCAGCTCGAGTACCTGGGACGCATGGATCATCAGGTGAAGATCCGTGGCTTCCGTGTCGAGCTGGGGGAAATCGAAACCCTGATCGGCGCCCAACCGGGCGTACGCCAGGCCGTGGTGCTGGCCCGTGAAGACGTACCCGGCGACAAGCGCCTGGTGGCCTACGTGACGTGCGACCAGCAGGCCGACATCCATGCCTGGCGCAAGACCATTGGCGCCGCCCTGCCCGACTACATGGTGCCCTCGGCGTTCGTGCTGCTCGATGAGCTACCGCTGACCGACAACGGCAAACTCAACCGCAAGGCCTTGCCGGCCCCGGACATCCAAGCCGCGCCAGACGCCCTGGACCCGCCGCGCAGCGCCGCCGAACAGCAACTGGCCGCCCTGTGGGCCGAGTTGCTGAACGTGCCGTCGACGCAGATCGGTCGTGACAGCCATTTCTTCTACCTCGGCGGTCACTCGCTGCTGGCGGCGGCGCTGTTTGCCCGCCTGCGCCAACAGTTCGCCACTGTGCCGCCGCTGCGGGCGGTGTTCGAACACCCGACCCTCGACGCCTTGGCCGCGCTGCTGGGCGATCCCCTGCAAGCCCCGGCAGCGACCTTCGTTGCGGCGCCGCGTCCGGCGCGCCTGCCGCTGTCGTTCGAACAACAACGCTTGTGGTTCCTCGAACAACTGAGCGCCGGCGGTGGCGAGTACAACGTGGTCAGCGCCGTGCAACTGGACGGCGAACTCAATGTCCAGGCCCTGCAAACCGCCCTGAACAGTGTGGTCCAACGCCACGAGATCCTGCGCAGCCGCATCGTGCGCGATACCGACGGCGAGTTGGCGTTGATCATCGAGCCGAAGGTCGATCTCACCGTGCAGGTCACGGCCCTGCAGGCGACCAGCGACGAACAGTGGCAGCAACTGACCGACGCGGCGATCCACGGGGAAACAGGCCGCCGTTTCGACCTTGCCGCCGAAGTGCCGGTCCGGGCCACGTTGCTGCAACGCAGTGGTGGCGCCCAGTCGTTGCTGTTGCTCAGCGTGCACCACTGCGCCACCGATGACGCCTCCAGCCAGAACCTGCTGGAGGAACTGCGACAGTGCTACACCGCCCAGTGCCAAGGCACCCCGGCGGCACTGCCGACGCTGGCGCTGCAATACCCCGATTACGCCCTCTGGCAGCGCGAGCCCGGCCAGCAGACCGCGTTCAGCAGCCAACTGGAATACTGGCGCAACCAACTGGAGGACGGCGACTACCTGCTCGACCTGCCAACCGAACAGGGCCGTCCAAACCAGCTCGCCCCAACGGCCGGTGCGGTGCAACTGCAATTGCCGCCCGTCCTGGTGGAACGCCTGCGGCAGTTCGCCCAGCAACGCGGCGCCACCCTGTATATGCTCATGCTCGGTGCCGCGCAGTTGCTCTTGGGGCGCTACGCCAACCAGCGCGACGTACGGATCGGCAGTCCGGTGGCCCAGCGTCCATTCGCCGAGCTGCAACCGCTGATCGGTTGCTTCGTCAACACCGTGGTCATGCGCGCAGACCTGGATCCGGCGCTGGATTTCGAAGGTTTGCTCAATCAGGTACGCAACCGTGTGCTGGATGCCCAACAGCATCAGGACGTGCCATTCGACCAGGTCGTGGAGCACTTGAAGCCTTCGCGCAGCCTCGGCCAGACCCCGTTGTTCCAAGTGCTGTTCGCCATGCAGAACGCCGACGCGTCGAGCCAGCCATGGCCGCAGTTGCAGGTCAGCGAACGCGCGGTGACCGCCCAGGCCACCAAGTACGACTTGAATTGGGAAGTGCACGACGGCGAAGTGCTGTCGGTGTTGCTGGAATACCGCGCCGCGCTGTTCAGCGAAACCACGGCCCGGCGTTGGCTGGAACAATGGCAACAACTGCTGGAAGCCATGCTCGACGCGCCACGCACCCGCCTCGGGGATTGGACACCGCTGCCGGCGGCCGAGCGTCATCGCCAACTGATCGAGTGGAACGCCACCGAACGTCACTACAGCGGCCCGACCAACCTGCACACCGCCCTGAGCCAGCAAGCGGCCCTGAGCCCCAACGCCCCGGCGCTGGTGTTCGAAGGCCAGCGCCTGAGTTACGCCGAACTGGACCAACGGGCGCAAACCGTCGCCCGGGCCCTGCGCGCCGCCGGCGTGGGCAGCGACAACATCGTGCCGGTGTGCATGGAGCGTTCGGTGGAAATGGTCGTGGCCTTGCTCGGCATCGTCCATGCCGGCGCCGCGTGGCTGCCGCTGGATCCGGAGTTGCCGGCCACGCGCCTGGCCTTCTTGATCGAAGACGCCGATGCCAAGGTCACCTTGACCCAGGCGCAATGGCTGTCGCGCCTGCCCGTCGGGCATCAGGCTTGGACCCTCGACGCCTTGCCGCAAGCCTCTGCGTTCGAGCCAATCAGCGTCCAGGCCAACGACCTGGCCTACGTGCTCTACACCTCCGGCTCCACCGGCCAACCCAAGGGCGTGATGAACGAACACGGCGCCTTGATGAACCGCCTGCACTGGATGCAGGACGCCTTTCCGATTGGCCCGAACGACCGTGTGCTGCAAAAGACGCCGTACAGCTTCGACGTATCGGTGTGGGAGTTCTTCTGGCCGTTGATCACCGGCGCGACCCTGGTGGTCGCCCGTCCGGACGGTCATCGCGACCCGGCCTACCTCAGCCAGTTGATCCAGCAGGAACAGG
>NZ_JACVAH010000070.1:0-255 GCF_014851795.1 Pseudomonas sp. Pdm06
GCAGAGGCTTGCGGCAAGGCGTCGAGGGTCCAAGCCTGATGCCCGACGGGCAGGCGCGACAGCCATTGCGCCTGGGTCAAGGTGACCTTGGCATCGGCGTCTTCGATCAAGAAGGCCAGGCGCGTGGTCGGCAACTCCGGATCCAGCGGCAGCCACGCGGCGCCGGCATGGACGATGCCGAGCAAGGCCACGACCATTTCCACCGAACGCTCCATGCACACCGGCACGATGTTGTCGCTGCCCACGCCGGCGGCG
>NZ_JACVAH010000071.1:0-255 GCF_014851795.1 Pseudomonas sp. Pdm06
CCGCTTTCCGGGTCGAAGTATTGGCCCTGGAAGCGCAGCGGTTGTTCCAGTTGTTCGCCGCTGCCGTGGGTGAGTTCGGTGAGTTTGCCGTAGCCGTTGTAGCGCGCCGACCAGACGATCTGGCCGGCGGGGTTGGTCAGTTCCTGGGGCGTGCCCAGGTGGTCGAGGTGGTAGTAGAACGGGCGGGCGTCGGGGCCTTCGCCGTCGAGCAGGGCCAGTGGGCGGAAGGTGCCCGGTTCGTAGACGTAGCTGCGG
>NZ_JACVAH010000072.1:0-255 GCF_014851795.1 Pseudomonas sp. Pdm06
CGTCCGGCACGGCCTGGAATGGCGCTTCTTTGTCCGTGCGTTCCTTGGTGCCCCAGGCGGCGATGCCGACCTTGAGCGCGTAGAACAGGATGCTGAAGACCACGAACAGGAACAACACCGTCAGCGTCGCGTTGGTGTAGGCGTTGAACACCACGTGCTGCATCTGCTCGATGCTCTTGGCAGGGGCCAGGACCTGGCCGGCCGCCAGGGCATCGTTGTATTTGCGCGCCAGGGCCAGGAAGCCGATCGCCGGGT
>NZ_JACVAH010000073.1:0-255 GCF_014851795.1 Pseudomonas sp. Pdm06
TGCACGGATTGCCTTCGGCTTCCAGCTTGGCGCGGTATTCATTGGTGATGCGCTCGGCGCGTACCAGTTGCTCCCGGGTGGGCAGCAGGCCGACACGGTTCAATTGCGCCCAGCCGTAGAACTGGCAGGTGGCGAGTTCGACGAAGTCGGCCTCCAGGGCAATGCACAGCTCGATGATGCGGTCGATCTTGTCGATGTTGTGCCGGTGGGTCACGAAGTTCAGCACCATCGGATAGCCGTGGGCCTTCACCGCCC
>NZ_JACVAH010000074.1:0-255 GCF_014851795.1 Pseudomonas sp. Pdm06
AGCCCAGGCGCTCCAGGCGGGTCTTGGACTGGTCGATCAGGTAGGTCGACGCCCAGCCACCTTCCATCTGGCGCATTTCACGGCGCAGCACTTCGTCCTCGGACTTGGTGTTGCCACGGAAGTTGATACGGTTGACGTAGGCGCGCTTGCCCGGGTCCACGGCGAACGTGATGTCGACGGTGTGGTCTTCATCATGCGGCTGCGGCACGCCGTTGACGTTGGCGAAGGTGTAGCCCTCGTTACCCAGGCGGCGGG
>NZ_JACVAH010000075.1:0-255 GCF_014851795.1 Pseudomonas sp. Pdm06
TTCACCTGCTCGTCGCTGGCCTGGAAACTGATCTGGATATGGTCCAGCCCGGCCTTCTTGAAGTCACTGATTTTCTGTTCGGTCAAGCCGATGCCGGAGGTGATCAGGTTGGTATAGAAACCCAGCCAGCGCGCTTCACCGATCAGCTCGGCCAGGTCCTGGCGCACCAGCGGCTCGCCGCCGGAAAAACCCAGCTGCGCGGCGCCCATCTCCCGGGCTTCGCGAAAGACCTTGAACCACTGCTCGGTGCTCAGC
>NZ_JACVAH010000076.1:0-255 GCF_014851795.1 Pseudomonas sp. Pdm06
TGCCGCAGCCGCGCAACCGCGTCGGCCTGAAGGTCAACATCAACGAAGGCACCGTGGCGGCCATCCAGCACATCAACGTGGTGGGCAACACGGTTTTCCCGGATGAAGACCTGATCGACCTGTTCGAACTCAAGACCACCAACTGGCTGTCGTTCTTCAAGAACGACGACAAGTACGCCCGTGAAAAACTCTCCGGTGACCTGGAGCGCCTGCGTTCCTACTACCTGGACCGTGGCTACATCAACATGGACATCG
>NZ_JACVAH010000077.1:0-255 GCF_014851795.1 Pseudomonas sp. Pdm06
CCAAAAACAACTGTGGGAGCGGGCTTGCTCGCGAAAGCGGTGTGTCAGCCACATCAATGGCGACTGACCCGACGCCTTCGCGAGCAAGCCCGCTCCCACAGGGGGTTGGGTTTAGCTCAATTCAACAACACTTGGGCCCACCCTTGCCACCGTAACGGGCCTCCTGGCGTTCGCGAAAGAACGCCTCGTAGTCCATCATCGGTTTGTCCGGGTGCTTGGTTTGCATGTGCTCGACGTAGTTGTCGTAGTCGGGCA
>NZ_JACVAH010000078.1:0-255 GCF_014851795.1 Pseudomonas sp. Pdm06
CTCATCGCGAGCGAGCTCGCTCCCACTGGGGCAGGTGTCGATCCCAAGTTTTTATGCACAACACAAAACTACTGTGGGAGCGAGCTTGCTCGCGATAAGGCCAGATCAGGCAACGAAGATTTGATGCCGGGTCAGAGGGCTTTTGTGGCGAGGGAGCTTGCTCCCGCTAGGGCGCGAAGCGGCCTCAAAACCTGACAACCCGGTGTGTCAGGCAAGTGGAGTTGCCTGCTTGGGTCTGCTTCGCAGCCCAGCGGG
>NZ_JACVAH010000079.1:0-255 GCF_014851795.1 Pseudomonas sp. Pdm06
CAAGCTCAGCTCCCACAGAGGATCGATGGTGGACGCCTGATCTGTGAACGCTCAAAAAAAACTGTGGGAGCGAGCTTGCTCGCGATGGCGTCGGTAAATCCAGCCTCTCTGCAAACTGATATACCGCCATCGCGAGCAAGCTCAGCTCCCACAGAGGATCGATGGTGGACGCCTGATCTGTGAACGCTCAAAAAACTGTGGGAGCCGAGCTTGCTCGCGATGGCGTCGGTAAATCCAGCATCTCTGCAAACTGAT
>NZ_JACVAH010000007.1:0-293672 GCF_014851795.1 Pseudomonas sp. Pdm06
AATTTGTTCGGCGAAAGCGGTCTTCAGCAGCGGCTCGTTAGCCCAGCTTTGTACCAGAGCCACTCGAGCCTGAACCAAGGCTGCGCGACGGCGGAAAAGGCTCAGCAGCTGGCGATACAGCGCAGATGGCGGGGTCCAGGGATGGAGCTCATGCCCTTCGTTTTTCAGGTAACGAGCCAGCAGCTTGGCGTCCAGCGCGTCAGTTTTGGCGCGGATTTTTACGCCTTCGCGGTAATGATGCAGTTCATAACCGCCCACCATGTAGATCTCGCAGCCGGCCTCATAGGCCAGATCAGCGAATTCCAGGTGATAGATATTGGTCGACTCAATGGCTACAGCGACGGGCCCCGGCAATGCTTTCAACCACCTTTTGATGGCCGCTTTGTCGTTGGGAATCGCTGTCAGTACATCAAGTTCGGCGTGATAGATCACCAGTTCGTTCTTGGCGACATCCACGCCCACCATCGGCTTTGTGACAGAAACCGGCATTGCCATTGAAAATTCTCCGGGCTAAGGTTTGAACACTTGAAGGGTTCACCCAGAGGCGCAGGCTTGTTCCTATCGTCGGTTTAGGCCAGATGCATTCTTTATCGGCGCTTGGGTGAAAGGAGGAGGGGCGAAATCTCCCACGGTCTGTACTGCGGCTAACAGTCAGAATCGAGCCTTGTCCCTCCTCCTCCCTTCAAGTCCTACCATACAAGCGAGCTTGCTCGCGATAGCAGTGTGTCAGTCAATGAAGTGTTGACTGAAGATTCGCTATCGCGAGCAAGCTCGCTCCCACAGGGATGATGTTGCGGCCAGGATCAGTAGACATCCCGCCGATACCGCCCCTGCTCGATCAGTCGCTCCACTTCCTCGCGCCCCAGCACGTTGTTGAGCACGTGATCGACCCCGGATGCCATGCCCTGCAAGCTGCCGCAAACATAGATCGCCGCGCCGTCGGCCAGCCATTGCTTGAGCAGCGCGGCCGATTCCAGCAGACGGTCCTGGACGTAGATCTTCTGCTTCTGATCCCGGGAGAAGGCCAGGTCCAGGCGCTCCAGGTCGCCGGAGGTCACCCATTCCTGCAACTCATCGCGGCAGTGGAAATCGTGTTCGCGGTTGCGCTCGCCAAACAGCAGCCAGTTGCGCTGCATGCCCTCGGTGACGCGCGCCTTGAGCAGGCTGCGCAGGCCCGCCAGGCCGGTGCCGTTGCCCAGCAGGATCATTGGCACGCCCTGGGGCGGCAGATGGAAGCTGCTGTTGCGGCGCAGCCGCAGGCTGATGGCGCTGCCCAGTGGTGCGTGTTCGGTCAGCCAGCCGGAGCCGACGCCCAGGCTGCCGTCGATGTGACGTTCCTGGCGCACGATCAGCTCCAGCACGCCGTCGGCCGGGATCGAGGCGATGGAGTATTCGCGCATGGCCAGCGGTGCCAGCGCCTCCACCAGCGCCTGGGCATGCAGGCCGACCAGGTGGGCGCGGTTTTCCGGCAACTGGCGGGTCGCCAGGGCCTGATTGAGGCTCTGGGACAGGCCGTCGACTTGCACGCGCGCCTGGCCGGAGAGGCCGAGGCCATCGAGGAAATGTTCGATGGCCCAGAGGTCATTGCGCGGCAGGATCTCCACCAGGTCACCGGCCAGCCAACTGCTCGGCCCGGGGGCGGTGAGGCCCAGCAGGTACACGCCCGAGCCGCTGCTGTCGGGGTTCAGCAGGGTGCGTTGGCTGAGCGTCCAGTTTTCAAAACTGGGGGGCTGCCAGGTGTCGGCCGGCGCCTGTCCGGTCAGTTCGGCCAGTTGTTGTTGCCAGTGACGCAGGGCGTAAGGGTCGCCGCTGTCGACTTCCACCGGCGCGAACAGGGTCTTGCCGCCGTGTTCCGCCAGCCAGGCGTGCAGGCGCCGGGCGAAACCGCAGAAGTGTTCATATTGCCGGTCGCCCAGGCCCAGCACCGAATACTGCAAGCGCTCCAGGCTCAAGGCCTGGCCCAGCACCTTGCGTTCGAAACCGCGGGCACTGTCCGGCCCTTCGCCGTCGCCAAAGGTGCTGACGACAAACAGCGCGTGGGTGGCGTTGTTCAGGTCTTGCTCGCGAACATCGGCCAATGGCTGGACCTTCACGGGCAAGCCGGCGGCTTGGAGTTGGCCGGCAGTCTGCCAGGCCAGTCGCTCGGCGAAACCGCTTTGGCTGGCGAAACCGATCAGCCAGGCCGGCGCATCGGTCGGGTTGGCGCTCAGGGCCTGGCGGGCGTTTCTGGCCTGGCGTTTCTTGCGGCGACGGTCCAGGTACAGCAACCAGCCGGTGATGAAGAACAGCGGCATGGTCAGCGCGGCGACGGTCACCAGGATCCGCCCGACCAGGCCGAAGTAGCTGCCGATATGCAGGGCATAGACACTGGTCAGCAACTGCGCCTTGAGGCTCTTGTCGCTGTAGCGGCTATGCCGGCTGATGACGCCGGTGGCCGGGTCGAGGATGAGCTGGTTCAGCGCCCGGTCGTGAGGTGAGTTTTTCAGCAGGTAGAACACGGTCGCCGGCTGCCCGGCCACGGGCGGCATGCGCACGTTGTAGGCGGACAGGCCCGGGCCGGCGGCGCTGTAGATGCTGCTCCACATGGCCCGGTAATCGGCCACGGGCAGTGGGCCGCTTGGCGCTGGGCCGCGATTGCGCACCCGTTCCTCTTCTGGCGCGTCGGAAAGCAGGCGGGTCACGCCTTTGTTGTACCAGTCGTAGGACCAGGTCAGCCCGGTCAGTGCCGCCAGCAGATAGAACATCAGGCACCAGGTACCCGCCACCGAGTGCAGGTCCCAATTGAAGCTACGACCTTTTTTCCCCCAGTCGAGGGTCAGCCAGGCGCGCCAGCTTTTCCATTGGCGCGGCCAACGCAGGTACAGCCCGGACAGGCAGAAGAACACCAAGATCAGTGTGCAGGCCCCGGTGATTTGCCGGCCCACGTCATCCAGGGTCAAGACGCGGTGCAGCCTGAGCATCAGGCCAAAGAAATCCTGGCCGGTCACCTCACCCATGAACTGTGCGGTGTAGGGGTCGAAATAGCGCATGGCATCACGTTTTTCCCCGGGCGGCGCCGCGAAGATCACCCGGGCGGCGTTGCCGCTGTCGGTCTCGACCCAGAGCAGGGCGACGGTCTTGCCGGAGGCGGCTTCGATCTGCTCCACCAACTCGGCGGGCGGCAACACACCGGCCGGTTGTTTCTCGACCGTCAGCACCTGCGGGTTCAAGGCCCGCAGGATTTCATCCTGAAACGACACCACTGCCCCGGTAACGCCCATCAACGCCAGGACCAGCCCGGCACTGATGCCGAAAAACCAGTGCAACTGGAACAGGGTTTTCTTCAACACGTCGCCCGCCTTGTTCATCTATTACTGTTCATCACGGTGCGCATTATGCCGTGTGTTATCGAGAAGCATTCATAAACACACCTAAAAGGTGCCGATCAGTGATGAGGTGAGCGACAAAATCCCACAGGGGAAACGCGGTCTCATCAAGAACAGAAACAAAAAAACGGCGCTTTCCATTTCTGGAAAAACGCCGTTTTCTATTACGCGACAGGGCCGGAACGATGGACGTTCAAGCGCCCGAACGCATTACACGTAAAACGATTTCAGCGGCGGAAAGCCGTTGAATTCCACCGCGCTATAGCTGGTGGTATAGGCCCCGGTCGACAACCAGTACAGGCGATCGCCAATGGCCAGGTTCAACGGCAGACCGTACTTGTAGTTTTCATACATGATGTCGGCGCTGTCGCAGGTCGGCCCGGCGATGACCACTTCTTCCATCTCGCCTTTTTTCTCGGTCCAGATCGGGAACTTGATGGCTTCGTCCATGGTTTCGATCAGGCCAGAGAACTTGCCCACATCCGTGTACACCCAACGCTCGACAGCGGTACGGGACTTGCGCGCCACCAACACCACTTCGCTGACCAGGATACCGGCGTTGGCGATCAACGAACGGCCCGGCTCCAGGATGATTTCCGGCAGGTCGTCGCCGAAGTCTTCCTTGAGGAAGCGGATGATTTCCTCGGCGTAGGTGTCCAGGCTGTTGGTGCGGGTGATGTAGTTGGCCGGGAAGCCGCCACCCATGTTGATCAGCTTCAAGACGATGCCGTCTTCTTCCTTCAGACGCTCGAAGATCACCTTGACCTTGGCGATGGCCGCGTCCCAGACGCTGATGTCGCGCTGTTGCGAGCCGACGTGGAACGAAATGCCGTACGGCACCAGGCCCAGGTCGCGGGCCAGGATCAGCAGGTCCATGGCCATGTCGGTCTGGCAGCCGAACTTGCGCGACAACGGCCAGTCAGCGGTGGTCGAGCCTTCGGTGAGGATCCGCACATAGACCTTCGAACCCGGCGCGGCCTTGGCGATGTTGCGCAGGTCGGCTTCGGAGTCGGTGGCATACAAGCGCACGCCCTTCTCGTAGAAGTAGCGAATGTCGCGGGATTTCTTGATGGTGTTGCCGTAGCTGATCTGGTCCGGGCCCACGCCACGGCTCATGACTTTATCCAGCTCGTAGATCGAGGCGATGTCGAAGTTCGAGCCTTTGTCCTTGAGCAGGTCGATGATTTCCACCGCCGGGTTGGCCTTGACGGCGTAGTAGACCTTGGCGAATTCGAAACCGGCGCGCAGGTCGTCATAGGCCTGGGAGATCATCGCGGTGTCGATCACCACGAACGGGGTTTCCTGCTTGTCGGCGAACGCTTTCATTTTCTGGAAAGTTTCGCGCGCGAAATAATCTTCGACCTGGATCGACATACTTGGGACTCCTACTGGCAAACATCAGGATCAATGGGTGTGAGGGCAAGCAGCCCTCGTGAACGTCCTCCGTATCCCCACTTTGGTTCGCCTACTTCCCAAGGCATGTCGCCGAAAGCAAAAAGGCCACGGGATAGATGATTCCCTTGGCCTTGCTGTCTCGTCGTCAGTACTTGAGCCGGATGGATCGTTTCCAGCATGGACGTTCGGCGCGAACTTTAGGGCGTGAGGGGCCTGAGATCAACTAAAAATGTCGCGTTTTTGCACACATCCGTCGTGCGGCCCGCGACAGCTCATGATGTAACCGACCTGCGTGACAGATTGATGTTCCCGCTGGATGGATAATCGGGGCGTTTCGGGGAGAAACACCATTTTGGTGACCGCCCCGGAAACTGTGGGAGCCGAGCTTGCTCGCGATAGCGGCGGCACAGCCAGCACTACCGCCAACTGACCCACCGCTATCGCGAGCAAGCTCGGCTCCCACAGGGTTCGTTGGGGCGATCAGGCCTGCGCAATCTCCGCCGGCGAAACGATGCTGGTCTTGCCCCCACGGGATTTCCCGGAACTCAGGTACTCGGCAATCGATTCCTGGGTCACTTCCCCGAGGAACACCCGTTCGGCGTCCATCACCGGCAGCCACGAGCGGTTGAACTCGTACATGCGCGACAGCAGGATCCGCAGGTGTTCGTCGTAGGCCGCGGTGGCGTTGAATTCGCGCAGGTATTGCGCGCAGGTGCCGGTCTGGCGGTACAGGTCGCGCCGTCGCACATAACCCAGGGCCTTGTTCTCGGCACAGGTGACCACCACGTAGCGACGGTCATGTTCGTCCATCAGCTCCAGCGCCTCGCTCACCGGGGTTTCGGGGCTGACCGACGGCGCGTTGTCGGCGGCGTCTTCGGCCTTGACCAGCAACAGGCGCTTGAGCGTGCTGTCCTGGCCGACGAAACTGCTGACGAACTCGTCGGCCGGATGCGCCAGCAGGGTATCCGGATGATCGCACTGGACCAGCTTGCCGGCGCGGAAGATCGCAATCTTGTCCCCCAGCTTGATCGCCTCGTCGATGTCATGGCTGACCATGATCACGGTCTTGTTCAGCGCCCGCTGCATTTCGAAGAACTCGTTCTGGATCATCTCGCGGTTGATCGGGTCCACCGCGCCGAAGGGTTCATCCATCAGCAACAGCGGCGCATCGGCCGCCAGGGCCCGGATCACGCCGATCCGTTGCTGCTGGCCACCCGACAGCTCGCGAGGGTAGCGATGCAGGTACTGCTTGGGCTCGAGCTTGATCATGCTCATCAGTTCGCGGGCACGGTCGTGGCACTTCTGTTTGTCCCAGCCCAGCAGGCGCGGGACCACGGTGATGTTTTCCTCGATGGTCATGTTCGGGAACAGGCCGATCTGCTGGATCACGTAGCCGATGTTGCGGCGCAAGGTCACTTCGTCCAGGCCGGTGGTGTCTTCGCCGTTGATCAATACCTTGCCCGAGGTGGGCGGGATCAGGCGGTTGATCATCTTCAGCGTGGTGCTTTTGCCACAGCCCGACGGCCCGAGGAACACGCAGATCTCGCCTTCGTTGACGATCAGGTTCACCGAGTCGACGGCCTTGACGTCCTTGCCGTTGCTCTTGAAGGTTTTGCTGAGGTTTTGAAGTTCGATCATTTCAATAGTCCTTTTGGGGTCAGCGAGCGTTGCAGCCATTGCAGAAGCAGGTCGGCGAAGATGGCCAGGAGACTGACCAGCACGGCGCCGACGATCAGCATCGACATGTCGCTGCGGCTGATGGAAGCGAGGATGAGCACACCCAGGCCACCGGCGCCGATGGTGGCGGCGATGGTCATGACGCCGATGTTCATGACCACGGCGGTGCGTACGCCGGCCAGGATCACCGGCACGGCGATGGGCAGTTCGACCATGCGCAGGCGCTGGGCGAAGGTCATGCCGATACCGCGGGCGGCTTCACGGATGCCCGGTTCGACGCCGGTCAAGGCCAGGTAGGTATTGCGCATGATCGGCAGCAACGAATAGAGAAACACCGCGGTGATCGCCGGCATCGGCCCCAGGCCCTGGCCGAACTTGGAATAGAACGGCAACAACAGGCCGAACAGGGCAATCGACGGAATTGTCAGCAGCACCGTGGCGCTGGCCTGCAAGGGGCCGGCGAGCGCCGGGAAGCGGGTCATGAAGATGCCCAGGGGCACGCCGACGACAATCGCCAGGGTCACGGCGATGCCCACCAGGGTGATGTGCTGCCAGGTCAGGTGCAGCACCAGCGGCCAGTCCAGATGGGAAAAGGCGTCAAGAAAATCCATGGCTTTTCCTCCAGGTCATTGGGTTGAGAGCAGCGAATGTTGGCGCAGGAAATCGGCGGCAACGGCGGAGGGGCTTTCATGGTTGACGTCCACGCGGGCGTTGAGCTGGCGCATGGTTGCATCGTCGAACAACTCGGCCAGGGGCTTGAGCTGCGCGGCCAGTTGCGGGTGCGTGTCGAGGAACGCCTGGCGTACCACCGGCGCGGCGGTGTAGTCGGGGAAGTAGTGCTTGTCGTCTTCCAGCAACTTCAGCTTGAACGCGTTCAGCCGGCCGTCGGTGGTGTACACCAGGCCGGCGAACACCTGGCTGTTGCGCAGGGCGGTGTAGACCAGGCCCGCGTCCATCTGCCGGATATTCTTGCGGGTCAGGTTCATGCCGTACTGCTCCACCATGCCCGCCAGGCCGTCGGAACGGTTGGCGAACTCGGTGTCCAGAGCCACCAGATGATTGTCATCGGCTTCGGCCTGCAACACCGTGTTCAATTGGCTGATGGAATTGATCTGCGGATATTTCTGCGCGACTTTTTCCGGCAGCGCCAAGGCGTAGGTGTTGCTGAATTTCGACGGTGCCAGCCAGGCCAGGCCCTTTTTGGCGTCGAGTTCTTTCACCCGGGCGTAGGACTGGGCGCTGTCGAGTTTTTCCGTGACGTGGTTGTAGGCCACCAGCGACACGCCGGTGTATTCCCACAGCAGGTCCAATTGTCCGGTTTCATGGGCGCTGCGGGCCAGGTTGCTGCCCAGGCCGCCGGTGATCTGCGCGTCGTAGCCTTTGCTGCGCAGGTATTGCGCGGTGATTTCCGCCAGCAGTGTCTGCTCGGTGAATACCCGGGCGCCGAGGCGGATCAGCGGTTTTTCAGCCGCTTGGGCGACCCCTGCGAACAGCAGGACACAGCCCAATATCAAGCTCAACTTCTTCATAAACGATTTCCTTTTTCCAGCCGGCTTATGACGGTCGCAGACCGCGTTCCAGCCAGAGGCGGCTGGCCAGTGTCACCAGGCCGTCGAGCAGCAGCGCCAGCAGGGCGGTGCAGGCCGCGCCGAGCAACAGCTGCGGCTGGTTGTTCAAGGCGATGCCGGGGAAGATCAGGCTGCCGAGGCTGTTGGCGCCGATCAGGAACGCCAGGGGCGCGGTGCCGACGTTGATCGCCAGGGCCACGCGCACGCCACCGACGATGATCGGCACGGCGTTGGGCAACTCGACTTTCCACAGCACCTGGCGTGGGGTCATGCCGATGCCGACGGCAGCTTCCTTGAGGGAGCCCTGGACATTCTTCAGGCCTTCATAGGTGTTGCGCACGATGGGCAGCAGCGAGGCGAGGAACAGGGCGAAGATGGCAGGCCCGCTGCCGATGCCCAGGATACCCAGGGCGATGGCCAGCACGGCCAGGGGCGGTACCGTATTGCCGATGTTGAACACTTGCATGAAGCGTTCGGCGCGCCCGACCAGGCCGGGGCGGCTGAGGGCGATGCCAGCGGGGATGCCGACAACCAGGGCCGCCAGCATGGAGGCCAATACAAGCATCAAGTGCGCTTGCAGGTAAAACAGCAGATCGTCGCGGTAGCGTTGGATCGTATCGATGCCGATCCAGTGGATCAACAGGGCCAGGAGCGCGACGACGACCGCACCCCCGATAAGCCCTTTGCCATAGCGGATAGCCACAGGCGGACTCCTTTGTCTTTCAGTCGGCGCACGCTTTCCCGGGCGGCAAACCATCACTGGTTGCCGGAAAAACGTTCGCGAGAAGCAGCTCTTTTCGAGGCCGGTAAACGGTCGTCGAAGTGAGCCATGAGCGCAGCCTCGTCAGGCTAACTTGCTGATTTTTCAGCCCCTGACGGTTGCTCGTATCAGGGGGGTGGACGTCTCCACGCGGCAAAAGGTTCCCATGCAAGGAATGATCTGGCCACCCTGGATGTGCTCAACGGTTCGGTTCCTGGCACAAGTTGAGCTATAATCGCCGCCCTTTTTTGAATCACCTGCCAGGCGATTTCCCATGACCAAACAGGCCGCCGAAGTCGCGAAACGCCGCACTTTCGCCATTATTTCCCACCCCGATGCCGGTAAGACCACCATCACCGAAAAGCTCTTGCTGATGGGCAAGGCGATTGCGGTCGCCGGCACGGTGAAGTCTCGCAAGTCCGATCGCCATGCCACCTCCGACTGGATGGAAATGGAAAAACAACGGGGTATCTCCATTACCACGTCGGTCATGCAGTTCCCGTATCGCGACCACATGATCAACCTGCTCGACACCCCGGGCCACGAAGACTTCTCCGAAGACACCTACCGCACCCTGACGGCAGTGGACTCGGCCTTGATGGTCCTCGACGGCGGTAAAGGCGTCGAACCACGGACCATCGCGCTGATGGACGTCTGCCGCCTGCGGGACACGCCGATCGTCAGTTTCATCAACAAACTCGACCGCGACATCCGCGACCCGATCGAACTGCTCGACGAGATCGAAGCGGTCCTGAAGATCAAGGCGGCGCCGATCACCTGGCCGATCGGTTGCTACCGCGACTTCAAGGGCGTGTACCACCTGGCCGACGACTACATCATTGTCTACACCGCCGGTCACGGGCACGAGCGCACCGACGTCAAGATCATCGAGAAGCTCGACTCCGACGAGGCCCGCGCGCATCTGGGCGATGAGTACGAGCGTTTCGTCGAGCAGTTGGAGCTGGTGCAGGGCGCCTGCCATGAGTTCAACCAGCAGGAGTTCCTCGACGGCCAACTGACCCCGGTGTTCTTCGGTACCGCCCTGGGCAACTTCGGTGTGGACCATGTGCTCGACGCCGTTGTGGACTGGGCCCCGCGCCCGCTGCCACGCGTCGCCAACGAGCGCACCGTGGAACCGGTGGAAGAGAAGTTCTCGGGCTTTGTGTTCAAGATCCAGGCGAACATGGACCCCAAGCACCGCGACCGTATCGCCTTCATGCGCATCTGCTCCGGCAAATACGACAAGGGCATGAAGATGCGCCACGTGCGCACCGGCAAGGACGTGCGCATCGGCGACGCCTTGACCTTCTTCTCCTCGGAACGCGAGCAACTGGAAGAAGCCTTCGCCGGTGACATCATCGGCCTGCACAACCACGGCACCATCCAGATCGGCGACACCTTCACCGAAGGCGAAGCCCTGGGTTTCACCGGCATCCCGCACTTCGCCCCGGAACTGTTCCGCCGCGTACGCCTGAAGGACCCGCTCAAGTCCAAGCAGTTGCGCCAGGGTCTGCAGCAGCTGGCCGAAGAGGGCGCGACCCAGGTGTTCTTCCCGGAGCGCAGCAACGACATCATCCTCGGCGCCGTTGGTGTGCTGCAGTTCGATGTGGTCGCCAGCCGCTTGAAAGAGGAATACAAGGTCGAATGCTCCTATGAGCCAATCACCGTGTACTCCGCCCGTTGGGTCGAATGTGGCGACAAGAAGAAACTTGAGGAATTCTCCAACAAGGCTGTGGAAAACCTCGCCTTGGACGGCGGCGGTCACCTGACCTACCTGGCCCCGACCCGGGTCAACCTGGCGCTGATGGAAGAGCGCTGGCCGGATGTGAAATTCCGCGCGACCCGTGAGCATCACTAAGCATCAAGAGTGACCCATTGTGGGAGCGAGCTTGCTCGCGATAGCAGTGGGTCAGCTTGCCTGGATGTTGGATGTGCTGCCGTCATCGCGAGCAAGCTCGCTCCCACATTGGTTTTGTGCCAATCCTCAATCACTCGATCACTCATGACCCCCTGTGGGAGCGAGCTTGCTCGCGATGGCGGTGGGTCAGCTTGCCTGGATGTTGGATGTGTTGCCGTCATCGCGAGCAAGCTCGCTCCCACACTGGGTTTTGGCGGTTAGTTGGATTGGAGATAACCCTTATTCGAAAGCAATCTGTCGAGCAGCGGCATTTCTGGCTGTGATGCAGCGTCCTATCTGGTGAACCGGCCTGTTCAGAACTAGATTTCTTGAGCGCCGTCGGCCTCGGCTTCATCCGGAAAAGAAGGAGTTGGCTATGAACAAGCTGCTACGCATGATGTTTTTGCTGAAGGTTTTGGTGATGCTGTCCCTGGGCTCTACCGCCGCATGGGCCGAATGCGATGAGCATGAGCAGCACGCGTCGAGTGGGCAAGTGGCGCAAGGCGAGATGATGCTTGCCGCGACCACCACAGAGGAGTCGGGTGATCAGGATGATGACTCACCCATCGACCAGGATCCTGAAGGCGGCGGGGATAGTGGTGATGGTGGTGAGGGCGACGATGCCGACGAAGGCGATAGCCAGACGTAGAATCGAGGTCAATAAAAAACCCTCCTGCCCGGCTGTTGCTTCGTCGGGCGGAGGGTTTTTCATGTACTCAGCCTGATGCATCACCCGTGGCGAGGGAGCTTGCTCCCGCTGGACTGCACAGCAGGCCCAAAAGGAAGGTCCGCTTCGCGGCCTAGCGGGAGCAAGCTCCCTCGCCACACGTGCTCTATCTGCCTTTTGCCTTACGCCGCTCCTTCGAGGAACCGCTCGGCGTAGTGACAGGCCACCAGACGGTTGTCGAGCGGGCGAAGCGCCGGTTCTTCGGTCTTGCAGCGCTCGGTGGCGTACGGGCAGCGTTTGTGGAAGGCGCAGCCGGACGGTGGGTTGAGCGGGTTGGGCAGTTCGCCAACGATCTTGATCTTCGGCTTGTTCGGGTCCGGGTGGATGGTCGGCGTGGCCGACAGCAGCGCCTGGGTGTACGGGTGCAGCGGGCGGCTGTAGATGGACTCATTGGGGCCCATTTCCACCGGACGACCGAGGTACATCACCATCACGTCATCGGCCACGTGTTGCACCACCGCCAGGTTGTGGGAAATGAACACGTAGGCGGTGTTGAACTCCTGCTGCAAGTCCATGAACAGGTTCAGTACCTGGGCCTGGATCGACACGTCCAGCGCCGACGTCGGTTCGTCCGCCACCAGCACCTTGGGTTGCAGCATCATGGCGCGGGCCAGGGCGATGCGCTGGCGCTGGCCGCCGGAGAACATGTGCGGGTAGCGCTGGTAATGCTCGGGGCGCAGGCCCACCTGCTTCATCATCGCCTGGACTTTTTCCCGCCGTTCGGTGGCCGACAGGCTGGTATTGATCAACAACGGCTCGGCCAGCTGATCGCCGATCTTCTGCCGCGGGTTGAGGGATGCATAGGGGCTCTGGAACACCATCTGCACGTCTTTGCGCAATTGCTTGCGTTCGGCCTTGTTGGCGCCGGTCACTTCCTGGCCGGCGATTTTCAAGGAGCCGGAGGACGGTTCTTCGATCAGCGTCAGGGCCCGGGCCAGGGTGGATTTGCCGCAACCGGATTCACCCACCACGGCCAGGGTCTTGCCGGCTTCCAGTTCGAACGACACACCGTTGAGGGCGCGCACGGTCGCATGGCCCTTGAACATGCCACGGGACACTTCGTAATGACGGGTCAGGTCACGGGCGGTAAGTACGACGGCCATCACGCCACCTCCTGGTTCAACGGGTAGAAGCAGCGGGCGAGGCTGTTGGATTTCGCATCGAGGGCCGGGCGTTGTTGCCGGCAGTTGTCCTGCACGTACGGGCAGCGCGGCGACAGCAGGCAGCCTTGCGGACGGTCATAGCGACCGGGCACGATGCCCGGCAGGGTCGCCAGGCGCTCGGCGCCCATGCTGTGCTCCGGAATCGCCGCCAGCAGCGCTTCGCTGTACGGGTGGGCCGGAATGTCGAACAGTTGCGGCACCTGGCCCACTTCCACGGCCTGGCCGGCGTACATCACGCACACGCGCTGGGCGGTTTCAGCCACCACGGCCAGGTCATGGGTGATCAGCACCAGGCCCATGTCCTGTTCTTTTTGCAGGGCCAGCAGCAGGTCCATGATCTGGGCCTGGATGGTTACGTCGAGGGCGGTGGTCGGTTCGTCGGCGATCAACAGTTTCGGCTCGCCGGCAATGGCCATGGCAATTGCCACCCGCTGGCTCATACCCCCGGACAACTGATGCGGGTAGGCGTCCATGCGGCTGGCGGCGCCAGGGATCTCGACTTTTTCCAGCAGTTCGATGGCGCGTTTGCGGGCAGCCTTGCTGGACATCTTCAGGTGCAGGCGCAGCACTTCTTCGATCTGGAAACCCACGGTGTAGCTGGGGTTGAGCGCGGTCATCGGGTCCTGGAAGACCATCGCCAGGTCCTTGCCGACGATCTGCCGGCGCTGGCGGTTGCTCAGCTTGAGCATGTTCTTGCCGTCGAAGTTCAGTGCATCGGCGGTGACGATGCCGGGGTGCTCGATCAGGCCCATCAGCGCCATCATGGTCACGGATTTACCCGAGCCCGATTCGCCGACGATCGCCAGGACTTCGCCTTTTTCCACGCTCAGGTCCAGGCCATCGACCACCGGCACGGCGGTGGCGTCGCCGAAGCGAACGTTGAGATTCTTGATTTCTAGCAGTGACATGGGAATCTCCTCAGGCGGCATTCTTGAGTTTCGGGTCCAGCGCATCGCGCAGACCGTCGCCCATCAGGTTGATTGCCAGCACGCTGAGCAAAATGGTCAAGCCAGGCAGGCTCACGACCCACCAGGCGCGTTCGATGTAGTCCCGGGCCGAGGCCAGCATGGTGCCCCACTCCGGGGTGGGCGGCTGTACGCCGAGGCCGAGGAAGCCCAGGGCGGCGGCGTCGAGGATCGCCGAGGAAAAGCTCAGCGTTGCCTGGACGATCAGCGGTGCCATGCAGTTGGGCAGCACGGTGATGAACATCAGGCGCGGCAGGCCGGCACCGGCCAGGCGGGCGGCGGTCACGTAGTCGCGGTTCAGTTCGCCCATCACGGCGGCGCGGGTCAGGCGCACGTAGGACGGCAGCGAGACGATGGCGATGGCGATCACGGTGTTGATCAGGCCTGGGCCGAGGATGGCGACAATCGCCACGGCCAGCAGCAGCGAAGGCAGGGCCAGCATGATGTCCATCAGGCGCATGATGGTCGGGCCGAGGATGCGCGGGAAGAACCCGGCGAACAGCCCCAGCAGGATGCCCGGGATCAGCGACATCACCACCGACGACAAACCGATCAGCAGCGACAGGCGCGAACCCTGGATCAGGCGCGACAGCAAATCGCGGCCCAGTTCGTCGGTGCCCAGCAGGAACTGGATCTGCCCGCCTTCAAGCCACGCCGGCGGCGTCAGCAGGAAGTCGCGGTACTGCTCGCTCGGGTCGTGAGGCGCGACCCATGGCGCGAAGAGCGCGCAGAACACCACCAGGATCATGAACAGCAGCCCGGCCACGGCGCCCTTGTTGCGGGAAAATGCGTGCCAGAATTCTTTGTACGGGGACGGGTACAGCAGGCTTTGATCGACTGCTACCGCGGTAGTTGGAGTACTCATGGTTTTGATCTCAGCGCTGGTGACGGATGCGTGGGTTGGCAAAGCCGTAGAGGATGTCCACGACGAAGTTGACCAGAATCACCAGGCAGGCGATTAACAGGATGCCGTTCTGCACCACGGGGTAATCCCGGGCGCCGATGGCTTCGATCAGCCACTTGCCGATGCCCGGCCAGGAGAAGATCGTTTCGGTCAGGACTGCTCCGGCCAGCAGCGTGCCGACTTGCAGGCCGACCACGGTCAGCACCGGGATCAGCGCGTTGCGCAGGCCATGCACGAACACCACGCGCGACGGCGACAGGCCCTTGGCCTTGGCGGTGCGGATGTAGTCTTCACGCAGCACTTCGAGCATCGAAGAGCGGGTCATGCGGGCGATCACCGCCAGCGGAATGGTGCCCAGCACGATGGCCGGCAGGATCAGGTGGTGCAGGGCATCGAGGAACGCGCCCGGCTCGTCGGCCAACAGCGTATCGATCAGCATGAAGCCGGTTTTCGGCTCGATGTCGTAGAGCAGGTCGATCCGTCCCGACACCGGCGTCCAGCCCAGGGACACCGAGAAGAACATGATCAGGATCAGGCCCCACCAGAAGATCGGCATCGAATACCCCGCCAGGGAGATGCCCATCACCCCATGGTCGAACAGGGATCCTCGCTTGAGTGCCGCGATCACCCCGGCCAGCAGGCCCAGGATACCGGCGAACAACAGGGCGGCCATGGACAGTTCCAGGGTCGCGGGAAACAGGGAGCTGAACTCGGTCCATACGCTTTCACGGGTACGCAGCGATTCGCCGAGATCGCCCTGGGCCAGCTTGCCGATGTAGTCCAGGTACTGGGCATACAGCGGTTTATTGAGGCCAAGGCGTTCCATTGCCTGTGCATGCATTTCGGGATCGACCCGACGTTCGCCCATCATCACTTCCACGGGGTCGCCGGGGATCATGCGAATCAACGCGAAGGTCAGCAAGGTGATGCCGAAGAACGTGGGGATCAATAATCCCAGTCGGCGGGCAATAAAACTAAACATCTTCAGGTGTACCTCATCAGCCGGTTAGGCGTGCCCGGCAGCCCCTTGGTCAGGGATGCCGGGCGTTTTCTTATCTACTTCACCTGGGTGGTGGCGAAGTTGTTGGTGGTGAGCGGGCTAATTACATAGCCTTCTACGTTGTTGCGCATTGCCGTGAACATGCGGGTGTGGGCCATGCTGATCCACGGTTGGTCCTGGTTGAAAAGCACCTGGGCCTGTTCATAGAGCTTGATGCGTTCTTCAGGGTTCACTGTGGCGCGAGCCTGGTCGATCAGCGCCTGGAATTTCTCGTTGCACCAGCGCGCGTAGTTTTCGCCGTTCTTGGCCGCCTCGCAACTGAGCATAGGCGTCAGGAAGTTATCCGGGTCGCCGTTATCACCCGCCCATCCGGCGGAGACCATGTCGTGCTCGCCGTTTTTCGCGCGCTTGAGCATTTCGCCCCATTCCATCACGCGGATGTCGACCTTGATCCCGACTTTCGCCAAGTCCGCCTGCATCATCTGCGCGCCGAGCATCGGGTTGGGGTTGGTCGGACCGCCGCCGTTGCGGGTGAACAGGGTGAACACGGTGCCTTCCGGCACGCCGGCTTCCTTGAGCAGCTCGCGGGCCTTGTCGAGGTTGCGGGGCGGGTTCTTCAGGTCGTGGTTGAAGCCCAGCAGGGTTGGCGGGTACGGGTTGACCGCCACGGTGGCGTTACCCTTGCCGAACAGCGCGTTGACGTAGGCTTCCTTGTCGAAGGCCAGGTCGATGGCTTTGCGCACCCGCACGTCGCTCATGTATTTGTGGCTGGTGTTCAGGGCGGTGTAGGAAACCGTCATCGCGTCCAGTTCAGCGACCTTCAGGTTCGGGTCTTTCTTGATGCTGGGGATGTCATCGGGTTTGGGGTACAGCGCGATCTGGCACTCGTTGGTCTTGAGCTTCTGCATGCGCACGTTGTTGTCGGTGGCGATGGCCAATACCAGCGCATCGGCCGGTGGCTTGCCACGGAAGTAGTCCGGGTTGGCCTTGAAGCGAACCTGGGCGTCCTTGTTGTAGCGCTGGAAGACGAACGGCCCGGTGCCCACTGGTTTGCTGTTGAGATCGCCGGCCTTATTGGCCTTGAGCAACTGGTCGGCGTATTCGGCCGGGTAGATCGAGGAGAAGGCCATGGCGATGTCGGCCAGAAAGGGCGCTTCGCGGCGGGTCAGGCTGAACTTGACCGTGTGCTCGTCGACTTTCTCGACGCTTTTGAGCAGTTCCTTGAAGCCCATGCTTTCAAAGTAGGGGAAGCCCACGCTCGACAGTTTGTGCCACGGGTGGTTCGGGTCCAGCTGGCGCTGGAAACTCCAGACCACGTCGTCGGCGTTCATGTCGCGGGTCGGCTTGAAGTATTCGGTGGTGTGGAACTTGACGCCCTTGCGCAGGTGGAAAGTGTACGTCAGGCCATCGTCACTGATGTCCCAGGATTCGGCCAGGGCCGGAATCACCTCGGTGGTGCCGGGCTTGAAATCGGCCAGGCGATTGAAAATGGTTTCCGCCACGGCATCGGCAGTGACTGCAGTCGTGTACTGGACCATGTCGAAGCCTTCCGGGCTGGCTTCTGTGCAAACCACCAGGGGTTTGGCTGTGGCGCCAACGGCGACGCTCAGCAATGCGGCGGCGATGGCGGCGCGTAGGGGAATCATGTTCATCGTCAATCCTCTGCAATCGGGTCAGTGGCAAAAGACCAGGCGGACGACCTCGTGAGTCGACCGCCCGGTGGCAGTTTAGAGAATGTTGAACGGGATGGTGGTGACCAGGCGGAACTCGTTGAGGCTGCCGTCGGCCTGGTTTTCGCTGGCGCGGTGTGCGGTGTAGGTCGCACGGATCGCGGTGGCTTTCAGAGGGCCGCTCTGTACGGCATAGGACGCACCGACGCCGTATTCGTAGTGGTGCTCGCCGTCCATCGCCCGGACATCGCTGTAACCGGTGCTGTTGTAGTGCGTACCGTCGATACCCCAGCCGCGCGCCTGGTAGATGTTGAACTTCAGGCCTGGCACGCCGTATTCAGCCATGTTCAGGCCGTAGGCGATCTGGAAGGATTTTTCGTTCGGGCCGTTGAAGTCCGACAGCAGGGAGTTGGCCAGGTAGATGCCGTTGGTTTCGTGCAGGTAGTCGAAGTACTCGTTACCGTTCACTTCCTGGTACGAGAACGTCAGGCTGTGGGCCTGGTGCGTCAGGCCGAACGACAGGGAGTAGGTGTCGTTGTCGATTTCGCCCAGCTTGCTTTTGCCCGAGTCCACGGTCTTGTAGTAGTTCAGGCCGGTGGTCAGGCTCAGCACCGAGCTGTCGCCCAGCTCATGGGTGGCGCCGAAGTAGTACTGGTTCCACATGTCCTCGGCCTGGGTCGCCCAGAGGCTGGTCTTCAGGCTGGCCAGTGGCTGGTAAGTGATACCGGCGGTGTTGACGTGATCGGTTTCGACGCTGCTGTCACCGTATTCGGAGCGGAACTTGCGCAGGCTCTCTTCGGTACGCGGCGAGTTGCGGTCGAAGGTGGCGATGTCGAAGCCCAGGTTTTCGAACTCTTCGCTGTGCAGGCTCACGCCCTGGAAGCTGGAGGGCAGGGCACGGTTGCCGATGACGTCGACCATCGGGCTGCTGAAGTTCTGGCGGCCGGCGGTCAGGGTGGTGTTGGAAACGCGGGCCTTGACGTTCGCCAGGCCCAGCTTGCTCCACTGGCCCACGGCATCGCCGCCTTCGCGGGTCAGGGTACGGTTGTTGCCGGCGCCAGGACGGGTGGTCGGCGCGCCGCCGTTGTTGGACGCCAGGTCCTTGCGGTCCTGGTCCAGGGCGATGGCGTTGTAGGCGGCCAGTTCGGTGCTGAAGCCCACGGTGCCTTCGGTGAAGCCCGAGTTGTACTTGATGATGGTGCCTTGCAGCCAGTTGATCCGGCGGTCGGTCTCGCGTGCTTCACCGTTCTTGCGATAGGTGAGTTTCGTGCCGCGCTTGAATTGCTCGTTGGCGTACCAGTTGCGCGTGGTGCCGGTGATGGACTGGCCGTCGATGAAACCCTTGGCTTCGCTTTGCTCGCTGGTGGTCTTGAGGGTCACCGGGGTGACCGCCTGGCTCTGGGATTCTGCAAACGCTGTTGCGCTGATGCTGCTGATGGCCAAGGCCAGTATCGCGGTGTTGCTCAGTTTCATCGGTAACGCTCCTTTTCTTTCTTTTTAATGCCGTTCTTTTTTGGTGATACGGCTATCGGTTTTACAACTCATTCACAGCTTGCAAACGTTTGCCTGGTGCCTGATTGGCGAATTACGGCAAGACGTCGGCGTGGGGCTTCCATAGGAAGCCCGCGCTGTGTGGCTAACGGTTATGGGTTCAGGCTGACGCCCGAAAAGACATTGCGACCGAAGGGGCTGACTTTGAACCCTTCGACTTTGGCACTCAGCGGCTGGTTGACCGTCGAGTGGGCAACAGGGGTGATCGGCACTTGCTGCTTGAGCAACTGCTGGGCCTGTTTGTAGAGCACGGTGCGCTGGTCGCGGTCGGTGACGACCTTGGCTTGCTTGATCAGCTTGTCGTAGTCCTGGTCGCACCACATGGAGTAGTTGTTGCCACCAATGGCGTCGCAGCTGTACAGCGTGCCGAGCCAGTTGTCCGGGTCCCCGTTGTCACCGGTCCAACCGATCAGGCTGACGTCGTGCTCGCCGTTCTTGGTGCGCTTGATGTACTCGCCCCATTCGTAGCTGACGATCTTCACTTTCAAGCCGATTTTGGCCCAGTCGGCCTGGAGCATCTCGGCCATCAGCTTGGCGTTGGGGTTGTACGGACGTTGCACGGGCATGGCCCAGAGGGTGATTTCGGTGCCTTCCTTGACCCCGGCGGCCTTGAGCAACTCCTTGGCTTTTTCCGGGTTGTAGGCGACGTCCTTGATGGTGTCGTCGTAGGACCACTGCGTGGGTGGCATGGCGTTGACCGCCAGTTGCCCCGCGCCCTGGTACACCGCATTGAGAATGCCTTGCTTGTTCACCGCCATGTCCAGCGCCCGACGCACTTCGACCTGGTCGAACGGCTTGTGGCGGGTGTTGTAGGCGATGTAGCCGAGGTTGAAGCCCGGTTTTTCGATCAGTTGCAGCTTGGGGTCGTTCTTCAAGGCCGGTACGTCGGCGGGACGTGGATGCAGGGTGACCTGGCATTCGTTGGCCTTGAGCTTCTGCACCCGCACCGACGCATCGGTGTTGATGGAGAAGATCAGGTTGTTCAGCTTGACCCGCTCCGGCGCCCAGTACTGCTGGTTGGCGACGTAGCGGATGTTGGAGTCTTTCTGGTAGCTCTTGAACTCGAACGGCCCGGTGCCGATCGGTTTCTGGTTGATGTCGCTCGGCTTGCCGCTCTTGAGCAACTGGTCGGCGTATTCGGCCGACAGGATCGCGGCGAAACTCATGGCGATGTTCTGGATGAACGCGGCGTCCACGCTGTTGAGGGTCATGACCACGGTCAATGGCCCGGTCGCTTCTACCTTGGCGATGTTCTTGTTCAGGCTCATGCCATTGAAGTAGGGGAACTCGGTGGGGTAGGCCTTGCGGAACGGATGCTGCGGATCAAGCATGCGGTTGAAGGTGAACAGTACGTCGTCGGCGTTGAAATCCCGGGTCGGCGTGAAGTAGTCGGTGGTGTGAAATTTCACCCCTTCGCGCAGGTGGAAGGTGTACTTCAAGCCGTCTTCGGAAATGTCCCAGCGGGTTGCCAGGCCTGGGACGACGTTGGTCGCGCCTTTTTCGAACTCGGCCAGGCGGTTGTACAGCGGTTCGGCGGCATCGTTGTCGGTAGCCGTGGTGTATTGCGCGGTGTCGAAACCGGCGGGGCTGCCTTCGGAACAGAACACCAGGCTACCGCCGGCGGCCTGGGTGGCGGACGTCGCGGCCAACAGGCCGGTGCCCAGCAATGCGGATAAAACCAAGGTATGGCGCATGACGCTCCCTCTCTCGTTCGGGGTGTTTTAACAGTGAACCGGTGTCCTTCCGGGGACAGGTCCGGGGCACTGAGTTCATTCCATTGCGTAGCGATGCCGCAGGGCTGGCAAGTCGTCCAAGTGCCGACGGTATGAGCCGTGGGCCGGGCGGTAAATGCGTAATGCCTGAAAGACTTGTGGGAAAAGGCGATACGTCCCAAACCAACTGCTGTGGTACGCAGTGCTTTTGGATGTAGGCGTTTTCCTAGGTCTTGGCGTAAAGCAACGGTATGCCGTGGGGGCGAGCCCTGCTCGCGATGGCGTTGCTTATCGCTCCGCCATCGCGCTCAAAAGAGGGGCCGCTACGCCCGAAGCGTCGGACCGGCCCAGCGGGAGCAAGCTCCCTCGCCACAGGTCACCTTAGTTGCTGACGCTGACGCCGTAGAAGGAGTTCAAGCCAAATGGGCTGATCTTGAAGTCCTGCACGTTGGCGCGCATGGGTTGGAACACCGTCGAGTGAGCGATGGGGGTCATCGGAACAGCATCTTTGAGGATGTGCTGCGCCTGTTTGTACAGCTCGGTGCGTTTGGATTGATCCGAAGTGCGCTTGGCTTGCTTGACGATGTCGTCAAACTTCTTGTCGCACCATTTAGAGAAGTTGTTGCCTTGCAGCGAGTCGCAGCCAAACAACACGTTGAGCCAGTTGTCCGGGTCACCGTTGTCGCCGCTCCAGCCGATCAGCATGGCGCCGTTTTCACCACCTTTGGAACGCTTGATGTACTCGCCCCACTCGTAAGTGACGATCTTGGCCTTGATCCCGATCTTGGCCCAGTCCGATTGCAGCATTTCGGCCATCAGCTTGGCGTTCGGGTTGTAGGGACGCTGGACCGGCATCGCCCACAGGGTGATCTCGGTGCCTTCCTTGATACCGGCTTCCTTGAGCAGTTCCTTGGCTTTCTCCGGGTTGTACGCGGCGTCCTTGATGGTGGTGTCGTAGGACCACTGGGTCGGAGGCATGGCATTGACGGCCAGTTGGCCGGCGCCCTGGTACACCGAGTCGATGATCTGCTGCTTGTTGACGGCCATGTCCAGTGCCTGGCGCACTTTCAGCTGGGCCATCGGGTTGGGCTGGTCGCTGCCCTTGATCTTGTCCATCACGTTGTAGGCGATGTAGCCCAGGTTGAAGCCCGGTTGGTCCGGCATCTTCAGGTTCTTGTCTTCCTTGATCGCCTTGAGGTCGGCCGGGCGTGGGAAGAGCGTGACCTGGCATTCATTCTTTTTCAGCTTCTGGATACGCACCGACGGGTCGGTGGTGATGGCGAAGATCAGGTTGTCGATCTTCACGTCTTCCGGAAGCCAGTATTCCTTGTTGCCGGTGAAGCGGATGTTCGAGTCTTTCTGGTAGCTCTTGAACACGAACGGGCCAGTACCGATCGGCTTCTGGTTGATGTCGGAAGGCTTGCCTTCCTTGAGCAACTGGGCGGCGTACTCGGCGGACTGGATGGAGGCGAAGTGCATGGCCATGTTCTGGATGAACGCGGCGTCTACGGCGTTGAGGGTGAACTTGACGGTCTTGTCGTCGAGCTTCTCGACCTTGGCAATGTTGGTGTCCATGCCCATGTCGGTGAAGTACGGGAATTCAGTCGGGTACGCCTTACGGAACGGGTCATCCTTGCTGATCATGCGATTGAAGGTGAACAGCACGTCGTCGGCGTTGAACTCGCGGGTCGGCTTGAAGTACGGGGTGGTGTGGAACTTGACGCCTTCACGCAGGTGGAAGGTGTAGGTCAGGCCGTCTTCGGAAATATCCCACTTGGTCGCCAGGCCAGGAATCACGGCGGTACCGCCGCGTTCAAACTGGGTCAGCCGGTTGAATACGGTCTCTGCAGAGGCGTCAAAGTCGGTTCCGGTGGTGTACTGACCCGGGTCAAAACCGGCCGGGCTCCCTTCGGAGCAGAACACCAGGTTAGTCGCGGCTTGGGCGAAAGGTGCGCTGGCTAATAAGCTTGCACCGACTAAAAACGGAATGACCGCTTGTTTAAGCATGTTGGCCTCATGATTTGTTGTCATTTTTGGATTTGAGGGCGACCTCGTGAGTCGTCCTGCGGATACTTATGCAGGCCCCATACCCAATGCAAGATCCAGAGCGGTTGCAAGTCTGAAACAGTGGCACGAACGTACCTTAATGTCGCATTCGTGTAACTTCTGACGCAGTTGACCGTTTGCGGGTGTTTTTTTGGCGCCAAAAGCGCCCCTTGCCGGTGCGTCGCGCAGCCACGACGCACCGGTTTGGCTCGGGTGTTACTTCGTCAAACCCACGCCGTAGAAGGGTGTCAGTCCGAATGGACTGAGTTTGAAATCCACCACTTTCTTGTTTATTGGCTGGAAGACCGTGGAGTTGGCGATCGGGGTGATCGGCACCTGTTGCTTGAGGATTTTCTGCGCTTGCTGGTACAAATCGATCCGTTTCTGGCGGTCGGTGGACACCTTGGCCTGCTGGATCAAGCGGTCGTAGGCTGGGTCGCACCACTTGGCGTAGTTACTGCCCTTGACCGCCGCGCAGCTGTACAGCACCCCCAGCCAGTTGTCGGGGTCGCCGTTATCGCCGGTCCAGCCGTAGATCATTGCGTCATGTTCGCCATTTTTTGCACGCTTGATGTACTCGCCCCATTCATAACTGACGATGTTGGCCTTGATGCCGATCTTGGCCCAATCCTGCTGGATCATCTGTGCCGACATTCGCGCATTGGGGTTGGACGCGCGTTGCACCGTCATCGCCCATAAATTGAGGGTGGTACCCGGCGCAACCCCGGCTTCCTTGAGTAGCGCCTTGGCCTTGGTCACGTCATGGGGCGCGTCCTGGATGCTCGGGTCGAACGACCACTGGGCCGGTGGCAAGGCGTTCTGCGCCAGTTGGCCGGCGCTCTGGTACACGGCCTTGATGATCGCCGGCTTGTCGATGGCCATGTCCAGCGCCTGACGGACCTTGAGCTGGTCCAGGGGCGGGTGTGTCACGTTGTAGGCCAGGAAACCCAGGTTGAAACCCGGCTGCTTGAGCACTTGCAGGTTCGGATCCTGCTCGATCACCTCGATGTCGGCCGGGCGTGGGTAGCCACTGACCTGGCATTCGCCGCGCTTGAGCTTTTGCAGGCGCACGGCGGCGTCCGGGGTGATGGAGAAAATCAGGTTGTCGAGCTTCACGTCCTCGGGTTTCCAGTACGCCGTGTTGGCGGCGTAGCGGATCTGCGAGTCCTTCTGGTAGCGCTTGAACACGAACGGCCCGGTGCCGACGGGTTTCTGGTTGAGGTCGCCAGCCTTGCCTTCCTTCAACAACTGCGCTGCGTATTCGGCGGACTGCACGGAGGCGAAACTCATCGCCAGGTTTTGCACGAAGGCGGCGTCGACGTTGTTCAGGTTGAAGCGCACGGTGTGCTCGTCGACTTTTTCGACGCTTTTGATCGTGGTGTTCAGGCCCATGTCGGTGAAGTACGGCGATTCGGTGGGGTAGGCCTGGCGAAACGGATGCTGCGGGTCGAGCAGGCGCTGGAAGGTGAACAGCACGTCGTCGGCGTTGAAGTCGCGGGTGGGGGTGAAGTAGTCGGTGGTGTGGAATTTCACGCCGTTGCGCAGGTGGAAGGTGTAGACCAGGCCATCGGCGGATACGTCCCAGCTCGTGGCTAGTCCGGGTTCGACTTCGGTGCCGCCGCGCTTGAACTGGGTGAGGCGGTTGAAGACGGTTTCGGCCGAGGCATCGAAGTCGGTGCCGCTGGTGTATTGGCTGGGATCGAACCCGGCGGGGCTGGCTTCGGAGCAGTAGACCAGGGTGGTAGCGGCTTGGGCCATTGGGGCGCTGCTGATCAGGGCTAGGGTGAGCAGGAGGGGCTTGAGGGTGGTTCTGTCCATGAAATCCCTTGGGGGGTGGTGAGGTTTTCAGGAGAGTAGCGTTGCGGGTGGGGGTGTTGGAAATATCGAAAAGTGAGGGGGACCGTTGGGTTTGGGTATAGCGCTTTTCGACGAGGCGGCCTGATAGCCGACCTGTCTCTCCCGGGTGTACACCCGTCAGATCTGTGGGAGCAAAGCTTGCTCGCGAGGCGGCCTGATGGCCGGCCTGTCTCCCAGGCATACTTCGATCAAACTGTGGGAGCGAGCTTGCTCGCGATGGCGGCCTGACAGCCGGCCAGGATTTTGTTGACCGCGTACATATCCATTGCTGCGGTAACGGCTACTTAGGGTTCCGCTCTTACAGCGGCTCACTTTTGAGAAGCGCAAAAGTAAGCAAAACGCTTTTTGCCCCACCACTTGGTGCCTCGCTAGGGCTCGGCATGCCCTCACTCCGGCATTGTTCCGTGGGCCGCCGCGAAGGGCCATCCATGGCCCAGCGCGGCTATCCCGGCATCCATGCCGGGATGCCCACTCCACAATGCCTGCGTTCGGCCAGCGTGGTTAACGGGGCGCCGAGATCAACGTCCACCGCGAGGCGGCCTGATAGCCGGCCTGGCTCTTGCGGGGGTGTACACCTATCAGACTTGTTTGAGCTGGACCTGTGGGAGCAAAGCTTGCTCGCGAGGCGGCCTGATAGCCGACCTAGCTCTCCCAGTCGTACTCCGATTCAATTGTGGGAGCGGGCTTGCCCGCGAAGGCGGCCTGACAGCCGGCCTGGTTCCCTCGGGTGTACCCGATTCACTGGTTGAAGCAATACGCCTCCGTCTCGTCGAACACCTAACCCCGTGGCGAGGGAGCTTGCTCCCGCTGGGCTGCGCAGCAGACCCAACCTAAGCGCCGCGTTGTGTCAGTTGGATGGAGTCGCTGCTTTTAGGGCCGCTTCGCGCCCCAGCGGGAGCAAGCTCCCTCGCCACGGGTTTGCGGTGGGTCGGAAGGCTGCATAAATCATTCAGGTGCGTCGGAAGGATCCGCTCCTCAGAACGAAACATCCGACAAGTTTTTAAGGTTGTCCCTCGGAAGTGGGCTCTCTAACCTTTTTCCTGTCGCTGCCATTCAGCGACCGGGCGTGAGAAACCCGAATAATAGGCATCCAGCCTCTGTACCTGCATAATTGCCGCCAGCTTATCCGCTGCCTGTAGTAGATGCGTTATGGCGGCTGTGTGCGGGCAGGCCTCGGTCTGGCCGAGTACCTATTCTCGGATTTCTCACCCCTGCACATAGCTGCCACCACTTTGCCGAGTGAGAAACGGCAAGTGATGGTCCTCATCACTAAATAGGTACAAATCAATGGATAAGTCACTCCCCGACCCACCCTTCAACAAAACCAATCCCCTTTCCGGCTTCGACGCCATCGAAGACCTCCTAAAAGACCGCGCCGCCGCCGAGCGCGCCCTCGATCATTACCTGAATCCAAAAAAACCAGAGCCAAGCACCGATCAGCGCATCGATAGCCTGTTTTCAGTCACCGCCAAAGCCGACACCGATACGCTGCTCACCAGCACCTCGGAAACCCTGGCCTCGATAAAAGCCATGGCCGAAGACCTGGCTTTCGAAGTGGAGGGCACGCGCCGTAGCGTTGCGTTGGGGATTCATCAGTTGGTGGAGCTGTGCCAGTTGCTGGTGGACAAGGCGTTGGATCAGGTCGAGGCACCGGCCAGCTCGGCCTGCCCGCCCACTTGAGGTCGGGCACCGTCCTGTGGCGAGGGAGCTTGCTCCCGCTGGGCTGCGCAGCAGACCCAAACCTGACACCTCGGTGGGTCAGACAGATTGAGTCGCTGCTGTTGGGGCTGCTTCGCGGCCCAGCGGGAGCAAGCTCCCTCGCCACAGGGTCTCGGTGAGGCATTCCCACGCGGGAGCGTGGGAACGATCAGGCGGGTTACTGCATCAACACCTCAACCACCCCATCCGCCGTCATGATCACTTTACTGGTACCCGCTTCCACGTCAGGCGTCACGGATTCAGCATCCATGGAACCACTTTTCATCATCATCGTTGGCGCGCGCATGAAGGGTTGTGGATAACCGTTGGTATTGAAGTTCAGGTTGACGATTTTGTAACCCTTGCCGCCCAGGGCTTCGGTGGCCAGTTGAGCGCGGGCCTTGAAGGCGTTGACCGCGTCTTTGAGCAGGGCGTCTTCGCTGCTCTGGCGGGTGGCGTTGGCGATGGCGAAGTCCATGCCGCCCATCTTCATGTCGCCCAGCAGCTCGCCGGTGAGTTTGGACAGGGCGGCGAAGTCGGCGCTTTCCAGGCGCAGTTCGGCGCGCTCGCGCCAGCCGGTGATTTTCTGGCCTTTGTTGTCGTAGATCGGGTAGCTGTTGCGGCTGCCCTGGCGCAGGGTGATGTCCTTGACCTCTTTGGCCTGGCCGATGGCTTTGTTCACCGTGGTGCTGACAGTGGCGGCGAGTTTGGCCGGGTCGGTGTTCTGTTCTTCGGTGTAGAGGGTGACGATCATCAGGTCGCGGGCCACTTCCTGGCTGACTTCGGCGCGCAGGGAAATCTGGTTGTAATGAAGCTCATTGGCGGCCAGGGCCGGCAGGCTGGCGGCGGTGCCGAGACTTAGGGCGAGCAGGGCGGCGGGACGACTGAACGTGTGCATGAAAGCTCCTTGGGATGAGGCGCAGGGGTGAGGTCCGGGCCTGCGTGAAGGATAAGACTCTAGCTTTTATGGGTGGGTTCGCACAGTTACAACTTCTATACAGATACCTGAAGCCAATGAAGAGCCCCGTGGCGAGGGAGCTTGCTCCCGCTGGGGCGCGAAGCGGCCCTAAAAGCAGCGGCTCCATTCATCTGACACAACGCGGCGCCGGGGTTGGGCCTGCTGCGCAGGCCAGCGGGAGCAAGCTCCCTCTCCACAAGGGGTATATGCAGCATTGAGAGCTGTGGCGCTTTGCCGCATATCTGCCGCTGCGACCCGCGCCTTGGTTATACTCCGTGCGATCCGCCTGGAGCGCTCATCAGGAGAGCTCATGCTCGCCCCTTTGCAAATGACTTCCGCTTCCCGCCAGAACCTCTGGCGCCTGACGTTTATCCGTATTCTGGTCCTGGCGGCCCAGGCCGGCTCCGTGGGGCTCGCCTATTGGTTCGACCTGCTGCCGCTGCCCTGGCTGCAGCTGGCGATCACCCTGGTCTGTTCCAGCGTGCTGTGCGCGCTGACGGCGATTCGCCTGCGTGCCTCGTGGCCGGTGACCGAGCTGGAATATGCCGTGCAGCTGGCCGGCGACTTGTTTATCCACAGCGCGCTGCTGTATTTCTCCGGCGGCTCCACCAACCCCTTCGTCTCTTATTACCTGGTGCCGCTGACCATCGCCGCGGTGACGTTGCCGTGGCGGTTTTCGCTGATCCTTTCCGGCATCGCCCTGGCGCTGTACACCTTGCTGCTGGCACGGTTCTACCCGCTGGAAACCTTTCCCATCGCCCGGGAGAACCTGCAGATCTACGGCATGTGGCTGAGTTTCGCCCTGGCGGCGGCGGTCATCACGTTTTTTGCCGCGCGCATGGCCGAGGAGCTGCGCCGCCAGGAAGAGCTGCGGGCCATCCGTCGTGAGGAGGGCCTGCGGGACGAGCAATTGCTGGCCGTGGCAACCCAGGCTGCCGGTGCCGCCCATGAACTGGGTACACCGCTGGCGACCATGAGCGTGCTGCTCAAGGAAATGCGCCAGGACCATCACGACCCGGCACTGCAGGACGATCTCAGCGTGCTGCAGGACCAGGTCAAGCTCTGCAAGGAAACCCTGCAATACCTGGTGCGTGCCGCCGAGGCCAATCGCCGGCTGGACATCGACATGCAGGCGGTCACCTTCTGGCTCGACGATGCGCTGAACCGCTGGCACCTGATGCGCCCGGAAGCCAGTTATCGCTTCCAGTGCCTGGGCAAGGGCGTGGTGCCGCGCATGGCGCCGCCGCCAGACCTGACCCAAGCGCTGTTGAATCTGCTGAACAATGCCGCCGATGCCTGTCCCGACAACCTGGAAGTGGCGTTGGACTGGAACGCTTATGAACTGACCATCTGCATTCGCGACCACGGCGCCGGCGTGCCGCTGGCGATTGCCGAGCAGATCGGCAAGCCGTTCTATACCACCAAGGGCAAAGGTTTCGGCCTGGGCCTGTTCTTGAGCAAAGCCAGCGTGACACGCGCCGGCGGCTCGGTGAAACTCTACCCCCATGAGGAAGGCGGCACGCTCACCGAGCTGCGCCTGCCCCATGCCGACCGAGGAGACGAAACATGAGTGACGAGATCCAAGTCGACGGCGAAGAACTGCCGCACCTGTTGCTGGTGGATGACGACGCCACCTTCACCCGCGTCATGGCCCGGGCCATGTCCCGTCGCGGCTTTCGCGTCAGCACCGCAGGCTCCGCCGAAGAGGGCCTGACCATCGCCCAGGCCGACCTGCCGGACTACGCCGCCCTGGACCTGAAAATGGACGGCGATTCCGGCCTGGTGCTGTTGCCCAAGTTGCTGGAGCTGGACCCGGAAATGCGCGTGGTGATCCTCACCGGTTATTCGAGCATCGCCACCGCGGTCGAGGCCATCAAGCGCGGCGCCTGCAATTACCTGTGCAAACCGGCGGATGCCGATGATGTACTGGCGGCGCTGTTGTCCGAGCACGCCGACCTCGACACCCTGGTGCCGGAAAACCCCATGTCGGTGGATCGCCTGCAATGGGAGCACATCCAGCGGGTGCTGACCGAGCACGAAGGCAATATCTCCGCCACGGCCCGCGCCCTGGGCATGCACCGGCGGACCTTGCAGCGCAAATTGCAAAAGCGTCCCGTGCGTCGCTGAACCTGCGCTGAACAGGTGTTGTCCACCCTCGCGACACATCGGGCCGTTGCTTTATGATCGGCCCCAGCGTCATGTATCACAAATACTGTTCCTTTTTGACGGCGTCTGTTGCCGTCATGCTGCGTTGCCGCTCCTCGCCATAGCGGGCTATGACTCGTCGCGGCGCCTTGCCTGACGACAACAGCCACTCGTCAAAAAGAAACGTATTTGCGAAACATGACACTAGTTCTTTTCTCTATCGAGCCTTAACCATGAATCAGAACGCTGAATATTCCGCGGTCAATGACGCGGTGCGCGGGCAGTTTTTCCGCCGTGTCTGGCAAATGACCACGCCGTACTGGCGCAGTGAGGAGAAGGGCAAGGCCTGGACGCTGTTGATCGCGGTCATCGCGCTGTCGCTGTTCAGCGTGGCGATCTCGGTGTGGATCAACAGTTGGTACAAGGATTTCTACAACGCCCTGCAAGAGAAGGACAGCGCGGCGTTCTGGCAGTTGATCCTGTATTTCTGCGGCATCGCGGCGGTGGCGATTCTCGGCGCCGTCTATCGCTTGTACCTCACGCAGATGCTCACCATTCGTTGGCGGGCCTGGCTCACCGAGCAGCATTTCGCCCGCTGGCTGGGCAACAAGAATTACTACCGGCTGGAGCAGGGCGGCTATACCGATAACCCGGACCAGCGGATTTCCGAAGACCTCAACAGTTTCACCACCAATACCCTGGGCCTGGGGCTGGGATTGCTGCGCACCGTGGTCAGCCTGGTGTCGTTCTCGATCATCTTGTGGGGCGTGTCCGGCAGCATCGAAGTGTTCGGCTACACCATCCCCGGCTACATGTTCTGGTGCGCCCTGGTATATGCGGCGGTGGGCAGTTGGTTGACGCACCTGATCGGCCGACGCCTGATCGGGCTGAACAACAACCAGCAACGCTTCGAAGCCGACCTGCGTTTCTCCATGGTCCGGGTGCGTGAAAACGCCGAAAGCATTGCGCTGTACAACGGCGAACCGAACGAGAACCGCCGCCTGAGTGGGCGCTTCGGGCTGGTCTGGCATAACTTCTGGGACATCATGCGGGTGTCCAAGCGCCTGACGTTCTTCACCTCCGGCTACGGCCAGATCGCAATCATCTTCCCGTTCATCGTTGCCGCGCCGCGCTACTTCGCCGGCAAGATCCAGCTGGGCGAACTCATGCAGATCAACTCGGCCTTCGGCAATGTGCAGGAGAACTTCAGTTGGTTCATCAGCGCCTACGCCGACCTTGCCGCGTGGCGCGCCACCTGTGATCGTCTGTTGAGCTTCCGCCAGGCCATGAGCGACAACGAAGACCGCGTGCCGGCCATCGATGTGCAGAACCAGGGGAGTGCGTTGGCGGTTCATAACCTCGGGTTGGATCTGGCCGACGGTCGTCATCTGCTCGACAACGCCGATATGAGCGTGGCACCGGGCGAGCGGGTCATGCTCAGCGGTCGTTCCGGCAGTGGCAAGTCGACCCTGTTTCGCGCGATGGGACATTTGTGGCCCGCGGGGCACGGAACGATCCGGCTTCCGGCGGCGCGTTACCTGTTCCTGCCGCAAAAGCCCTATCTGCCCATTGGCAGCCTGCGGGAAGTGTTGAGTTATCCACAGGCTGGCGACGTCTACCCCAACGAACGTTATGCACAGGTGCTGGAAACCTGCCGCCTGCCGCACCTGATCCCGCGGCTGGATGAAAGCAACCACTGGCAGCGCATGCTCTCGCCTGGCGAGCAACAACGCCTGGCCTTTGCCCGCGCATTGCTTTATGCACCGCAATGGTTGTACATGGACGAAGCCACGTCGGCGATGGACGAAGAAGACGAGGCGACGCTGTACCAGGCGCTGATCGACCAGTTGCCGGGCCTGAGCATCGTCAGCGTCGGTCACCGAAGCAGTTTGAAACGTTTCCATCCGCGACATGTGCGTATCGAAAATGGCCAACTGATGGAGCGCACCGTGACAGCATAAACACCCAAAACCTGTGGGAGCGAGCTTGCTCGCGATAGCGGTGTATCAGTTGATGTTGATGTGGCTGACCCTCCGCCATCGCGAGCAAGCTCGCTCCCACAAGGGTTTGTGGTGAATCGGATGTTCATGTCTACAACCGATCCAATGTGGGAGCGAGCTTGCTCGCGATGAGCGCGACTCGGTGTCAGCCCTCGACTCGCCACTGCACCCACGGTGATCGTACAACCACGTTGCGCTATGATGTTGTCATTCAGCCGCTTGCCGAGACACAGACACAATGGAAAACCCGATCGACGTACCCCGCCTTCCCCGCAAGCGCCGCAGCCTGGCGCAGGAGCTGGTGACGGTGCTGACCGAGCAGATTCGCGATGGCCTGCTCAAGCGTGGCGATAAATTGCCCACCGAGTCGGCGATCATGGAAGCCCATGGCGTCAGCCGCACCGTGGTGCGCGAGGCGATTTCCCGGTTGCAGGCCGCCGGCCAGGTGGAAACCCGCCATGGCATCGGCACCTTCGTGCTGGACACGCCCAGCCCGAGCGGTTTTCGCATCGACCCGGCCACGGTCGTCACCTTGCGGGACGTGCTGGCGATCCTGGAGTTGCGCATCAGCCTGGAAGTGGAATCCGCCGGGCTCGCGGCGCAGCGCCGCAGCGACGAACAACTGGCGACGATGCGCGCCGCCCTCGACGCCTTGAAGGAAAGTGCCGCCCACGCCAGCGACGCGGTGGCCTCGGACTTCGCCTTCCACCTGGAAATCGCCCTGTCCACCGGCAACCGCTACTTCACCGACATCATGACCCACCTGGGCACCAGCATCATCCCGCGTACCCGGCTGAACTCGGCGCGCCTGGCCCACGACGACCACCAGCACTACATGGATCGCCTGAGCCGCGAGCACGAGGAAATCTACGAAGCCATCGCCCGCCAGGACTCCGACGCGGCCCGTGCGGCCATGCGCTTGCATCTGACCAATAGCCGCGAGCGGCTGCGCCAGGCTCATGAAGAGGCGCAGGCGCAAGGCTGAAGTCGCTCCCTGCTCGGGGGGCCAGGATGCTGTTGTGGCGAGGGAGCTTGCTCCCGCTGGGCTGCGAAGCAGTCCCTTGTATCTGGCAGCGGAAATGAGGGGCCGCTTCGCGCCCCAGCGGGAGCAAGCTCCCTCGCCACATAAAACATCCCTCGCCGAAGAGAACGGGTGTTCGGTTTTCGATCTGTTTGCCTGTCTGACAAATCGCAGCGCCAGCCCTACGCGCTGATCCGCAACATTTGCGGCTCGGATGTATCGGGATCCCAGCTCTCGTAGCTAACCTCATAACGAAGCTCAACCAATTGGCCGACGTAAGCTGCCAAGTCGGTATTGGTTAGCGTCATTGTCACATCCTTGCGTGGCGTACCTTCCTCGCCGTCGGTCAGAGGTGTAAACGCGCCTACCGGAGTAGGAGGCGTCGAGCCGACGCCCAGAGTCAGTCGGGCGTTCGAGTACGGGTCGAAAGCTGCATCCGGAATTTTCACGGTTAACGTCTTTGTCTTTGCCAAGCTGATCGTGACTTCCACGGTGGCTGGAAAATCCTTGAGCATCGGTTTCGCATACGTCTTCGCCATGGTGTCACTCCTTGTGAGGCGGCCTTGATCGTTGCGTACGGGCGACTCACTTTAAAGATTTTCAGAAAAGGACCACAGCCGGGCGTCGCACGGCCGCACTGCCGTTATGCCTCCTTCCCGCAATCTCGCCTACTGACAGAGTTGACAGTCTCGATGAGCGGTCCGGGGGACTCGCTCGCAAGTTTCATTGACTCTCCAATTTCGCCGGATGGCCCGATTCACAAGGCTTCGCGACCAACCTCCATGCCCTCACACCTGACAAAAGACGAAATGCAGTTGACGTGTGTATTTTAAGTTGTACGATGACCTACAACTTCTGGCCGAAGCTTAACCATCTCACACAATCATTTGCGTCCCAGGGTGTTCGAATAATGAATCCACAAGAACTGAAGTCCATCCTCTCGTCTGGCCTGCTGTCGTTCCCGGTCACCGATTTCACTGCCCAAGGCGATTTCAATCGCGACAGCTACATTAAGCGCCTCGAATGGCTGGCCCCGTATGGCGCCTCTGCATTGTTCGCAGCGGGCGGCACCGGTGAATTCTTCTCCCTGGCCGCCAGCGAGTATTCGCAGGTCATCAAGACCGCCGTCGATACCTGCGCCACCAGCGTGCCAATCCTTGCCGGTGTTGGCGGTGCCACCCGCCAGGCCATCGAATACGCTCAAGAAGCCGAGCGCCTGGGCGCCAAGGGCCTGCTGCTGCTGCCGCACTACCTGACCGAAGCCAGCCAGGACGGCGTTGCCGCCCACGTTGAAGCCGTGTGCAAATCGGTAAAGATCGGCGTGGTGGTGTACAACCGCAACGTCTGCCGCCTGAACGCCACTCAGCTGGAACAACTGGCCGAGCGCTGCCCGAACCTGATCGGCTACAAGGATGGCCTGGGCGATATCGAACTGATGGTGTCGATCCGTCGTCGCCTCGGCGATCGTTTCAGCTACCTGGGCGGCCTGCCGACCGCTGAAGTCTACGCCGCGGCCTACAAGGCCCTGGGCGTGCCGGTCTACTCCTCGGCGGTGTTCAACTTCATCCCGAAAACCGCGATGGACTTCTACCACGCCATTGCCCGCGACGATCACGAGACCGTCGGCAAGATCATCGACGACTTCTTCCTGCCATACCTGGACATCCGCAACCGCAAGGCCGGTTACGCCGTGAGCATCGTCAAGGCGGGCGCGAAAATCGTTGGCTACGACGCAGGTCCTGTGCGCACGCCGCTGACCGATCTGCTGCCAGAAGAATACGAAGCCCTGGCCGCGCTGATCGACAAGCAAGGCAAGCAATAACAGACCCGACAAGGCCGCTGAGTAATCAGCGGCTTTTTGCGTAAGGCTTGATCGTTCCCACGCGCTGCGGGGGAACGCCTCAAGACCAGACAGGCTTTTTGTTAGGAGGAGCATCCGTGGCAGATTCAAAGCGTTTCGATAACTACATCAACGGTCAGTGGGTGGCCGGTGCCGACTATTGCACCAACATCAACCCGTCTGACTTGTCCGATGTCATCGGTGAATACGCCAAGGCTGACGCAGCGCAAGTCAATGCCGCCATCGAAGCCGCCCGCGCCGCCTTCCCGGCCTGGTCGACCTCGGGCATCCAGGCCCGTCACGATGCGCTGGACAAAGTCGGCAGCGAGATCCTCGCCCGCCGCGAAGAACTCGGCCAACTGCTGGCCCGGGAAGAGGGCAAGACCCTGCCTGAAGCCATCGGCGAAGTGACCCGCGCCGGCAACATCTTCAAATTCTTCGCCGGTGAATGCCTGCGCCTGTCGGGCGATTACGTGCCGTCAGTGCGCCCAGGCGTCAACGTCGAAGTCACCCGTGAAGCCCTCGGTGTGGTCGGCCTGATCACCCCGTGGAACTTCCCGATCGCCATCCCCGCCTGGAAGATCGCCCCGGCCCTGGCCTACGGCAACTGCGTGGTGATCAAACCCGCCGAGCTGGTGCCGGGCTGCGCCTGGGCCCTGGCCGAAATCATTTCCCGCGCCGGTTTCCCGGCCGGTGCGTTCAACCTGGTGATGGGCAGCGGCCGCGTCGTCGGCGAAGTGTTGGTCAACAGCCCGAAAGTCGACGGCATCAGCTTCACCGGTTCCGTGGGCGTGGGCCGGCAGATCGCGGTCAACTGCGTGTCGCGCCAGGCCAAGGTGCAGCTGGAGATGGGCGGCAAGAACCCGCAGATCATCCTCGACGACGCCGACCTCAAGCAAGCCGTCGAACTGGCGGTGCAGAGCGCGTTCTACTCCACCGGTCAACGTTGCACGGCCTCCAGTCGCCTGATCGTCACCGCCGGCATCCACGACAAGTTCGTTGAGGCCATGGCCGAGCGCATGCAGTCGATCAAGGTCGGTCACGCGTTGAAGGCCGGCACCGACATCGGCCCGGTGGTTTCCGAAGCCCAGCTCAGCCAGGACTTGAAGTACATCGACATCGGCCAGAGCGAAGGCGCGCGGCTGGTGAGCGGTGGTGGTTTGGTGACGTGCGACACCGAAGGTTACTTCCTGGCGCCGACCCTGTTCGCCGACAGCGAAGCCTCGATGCGCATCAGCCGCGAAGAGATCTTCGGCCCGGTGGCCAACGTCGTGCGCGTGGCCGACTACGAGGCGGCGCTGGCGATGGCCAACGACACCGAGTTTGGTCTGTCGGCTGGTATCGCCACCACCTCGCTGAAGTATGCCAACCACTTCAAGCGCCATTCCCAGGCGGGCATGGTGATGGTCAACCTGCCCACCGCTGGCGTGGATTACCACGTGCCGTTCGGCGGGCGCAAAGGTTCGTCCTATGGTTCGCGTGAGCAAGGTCGCTACGCGCAAGAGTTCTACACCGTGGTTAAAACTTCTTACATCGGATCGTAAGTGCGACACCGCCAGGGCGGGTGATCCCGTCCTGGCGTCACAATCTGCTAACCCGCATAAAAATAAATAGTGGGAGTACATCTACATGCAAGCGACCAAGCCGACACACGTCCGCTATTTGATCCTGCTCATGCTGTTCCTGGTGACGACGATCAACTATGCCGACCGTGCCACCATCGCCATCGCAGGCTCCAGCCTGCAAAAAGACCTCGGCATCGATGCCGTCACCCTCGGTTACATCTTCTCCGCTTTCGGCTGGGCCTATGTGGCCGGGCAGATTCCTGGCGGCTGGCTGCTCGACCGTTTCGGGTCGAAAAAAATCTATGCCTTGAGCATTTTCACCTGGTCGCTGTTCACCGTGCTGCAAGGCTATGTGGGTGAATTCGGCATGTCCACGGCCGTGGTTGCGCTGTTCATGCTGCGCTTCCTGGTTGGGCTGGCCGAAGCGCCGTCCTTCCCGGGCAACGCACGGATCGTCGCCGCCTGGTTCCCCACCGCAGAACGCGGCACCGCCTCGGCGATCTTCAACTCGGCGCAGTACTTCGCCACCGTGTTGTTCGCACCGCTGATGGGCTGGATCGTCTACCGTTTCGGCTGGCAGCACGTGTTCATCGTGATGGGCGTGATCGGTATCGTGTTCTCGCTGATCTGGCTGAAAGTGATCTACAGCCCGCGTCAGCACCCGATGATCAACGAGGCCGAGTTCAATCACATCGCCGCCAACGGCGCGATGGTCGACATGGACCAGGACAAGGGCAAGGAAAAGAAAGCCGACGGTCCGAAGTGGGATTACATCCGTCAACTGCTGACCAATCGCATGATGCTCGGCGTTTACCTGGGCCAGTACTGCATCAACGGCATCACGTACTTCTTCCTGACCTGGTTCCCGGTGTACCTGGTGCAGGAACGCGGCATGACCATCCTCAAGGCCGGTTTCATCGCGTCCTTGCCGGCGATCTGCGGTTTCATCGGTGGCGTGCTGGGCGGGGTGATTTCCGACTACCTGCTGCGCAAGGGCCACTCGCTGACCTTCGCCCGCAAGACGCCGATCATCGCCGGCCTGCTGGTGTCCAGCAGCATCGTGGCGTGCAACTACGTGGACATCGAATGGATGGTGGTGGGCTTCATGGCCCTGGCGTTCTTCGGTAAAGGCGTCGGCGCGCTGGGCTGGGCCGTGGTTTCCGACACGTCGCCAAAACAGATCGCCGGTTTGAGCGGTGGCCTGTTCAACACCTTTGGTAACCTGGCGTCGATCACTACGCCGATTGTCATCGGCTACATCATCAGCTCCACCGGTTCGTTCAAATGGGCGCTGGTGTTCGTCGGTTGCAACGCGTTGATGGCGGTGTTCAGCTACCTGGTCATCGTGGGGCCGATCAAGCGTGTGGTACTCAAGGAACCGACGGCCAAGGATGCCGGCATCTCCAGCCTGTCTGAAGCGAAATCCTGAAGGAGCGGCGTCAATGCAACTGATTGAACATGCCGATTCGCCGCGCTACATCCGCTTGCATGAGCGGGACAACGTGGTGATCGTCGTCAATGACCAGGGCGTACCGGCCGGGACCGAGTTCCCGGACGGCCTGGTTACCGTGGACTTTGTACCCCAGAGCCACAAGGTCACCCTGGAGGATATTCCCGAGGGCGGCGAGGTGATTCGCTACGGCCAGGTGATTGGCTACGCGTTGCAACCGATCCCCCGTGGCAGTTGGGTCAAGGAAGACCAACTGCGCATGCCCACCGCGCCGCCGCTGGACAGCTTGCCGCTGTCCACCGACGTGCCGGCGGCCGATGCGCCGCTGGAGGGCTACACCTTCGAGGGTTATCGCAACGCCGACGGCACCGTCGGCACGCGCAACATCCTGGGCATCACCACCACGGTGCAGTGCGTGACCGGGGTGCTGGACCACGCGGTCAAGCGCATCAAGGATGAGCTGTTGCCCAAGTACCCGAACGTCGATGACGTGGTGGCGCTGACCCACAGCTACGGCTGTGGGGTGGCGATCACCGCCACCGATGCGTACATCCCGATTCGTACCGTGCGTAACCTGGCGCGCAACCCGAACCTGGGGGGCGAAGCGCTGGTGATCAGCCTGGGCTGCGAGAAATTGCAGGCCGGGCAGGTGATGCATGAGGGCGACAGTTCGGTGGACCTCAGCGAGCCGTGGTTGTATCGCTTGCAGGATTCCAGTCACGGTTTCACGGAAATGATCGAGCAGATCATGGAATTGGCCGAGACCCGCCTGAAGAAACTCGACCTGCGCCGTCGCGAAACCGTGCCGGCCTCGGAGCTGATCCTGGGCATGCAGTGCGGTGGCAGCGATGCGTTTTCCGGCATCACCGCCAACCCGGCGCTGGGTTATGCCTCGGATCTGTTGCTCCGGGCCGGGGCGACGGTGATGTTTTCCGAAGTCACCGAAGTGCGCGATGCGATCTACTTGCTGACCTCCCGGGCGCAAACCCAGGAAGTCGCCCAGGAGCTGGTGCGGGAAATGGACTGGTACGACCGTTACCTGGCCAAGGGCGAGGCCGATCGCAGTGCCAACACCACGCCGGGCAACAAGAAGGGCGGGTTGTCGAACATTGTCGAAAAATCCCTGGGCTCGATCGTCAAGTCTGGCAGCAGCGCGATCAACGGCGTGCTCGGCCCGGGCGAGCGCTTCAAGCAAAAGGGCCTGATCTTCTGCGCCACACCGGCCAGCGATTTTGTCTGCGGCACCTTGCAACTGGCGGCGGGGATGAACCTGCATGTCTTCACCACAGGCCGGGGCACGCCGTACGGCTTGGCCATGGCCCCAGTGGTGAAGGTCTCGACCCGCACCGAACTGGCCCAGCGCTGGCCGGACCTGATCGACATCGACGCCGGCCGGATCGCCACCGGACGGGCGACCATCGAAGAGTTGGGTTGGGAGCTGTTCCACTACTACCTGGACGTGGCCAGCGGCAAGAAGCAGACCTGGGCCGAGCGGCACAAGCTGTACAACGACATCACCTTGTTCAACCCCGCGCCGATTACCTGATGATTTCGTGATTGTTGGAGACCCGGTGTGGGAGCGAGCTTGCTCGCGATGGCGGTGGTTCAGCTAGCATTGATGTTGGATGTGCCGCCGTCTTCGCGAGCAAGCTCGCTCCCACAGGGGATGTGGGTTGAGTGTGATTCCTGTGCCCGCCGTAGAATAAATGTGGGAGCGAGCCTGCTCGCGATAGCACTTCACCAGACGCCAATGTCGTGAGTGGCTTATCATTAGCCACCTAACGACACACCCTTCTCAAGGTCCCCGGCATGCTGGCAATTTTTCTCGAAACCCTGAACATCACCGCACCGGTGTTTGCCATGCTGTTTCTGGGGGTGTTGCTCAAGCGCATTTACTGGATCAACGATAACTTCATCCATATCGCCTCGTCCCTGGTGTTCAACGTCACTATGCCGGCGCTGTTGTTCCTCGGCATCCTGCACGCGGACCTGCACGCGGCGTTGCAGCCGGATCTGTTGATCTATTTCGCCATCGCCACCCTGGTGAGCTTTGCGATGGCCTGGGGCTGGGCGATCTGGCGTTGCCCGCGGGAAGATCGCGGCATCTACACCCAAGGTGCGTTTCGCGGCAACAACGGGGTCATCGGCCTGGCGCTGGCGGCGAGCATGTATGGCGACTACGGGATTTCCCTGGGGGCGATTCTCGCGGCGCTGGTAATCCTGTTCTACAACACCTTGTCGACCATCGTGCTGGCGGTCTACAGCCCGGTGATCAAGTCCGATCCGTGGAGCATCTGCAAAAGCGTGATCAGCAATCCGCTGATCATCAGCGTGATCGTCGCCGCGCCGTTCGCCTATTGGCAGATCGGCCTGCCGAACTGGTTCGAGACCTCGGCCAAATACCTGTCGCAAATGACCTTGCCCCTGGCGCTGATCTGCATCGGCGGCACGCTATCGCTGGCGGCCCTGCGCAAGAGCGGCAAGATGGCCCTGAGTTCGAGCCTGGTGAAAATGGTCGGCCTGCCGCTGGTGGCCACGCTGGGTGCCTGGCTCTGGGGCTTTCGCGGGGCGGAACTGGGGATCCTGTTCCTGTACTTCGGCAGCCCCACCGCCGCCGCCAGCTTCGTCATGGCCCGGGCGGCCGATGGCAACCATGAACTGGCGGCGGCGATCATCGTGATTACCACCTTGATGGCGGCGATTACCACCAACCTGGGGATTTTTGTGTTGCAGTGGGGTGGGTGGATCTAGGCTTGGGCTTGCGGTGTTCTGGAGGTCCAATCGCGAGCAAGCTCGCTCCCACAGGAGGTTCGTGGCGTACACAAATTTTGTGTTCAGCGCCGGTCAACTGTGGGAGCGAGCTTGCTCGCGATAGCGATCTAACGATCACTCCGGCTTCTGGTAACTATCGATCACTTCCTGCGCCGCCCGAAACGCATCGATCGCCGCCGGCACGCCCGCGTACACCGCGCAATGCAGCAACGCCTCGCGAATCTCTTCCACCGTGCAACCGTTGTTCAGCGCGCCGCGCACATGGCCTTTGAGTTCCTGCGGGCACTTGAGGGCGGTGAGGGCGGCCAGGGTAATCAGGCTGCGGGTCTTCAGCGGCAGCCCCTCGCGTTGCCAGACACTGCCCCAGGCATGTTCGTTGACGAAGTCCTGCAACGGCTGGGTGAACTCGGTGGCGTTGCCCAGGGCGCGGTCGACGAACGCGTCGCCCATGACCTGGCGACGCATGTCCAGGCCGGTCTTTGGAGTGTCGGTCATGGCAAATCCCTCTTGTGGTGTTGGCGGCGCCAGGCGCGCAGGGAGGTGAACAGCAAAAACGCGAGCAGGGCCGGCAGCACATAGAACAGCATCAGCCGTTCCAGTTGGCCGGCCAGGGGCATGCCGGTGGTGAACGACACCACGTGCAGCCCGTAGGCCAGGTACAAGCCCAGGAACAACAGGCCTTCGGCGCGGGTGACGCGATAACCGGAATAGAACACCGGCAGGCACAGCACCGCCACGCCGAGCATCACCGGCAGGTCGAAATCCAGGGCGTTCGGCGAGACCGACAGTGGCGTGGGCGCGGCGAGGGCGGTGACCCCCAGCACGCCCAGCAGGTTGAACAGGTTGCTGCCGATCACGTTGCCCACCGCAATGTCCCGCTGGCCCCGCAAGGCGGCGATCAGCGAAGTGGCGAGTTCCGGCAGCGAGGTGCTGACGGCGACGATGGTCAGGCCGATGATGCGTTCCGAGAGGCCGAGGTCCGTCGCCACTTCCACCGCCGCCCCCAGCAACAGGTGCCCGGCGAAAACCAGCATCGCCAGGCCCGACGCGATCATCAACACACTCTTGCCCCAGGACAGCCGGGCCACGTCGCCCCCCACCGGGTGCGGTCGCCCCGAATGCCGTGACTGGCGCAGCAACAGCCCGAGGTACGCCGCCAGGGCCAGCAGAAGCCAGACGCCGTCCAACCGGGTCAGTTCTTCATTCCAGGCCAGCACGAACACCAACAGGCTGGCGCCGATCATCAGCGGGATGTCCAGGCGCACCAGTTGGCGCGAGACGCGCAACGGAATGATCAGCGCCGACAACCCGAGGGTGACGAGGATGTTGAAGATGCCGCTGCCGATCACGCTGCCCACGGCAATGTCGGCGTTCTGTGCCAGGGTCGCCTGCAGGCTGACGGCCATTTGCGGCGCGCTGCTGCCGAAGGCGACGACGGTCAGGCCGATGATCAGCGGTCGTACCTGCAAGCGTGCCGCCAGGCCCACGGCGGCGCGCACCAGCAGTTCGGCGCCGCCGATCAGCAACAGCAGAGCGCCGAACAATTCGATCAGGCTGAGCAGCGGTAGGGCGGTGAGTAGGGAAATGGCCGGGCTCCGTCTATCAATCGTCGAGGGCTTGCACGCGCACCCGTGCGGTGCCGCTGCGCAGCATGCCCAGTTGCTCGGCGGCTTCGCGGGACACGTCGATCAAACGGCCTCGGGAGTATGGGCCACGGTCGTTGATGCGCACCACCACGCTGTTACTGTTGCCCAGGTTGGTGATTTTCACCCGAGTGCCGAACGGCAACTGGCGATGGGCGGCGGTCAGGCCGTGTTGGTTGAAACGCTCGCCACTGGCGGTGCGCTTGCCATGGTGCCTGGCACCGTAATAAGAGGCGACGCCGGTCTGGTCGTAGCCGTGTGGATCGACCGTCCCGCTCTGGCTGGCGCAACCGGCCAGCAGGGACAGCAGGGCGCAGGCGCCGAGGAGACGCTTCATGGAAAGGATTCCGAAAACAAAATGTTGGAGCAAACCCTGTGGGAGCAAAGCTCCCACAGGGAATTGAGCCAGACAGCAAGACTGGCTCCATGTCCATCAGCCCTCGAGCTTGCTTTTCAGCAGTTCGTTGACCTGCTGCGGGTTGGCCTTGCCCTTGGAGGCTTTCATGGCCTGGCCGACGAAGAAGCCGAACATCTTGCCGCGCTTGGCTTCGTCTGCCGCACGGTATTGTTCGACCTGCTCGGCGTTGGCCGCGAGCATCTCATCGAGCACGGCGCTGATCGCCCCGGTATCGGTGACCTGCTTCAAGCCGCGCTTCTCGATGATCTCGTCGGCGCTGCCTTCACCATTGGCCATGGCTTCGAACACCATCTTGGCGATCTTGCCGGAAATGGTGTTGTCCTTGATCCGCAGCAGCATGCCGCCCAGTTGCTCGGCCGAGACCGGCGACTCATCGATTTCCAGGCCCTGCTTGTTCAACAGGCTGCCCAACTCGACCATCACCCAGTTGGCCGCCAGCTTGGCGTCGCCGCCGATGCTCACGACTTTTTCGAAGTAATCGGCTTGTTCGCGGCTGGTGGCCAGGACGTTGGCGTCATAGCTCGACAGGCCGAACTGCGCCTGGAAGCGCTCGCGTTTCTGCGGTGGCAGTTCCGGCAGGGTGGCGCGCACGTCATTGAGGAACGAGTCCTCGATGACCACCGGCAGCAGGTCCGGGTCGGGGAAGTAACGGTAGTCGTTGGCTTCTTCCTTGCTGCGCATCGGACGGGTCTCGTCCTTGTTCGGGTCATACAGGCGGGTTTGCTGGATGACCTTGCCACCGTCCTCGATCAGTTCGATCTGGCGCTGGATCTCGCTGTTGATCGCCTTCTCGATGAAGCGGAACGAGTTGACGTTCTTGATCTCGCAGCGGGTGCCGAACTCGACCTGGCCCTTGGGCCGGATCGACACGTTGCAGTCGCAGCGCAGCGAGCCTTCGGCCATGTTGCCGTCGCAGATGCCCAGGTAGCGCACCAGCGCGTGGATCGCCTTGACGTAGGCCACGGCTTCCTTGGCGCTGCGCATGTCCGGCTCGGAGACGATCTCCAGCAGCGGCGTGCCGGCACGGTTCAGGTCGATGCCGGTGGCGCCGTTGAATTCTTCGTGCAGGCTCTTGCCGGCGTCTTCTTCCAGGTGTGCCCGGGTGATGCCGACACGCTTGACCGTGCCGTCTTCCAGGGCGATGTCCAGGTGGCCCTTGCCGACGATCGGCAGTTCCATCTGGCTGATCTGGTAGCCCTTGGGCAGGTCCGGGTAGAAGTAGTTCTTGCGGGCGAACACGTTGTGCTGGCCGATCTCGGCGTCAATCGCCAGGCCGAACATCACCGCCATGCGCACGGCTTCGGCGTTGAGCACCGGCAGCACGCCGGGCATGCCCAGGTCGACCAGGCTGGCCTGGGTGTTGGGCTCGGAGCCGAACGTGGTGGAGCTACCGGAAAAGATTTTCGACCGGGTGGTGAGCTGGGTATGAATCTCCAGCCCGATCACGACTTCCCATTGCATGTGTTTCTCCTCAGAAGCCGGTTGGGGTGCGGGTGTGCCAGTCAGTGTTCAACTGATACTGGTGAGCCACGTTGAGCAGGCGGCCTTCCTGGAAATACGGCGCGAGCAGTTGCACGCCCACCGGCAGGCCATCGACAAAACCGGCCGGCATGGACAGGCCCGGCAAGCCGGCGAGGTTGGCGGTGATGGTGTAGACGTCTTCCAGGTATTCGGCGACCGGGTCGCTGTTCTTGGCGCCGAGCTTCCAGGCCGGGTTCGGCGTGGTCGGGCCGAGGATGATGTCGACCTCGTTGAAGGCGGCCATGAAGTCGTTCTTCACCAGGCGGCGGATTTTCTGCGCCTTGAGGTAGTAGGCGTCGTAGTAGCCGGCGGACAGCGCATAGGCACCGACCATGATCCGGCGCTGCACTTCGGCACCGAAGCCTTCGCCCCGGGAGCGCTTGTACAGGTCGATCAGGTTTTCCGGGTTCTCGCAGCGATAGCCGAAGCGTACACCGTCGAAGCGCGACAGGTTCGAGGACGCTTCCGCCGGGGCGATCACGTAGTACGCCGGAATCGCGTGCTGCATGTTCGGCAGGCTGATTTCCTTGATGACCGCGCCGAGCTTCTCCAGCTCTTTGACACTGTTGTGGACCAGCTCGGCGATGCGCGGGTCGAGGCCGGCGCTGAAGTATTCCTTCGGCACGCCGATGCGCAGGCCTTGCAGCGAGCCGTTGAGGCTGGCGCTGTAGTCCGGCACGGGCTCATCGATGCTGGTGGAATCGTTCGGGTCGAAGCCGGCCATGCCTTGCAGCAGGATCGCGCAGTCTTCGGCGGTGCGCGCCAGCGGGCCGCCCTGGTCGAGGCTGGAGGCGTAGGCGATCATGCCCCAGCGCGAGACACGACCGTAGGTCGGCTTGAGGCCGGTGAGGTTGGTGAACGCCGCTGGCTGGCGAATCGAGCCGCCGGTGTCGGTGGCGGTGGCGGCCGGCAACAGGCGCGCCGCCACGGCGGCGGCGGAACCGCCGGACGAGCCGCCCGGTACGTGTTCCAGGTTCCACGGGTTCTTCACCGCGCCGTAGTAGCTCGACTCGTTGGCCGAGCCCATGGCGAATTCGTCCATGTTGGTCTTGCCCAGGGTCACGGTGCCGGCGGCGGCCAGCTTGGCGACCACGGTGGCATCGTACGGGGCCTTGAAGTTGTCGAGCATCTTCGAGCCGCAGCTGGTGCGGATGCCCTGGGTGCAGAACAAGTCCTTGTGGGCAATCGGCGCACCGAGCAGGGCGCCGGTTTCACCGTTGGCGCGACGGGCGTCGGCGGCCTTGGCCTGGCTCAGGGCCAGCTCCTGGGTGAGGCTGATGAAGCTGTTGAGCTGCGGGTCGAGCTGGGCGATGCGCGCCAGCAGGACCTGGGTCAGCTCTTCGGAGGAAAACTTTTTATCGGCGAGTCCGCGGGCGATCTCGGCCAGGGTCATGTGATGCATGAGAGGCTCTTTCCCTTTAGTCGATGACTTTCGGAACCAGGTACAGGCCGTTTTCGACCGCTGGTGCGATGGACTGGTAGGCCTCGCGGTGATTGGACTCGGTCACGACGTCGGCGCGCAGGCGCTGGCTGGCTTCCAGTGGGTGCGCCAGCGGTTCGATACCGTCGGTGTCGACCGCCTGCATCTCGTCGACCAGCCCCAGAATGCTGTTCAGGGCAGAAGTAATGTGTGGAAGATCGGCTTCATTGAGGCCCAGACAGGCCAGATGAGCGATTTTTTCCACGTCGGAGCGTTCAAGCGCCATGGGATTCTCCAGTGGAAAACAAAACGGACGCAGTCTGTCCGTGTGTTAGATTGTCGGAACACTACCGCATTTCTACGGTCTTACGGCCGCGATTGTGGGGTTTGGTGCACAGAAAAGCGGCCAATTTAACATATTGGCGCCTTGCCCAAAATCCCTGTCGTTGTTAGAGTTTGCCGCACTTTTTTACCCACGCGTTGCCTAGGGTCCCTTTCCCATGTTCAAGAAACTGCGTGGCATGTTTTCCAGCGATCTTTCCATCGACCTGGGCACTGCCAACACCCTTATTTACGTGCGCGAGCGCGGTATCGTCCTGAATGAACCCTCGGTCGTGGCCATCCGCACCCACGGTAACCAGAAGAGTGTCGTGGCTGTCGGTACGGAAGCCAAGCGCATGCTGGGCCGTACACCGGGCAACATCGCGGCCATTCGCCCAATGAAGGACGGCGTGATCGCCGACTTCAGCGTCTGCGAAAAGATGCTGCAGTACTTCATCAACAAGGTTCACGAAAACAGCTTTTTGCAGCCTAGCCCTCGTGTGCTGATCTGCGTTCCATGCAAGTCCACCCAGGTAGAGCGTCGCGCTATCCGTGAATCGGCCCTCGGTGCCGGTGCCCGTGAAGTGTTCCTGATCGAAGAGCCCATGGCCGCTGCCATCGGTGCCGGCCTGCCGGTGGAAGAAGCCCGCGGCTCGATGGTCGTCGACATCGGTGGCGGTACCACTGAAATCGCGCTGATCTCCCTCAACGGTGTGGTCTACGCCGAATCCGTACGTGTGGGCGGCGACCGTTTCGACGAAGCGATCATCACTTATGTGCGTCGCAACTACGGCAGCCTGATCGGCGAATCCACCGCCGAGCGTATCAAGCAGGAAATCGGCACGGCCTACCCGGGCGGTGAAGTGCGTGAAGTCGACGTGCGCGGTCGCAACCTGGCCGAAGGCGTTCCACGGGCCTTTACCCTCAATTCCAACGAAGTGCTCGAAGCGCTGCAAGAGTCGCTGGCGACCATCGTCCAGGCCGTCAAGAGCGCCCTGGAGCAGTCGCCGCCGGAACTGGCATCGGACATCGCCGAGCGCGGGCTGGTGCTGACCGGTGGTGGCGCACTGTTGCGTGACCTCGACAAGCTGTTGGCCCAGGAAACCGGCCTGCCGGTGATCGTTGCCGAAGACCCGTTGACCTGTGTTGCCCGCGGCGGTGGCCGTGCATTGGAAATGATGGACAAGCACACCATGGACCTGCTCTCCAGCGAATAAGTCTGGCTGGGTGGTCTATGTTGTTCGCTCTCGGGCAGCACTTTGCAGTGCTGCCCGTTGGCGTTTATCTTCTGTCATTCGTATCCAGGCCGGTTTGATGCCGTATGAATAAAGAAAACATTTGCCTGGGAGGAGCGGCCTATTAAACCGCTTTTCGCCAAAGGCCCCTCATTGGGCGTGCGCCTGCTGGTGCTGACCGTGCTATCGGTCGCGCTGATGGTGGTTGATGCCCGCTTCACGCTGCTCAAGCCTGTACGCAGCCAGATGTCGCTGGTGTTGATGGAGTCCTATTGGATCACCGACCTGCCGCAGCGCTTGTGGCAAGGTGTCGCCAGCCAATTTGGCAGCCGGACCGAACTGGTCGCCGAAAACGAAAAACTCAAGACCGAAAACCTGCTGTTGCAGGGGCGCATGCAGAAGCTGGCGGCCCTCACCGAGCAGAACGTGCGGCTGCGCGAGTTGCTCAACTCCTCCGCACTGGTCAACGAGAAGGTCGAAGTGGCCGAGTTGATCGGCATGGACCCCAACCCCTTCACCCACCGCATCCTGATCAACAAGGGCGAGCGCGACGGTGTGGTCCTTGGTCAACCGGTGCTCGATGCCCGGGGCCTGATGGGCCAGGTGGTGGAGTTGATGCCTTATACATCTCGCGTGCTGTTGCTGACCGATACCACCCACAGCATTCCGGTGCAGGTCAACCGCAACGGCCTGCGGGCGATTGCCAGTGGCACTGGCAACCCGGAGCGCCTGGAGCTGCGGCACGTGGCCGATACCGCCGATATCAAGGAAGGCGACCTGCTGGTCAGCTCCGGCCTCGGCCAGCGTTTCCCGGCCGGGTATCCGGTGGCGACGGTCAAGGAAGTCATCCATGACTCCGGCCAGCCGTTCGCCATTGTGCGCGCGGTGCCGACGGCGGCGCTGAATCGCAGCCGCTACCTGCTGCTGGTCTTCAGCGACAACCGCACGCCCGAAGAGCGTGCCAACGACGCCGCCGTGGCCCAGGAAGCCCAGGACCGGCAGGGCGGCGAGTCGGCCGCCCCGGCTACGGCTGTGCCGGCGCCAGTCCCAGCCATCGTGCCAAAACCACCCGTGCCTGCACCGGCTACGGCGGCTCCGGCAACGACGCCGGCCGCTGCTCCGGCCGCACCTGCTGCGAAACCGACCCGGTCGGCCACCCACGCGCCCGCCGCGCAGCCTGCTCAGCCAGCCCGGCCCGCCGCCAAACCGCCAGCCTCCACGCCGGCCACCGCGCCAGCCACCAGGGGAGCACGAGAAGAATGAGCAGTACCCAATCCGGTAACGGCTGGATGGTCTGGTTGACCTTCGCCATCGGCCTGTTGCTCAGTGTTTCGCCGCTGCCGCAATTCATGGAAATCCTGCGCCCCCTGTGGCTGGCCCTGTTGCTGGCCTTCTGGGCGCTGGCGTTGCCCCACAAGGTCGGCATGGTCACCGCCTGGTGCCTGGGCCTGGCCGAGGATGTGCTTTACGGCACGCTGCTGGGGCAGAACGCGTTGATCCTGACGCTGATTACCTTCCTGGTGCTGTCGCTGCAACAACGCCTGCGGATGTTCCCCATGTGGCAGCAGTGCCTGGTGATTCTGGTGATCTTCGGTCTGGCGCAACTGGTGCAGCTGTGGCTCAGCGCGCTGACCGGCAATCGCCAGCCAACCCTGGCGCTGGTCTTGCCAGCCCTGGTCAGTGCCTTGCTCTGGCCATGGGTCAGCTTCGGTTTGCGTGGCCTGCGCCTGCGTTTCAAAATCAACTGATTCGGTCAGGATACCTACACTTTTTCTGATGACTTACATCCCTGTGGCGAGGGAGCTTGCTCCCGCTCGGTTGCGTAGCGACCGTAAAAGTTGGGGCCGCTACGCCCGAAGCGTCGGACCGGCCCTGCGGGAGCAAGCGCCCTCGCCACAAAAGCTGTTTTTGTCTGGATGGCTGTGCTTTGAGAGGGAGATGTCTTGATGAAACCGCTTTACCTCGCCTCAGGCTCACCGCGTCGGCGTGAGCTGCTCACGCAGATCGGCGTGCCCTTTACCGCCATCGGCGCGGACATCGATGAAACGCCCCTGGATCACGAAACCCCCTCGGCCTATGTCGAGCGCCTGGCGCGCGGCAAGGCCGAGGCTGGGCGGCGAGCCCTGGACGCCGGTGTGGATGGCTGTGTGCTCGGCGCGGACACCGCCGTGGTGCTGGAGGGGCGAATTCTCGGCAAGCCAGTGGACCAGGCCGACGCCTTGTCCATGCTGCTGAGCCTGTCCGGTCGCGACCATGAAGTGCTGACTGCCATTGCCGTGCTGGACGGCTCACGCTGCGAATCACGGGTGGTGCGCAGTCGGGTGCGTTTTCGTCCCATCACCGAACAGGAAGCGCTGGCCTATTGGGCCAGCGGTGAACCCCGGGACAAGGCTGGCAGCTATGGTATTCAAGGGCTGGGCGCGGTGTTCGTCGCCGGGCTCGAAGGCAGCTATTCAGCCGTGGTTGGCCTGCCCCTGTGCGAAACCGCAGAACTGTTGGGCCATTTCGGCATACCCTGTTGGCAAACCTTGAACGCGCGCTGAGCGCCGTCTGACTTGATGCGGCCATTATCGTGAACATGCCTGAACGAGACCCTGCCATGAGTGAAGAGATCCTGATCAACATCACGCCGATGGAATCGCGCGTGGCGGTGGTTGAAAACGGTGTGCTGCAAGAGGTCCACGTCGAGCGCACGCAAAAGCGTGGCATCGTTGGCAATATCTACAAGGGCAAGGTGGTGCGAGTGCTGCCAGGCATGCAGGCGGCCTTCGTCGACATCGGCCTGGACCGCGCGGCGTTCATTCATGCTTCGGAAATTTCCATGCGCGAAGGGCCGGCCGTGGAGAGCATCAGCGCGCTGGTGCATGAAGGCCAGAGCCTGGTGGTGCAGGTCACCAAGGACCCCATCGGCTCCAAGGGCGCCCGCCTGACCACGCAGCTGTCGATTCCGTCGCGCTACCTGGTGTACATGCCGCGCACCGCCCACGTCGGCATTTCCCTGAAGATCGAAGACGAAGCCGAGCGCGAGCGCCTCAAGCAGGTGGTCAGCGACTGCGTGGAAAAAGAAGGCATCAAGGAAGCCGGTGGGTTCATCCTGCGCACCGCCGCCGAAGGGGCCGGGGCCGATGAGATCCTCATGGACATCCGCTACCTGCGAAGGCTTTGGGACCAGATCGCCGCGCAGATCAAGACCATCGCCACCCCCAGCGTGATCTACGAAGACCTGGGCCTGGCACTGCGGACCTTGCGCGACCTGGTCAGCCCCAAGATCGAGAAAATCCGCATCGACTCCCGGGAAACCTTCCAGAAAACCACGCAGTTCGTCGCCGAGCTGATGCCGGAAATCGCCGATCGCCTGGAACATTACCCTGGCGAGCGGCCGATTTTCGACCTGTACGGGGTCGAGGACGAAATCCAGAAAGCCCTGGAGCGCAAGGTACCGCTCAAGTCCGGCGGTTACCTGGTGGTCGATCCGGCCGAAGCCATGAGCACCATCGACGTCAACACCGGGGCGTTCGTCGGCCATCGCAACCTGGAAGAAACCATCTTCAAGACCAACCTGGAAGCCGCCACGGCGATTGCCCGCCAACTGCGCCTGCGCAATCTGGGCGGGATCATCATCATCGACTTCATCGACATGGAAGATGAAGAGCACCAGCGCCAGGTGCTGCGGACCCTGGAAAAACAACTCGAACGCGATCACGCCAAGACCAACATCATCGGGATCACCGAACTGGGCCTGGTGCAGATGACCCGCAAGCGCACCCGCGAAAGCCTCGAGCAGGTGCTGTGCGAGCCGTGCAGCAGTTGCCAGGGGCGCGGCAAGCTCAAGACCCCGGAAACCGTGTGTTACGAAATCTTCCGGGAAATCCTCCGGGAGGCGCGCGCCTACCAGGCGACCGGCTATAGAGTGTTGGCCAACCAGAAAGTGGTGGATCGCCTGCTCGACGAGGAGTCAGGCAATGTCGCGGAGTTGGAAGCGTTTATCGGGCGCACGATTCGTTTCCAGGTCGAAACCATGTATTCCCAGGAACAATACGACGTGGTGTTGCTCTGAAGAGCTTGGGAAGCGGCGGGCCCGCGGATTTGATTGTCTTTGCCAGGGGAGCCCACTGACATGGAGCGTCTGACACGCTTGATCGCGACGCTGACCCGTTGGGGGCTGGGGCTTTGCGCCCTGTTGCTGGTGTTGCTGGCGTTGTACGTCAGCCTCGGTCGCGAGCTGGTCCCGCTGGTGGCCGAATACCGCGCCGAGGTCGAGACCCGCGCGGGTGCCGCCTTGGGCATGCCCGTGCACATCGGTAGCCTGGACGGCAGTTGGGACGCTTTGGCGCCGATCCTGGCGGCGCGCGATGTGATGGTCGGCGAGGGCCCCAACGCCTTGCACCTGGATCAGGTGCGGGCCGTGCCTGACCTGTGGGGCAGCCTGTTGGCGCGTCAGGTGCGCATCGCCCACCTGGAAGTCAGTGGCCTGAAGATCAGCCTCAAGGAGGGCGCCGACGGCAAGTGGGCTTTGGAAGGCCTGCCGGTGAAGGACGAGCAGCCCCTCGATCCGCAGCAACTGCTCGAACGCATGCAAGTGGTCTCCAAGTTCTCGGTGCTCGATAGTCAGGTGACCTTGCAACCCGTCGAGCAACCGCCGCTGACCCTGACCTACGTCGGCTTGAGCCTGCGTACCGGCGCCACCCGCCAGCGCCTGGACGCACGCCTGACCTTGCCTGACGGGCAGCCGGTGGCGATCAACCTGCGCACCCGCCTGCGCGCCAGCGACTGGAAGAACGGCCAGGCCGACGCCTATTTGAGCCTGCCGCAAAGCGACTGGTCCAAATGGCTGCCGAAACGCCTGACCCAGCAATGGAATTTCTCCCGGATCCAGGCCGGCGGTGAGCTCTGGCTCAGTTGGGGCGAGGGCACGGTGCAAAGCGCGGCCATGCGCCTGAACGCGCCGCAGCTCCAGGGTGCCTACGGCGAACGCAAGCCGGTACAGATCCACAACCTGGCCCTCAACGCTTATTTCCAGCGCGGTAGCCAAGGGTTCACCGCGACCTTCGATTCCCTGGCGATGAACCTGGGCGAGACCCGCTGGGAATCGCACCTGCAACTGCAGCAAACCGCCGCCACCGAGCAGGCCGAGGAGCGTTGGCACCTGCAGGCCGACCGCCTCGACCTGACCCCGCTCACGCCGTTGCTCAATGCCCTGGCGCCGTTGCCCGAAGGCCTGGCCACGACGATTGACCGGCTCAAGGTGACCGGTGGCCTGCGCAACGTGCTGCTGGACTACCGGCCGCAGAACACCGGTGACCAGAAAGTCAGCTTCGCCACCAACCTGGACACCGTCGGCTTTGATGCCTATCGCGGCGCTCCGGCGGCGCGCAACGTCTCCGGGAGCCTGAGCGGTGACCTGGGCGGCGGCGAACTGCGCATGGACAGCAAGGACTTTTCCCTGCACCTGGACCCGATCTTCGCCAAGCCCTGGCAGTACTTGCAGGCCAACGCCCGGCTGACCTGGAAGCTCGACAAGCAAAGCTTCACCCTGATCGCGCCGTACCTGAAGGTGCTGGGCGAGGAGGGCCGGATTGCCGGCGACTTCCTGATTCGCCTGCATTTGGACCACAGCCAGGAAGACTACATGGACCTGCGGGTCGGCCTGGTGGACGGTGACGGGCGCTACACCGCCAAGTACCTGCCGGCGGTCCTCAGTCCGGCGTTGGATGAGTGGCTGCGCACGGCCATCGTCAAGGGCGCGGTGGACGAAGGCTTTTTCCAGTATCAAGGCTCGCTCAATCACGGTGCCGTGGACGCGGCGCGCAGCATCAGCCTGTTTTTCAAGGTGCATGACGCCGAGCTGGCGTTCCAGCCGGGCTGGCCTTCGGTCAGCAAGGTCAGCGGCGATGTCTTCGTCGAAGACAGCGGCGTGCGCATCTATGCCAGCCAGGGGCAATTGCTCGATACCCAGGTCAAGGATGTTTCGGTGAACATTCCCCATGTACCGACTGGCCAGAGCTCTCATCTGCTGCTGGACGGCGGGTTCGCCGGTGGGCTGGGCGACGGTTTGAAAATCCTCCAGAGTGCACCGATCGGCACCGCCGAGACGTTCGCCGGCTGGGAAGGCGAGGGCGACCTGAAAGGCAGCGTGAAGCTGGATATCCCGCTGGTCAAAGGCGAGCAACCGAAGATCCTGGTGGACTTCGCCACCGACCAGGCTCGTCTCAAGCTCAGCGAGCCGGCGTTGGAACTGACCCAGCTCAAGGGCGATTTCCGCTTCGACAGCAACAAGGGCCTGAGCGGCAAGGGCATCAGCGCCCGGGCATTCGACCGGCCCGTGACCGCGCAGATTTTCGCCGAGGGCCGTGCCGGTGCGCTCAACACGCGGGTCGCCGCGTCCGGGCAGGTGGAGATCAAGAAGCTCACCAGTTGGCTGAACGTCACCCAACCGTTGCCGGTATCGGGCGTCGTGCCCTACCAGTTGCAAGTGATCCTCGACGGCGCCGACAGCCAGCTGTCGGTCAGCTCCAGCCTCAAGGGCGTGGCCGTCGACCTGCCGGCCCCCTTCGGCATGGCCGCCGATGTCGGGCGCGACACGGTGTTTCGCATGACCCTGCAGGGGCCGGAACGGCGTTATTGGGTCGATTATGGTGACCTGGCCAGCTTCACTTACGCCGCGCCAAGCGGGAAAGTCGCCGACGGTCGCGGCGAGTTGCTGCTGGGCGCCGGCGATGCGGTGCTGCCTGGCGCCAAGGGGCTGCGACTGCGCGGCACATTGTCGGAACTGGACGTAAGTCCCTGGCAGGACCTGGTGAACAAGTACGCCGGCCAGGATCCGGGCGGCAGTGCCAAGCAACTGCTCAGCAGCGTCGATCTGACCGTCGGCAAGCTCACGGCCATGGGCACCACCCTGGACCAGGCGTCGGTGCAACTGGATCGCAAGCCGGACGCCTGGGCCTTGCGGCTCGACAGCCAGCAGGCCAAGGGCAACGTCAACCTGCCGGACGCCAAGGCCGCACCGATTGGCATCAAGCTTGACTACGTTCGCCTGCCGGCCCCAGACCCGACGGTCCAGGCAGATGAAAACGCGCCGGACCCGTTGGCGTCGGTCGATCCCGGCAAGATCCCGGCGATGGATATCGCCATCGCCCAATTGTTCCAGGGCCCTGACCTCATCGGCGCGTGGTCGTTGCAAGTGCGACCGACCGCCAAAGGCATCGCGCTGAACAATCTGGACATGGGCCTCAAGGGCATGGTGTTGAACGGCGGCGGTGGCTGGGAAGGTAAGCCTGGCGCCACCAGCAGTTGGTACAAGGGACGGATCGGCGGCAAGAACCTGGGCGATGTGCTCAAGGGCTGGGGGTTCGCACCGAGCGTGACCAGCCAGGCCTTCCGCCTGGATGTCGATGGTCGTTGGCCCGGTTCGCCGGCGTGGGTCGCCACCAAACGCTTCTCCGGCAGCCTCGATGCGTCGTTGACCAAGGGTCAGTTCGTCGAAGTCGAAGGCAGTGCCCAGGCGTTGCGGGTATTTGGCCTGCTGAACTTCAACTCCATCGGCCGACGTTTGCGCCTGGACTTCTCCGACCTGTTCGGCAAGGGCTTGAGTTACGACCGGGTCAAGGGGCTGCTGGTGGCGAGCGACGGGGTGTACGTGACCCGCGAGCCCATTACCCTGACCGGGCCGTCGAGCAACCTGGAGCTCAATGGCACGCTGGACATGGTGGCCGACCGCGTCGACGCCAAGCTGCTGGTGACGTTGCCGGTGACCAACAATCTGCCGATCGCCGCGCTGATCGTCGGTGCACCGGCGGTGGGCGGGGCGCTGTTTCTGATCGACAAACTGATCGGCGACCGCGTGGCGCGTTTTGCCAGCGTAAGATACGACGTCAAGGGGCCGTGGAAAGAGCCGAAGATCACCTTCGACAAGCCGTTTTGACAGCTCGACGCCAACTCCCTTGTGGGAGCAGGCCTGTGGGAGCAAAGCTTGCTCGCGATTGCGGTGTATCAGCCAGCCTATATGTTGGATGTACCTGCCTCATCGCGAGCAAGCTTTGCTCCCACAGCCGCCTTGGGCGAGGATAGAAAAGAGGGAAACACCATGCCAGTCGCCGTGATTCAAATGGTCAGCCAAAGCGACGTGCTCGCCAACCTGGCCCGTGCCCGGGTGCTGCTGGAGCAGGCGGCCGCCGGCGGCGCGAGGCTGGCGGTGCTGCCGGAGAATTTCGCGGCGATGGGGCGACGGGACATTGCCGATATCGGCCGTGCCGAAGCCTTTGGTCAGGGACCGATCCTGCCGTGGTTGAAACAGGTCGCCCGTGACCTCAAGTTATGGATTGTGGCCGGCACGCTGCCGTTGCCGCCGGTGGACCAGCCCGAGGCCAGGTCCCATGCCTGTTCGTTGCTGGTCGACGACCAGGGCCAGATCGTGGCGCGCTACGACAAGCTGCACCTGTTCGATGTGGATGTGGCGGACAATCGCGGGCGCTATCGCGAGTCGGATGACTATGCTTATGGTGCCAACGTGGTGGTTGCCGATACCCCCGTCGGCCGGGTGGGCCTGACGGTTTGTTATGACTTGCGGTTCCCGGAGCTCTACAGCGAGCTGCGGGCGGCCGGGGCCGAGTTGATCACGGCACCGTCGGCGTTTACCGCGGTGACCGGCGCGGCCCATTGGGAGGTGCTGATCCGCGCCCGGGCCATCGAGACCCAGTGCTACGTGCTGGCGGCCGCCCAGGGTGGCGTGCATCCGGGGCCTAGGGAAACCTTTGGCCATGCCGCGATTGTCGACCCGTGGGGCCGAGTGCTGGCACAACAGGATCAAGGCGAGGCCGTGCTGGTGGCCGAGCGCGACAGCAGCGAACAAGCGTCCATCCGGGCGCGCATGCCGGTGGCCAGCCATCGGCGCTTTTTCTCGCAGGGCGCTCGACAGCGGCCTGTCCAAGACGACGAATTCAAGGCGTAAAACATATGAGCGGGTTGTTATCCTCAGTCAGTGAACACCTTTTAGCCCCTGGCGGCGTGACGCTTGAAAGCCTGCAAGGCGTGCTGGGCGATCTGGCAGGCCCGGGCATCGATGCCGCCGACCTGTATTTCCAAGGCCAGATTTCCGAGTCCTGGTCGCTGGAAGACGGCATCGTCAAGGAAGGCAGTTTCAACCTCGACCAGGGTGTGGGCGTGCGCGCCCAGTCCGGGGAAAAGACTGGTTTTGCCTACAGCAACGCCATCACCCTCGAAGCCCTCGGCGCTGCGGCCCGTGCGGCCCGCTCGATCTCCCGCGCCGGGCAGAATGGCACGGTCCAGGCGTTCAGCAGCCAGGACGTGGCGCAGCTCTATGCTCCGGACAACCCGCTGGAAGTCATGAGCCGCGCCGAGAAAGTCGAATTGCTCAAGCGCATCGACGTCGCCACCCGCGCCCTCGACCCGCGCATCCAGCAGGTGTCGGTCAGCATGGCCGGGGTCTGGGAGCGGATCCTGGTGGCTTCCACCGACGGCGGCCTGGCGGCGGACGTGCGACCGCTGGTGCGCTTCAACGTCAGCGTGATCGTCGAACAGAACGGTCGCCGTGAGCGCGGCGGCCATGGCGGTGGCGGGCGCACCGATTACCGTTATTTCCTCAGTGAAGACCGCGCCATGGGTTACGCCCGTGAGGCGCTGCGCCAGGCTCTGGTCAACCTGGAAGCCATCCCGGCGCCGGCCGGCACATTGCCGGTGGTGCTCGGCTCCGGCTGGTCCGGGGTGCTGCTGCACGAAGCGGTGGGCCACGGCCTGGAAGGCGATTTCAACCGCAAGGGCAGTTCGGCCTACAGCGGGCGCATGGGGGAAATGGTCGCTTCGAAACTCTGCACCATTGTCGATGACGGCACCCTGGCCGGACGCCGTGGCTCCCTGAGCGTCGACGATGAAGGTACGCCAACTGAATGCACCACGTTGATCGAAAACGGGGTGCTCAAGGGGTACATGCAGGACAAGCTCAACGCCCGGTTGATGGGCGTGGCCCGCACCGGCAACGGCCGTCGTGAGTCCTATGCGCACCTGCCGATGCCGCGCATGACCAACACCTACATGTTGGGTGGCCAAAGCGACCCGGCGGAAATCATCGCCTCGGTGAAAAAAGGCATCTATTGCGCCAACCTCGGCGGCGGCCAAGTGGACATCACCAGCGGCAAGTTCGTGTTCTCCACCAGCGAGGCCTACCTGATCGAAGACGGCAAGATCACCGCACCGGTCAAGGGTGCGACCCTGATCGGCAACGGGCCGGAGGCGATGAGCAAGGTGTCGATGGTCGGTAACGACCTGGCGCTGGACAGCGGGGTGGGCACGTGCGGCAAGGACGGGCAATCGGTACCGGTGGGCGTCGGCCAGCCGACCCTGAAGATCGATGCGATTACCGTGGGTGGTACGGGCGCATGAAAATACTCAGGGGCTTGCGTGAATCACCGTGGCGAGGGAGCTTGCTCCCGCTGGGCTACGCAGTAGCCCCAAAGCGGTCGCTACGCAACCGAGTGGGAGCAAGCTCCCTCGCCACGGTAATTGCTACCCCGATAAGGGTTTGGTGAGCCAGTGAGCGATCAGCGCAAGCCGCGTTGAGTCTCGTCCAGCTCACGGATGTACTTGAAGATTTTACGGCTCGAAGCCGGTGGCTTGTTCTGCGCCAGTTCGTGCTGGGCCTGACGGATCAGGGAGCGCAATTGCTGGCGATCGGCTTCCGGGTAGTCGATGACGAATTTTTCCAGCACGCCGTCGTCGCCTGCGATCAAGCGATCGCGCCAGCGCTCCAGGTTGTGGAAGCGTTCGTTGTACTGCCGGGTGGAGGCATCGAGTTGATCGAGCAGCACCAGGATGGCGTCAGTGTCCTGATCGCGCATCAGTTTGCCGATGAATTGCAGGTGCCGTTTACGCGCGATATTCGCGGTGTGCTTGGGCGCATCGGCCAGGGCCCGACGCAAGGCGTCGGTCAAAGGCAATTTGGCCAGCAAGTCAGGCTTGAGTGTTGTCAGGCGCTCGCCGAGGTCAACCAGAGCATGCAGCTCGCGTTTGACCTGGGATTTGCTTTTTTCACCCTCGTAGAGGGAGTCGTCGTAAGAATCAACCATGGTGGCAGTCCGCAAAGAAACGCCGCCATGATAACCAGTCGGGGGCCGCTTGTCCGGCCCGGTCGCTCGATGGCCATCACCGAAAACAGAATTTGAGTGGAGAACACCATGAGTGCAGTTCAAAGCGTCGGCCCGCAAGCATTGCCGGCACTGCAGGAACAAGTCGAGCAGATCCTCGCCGAGGCCAAGCGACAAGGCGCCAGTGCGTGCGAGGTGGCGGTGTCCCTGGAGCAGGGCCTGTCGACGTCGGTACGCCAGCGCGAGGTGGAAACCGTCGAATTCAATCGCGACCAGGGCTTTGGCATCACCTTGTACGTGGGCCAGCGCAAAGGCTCGGCCAGCACGTCGGCCAGTGGCCCGGACGCTATTCGCGAAACCGTCGCCGCGGCACTGGCGATTGCCCAGCACACCTCCGAAGACGAAGCCTCGGGCCTGGCCGATGCCGCGCTGATGTGCAAGGAACTGCGGGACTTCGACCTGTTTCACGCCTGGGACATCACCCCTGAACAGGCCATCGAACAGGCGCTGCGTTGCGAAGCGGCGGCGTTCGATGCCGACTCGCGGATCAAGAATGCCGACGGTACGACGCTCAATACCCACCAGGGCTGCCGCGTCTACGGCAACAGCCACGGTTTCATCGGCGGTTATGCATCGACCCGCCACAGCCTCAGTTGCGTCATGATCGCCGAAGCCAACGGCCAGATGCAGCGTGATTACTGGTACGACGTCAACCGCCAGGGCACCTTGCTGGCGGACCCGGTGAGCATCGGCCAGAAAGCCGCGCAACGGGCGGCCAGCCGCCTGGGTGCACGGCCGGTGCCGACCTGCGAAGTGCCAGTGCTGTTTTCTGCCGAGCTGGCCGGTGGTCTGTTCGGCAGCTTCCTGTCGGCGGTGTCTGGCGGCAACCTGTACCGCAAATCGTCGTTCCTCGAAGGCGCACTGGGCCAGAAACTGTTCCCGGAATGGATGACCATCGACGAGCGTCCACACCTGATGCAGGCCATGGGCAGCTCCGCGTTCGATGGCGATGGCCTGGCCACCTATGCCAAGCCGTTCGTGGAAAAGGGCGAGCTGGTGTCCTACATCCTCGGCACCTATTCGGGGCGCAAACTCGGCATGCCGAGCACCGCCAATGCCGGTGGCGTGCATAACCTGTTCGTGACCCATGGCGAAGAAGACCAGGCCGCCTTGCTGCGGCGCATGGGCCGGGGCCTGTTGGTGACGGAACTGATGGGCCATGGCCTGAACATGGTCACCGGCGACTATTCCCGTGGCGCGGCGGGTTTCTGGGTCGAGAACGGCGAGATCCAGTTCCCGGTCCAGGAAGTCACCATCGCCGGGAACATGCGCGACATGTTCAAGCAGATCGTGGCCGTGGGGAATGACCTGGAGTTGCGCAGCAACATCCGCACCGGCTCGGTACTGATCGAGCGGATGACGGTGGCGGGTAGCTGACCCTCAATCGCAGAAAAAAGGCGTGTCATCCATGGGGTGACGCGCCTTTTTTTATGTTCGCAGACCCCTGTGGCGAGGGAGCTTGCTCCCGCTCGGCTGCGCAGCAGCCGCAAAAATATCAACAGCAGCGAAAGACGTGAAGGCCCTGATAGACAAGGTCTGCTTCGCAGACCAGCGGGAGCAAGCTCCCTCGCCACGGTGAATTTTGTACCGACTTACAGTTGTGTTGCTTCTTATTATCATCTAATAATGAATCTCATTCGCCGAGTGAGCCCCGGTCATGAGTTCTGCCCTGCACGAACAACCCTACCTTGAAAGCTGGCGCTGGATGAGCCGTCAGATCCGTTGCGCGATGAACCCGGACGAGCCGCGGTTGATCGAGCACTACCTGGCCGAGGGCCACTATCTGGCCTGCTGCACCGCCACCTCGCCGTGGATGATCTCCGAAACCGCCTTCCGCCTGTTGCTCGACACCGCGTCGGATGTCGCGCTGCCCTGGCATTGGCGCAGCCTCTGCCTCGACCAGGCCTGGCGCCCCCTGCGTGACCTCGAACGCCAATCACTGTGCCTCTGCCGCCTCAAGCGCTGGCAGAGCCATGCCTGGGCGTTGGCGACCTGCGCCCTGGCGCCATCGATTCCCCTTATTGAACTGGTGCAAGGATCTCCCGATGAGTAATACCCGTATCGAACGCGACAGCATGGGCGAGCTGCACGTCCCGGTGGACGCCCTCTATGGCGCCCAGACCCAGCGTGCTGTGGATAACTTCCCGGTCAGCGGCCAGCGCATGCCGGCGCAGTTCATCCGCGCCCTGATCTTGGCCAAGGCTGCGGCCGCCCGGGCCAACGTGGAGCTGGAACAGATCAGCGCGGCCCAGGGCAAGGCCATCGTCGATGCCGCCCTGGGGCTGCTCGAAGGCCGTTTCATGGATCATTTTCCGGTGGACATCTTCCAGACCGGCTCCGGCACCAGCTCCAACATGAACGCGAACGAAGTGATCGCCACCCTCGCCAGCGGCCTGCTGGGAGAGGCGATCAACCCGAACGACCATGTCAACTGCAGCCAGAGCAGCAACGACATCATCCCCACCAGCATTCATGTCAGCGCCGCGCTGGCCTTGCATGAGCAACTGCTGCCGGCGTTGTTGCACCTGGTGCAGGTGATCGAGCGCAAGGCCGAAGAAGTCCACCCGTTCATCAAGACGGGTCGCACCCACCTGATGGACGCCATGCCGGTGCGCCTGAGCCAGGTGCTCGATGGTTGGGCGCAACAGCTCAAGGCCAATATCGGCCACTTGCAGGACCTGCTGCCGAGCCTGCAATCCCTGGCCCAGGGCGGCACGGCGGTCGGCACTGGGGTCAATGCCCATCCGCGCTTCGCCGAGTTGTTCAGCCAGCAACTGACGCAATTGACCCAGGTGCAATTCACCCCGGGCAAGAACCTGTTCGCGCTGATCGGCTCCCAGGACACCGCCGTGGCGGTTTCCGGACAGCTCAAGACCACGGCCGTGTCGCTGATGAAAATCGCCAACGACCTGCGCTGGATGAACTCCGGGCCGCTGGCGGGCCTGGGCGAGATCGAACTCGAAGGCCTGCAGCCGGGCTCCTCGATCATGCCCGGCAAGGTCAACCCGGTCATTCCTGAAGCCACTGCGATGGTCGCGGCCCAGGTGATCGGTAACGACACGGTGATCACCATTGCCGGTCAATCGGGCAACTTCGAATTGAACGTGATGTTGCCGATCATCGCCCAGAACCTGCTGAGCAGCATCGCCCTGATGTCCACCGCCAGCCGCTTGCTCGCGGACAAGGCCATCGCCACGTTCAAGGTCAACGAAGCCAGGCTCAAGGAAGCGTTGTCGCGCAACCCGATCCTGGTGACCGCGCTGAATCCGATCATCGGTTACCAGAAGGCCGCTGAAATCGCCAAGAAGGCTTATCAGCAAGGCCGACCGGTCATCGATGTCGCCCTGGAACACACCGACCTGTCTCGCAGCGAACTCGAAGTCCTGCTGGACCCGGAGAAGCTCACCGCTGGCGGCGTGTAACCCCGACACCTGTGTGGAGGACTCACCATGGAACACTGGAAACGTACGATCGAACGGGCCAATCGCTGTTTCATGCTGGGCGAGCTGGTGGATGCCCGCGAAGCCTACCTGCAAGCCCTGGCGCTGGCCCAAGTGTTGTTCGAGCGCTGGGCGGATGCCGACGAAGCGGTCGCTGCTTGCGTCGTCTCCCATCACAACCTGGCGGACCTGCACTTGCGTCTGAACCAGCCGGAGGAGAGCGCCGAATACTTGTGTGCGATCCACCAACGGCTGTTGCAGACGATGCAGGACGAACGCCTGGCTCCGGCCCTGCGCGCCGCCGCTCAGCGCCAGAGTCACAAGACCTACGTCGAACTGCTGAATTTCATCAGCGAGCACGGTGAGTATCCACGCACCCAGCGCCTGCTGCATTGCAATGCCGCTACGCCCCGGCAGCGCAATGCCCCTCTTCATTATGGAGTTCATTGAACATGGCTTTTACCTTGCCTGCATTGCCCTACGCCTACGACGCCCTGGAACCGCACATCGATGCGCAAACCATGGAGATCCACTACACCAAGCACCACCAGACCTACATCAATAACCTCAACGCGGCGGTGGACGGCACCGAGTACGCCGGGTGGCCCGTCGAAAAACTGGTGTCCAGCGTGGAGCAGTTGCCGCCAAGCCTGAAGGCGGCGGTGATCAACCAGGGCGGTGGCCACGCCAATCATTCGTTGTTCTGGGAGGTGATGACGCCCCAGGGCGGCGGCCTGCCCGAGGGCGCCCTGGCGGCGGCGATCGATGCGCAACTGGGCGGCATCGAGCGTTTCAAGGAAGCGTTCACCAAAGCGGCACTGACCCGTTTCGGCAGCGGCTGGGCCTGGTTGAGCGTGACCCCGCAAAAGACCCTGGTGGTGGAAAGCAGCGGCAACCAGGACAGTCCGCTGATGAATGGCAACACGCCGATTCTTGGCCTGGACGTCTGGGAGCATGCCTATTACCTGCGTTACCAGAACCGTCGTCCGGAATACATCAGCGCCTTCTACAACGTGATCAATTGGCCTGAAGTCGCCCGACGCTATCAGGCGGCGCTGGCGTCGAGTCCTTCGTGAACACCCTCCAAGGCTGATTATGGATACTCAAACACTGGCGATTGGAAGCGGACGGATGTTCCGCTATGCCTTGGGGTCATTGCTGCTGTTGGCCGGGATGACGTTGTTGGCGGCCCAGGGCCTGGCGTGGCTGGACCTGGAGCCCAGGTTGCTGCGAGCCCTTCAGGGCGGCGGACTTTGTGCCTTGGGCACCGCGCTGGGGGCTGTGCCGGTGCTGGTCATCCGGCGCATGCCCCAGGCCGTGAGCGATTCGCTGCTGGGCTTCGGGGCCGGGGTGATGCTCGCGGCCACGGCGTTTTCGCTGATCGTGCCGGGCATTGCCGCGGCCGAGCAGTTGGGATTCACGCCTTGGGCGGCCAGCGGCCTTATCTGCTTTGGCATTCTGTCGGGGGCGTTCGGGCTGTACCTGGTGGACCGCAAGGTCTCGGCCAGCCCCGAAAGGCTGGTGGCGGCGCCGGGACGCCCGATCATCGCGCCGCGGATCTGGTTGTTCGTGTTCGCCATCATCGCCCACAACATTCCAGAAGGCATGGCGGTGGGCGTGTCGGCGGGCGGCGGCATGCCGGATGCCGACAGCCTGGCGATGGGCATCGCCTTGCAGGATGTCCCTGAAGGGCTGGTGATCGCGCTGGTGCTGGCCACGGCGGGCATGTCGCGGGTCAGGGCGTTTCTGATTGGCGCGGCGTCAGGGCTGGTCGAGCCCGTGTTCGCGCTGCTGTGCGCCTGGTTGGTGAGCCTGGCCGAGATGCTCTTGCCCCTGGGCCTGGCGTTGGCGGCTGGGGCGATGCTGCTGGTGGTGACCCATGAGGTCATTCCCGAATCCCGCCGCAATGGTCACGAGAAACTGGCGAGCCTGGGGTTGTTGGTGGGGTTTTGCCTGATGATGGTGCTGGATACGGCGTTGGCGTGATGCAGGTCTGCGGGGAGTGGGCTTGTGGCAAGGGGCTTTTGTGGCGAGGGAGCTTGCTCCCGTTGGGCTGCGAAGCAGCCCCTTGTTTCATCACGGCGATGCGGCGTATGGCGGTTTACGACTGCTTCGCAGTCGAGCGGGAGCAAGCTCCCTCGCCACAAAAGCCAGCTCTGTCAACCCAACAAGCTCGCCTGGCTTGGGCCGTTATTCGCCTTCGTCGAAGTATCGGTTGATCAGGTCTACCAAGGCATTCATCGCTTCCTGCGCCTGATCCCCTTCAGTGCTCAGGTGGATCTTGGTGCCCTTGCCGGCGGCGAGCATCATCATTGCCATGATGCTTTTGCCGTCGACCGTGGACTCCGGCGTGCGGCCGACCCTGATGGTGGTGTCCTTGAACTGTCCCGCGACTCCGACAAACTTGGCCGACGCTCGGGCATGCAAACCCAGCTTGTTGATGATTTCAATTTCCTGAGCAGGCATCGCGGTGTGAATCCTTTAGCTGAGGTCGCGGTGGCGAACCTGGACATTCTTCAGGGATTGTTGCAGGAGCTGACCCAGGCGTTCGGTCAGGTAGACGGAGCGGTGGTGACCGCCGGTACAGCCGATGGCGATCGTGACATAGGCGCGATTGCTCGCGGCAAAGCGGGGTAGCCATTTGAGCAGGTAGCTGGAGATGTCCTGGTACATTTCCTCGACGTCCGGCTGTGCGGCCAGGTAGTCGATCACCGGCTGATCGAGCCCGGACTGCTCGCGCAGTTCCGGTTTCCAATAAGGGTTGGGCAGGCAACGCACATCGAACACCAGGTCGGCGTCTACCGGCATGCCACGCTTGAAGCCGAACGACTCCACCAGGAACGCCGTGCCCGGCTCCGGTTGGTTCAGCAGGCGCAGCTTGATCGTGTCGCGCAACTGATACAGGTTCAGGTGCGTGGTGTTGACCTTCAGGTCCGCCAGGTCGGCGATCGGCCCCAACAGCTGGCTTTCATCCTCGATGGCTTCGGCCAGGGAGCGGTTGGCGTTGCTCAACGGGTGACGCCGGCGGGTTTCGGAAAAACGCTTGAGCAGCGTCTCCTCATCGGCATCCAGGTACAACACATCGCATTGAATATGCCGGCTGCGCACTTCCTCGAGCAGTTCGGGAAAGCGCGACAGGTGGCTCGGCAGGTTGCGCGCATCGATGGACACCGCCACCAGCGGCTGCGCCAGCTCGGTGTGGATCAGGGCGCGCTCGGCCAGTTCCGGCAGCAGGCCGGCGGGGAGGTTGTCGATGCAATAGTAGCCGCTGTCCTCAAGCACGTTGAGGGCCGTGCTTTTACCGGAGCCGGAGCGGCCACTGACGATGATCATGCGCATGTTTAATGACCGTTCTGCTCGTCCAGGACCACCTGGTACAGAGCTTCGTTACTCGGCGCGCTGCGCAGTTTTTCGCGCACTTCCTTGCGGTCCAGCATGCTGGCGATCTGGCGCAGCAGCTCGAGGTGCGCATCGGTCGCCGCTTCCGGAACCAGCAATACGAACAGCAGGTCGACCGGGGCGCCGTCGATGGCGTCGAAATCTATGGGGGCTTCAAGGTGCAACAGTGCGCTGATGGGCGCGGTACAACCCTTGAGGCGGCAATGGGGAATGGCGATGCCGTTGCCAAAACCGGTGGAACCGAGTTTTTCACGGGCAACCAGCGCCTCGAAGACGTCCTGCATTCCCAGATCCGGTACCTCGCGGTGGATCAGGTTGGCAGTTTGTTCGAGGGCTTTCTTTTTACTGCCGCCCGGCGCGTTCACTAGGGAACGGCCGGGGGTCAGGATGGTTTCTAGTCGGATCATGGATTGGGGGGGTTAACGACCGGTCGCGCCCTGGAGGAGGCTCTGGGTCTTTTCCTTATGCTTTTTGAGTTGGCGATCCAGCTTGTCGGTCAGCAGGTCAATCGCGGCATACATGTCTGTGTGCTCTGCGTTGGCGACCACTTCTCCGCCGGGGATATGCAGCGTGGCTTCGATTTTCTGCAGCAGCTTCTCGACGTTCATCGTGACTTGCACGTTGGTGATCTTGTCGAAATGCCTCTCCAACCGGTCGAGTTTTTCGCCGATGTAGGTGCGCAGGGGTTCGGTCACTTCCAGTTGGTGTCCACTGATGTTGACTTGCATACAGCTTCTCCTTCGTTGCCAGTGCATAAAGCGGCAGGCAGAAATGCCTGCCACTGGAACGCTGTGGCGTGGCCTGTTACATCAACCGCTTGCGTTCGCTCGAAGGCGCGATCCCGAGGGATTCGCGGTATTTGGCGACGGTACGGCGGGCCACCTGAATGCCTTGTGCCTCCAGTAAACCAGCGATCTTGCTGTCACTCAACGGCTTTTTCTGATTTTCCGCGGCCACCAGTTTTTTGATGATCGCGCGGATGGCCGTGGACGAGCATTCGCCGCCTTCGGAGGTACTGACATGGCTGGAGAAAAAGTATTTCAATTCATAGATGCCCCGGGGGGTATGCATGAATTTCTGGGTGGTCACCCGGGAAATCGTCGACTCGTGCATGCCCACTGCCTCGGCAATGTCATGCAGGACCAACGGTTTCATCGCCTCATCGCCGTACTCCAGGAAGCCGCGCTGATGCTCGACGATCTGGGTGGCCACTTTCATCAGGGTTTCGTTGCGGCTCTGCAGGCTCTTGATGAACCAGCGGGCCTCCTGCAACTGGTTGCGCATGAAGGTGTTGTCGGCGCTGGTGTCGGCGCGCTTGACGAAGCCGGCGTACTGGGCGTTGACCCGCAGCTTGGGCACCGACTCCTGGTTGAGCTCCACCAGCCAGCGATCGTTGTGCTTGCGCACGATCACATCGGGGACCACGTACTCAGGTTCAGTGGATTCGATCTGCGAGCCGGGGCGCGGGTTGAGGCTCTGTACCAGCTCGATGACCTGGCGCAGCTCATCTTCCTTGAGCTTCATGCGCCGCATCAACTGGCTGTAGTCGCGACCGCCCAGCAGGTCGATGTAATCGGTGACCAATCGCTTGGCTTCGGCCAGCCATGGCGTCTTGGCAGACAACTGGCGCAGTTGCAGCAGCAGGCACTCGCCCAGGTTGCGGGCGCCGATGCCGGCCGGTTCGAATTGCTGGATGCGATGGAGGACGGCTTCGATCTCGTCCAGCTCGATGTCGAGTTCGGGGTCGAAGGCTTCGAGGATCTCTTCGAGGGTCTCGTCCAGGTAGCCCTGGTTGTTGATGCAGTCGATCAGGGTGACCGCGATCAAGCGATCGGTGTCGGACATCGGCGCCAGGTTCAGTTGCCACAGCAGGTGGCTTTGCAGGCTTTCGCCGGCCGAGGTGCGGGTGGTGAAGTCCCACTCGTCGTCATCGCTGCTGGGCAGGTTGCTGGCGCTGGTCTGGTAGACGTCTTCCCAGGCCGTGTCCACGGGCAGCTCGTTGGGGATGCGCTCGTTCCATTCGCCATCCTCGAGGTTATCCACCGTCGGGGCGGTTTCCTGGTAGGACGGTTCCGGGATCTCGGTATTGGTCTTCTGCTCGACGTTGTCGGCCAGCGGGTCGGTGTTATCGAAGTCGTCGCCTTCTTCCTGGCGTTCGAGCATCGGATTGGACTCCAGGGCCTCCTGGATTTCCTGTTGCAGGTCCAGGGTCGACAATTGGAGCAGGCGGATGGCCTGTTGCAGCTGCGGTGTCATCGTCAGCTGCTGGCCCATTCTCAAGACTAGCGATGGTTTCATGGCAGGGGCTTAACACCTTATTCGCCGGCGCACATGCGCCATCCACTACAGGGCGCCGGAGCGCCAAACTTAAGCAAATTATATGCCTGAAACCGAAGTGTTTGCCTAGAGCGTCGCCATAATAAAATTAAACGACGCCCGGGCAATTCGCCAGACACGTGTGCTTACAGGCGGAACTCATGGCCCAGGTACACTTCCTTGACCAGGTCGTTGGCCAGGATCGCGGCGGAGTCACCTTCGGCGATCAATTGGCCGTCATTGACAATGTAGGCGGTTTCGCAGATATCCAGGGTCTCGCGCACGTTGTGGTCGGTGATCAGCACGCCGATGCCCTTGGCCTTGAGGTGATGGATGATCTGCTTGATGTCGCCCACCGAGATCGGGTCCACGCCGGCGAACGGTTCGTCGAGCAGGATGAACTTCGGTGCGGTGGCCAGGGCGCGGGCAATTTCCACACGGCGCCGTTCGCCACCCGACAGGCTCATGCCCAGGTTGTCGCGAATGTGGTTGATGTGGAATTCCTGCAGCAGGCTTTCCAGCTCCTGGCGACGGCCGGCCTTGTCGAGCTCCTTACGGGTCTCGAGGATCGCCATGATGTTGTCGGCAACCGACAGTTTGCGGAAGATCGACGCTTCTTGCGGCAAATAGCCGATGCCGGCCTTCGCCCGGCCATGCATCGGCTGGTGGCTGACATCCAGGTCGTCGATCAGTACGCGACCCTGATCGGCCTGGACCAGGCCGACGATCATATAGAAGCAGGTGGTCTTGCCCGCGCCATTGGGGCCGAGCAGGCCGACGATCTGGCCGCTGTCGATGGACAGGCTGACATCACGCACGACTTGCCGGCTCTTGTAGCTCTTGGCCAAGTGCTGAGCTTTCAGAGTTGCCATTACTGGGCCTTTTGCTCGGTTTTCTTTTTAGGCTGGATCACCATATCGATCCGCGGACGCTGCTCGGTCACCTTGCTGCCGGTGGCACGGCCGGCGCTGGCCAGTTTCTTGACGGTGTCGTAGACGATTTTCTCGCCCTGGGTGACGTTGTTGTCCTTGTCGACGACCTTGGCACGGTCGATCAGGACCACGCGATCCTGGGAGGCGTGGTATTGGATGGTGACCCCGTAGCCCTGTACCGGCTTGGTGTCGCCCGCGGTTTGCATCTGCTCGAAATAGGCCAGGTTGCCCACCGAGGTCACTACATCGATATCGCCGGCCGGGGTACGGGTGATGGTCACGGTGTTGCCGGTGACCTTCATCGAACCCTGGGTGATGATCACATCACCTTTATAGGTGGCGACGCCATTCTTGTCGTCGAGTTGGGCGTCGTCGGCCTGGATGCGGATAGGCTGGTCGCGGTCGTTGGGAAGAGCCCAGGCGCTCGCGCTTCCCAGTGCTGCGCCCAGACTGAGCAAAATAGGGAGGGTTTTAGCGAGCTTCATACTGTCCTCTTACGTTCGATAGCAGGTGTATCCTGCTTTCCTTCAAATACGCTTTCATTCCCGTGCCGGTCGATACACCCCCGGCGCCGTCGATTCTAACGGGTTGCTCGGTCTGCGCATATTCTTGCTGTGGGAACACGGTCATGCGTGTGCTGGTGATGATGGTCGTGCGGTTTTTCTCGTCGGTTCGGGCGACGCGTACCGAGTCGATCAGCTCCACTTCGGTGCCGCCGGAATTGACTTCGGCGTGCTCGCTCTGCACGTGCCACGGGAATTCGGTGCCGCGGAACATGTTCAGGTCCGGCTTGGTGACCAGCGTAATGTCAGTGGCCTTTACGTGGTCAACCTTGTCGGACGTCATCTCATATTGCACTTTGCCGTCGGGCAGGTACTGCAGGGTATGGGTGTTGGTCGCGTACCAGTCGATCCGTTCCTCGACCTGGGCCGCAGGCTGGTCGAGAAACCGTTCCGGGCTGATGTTCCAATAGCCCACCGCGGCGAAAATCGCTGCGATACAGGCAAACACCACAATGGTGCGAATCTTTTTGCTCAGCATAAATGGCTCACAGGTACGCGGCGTTGGCCGCTTCGAGGCGGCCCTGGGCGCGCAGGATCAGTTCACAGAATTCGCGGGCAGCACCTTCGCCGCCTCGCGCCGTGGTGATGCCGTGGGCATGCTCGCGCACGAAGCTGGCCGCGTTGGCGACCGCCATGCCCAGGCCGACCCGGCGAATCACCGGCAGGTCTGGCAGGTCGTCACCGAGGTAGGCCACCTGTTCATAGCTTAGGTTGAGTTGACCCAGAAGCTCGTCCAGCACCACCAGTTTGTCTTCGCGCCCCTGGTAAAGGTGCGGGATGCCGAGGTTCTTCGCACGCCGTTCGACCACCGGGGTCTTGCGGCCGCTGATGATAGCCGTCTGTACGCCGGCGGCCATCAACATCTTGATGCCTTGGCCGTCGAGGGTGTTGAAGGTCTTGAATTCGCTGCCGTCTTCGAGGAAGTACAGGCGGCCGTCGGTCAGCACGCCGTCCACATCGAACACGGCCAGCTTGATGGCTTTGCCACGTTGCAACAGGTCTGTGTTCATTTACATGACTCCCGCACGCAGCAGATCGTGCATGTTCAGGGCGCCCACCGGCCGGTCTTCGTCATCGACGACCACCAGGGCGCTGATCTTGTGGTCTTCCATGATTTTCAGGGCCTCGGCGGCGAGCATCTCGGCGCGGGCGGTCTTGCCGTGGGGGGTCATGACTTGCTCGATGGTCGCGCTGTGGATGTCGATGGTGCGGTCCAGGGTGCGGCGCAGGTCGCCGTCGGTGAAGATCCCGGCGAGCTTGCCGTCGGCTTCGAGAATAACCGTCATGCCCAGGCCCTTGCGGGTCATCTCCATGAGTGCGTCCTTGAGCAGCGTGCTGCGCACGACCTGTGGCAGTTCCTGGCCGGCGTGCATCACGTTTTCGACTTTCAGCAGCAGGCGACGGCCGAGGGCGCCACCGGGATGGGAAAAGGCGAAGTCTTCCGCGGTGAAGCCCCGGGCTTCCAGCAGCGCCACGGCCAGGGCGTCGCCCATGACCAGGGCCGCGGTGGTGGAGGAGGTTGGCGCCAGGTTCAATGGGCAGGCCTCGTGCTCGACATGCACATTGAGGTTCACTTCGGCGGCCTTGGCCAGCGGCGAGTCGGGGTTGCCGGTCACGCTGATCAACTGGATGCCCAGGCGCTTGATCAGCGGCAGCAGGGTGATGATCTCGTTGGTGGAGCCGGAGTTGGACAGGGCCAGGATGATGTCGTCCCGGGTGATCATGCCCATGTCCCCATGGCTGGCTTCGGCCGGATGGACGAAAAAGGCCGTGGTGCCGGTGCTGGCGAGGGTGGCGGCGATCTTGTTGCCGATGTGCCCGGACTTGCCCATGCCGACCACGACGACGCGGCCCTTGCTGGCCAGAATCATCTCGCAGGCGCGTACGAAATCAGCGTCGATATGGGGCAGCAAGCCTTGCACGGCTTCGAGCTCGAGGCGGATGGTACGTTGTGCCGATTGAATCAGGTCGCTGGATTGGCTCATGTCTGAAATCGTATAGCCCGATGAAAAGGCGGCGATTATAGCGGTAATGAACAATTCCCTCACGTAAGTTCGTCATGCTTTGTTCAAGGGGCCGCAACGTTTGACATAAAATGTGGCTTTTACCTTAAGCCAGGCTTAACGGGCGGGGCGTTGGCCTTGGGCGCTTGGCTGTTGCAGTGATATAGTTCGCCGCCGGTTCGCGTGCCCGGCGGTACCGGCGCTTGTCGGCTGCCCAGGGCATTCGAATGTGAGGCTGCATCGCAAGGAGTTTAGATGAGTGCCGACAACGCCTACGCGGTCGAGCTGAAGGGACTGTCCTTCAAGCGAGGGACGCGCAGCATTTTCAATGACATCGATATTCGCATACCACGGGGCAAGGTCACCGGCATCATGGGGCCCTCCGGGTGTGGCAAGACCACGCTGCTGCGGCTGATGGGCGCGCAGCTGCGTCCCAGCGCCGGCGAAGTCTGGGTCAATGGCCAGAATCTTCCCCAATTGTCTCGCAGCGACCTGTTCGATGCGCGCAAGCACATGGGCGTGCTGTTCCAGAGCGGCGCGCTGTTCACCGACCTCGATGTGTTCGAGAACGTGGCGTTTCCGCTGCGGGTCCATACCGACCTGCCGGAAGAGATGATCCGCGACATCGTCCTGCTCAAGTTGCAGGCCGTCGGGCTGCGTGGCGCCATCGACCTGATGCCGGACGAGCTGTCCGGCGGCATGAAGCGGCGGGTCGCGCTGGCGCGGGCGATTGCCCTCGATCCGAAGATCCTCATGTACGACGAACCCTTCGTCGGCCAGGACCCGATCGCCATGGGTGTGCTCGTACGCCTGATCCGCCTGCTCAACGATGCGCTGGGCATCACCAGTATCGTGGTCTCCCACGACCTGGCCGAAACCGCCAGCATTGCCGACTACATCTATGTGGTCGGCGATGGCCAGGTGCTGGGGCAGGGCACACCGCAGGAACTGGCGGATTCGGACAACCCGCGTATTCGCCAATTCATGAAGGGTGATCCGGACGGGCCGGTGGCGTTCCATTTTCCGGCCACGGATTACCGTACCGATCTGCTGGGGAAGCGCTGATGCGCAAGAAATCACTGTTGGAAAGAATTCGTCTGTTCGGTCGCTCCGGCATCGATGTGGTGGCGGTGCTGGGTCGTTCCTCGTTGTTCCTGATGCACGCCTTGCTCGGTCGCAACTCGACAGGCGGCGGCTTTGGCCTGCTGGTCAAGCAGCTGCACTCGGTGGGCGTGATGTCCCTGGTGATCATCGTCGTCTCCGGGATCTTCATCGGCATGGTGCTGGCGCTGCAGGGCTTCAGCATTTTGTCCAGCTACGGTTCGGAGCAGGCGGTCGGGCAGATGGTCGCCCTGACGCTGCTGCGCGAGCTTGGCCCCGTGGTGACTGCGCTGCTGTTCGCCGGGCGGGCCGGTTCGGCGCTGACGGCTGAAATCGGTAACATGAAGTCCACCGAGCAGTTGTCCAGCCTGGAAATGATCGGTGTCGACCCACTCAAGTACATCATTGCCCCGCGCCTGTGGGCCGGTTTCATTTCCCTGCCGGTGCTGGCGATGATTTTCAGCGTCGTGGGGATCTGGGGCGGCTCCTGGGTGGCCGTCGACTGGCTGGGGGTCTATGAAGGCTCCTACTGGTCGAACATGCAAAACAGCGTCGACTTCCTCGACGATGTCCTCAATGGCGTGATCAAAAGTGCCGTGTTCGCGTTCGTCGTGACCTGGATCGCCGTGTTCCAAGGCTATGACTGTGACCCCACTTCAGAGGGGATCAGCCGTGCCACAACCAAGACCGTGGTGTACGCCTCGCTGGCGGTCCTGGGCCTTGACTTTATTCTGACCGCCTTGATGTTTGGAGATTTCTGATGCAAAACCGCACCCTGGAAATCGGTGTCGGCCTTTTCTTGCTGGCTGGCATCCTGGCTTTGCTGCTGCTGGCCTTGCGGGTCAGTGGCCTGGCGCCGACGGCAAGCACCGATACTTATAAACTTTATGCCAACTTCGACAATATCGCCGGTTTGACGGTCAGAGCCAAGGTGACCATGGCCGGTGTGACCATCGGCAAGGTCACGGCAATCGATCTGAACCGCGAGGATTTCACCGGTCGGGTGACGCTGCAGCTGGAAAAGCGCGTGGACAACCTGCCGACTGACTCCACTGCATCTATCCTCACGGCCGGGCTGCTGGGCGAGAAATACATTGGCATCAGCGTGGGAGGGGAAGACGCCGTGCTCAAGGACGGCGGCGTCATCCATGACACGCAGTCGTCCCTGGTGCTCGAGGACCTGATCGGTAAATTCCTGCTCAATACCGTTAGCAAAGACGCCAAATGAGGAGCTTTTGAATGATCTCTATCTTGCGACGTAGCCTGTTGGTGCTGCTCGCGGCGCTGCCGTTGATGGCCAACGCAGTGGCCGCGCCTTCGGCCCATGACATCATCCAGGACACGACCACCCGGTTGTTGGCGGACCTTGCCGCCAATAAAGAGAAATACAAGCAGGACCCCAGCGCGTTCTATGACGCGCTGAATGGCATCGTCGGCCCTGTGGTGGACGCCGATGGCATCTCCAAGAGCATCATGACCGTCAAGTACTCGCGCAAGGCAACCCCTGCGCAGATGACCCGCTTCCAGGAGAACTTCAAGCGCAGCCTGATGCAGTTCTATGGCAACGCCTTGCTGGAATACAACAACCAGGGCATCACCGTTTCCCCGGCCAAGGACGAAAGCGGCACCCGCACCAGCGTCGACATGCAGGTCAAGGGCAACAACGGCGCGGTCTACCCTGTGTCCTACACGCTGGAGAAGATCAACAGCGAGTGGAAAGTGCGCAACGTGATCATCAACGGCATCAACATTGGCAAGCTGTTCCGCGATCAGTTCGCCGACGCGATGCAGCGCAATGGCAACGACCTGGACAAGACCATCGACGGTTGGGCCGGTGAAGTCGCCAAGGCCAAGGAAGTGACCGAAGAAGCCAAAGAGAAGCAGGAACAATGATCGAGTCGGTGAGTGAGTCGGCCGTTCGTCTGGGCGGCGCGGGTGAGCTGCTGCTCAGTGGCGTGCTGGACTACCGCACCGGCCCGGCCTTGCGCAAGCAGGGCCAGGCGCTGATCAAGTCCGTCGGTGCCGCCGAGGTGGTCATTGACTGCTCGGCGGTGCAGAAGTCCAGCAGTGTCGGCTTGTCGCTGCTGCTGTGCTTCATGCGGGACGCCAAGGCGGCCGGCAAAACGTGGAGCATCCGTGGGATGCCCGAAGATATGCGCGAAATAGCCCAGGTCAGTGAGCTGACCGAGCTGTTGGCGCACTCCTGACCACATTGTTGGAAAAGTCCCCCCGTCAGAGTCCTGCTTCGCGGGGTTCGCAGGCGCGGGGCTTTTTTGTATGATGTGCGACCCGCGCGCACAGGGCGCCGATTGAGGTTGAGCATGCAGGCTGTAGAAGTGAAGAGCTTCCTTGAAGGAAAGCTGCCTGGTACGCAGGTGGAAGTTGAAGGCGAAGGCTGCAACTTTCAGCTGAACGTGATCAGCGATGAACTGGCGGCATTGAGCCCAGTGAAGCGTCAGCAGAGCATCTATGCCCATTTGAACCCATGGATTGCCGATGGCAGCATCCACGCGGTCACGATGAAATTTTTCAGCAGCGCGGCCTGGGCCGAGCGCACCTGAGCCCAAGGGCCTCGAGATTCTTATGGATAAACTGATTATTACCGGCGGCGTTCGTCTTGATGGCGAAATCCGTATCTCCGGGGCAAAGAACTCCGCCCTGCCAATCCTGGCCGCAACCCTGCTGTGCGACGGTCCTGTGACCGTGGCCAACCTGCCGCACCTGCACGACATCACCACGATGATCGAGCTGTTCGGCCGCATGGGCATCGAGCCGGTGATCGACGAGAAGCTCAGCGTCGAGATCGACCCACGCACCATCAAGACCCTGATCGCCCCGTACGAGCTGGTGAAGACCATGCGTGCGTCGATCCTGGTACTGGGCCCGATGGTCGCCCGTTTCGGTGAAGCCGAAGTCGCCTTGCCTGGCGGTTGCGCCATCGGCTCGCGTCCGGTGGACCTGCACATCCGCGGCCTGGAAGCCATGGGCGCGGTGATCGACGTCGAAGGTGGCTACATCAAGGCCAAGGCGCCGGAAGGCGGCTTGCGCGGCGCGCATTTCTTCTTCGATACCGTCAGCGTGACCGGTACCGAGAACATCATGATGGCGGCCGCACTGGCCAAGGGTCGTAGCGTGCTGCAGAACGCTGCCCGCGAGCCTGAAGTGGTCGACCTGGCAAACTTCCTGATCGCCATGGGCGCCAAGATCAGCGGCGCCGGCACTGACACCATCACCATCGATGGCGTCGAGCGCCTGCATTCGGCCACCTACAAGGTGATGCCGGATCGGATCGAAACCGGTACCTACCTGGTGGCCGCTGCCGTTACCGGTGGCCGCGTCAAGGTCAAGGACACCGATCCGACCATCCTCGAAGCCGTCCTGGAGAAGCTCAAGGAAGCCGGCGCCGAAGTCACCTGCGGCGAAGACTGGATCGAAGTGAACATGCACGGCAAGCGGCCCAAGGCTGTCAACGTGCGGACCGCTCCATACCCGGCGTTCCCGACCGACATGCAGGCGCAGTTCATCTCCCTCAACGCCATTGCCGAAGGCACGGGCGCGGTCATCGAGACGATCTTCGAAAACCGCTTCATGCACGTCTACGAACTGCACCGCATGGGCGCCAAGATCCAGGTCGAAGGCAACACGGCCATCGTCACTGGCACCGAGAAGCTCAAGGGCGCGCCAGTCATGGCCACCGACCTGCGGGCGTCGGCCAGCCTGGTCATCTCGGCCCTGGTTGCCGAAGGCGATACCCTGATCGACCGCATCTACCACATCGACCGTGGCTACGAGTGCATCGAAGAAAAACTGCAGATGCTCGGCGCCAAGATCCGCCGCGTGCCGGGCTAGTTCCGGCTGCATGGGCGCAGGGACGCGTCCGTTGATTTCGTTTTATCGAGGGTGTTTGCACCCTCGATGTGTGTCCGGCGCCGTTTGCGACCGGGCATGAGTACCTTGATAAGGACTGACGTTTCCCATGTTGACCATCGCACTGTCCAAGGGCCGCATCCTTGACGACACCCTGCCGCTTCTGGCTGAAGCGGGCATCGTGCCGACCGAGAATCCGGACAAGAGCCGCAAGCTGATCATTCCCACGACCCAGGCCGACGTGCGCTTGCTGATCGTGCGTGCCACCGATGTGCCGACCTATGTGGAACATGGTGCAGCCGACCTGGGCGTTGCCGGCAAGGACGTGCTGATGGAGTACGGCGGCCAGGGCCTGTACGAGCCCCTGGACCTGCAGATCGCCCGTTGCAAGCTGATGACCGCCGGTAAAGTCGGCGCGCCGGAGCCCAAGGGGCGTTTGCGCGTGGCGACCAAGTTCGTCAACATTGCCAAGCGTTATTATGCCGAGCAGGGCCGTCAGGTCGACATCATCAAGCTGTACGGTTCGATGGAGCTGGCGCCGCTGATCGGCCTGGCGGACAAGATCATCGACGTGGTCGACACCGGCAACACCCTGCGGGCCAACGGTCTGGAACCCCAGGATTTCATCGCCGACATCACCTCCCGGTTGATCGTCAACAAGGCGTCGATGAAAATGCAGCATGCTCGTATCCAGGCTCTGATCGATACCCTGCGCAAGGCAGTGGAATCACGACACCGCGGCTGATTCACCTGCGCGACCTTGAGTCGCGCCCGTCTATCCGTGTCATAGCCAATTTTCTCAGGTGCCCACGCGAATGGACTGGTAGCTTAGGGCGCCTGAGCATTTGCCATTAATGAGGCCCTCGCTATGACCGCTCCCACTTCGATTCGCCGACTCAACGCTGCCGATCCGGATTTCGCACATCATCTGGATCATCTGCTGAGCTGGGAAAGCGTGTCTGACGACTCGGTCAATCAGCGGGTGCTGGAGATCATCAAGGCTGTGCGCGAGCGTGGCGATGCGGCACTGGTGGAATTCACCCAGAAATTCGACGGCCTGCAAGTGGCGTCCATGGCCGACCTGATCCTGCCGCGCGAACGCCTGGAACTGGCCCTGACCCGGATCACCGTGCCCCAGCGCGAAGCCCTGGAAAAAGCCGCGTCGCGGGTGCGTGATTATCACGAAAGGCAGAAACAGGACTCCTGGAGCTACACCGAAGCCGACGGCACGGTGCTGGGCCAGAAAGTCACGCCGCTGGACCGTGCCGGCCTTTACGTGCCGGGCGGCAAGGCATCCTATCCGTCCTCGGTGCTGATGAACGCCATCCCGGCCAAGGTCGCCGGCGTGACCGAAGTGGTCATGGTCGTCCCGACCCCGCGGGGTGAAATCAACGAGCTGGTGCTGGCCGCCGCCTGCATTGCCGGGGTGGACCGGGTATTCACCATCGGCGGCGCCCAGGCCGTGGCTGCGCTGGCCTATGGCACCGAAAGCGTGCCACGGGTGGACAAGGTGGTCGGGCCGGGCAATATCTATGTCGCCACCGCCAAGCGCCACGTGTTTGGCCAGGTCGGCATCGACATGATCGCGGGCCCTTCGGAAATCCTCGTGGTGTGCGACGGCCAGACCGATCCGGATTGGATCGCCATGGACCTGTTTTCCCAGGCCGAGCACGACGAAGACGCCCAGGCGATCCTGGTCAGCCCGGACGCCGAGTTCCTCGACAAGGTCGCCGCCAGCATCGACAAGCTGCTGCCGACCATGGACCGCGCCGAGATCATCAACACCTCGATCAATGGCCGTGGGGCGCTGATCAAGGTCGATGACATGGCGCAGGCCATCGAGGTCGCCAACCGCATCGCGCCGGAACACCTGGAATTGTCCGTTGCCGATCCGCAAGCCTGGCTGCCACAGATCCGCCACGCCGGCGCGATCTTCATGGGCCGCCACACCAGCGAGGCACTGGGCGATTATTGCGCGGGGCCCAACCACGTGTTGCCGACTTCCGGCACCGCCCGCTTTTCGTCGCCGCTGGGGGTGTATGACTTCCAGAAGCGTTCGTCGATCATCTTCTGCTCCGAGCAGGGGGCTTCCGAACTGGGCAAGACCGCCTCGGTGCTGGCCCGCGGCGAATCGCTGAGCGCCCATGCCCGCAGCGCCGAGTACCGTATTCTTGATGAGCAATCCGTTGAAGGGCAGGGGAACTGAAATGAGTAAATTCTGGAGCCCGTTCGTCAAGAACCTGGTGCCCTACGTGCCGGGCGAGCAACCGAAGCTGACCCGGTTGGTCAAGCTCAACACCAACGAGAACCCCTACGGCCCATCGCCCAAGGCCCTGGCGGCGATGCAGACCGAACTGAACGACAACCTGCGCCTGTATCCGGACCCCAACAGTGACCTGCTCAAAGGCGCCGTGGCCCGCTACTACGGCGTGCAGAGCAACCAGGTGTTCCTGGGTAACGGCTCGGATGAAGTGCTGGCACACATCTTTCACGGTCTGTTGCAGCACGACCAGCCACTGTTGTTCCCGGACATCAGCTACAGCTTCTATCCGGTGTATTGCGGGTTGTATGGCATCCAGTTCGAGGCAGTGCCGCTGGATGAACAATTCCGCATCGACCCGGCGGACTATGCCAAGCCGAACGGCGGGATCATTTTCCCCAACCCGAACGCGCCCACCGGCTGCCTGCTGGCGCTGGACGCGGTCGAGCGGATCCTCAAGGCCAGCCCGGACTCGGTGGTGGTGGTCGACGAGGCTTATATCGACTTCGGCGGCGAGACGGCCATCAGCCTGGTGGATCGTTATCCGAACCTGCTGGTGACCCAGACATTGTCCAAATCCCGCTCGCTGGCGGGGCTGCGCGTGGGCCTGGCGGTGGGGCATCCGGACCTGATCGAAGCGCTGGAGCGGATCAAGAACAGCTTCAACTCCTACCCGCTGGATCGCCTGGCGAACGTCGGCGGCGCGGCGGCGTTCGATGATCGCGAGTATTTCGACCGGACCTGCCGGTTAGTCATCGAGCACCGTGAATGGGTCGTGGCCCAATTGGAAGCCAAGGGCTTTGAAGTGCTGCCCTCGGCGGCCAACTTCATCTTCGCCCGCCACTCCCGGCACGATGCGGCAGGCTTGGCGGCGAAACTGCGGGAGCAGGGGGTGATCGTGCGGCACTTCAAGCAGGAGCGGATTGCCCAATTCCTGCGGATCAGCATCGGCACACCGGAGCAGAACCAGGCCCTGATCGAAGCCCTCGGCGAACTCTGAAACCCTGCATTGACCCTGTGGGAGCGAGCTTGCTCGCGAAGGCGTAGTGTCAGTCACTTCAATGTTGGCTGAACTGGCGCCATCGCGAGCAAGCTCGCTCCCACAGTTGTTTTGGGTGGGTCGTAATATCGGCGTTCCAGCGCCAATCCCCTGTGGGAGCGAGCTTGCTCGCGATGGGGCCTTCGGATCAGACCCTGAACTGATTGATCAACCGCCGCTGCTGCTCCGCCAGTTTGGTCAGCCCAGCGCTGGCCGCGCTGGATTCGTCGGCGCCGCTGGCCACTTCGTTCGCCACTTGTCCGATGTTGATCACGTTGCGGTTGATGTCGTCGGCCACGGCGCTTTGTTCCTCGGCAGCGCTGGCGATCTGGGTGTTCATGTCGTTGATCACCGACACGGCCTGGGTAATCGTTTCCAGGGCCTGGGCCGCTTTCGCCGCATGCTGCACGCTTTCATCGGTACGGTGCTGGCTGTCTTCCATCACCCGCACCACATCCCGGGTGCCTTGTTGCAGTTGCTGGATCATCGCCTGGATTTCTTCGGTCGCCTGCTGCGTCTTCTGCGCCAGGTTGCGCACTTCATCGGCGACCACTGCGAAACCACGGCCCTGTTCACCGGCCCGAGCCGCTTCGATGGCCGCGTTGAGGGCCAGCAGGTTGGTCTGCTCGGCGATCCCGCGGATGGCGGTGAGGATCGCGTTGATGTTCTCGCTGTCCTTGGCCAGGGTCTGCACCACGCCCACCGCCTTGCCGATCTCCACGGCCAGGGCACCAATGGAGGTGGAGGTGTCCCGGACGATCTGCATGCCCTGGCTGGCAGCCTGGTCCGCATGACTGGCGGCCTGGGCCGCTTGGGTCGCGTTGCGGGCCACGTCCTGGGCGGTGGCGGTCATTTCGTGCACCGCAGTAGCGACCTGATCGATCTCGGACATTTGCTTGTGCACGCCCTGGTTGGTGCGGATCGCAATATCGGCAGTGTGCTCCGATGAATCACTGACGCTCTGCACCGAGGTCACCACTTGGGTGATCATGCCCTGCAACTTGCTCAGGAAAGTGTTGAAGCCCCTGGCGATCGCCCCCAGCTCATCGGCGCGGTCGCTCACCAGGCGACGGGTCAGGTCGCCTTCGCCCTGGGCGATGTCATCGAGCATCGCCACCATTTGCTTGAGTGGCCGGGCAATGCCATGGCCCACCAGCCAGATCACCAGCAGACCGATACCGGCAATCACCAGGCCCACCATCGCCATGCCGAAGATATCGGCCTGGCGCTGATGGTCGAGGTCTTGCTGCAAGGCTTGCAGGTCGGCCATGACCGCATTCAGCGGCAACTGCAGCATCAACGTCCAGCGGGCGTTGGTCTCGCCGATGCCGAACGGCATGTACACCTCGATATGCCCGTGTTCTTCGTCGATGTCGTAGCGCACCTCGCCGACGCCCAGCTTGGCCAGGTTGTCCAATTCGCTGGCATCCAGCAGGTCGCTGGCCTTTTCCCCGAGTTTGCTCGGGTCCTTGGTGAAGGCCACCAGCCGGTTGTTGCTCGAGAGCAGAGCCATTTCTCCGGCGCCGTCGTATAGCTTGCCATCGGCGGCCACGAGCATGTCCTGGATGAAGTTCACCGACAGGTCGGCGCCGACGATGCCCTGGAACTTGCCATCGATCATGATCGGTTCGATGAACGAGGCGAGCATGGTCATCGTGCTGCCGACGCGATAGGGCGCCGGGTCGATCACGCAGGCTTTCTTGCTGTCCTGGGAGCACAGGTAGTACTCACTGGCGCGGATGCCGGTGGAGAGCAGTTTCTGGTCGGTCACGTCGGCGAGTTTTTCCAGGCCCAGGGAGCCGTCCTGGTTGCGAAACCACCACGGCAGGAAACGTCCGTTGGTTTCCATGCCCACCACCGGGCTGTTTACATAGTTGGCGTCGTCGTGGTCGATGGCGTTCGGCTCCCAGGCGATGTAGGCGCCGAGGATCTTCGGGTTGCGCACCACGGTTTCCCGCAGCAGGCTGATCATTTGTTCGCGGGGCACCTTCAGTTGCGGGTTGCCGTCCGCGCCGTTGATGCCCATCAAGGCGTTCGTGGTGGCCAGGCCGCGGGCGAGCAGCAGCGGGGCTTCCAGTTCCCGTTGGATCAGGCTGGCCTGGGTGCGCGCCAGGGCACTGAGGCGTTGTTCGATGAGTTGCTCGAACTGCGCCTTGGTGCGCTGTTGCACCATCTCCTGGGTGCGGGCGCCAGCAAACAACGCGTACAGCACAAGGGCGCCAACCACACTGAGCACGATGGCGCCGGCCAGGGCGGCCACGGAAAACTGGATCGATTTGAATTTCATAAAGGCTCCGGACGCGGAAATGACGTCTGGGCTCTTTATCGGCGTTTCTGTGGCGCGGCATGAGGCGCTGTTCGTCGGGTGACTCTTATAGCTGCGTGGGTGTCGCAAATGGACACGGTGGAATCTGTCCGAAAAAACGCTAATCCCTCGTTGTGTATCTGGCGCCGATACAAATCAAGGCCTAGGATACGCCCACGTTTCCAGGGAGCTTCTTTTACATGAACAAGACATTGATGGTGAGTGCTCTGAGCGCGGCGCTGCTGCTCGCCGGTTGTCAGTCGGTCAACACCACCAGCGGCGGAGCCGTGGGTGTGGAGCGCAAGCAGTACATGTTCAGCATGCTGTCGACCGACCAGGTCAACCAGATGTACGCCCAGTCCTATCAAAAGACGATGGGTGAGGCCAAAGCCCAGGGTGCGTTGGACAAGACCAGCAACGATGCCAAGCGCATCCAGGTCATTGCCGATCGCTTGATTGCCCAGGCGCCGGTGTTCCGCCCGGATTCGGCCCAGTGGAACTGGGAAGTGAACCTGATCAAGAGCGATGAACTCAACGCCAACTGCGGCCCTGGCGGCAAGATCATGTTCTACACCGGCCTGATCGACCAGTTGAAGCTGACCGACGCTGAAATCGCCGCGATCATGGGCCACGAAATCGCCCACGCCCTGCGCGAGCACGGGCGCGAAGCGATGTCCAAGGCCTATGGCATCGAGATGGCCAAGCAGGGCGCCGGTGCCTTGTTCGGTCTCGGCCAGGACAGCCTGGCATTGGCCGACACTGTCGCCAACTACGGCATGACCTTGCCCAACAGCCGTGGCAACGAGAACGAAGCCGACCTGATCGGCCTCGAACTGGCCGCCCGCGCCGGCTACGACCCGAATGCGGCGATCACCTTGTGGAACAAGATGGCCAAGGCTTCCGAAGGCGCGCCGCCGGAATTCATGAGCACCCACCCGTCGTCGAGCAGTCGTATCGCTTCGTTGCAAGCGGCGATTCCGAAGGTGATGCCGCTGTATCAGCAGGCCAAGAAGTAAGCATCGTTGTGGGAGCAAAGCTTGCTCGCGACAGGGGCGACGCAGACGTCAATCAGACCGCGTCATCGTTTATCGCGAGCAAGCTATGCTCCCACAGTTATCCTCTGCCCAAGGGGTGACAAAGGGTCAAACCCACCCACTACTCTGCATCGCCTTGTACACCGCCACGATCGCCAGGACGAAGAACGCCGAGGCGGCCAGGCGGCGGATCAGGGTCAGGGGCAGCTTCTCGGCGGCGAAATTGCCCGCCAGGACCACCGGCACGTTGGCAATCAACATGCCCACGGTGGTGCCGATGATCACCAGCCACAACTCCGGGTATTGCGCGGCGAGCATCACCGTGGCGATCTGGGTCTTGTCGCCGATTTCCGCCAGGAAGAACGCAATCAGTGTGGTCAGGAACGGTCCGAACCGGCGGGCCGTGTTGGCTTCTTCATCGTCCAGTTTGTCCGGGACGAGAGTCCACAATGCCGTGGCCGCGAAGCTGGCCGCCAATATCCAGTGCAGGACCGCGTTGGAGAAAAAACCGCTGACCCAGGCGCCGACCGCGCCGGCTGCCGCATGGTTGGCCAGGGTCGCGGCGACGATGCCGGCGATGATCGGCCAGGGTTTGCGAAAGCGAGCCGCCAGGATGAGCGCGAGCAATTGCGTCTTGTCGCCGATTTCGGCCAGCGCAACGATCGCCGTAGGTACGAGGAGTGAGTCCAGCATCAGGGATTTCCTAAAGGGGCGGGTCGACACGGCTATGACACGTACAGCCTTCCCGCCCCGGGTAAGGTGTGCGTGTCATAGGTCTTGTCAAACCCAGCGACCATCTGCGTGGACGCTTGGGCCGCATACGCCATGGCCTGCTGACCAAGTATGTTGACGTATGCCGGGCGAGCATGGCGCTCGCGGGAGACTACTCCCCTAGGACGGAGCGGATTCTGCCTAGGCAAATCCGATTGAGCAAGTGCTGTTACCTAAAAAATTTCAACCGCGCTTGGCCCGGTAGATGCGAAAGCCCTGGCCTTCGGCCTTGATCGCGCAGACGCCCAAATGCTCCTCGATCAGCGGCTGGTATTTGAGGAAACTATTGGCGACCAGTCGAAGTTCGCCACCGTTTTTCAGATGTTTGGCTGCTTTTCGCAGCAGGTTTTCCGTGGCGTGGTAATCGGTGTGCACGCCGACATGGAACGGCGGGTTGCTCAGGATCGCGCTCAAACCCATCGGTGCGGCGTCGATGCCATCACCGGTCAATACTTCGGCTTCCAGGCCATTGGCGGCCAGGGTCAGGCGACTGCTGGCGGCAGCGAAAGCGTCCACGTCCAACAGGGTGACGGTGTTGTGCGGATAGCGCCGCTTGACTGCGGCCCCCAGCACCCCGGCGCCGCAGCCGAAGTCGAGCAAGTGTCCGCTGGGCAGTTTATCCAGGTGTTCCAACAGCAGCGCACTGCCGCGATCCAGGCGACCGTGGCTGAACACCCCCGGCAGGCTGATAACCTTCAGCGGGCCTTCGGCCAGGGGCAGTTCGTAGGTCTGGGCCAGGCTTTCCAGGGGCTTGGCCTCGGGCGCGTTGGCGACAGTGACCTGCCACAGCTGGCAGTGCCGGGCGCTGTCGAGCTTGCGCGGCTTGCCGAACGGGTTGAGCTGCTTGGATGCGCCTTCGATGCCGCTGCGTTTTTCCCCCACCAGGTATACCTCGCGCCCGGCCAGGCGCGCCGCCACGGCATTGAGGAGGTAGTCGGTCAGGTCCTTGGCCTTGGGCAGGAACACCACGGCGGTGTCGAACGCGCGCTCGGGCACGGTCACGCCAAAGTGGCTGCGCTCGGGAAAACGAGCATCCAGCGCCGCCTGATCGCCGGCATGCCAGCACCAGCCATGGGCTTCTGGCAAACGGCCGAGCAAATCGTCGGCGGGCAGGCCGGCCAACAACACCGAACCCTGGAATAACTCGGCCTGACGAAGCAGTACTTCACTGCGCGGATCCATGGTCTGCTCCTTGAAAAAAAGTGCGGCAGTTTATCAACTGACGACACGCCGCGCTGTACCGCTGAAAAAGCCCTGGGCGTTTTCGCTCATTTGGCCGACGATCCGTTGCCGTGCCTCGCGGCTGCCCCAGGCGTTGTGTGGGGTGACAATCAACCGTGGGATATCGCGGGCCAGCAGCGGGTTGCCTTGGGTCGGCGGCTCCACGCTGAGCACGTCGGTGGCGGCGCCTCCCAAGTGACCGCTGCGCAGTGCCTCGGCCAGGGCCTGTTCGTCGATCAACCCACCACGGGCGGTATTGACCACGAATGCGCCGGGCTTGAGCAGCGCCAGTTCGCGGGCGCCGATGAAGTTCCGGGTGTGCTCGTTGAGCGGGCAGTGCAGGGTCAGGGCATCGACTTGCGGTAACAATTGCTCCAGCGGCAAGCGGTCGGGACGGGCCGGGCGCCCAGGGATCTGCCCCAGCAGCACGCGCATGCCAAAGGCTTCGGCCAGCCGCCCGACGGCGCTGCCCAACTCGCCATGGCCGAGCAAGCCCAGGGTCTTGCCTTCCAGCTCGACAATCGGATAGTCCAGCAGGCAGAACTGCGAAGCCTGCTGCCAGCGACCTTCCCCCACCGCTTTTTGATAATCGGCCAGGCGCGTCGCCAGGTTCAGCAACAGCATGAGGGTGTGCTGGGCCACCGACGGCGTGCCGTAGCCCTGGCAATTGCACACCGTGATGCCGTGGTGACGGGCGGCCGCCAGGTCGACATTGTTGGTACCCGTGGCACTGATCAGGATCAGCTTCAGTTCAGGGCTGGCCGCCATGGCCTGGGCATCGATCACGATTTTGTTGGTGATTGCCACAGTGGCGCCCTTGAGCCGCTCGATGACCTGGTCCGGCGTGGTCCGGGCGAACAGTTGCAGTTCGCCGAAGCAACTGCGCAACGGGTTCAGGTCCAGGTCGCCGAGGTCCAGGGAAGGGTGGTCGAGGAAAACGGCGCGGGCGGTGTTCGTCATCAGCTGTACCTTTTATGTCAAGAACCGAAGGCGTAATGTGGCGAGCCTATCAGATGAATGCGGCCCTGGCGCCGAACACCCGTGGCGAGGGAGCAAGCCCCCTCGACACGGGACTTCATCCAACAAAAGATTGTCGTAAGGAGCTTCCATGTACCTCACCGAATTCCTCACCGTCGCCCTGATCCACCTGCTGGCTGTTGCCAGCCCCGGGCCGGATTTTGCCGTGGTGGTGCGCGAAAGCGTGACCCATGGCCGACGCGCCGGAACCTGGACGGCGCTGGGCGTCGGCACGGCGATTTTCCTGCACGTGGGCTATTCGTTGCTGGGCATCGGCCTGATCGTGTCGCAATCTATCGTGCTGTTCAACGCGCTGAAGTGGGCCGCTGCCGCGTACCTGCTGTACATCGGCTTCAAGGCACTGCGGGCGCAACCGGCCAAGCCGGCCGAGGAAAACCTGCACAAGGAAGTCGGTGAGCGGACTGCCCGTGGCGCATTCGTTTCGGGCTTCGTCACCAATGGCCTGAACCCCAAGGCGACGCTGTTTTTCCTGTCGCTGTTCACCGTGGTGATCAATCCGCATACGCCGTTGGCGATCCAGGCCGGTTACGGCGTGTACCTGGCGGTGGCGACGGCCGTCTGGTTCTGCCTGGTGGCGCTGTTGTTCAGCCAGCAACGGGTGCGCGCCGGTTTCGCGCGCATGGGGCATTGGTTCGACCGGACCATGGGCGCGGTGCTCGTCGCCATCGGGGTGAAGCTGGCGTTTACCGAGGCGCACTGACCGCTCTGATCTTTCCTCTGATCGCTTCCATGCGGGTGTGGGGCGATCAATGCCGTTGGCGGGCGTAATCCAGAAAAGCGTCGATGTTGTCACTGCACAGCAGGGGGGACACCGCCTTGACCTCTTCCATCGGCCATTCCCACCAGGCCGACTCCAGCAGGGCCTGACGCACCGGCTCCTCGAAGCGCCAGCGAATGAACCGGCACGGGTTGCCGCCCACCATGGCGTAAGGCTCGACATCGCGTGTCACCACCGCGCCGGCGGCGACCACGGCGCCATGGCCGATGGTCACGCCCGACAGGATCATCGCTTCAGCGCAGATCCAGCAGTCGCTGCCAATCACTACGTCGCCCTTGGTCGGGTTGCTGCCGGGAATGTTGCGGGCTTCATCGATCATCAGTGGGAATGGAAACGTGCTGACCCAGTCGGTGCGGTGCCCACCGCCCAGCAGGATCTTCACCCCTTCGGCGATCGACGTATAGGAACCGACCTTGAGGACCGTGTCGTCGCCGAACTCCATTACCTCGGGAATGCCATACGTGCCCACCCCGACCTGGTACTTCGGATAGCGCAGACGGATTTTTTCCGGTGATCGTTCGAGTTTTTCCAAGCGCTTGAGGTGCTTTCGCTCCTTTCGCTCCTTGAGTTTCTGCAAGAACTTCATGGTTGGGACCTTGTCATCGGCAATCGCAAGGCCAGCCGCTTGAGGCGCTTGAAACTGGTTTTGTTCCAATGGCGCCAGGGGATGCTGCGCAACAGTCGCCAGGCTTCTTTCCGGTCTTCGACCACGGCGTACTTCAGCGCTTTGTGCACCAGCACCGTACGGGCCGACTGGTAGGCGGGGTGATCCCGATAGGGCTCGATGGCCTGCAGGTCCGTCTTGAGCATCAAACGGTACTTTCTCGAGAGGTTATTGGGGTGGCGCCGATAGCGCGTGACGCAGATCGGCAACTCATGGATTTCGTAACCCTGGCGGGCGATCCGCAGGGTGATCTGGAAATCCTGGACCCTTAGCTGCGGATCATAAAAACCGGCGTCCCGCAGGGCACTCATGCGATACAGGGCCGTGGGCGCGCCGATGACCGCGGCGTTACGCAGCAGGTCATCGAAGGTATGCACCTGGATGTGGTCGCGTTGTTGCTCCTTGATGGTCCGGCCCTCGCTGTCCATGTAGATGATCAGCGCGCCGACACAGCCCACCTGCGGGTGCTCGTCCAGGTATTGGGCACGGACCCCGATCGAATGGGGCAACATCACATCGTCAAGGTCCGGGGTGGCGACATACGTGCCCTTGGCATACTGCAGCCCGTGGTTGAGTGCCGCGCTCACCCCCTGGTTCTCCTGGGAGTAGAGCTGGAAAGCGTAGGTTTGCTGCAACTGCCGGAGCATGGCGAGGCTGTCGTCGGTGGAGCCGTCGTCGACCACGATGACCTCGATGTTCCGGTAATCCTGGGCAAAGAGGCTGTGGATCGCTTCTTCCAGGTACTTCCCGGCGTTGTAGCAAGGGGCCACGATCGACACAAGCGGCGCACCTTGAGGCGCGGTGGCCTGGGAAGAGGTCAGTTCGGTGTTCATTATTTTCTGTCAAAAAGTGGTGGCATGCTGGAGACCTGCCAGGGCATTTCCCCACAGGCTTTTGTAACAAGCGTGACACCTATGCTCGCTGTTGGATCCCGATCTGACAAGGTTTGGTTGCGCAATGCTTGCGAAACCTGGGGGTGAGATGGCTCTAGGCTAGTATTTGCGCGCGGATCAAATCATTCCTTTGGCTGATTTGATCCGTGTATAAGCGCTCTAGAGTGCTTGCTTCCAGCCAAGACCGTGCAGTCAGAAAAGGGACTCTTATGTTGCAGACTCGCGTTATTCCTCCAGCCGAAGGCGCCTATCAATACCCGCTGCTGATCAAGCGGCTGCTGATGTCCGGTACGCGTTACGAGAAAACCCGCGAGATCGTCTACCGTGACCAGTTGCGCTACAGCTATCCGACGCTGATCGAACGGGTCGCGCGCCTGGCCAACGTGTTGACCGAGGCGGGGGTCAAGGCCGGCGATACCGTGGCGGTGATGGACTGGGACAGCCATCGCTACCTGGAATGCATGTTCGCGATCCCGATGATCGGCGCGGTGATCCACACCATCAACGTGCGCCTGTCACCGGAGCAGATCGTCTACACGATGAACCACGCCGAGGACCGCTTCGTGCTGGTCAACAGCGAGTTCGTCGGCTTGTACCAGGCGATAGCCGGGCACCTGACCACGGTGGACAAGACCCTGCTGCTGACCGACCTGCCGGAAAAAACCGCCGACCTGCCGAACCTGGTGGGTGAATACGAGCAATTGCTGGCCGCCGCGGCGCCCACCTACGATTTCCAGGATTTCGACGAAAACTCCGTCGCCACCACGTTCTACACCACCGGCACCACGGGCAACCCCAAGGGCGTTTACTTCACCCATCGGCAACTGGTGCTGCACACCATGGGCGTGGCGACCATCATGGGGGCCATCGACAGCGTGCGGCTGCTGGGCACCAACGACGTGTACATGCCGATCACACCGATGTTCCACGTCCATGCCTGGGGCTTGCCCTACGTGGCGACCATGCTCGGGCTCAAGCAGGTCTACCCGGGTCGCTACGACCCCGAATTCCTGGTCCAGCTGTGGCGCAAGGAAAATGTCACCTTTTCCCATTGCGTGCCAACCATCCTGCAAATGGTCCTCAATGCCAAGGGCGCCCAGGACACTGACTTCGGCGGCTGGAAGATCGTCATCGGCGGCAGCGCGCTGAATCGCAGCCTGTACGAAGCGGCCAAGGCGCGGGGCATCCAGCTCACCGCCGCCTACGGCATGTCGGAAACCGGCCCGCTGGTGTCCTGCGCCCACCTCAACGACGAATTGATGGCCGGCAGCGAGGACGAGCGCACCACCTACCGGATCAAGGCCGGCGTGCCGGGGCCGCTGGTGGAGGCGGCGATCGTCGACACCGAGGGGCGTTTCCTGCCCGCCGACGGCGAGACCCAGGGCGAACTGGTGCTGCGCGCGCCGTGGCTCACCGAGGGCTATTTCAACGAGCCGCAGAAGGGCGCCGAGCTCTGGGCCGGCGGCTGGCTGCACACCGGCGACGTCGCCACGCTGGACAACATGGGCTTCATCGACATCCGCGACCGTATCAAGGACGTGATCAAGACCGGTGGCGAATGGATCTCCTCCCTGGACCTGGAAGACCTCATCAGCCGTCATGTGGCGGTACGCGAAGTAGCAGTGGTCGGCATTCCCGATCCGCAGTGGGGCGAGCGGCCGTTTGCCTTGCTGGTGGTTCGGGAAGGGCATGAGATCGGGGCTCGCGAACTCAAGGAACACCTCAAGCCGTTCGTCGAGCTGGGGCACTTGAGCAAGTGGGCGATCCCGAGCCAGATCGCCCTTGTTACGGAAATTCCCAAGACCAGCGTCGGCAAGCTCGACAAGAAGCGTATCCGCGTCGACATCACCGAATGGCAGAGCAACAACAGCACCTTCCTGTCCACGCTTTAGGTCTTTTTGCCGTGCCCGAAAGGGCACGGCAGCCCCACCAAGCAAGCGCTTGCCTTGTCAAACCGCAAATTTCAGCCATCCTTGCCGTGCCGACATCTGTCGGACTGGCGAAAGGACTGTTCCAGAGTGGTCGCGGGCTGCAAATCACACTTTAGAGGGATCAAGCCGTACTACCTGCTGGCTATAGTCCGCTCACGGATTCTCAAGAACGGGGCGCACGCACGAAAGGGCGATGCGACTTCGACGGATATCGGGACGCTGCCGCTCCCTGCCGCCGAGGTGTTTTTGAAATGTCCATTGCCATAACAATAATGCACATGGAGTAGCGTCGATGACCTCAGCAACCACGTTCTGGCGCCGGGCAAAACTGCCTCTGGCGGTCAGTCTCGCCTCTTCGCTCGCCGGGCCAGCATTCGGCGTCAGTTTCAACATCGGTGAAATCGAAGGCCAGTTCGACTCGTCCCTGTCGGTCGGCGCGAGCTGGTCCACGGCCAACGCCAACAAGGACCTGATCGGCGTCAACAATGGCGGCAAGGGTTTGTCGCAGACCTCCGATGACGGCCACTTGAACTTCAAGCGAGGGGAAACCTTCTCGAAGATCTTCAAGGGCATCCATGACCTGGAACTGAAATACGGCGATACCGGCGTGTTCGTGCGTGGCAAGTACTGGTACGACTTCGAACTCAAGGACGAACACCGCCTGTACAAGGACATCAGCGACAGCAACCGCAAGGAAGGCGCCAAGTCCTCCGGCGGGCAGATCCTCGATGCGTTCGTCTACCACAACTATGCCATTGCCGATCAGCCAGGCTCTGTGCGCCTGGGCAAGCAGGTGGTCAGTTGGGGTGAAAGCACGTTCATCCAGGGCGGCATCAACTCCATCAACCCGGTCGACGTGTCCGCGTTCCGTCGTCCTGGCGCCGAGATCAAGGAAGGCCTGATCCCGGTCAACATGTTCTACGTGTCCCAGAGCCTGACCGACAACCTGTCGGCCGAGGCGTTCTACCAGATTGAATGGGACCAGACCGTGGTGGATAACTGCGGTACGTTCTTCTCCCAGCCGGATGTGATTGCCGACGGTTGCACCGATAACCTGCGGGTGCTTAACAAGCGTTCGACCATTCCGCTGCCGGGCGTCATTCTTCCAATATTGGAAGGCCAGGGTGTCGATATCAACGAAGAAGGCGTGCTGGTACGCCGTGGCCCGGACCGCGATGCCCGCGACAGCGGCCAGTGGGGCGCATCGTTGAAGTACATGTTCGAACCACTGGACACCGAGTTCGGTGCCTACTTCATGAACTACCACAGCCGTGCGCCGATTTTCAGTGCCCAAGGGGCTGCGCAGCAGTTCTACACCGCGGGGCCAATCGCGGCACTGCGTCCTCTGATCGTGGCGGGTAACTCCAACTACTTCGTCGAATACCCGGAAGATATCCGTCTCTATGGCCTGAGTTTCTCCACGACACTGCCTACCGGCACGGCATGGAGCGGTGAGATCAGCTACCGCCCGAATGCACCTGTGCAACTGAGCACCACTGATATCCTCTTCGCCGGTGTGACGCCACTTCCCGGATTTGGTGATGCATCGGTGCTCCAGGGCACGCCGGGCCAAGACCTGCATGGCTATCGCCGTAAAGAGATCACTCAGTTCCAGACCACATTCACGCACTTCCTCGATCAAGTCATGGGCGCCAGCCGCCTGACCCTGGTGGGTGAAATCGGGGTGACCCATGTCGGCGGCCTGGAAAGCAAATCCGACGCTCGCTATGGCCGTGATCCGGTGTTCGGTCCGGGCGAACTGCCCAACGGTTTCTGTAACTCGCTCAATACGTCTACTGCGACGGGCGGCGGCCAGACCATCAACGACGTGAACAGCAACTGCAACAACGACGGCTTCACCACCTCCACGTCCTGGGGCTACCGTGCTCGCGCCATCTGGGAATACCCGGACGTGTTCGCTGGCGTGAACCTCAAGCCCAACGTGGCCTGGTCCCATGACGTCAAAGGCTACTCGCCAGGCCCTGGCGGCAACTTCGAAGAAGGCCGCAAAGCCGTCAGCCTCGGGCTGGATGCCGAGTACCAGAACACCTACAACGCCAGCCTGGCCTACACCAACTTCTTTGGTGGCGACTTCAGCACTGTGGACGATCGTGACTTCCTGGCGCTCAGCGTCGGCGTGACCTTCTAAGCACCGTATTTCAGGACGACACACTATGAAAATAACAAAGAATCTGTTGCAGGTCGGTGTCTTGGGGTTATCCCTGCTGGCCGCCAGCGTCATGGCGGCAGTACCCGCGGCCGATGCCGACAAGCTGGGCAAGAGCCTGACGCCGATGGGCGCCGAGATGGCCGGCAATGCCGATGGCTCGATCTCGGCCTGGAAACCCATGGCCAAGAACGCCGCTGCCGTGGACAGCAAGGGCTTCCTGGCCGACCCGTTCCCGACTGAAAAGCCGTTGTTCACCATCACTGCGCAGAACGTCGAGCAATACAAGGCCAAACTCGCCCCGGGCCAGTACGCGATGTTCAAGCGCTACCCGGAAACCTTCAAGATGCCGGTCTACCCGACCCATCGCGGCGCCACCGTGCCGGACGAGGTGTTCGCCTCCATCAAGAAGAATGCGGTCAACACCAAGCTGGTTTCCGGCGGCAACGGCCTGGAAAACTTCGAGACGGCCGTGCCGTTCCCGATTCCCCAGAGCGGCGTCGAAGTCATCTGGAACCACATCACCCGCTATCGCGGCGGCAGCGTGACGCGCCTGGTCACCCAAGCCACCCCGCAGCCCAACGGTTCGTACAGCCTGGTGTACTTCCGCGACCAGTTCGTGTTCCGCGACAAGATGAAGGATTTCGATCCGGCCAACCCTGGCAACATCCTGTTCTACTTCAAGCAACAAGTGACCGCGCCGGCGCGCCTGGCCGGTGGCGTGCTGCTGGTGCACGAGACCCTCGACCAAGTGAAGGAGCCGCGTTCGGCGTGGGTCTACAACGCTGGCCAGCGCCGTGTGCGCCGTGCCCCGCAAGTGTCCTATGACGGCCCGGGTACTGCCGCCGACGGCCTGCGTACCTCCGACAACCTGGACATGTACAACGGCGCACCGGACCGCTACGACTGGAAACTGGAAGGCAAGAAAGAGCTGTACATCGCCGCCAACAGCTACAGGATCGATTCGCCGCAACTCAAGTACGCCGACATCATCAAGGCCGGCCACATCAACCAGGACCTGACCCGCTACGAGCTGCGTCGCGTCTGGCATGTGACTGCGACCCTGAAGGAAGGCCAGCGCCACATCTACGCCAAGCGTGACTTCTACATCGATGAAGACACCTGGCAAGCCGCGGTGATCGACCATTACGACGGTCGTGGCCAACTGTGGCGCGTGGCCGAGGCCCATGCCGAGAACTACTACGACAAGCAAGTACCGTGGTACGCCCTGGAAACCCTCTACGACCTGCAGTCCGGCCGCTACCTGGCGCTGGGCATGAAGAACGAAGAGAAATCGGCCTACGACTTCGGCTTCACCGCCACCACCGCCGACTTCACCCCGAACGCACTGCGCCAGGACGGCATCCGCTAAACTGCTCCACCCGAGGCCGCATCCTCGAAACAACGCCCCGACTGGTTCGGGGCGTTTTTTTGTTCGATCAGTCAACACAAAACCCTGTGGCGAGGGAGCTTGCTCCCGCTGGGCTGCGCAGCAGCCCCAAACCAGCCTACTCATTGTGTCAGGTACAACGCAGTCGCTGCCTTGCGGGTTGCTTCGCAACCCAGCGGGAGCAAGCTCCCTCGCCACAAGAGCGGTGGCCGCCTGAATTTTTAGAGTCGGTCGACTTGTAGTCTTTTTGTAGCCATTTGTAGCACTCCCTTCAATACCTCCTCGTTTACCGCTAGTCTGCGGACATCTGCAACGCCGCCACCCGAATTCCTACAAGAGCCGGCCATGACTGATTTGTCTTCACTTCCGGATTCTGCCCGCGCAGCCATCGCGGTACAGGACGGGCGTTTCTACCGCCCGCCCTTGCCCGACGGCCATGTCGCGCGGCCGCGGTTGTGCGAGCGTTTGAGCGCCGGGCTCGGGGGGCGGTTGCTGTTGGTCAGTGCCCCGGCGGGGTTTGGTAAAAGCTCCCTGGCGGTGGAGTTCTGCCAGAGCCTGCCGGCCCATTGGCAAAGCCTCTGGCTGGGGCTCAGTGCCCGGGACAACGATCCGGGGCGTTTCCTGGAACGCTTGCTCGAAGGGCTCCAGGCATTTTTCCCGCAACTGGGCGGCCGGGCACTGGGGCTGCTGAAAATGCGCCAGCGCCATCAACCCTTTGCCTTCGAAGAATGGCTCGATGGTTTGCTGGACGAATTGTCCGCGCACTTATCGCCCCGCAATCCCTTGTTGCTGGTCCTCGACGATTACCACCTGGCCCAAAGCCCGGTGCTGGATCGCTGCCTGCAATTTTTCCTCAATCACCTGCCTGACGGTTTGCTGGTACTCGTCACCAGTCGCCAGCGCCCGGACTGGCACCTGGCGCGCCTGCGCCTGTCGCGGCAATTGCTCGAACTCAACGAGCAAGACCTGCGCCTGACCCATGACGAAGCCTTGACCCTGCTCCAGCATCACAGCAGCTCGTTGCGCGGCGAGGCGCTGGAAAACCTCATCCAGCGCAGTGAAGGCTGGGTGGCGGGGCTGCGGTTCTGGTTGCTGGCCGCCTCCGAGGCCGGCAGCGAAGGCCTGCTGCCCCAGGCTTTGCACGGTGGGGAGGGGCTGATCCGCGATTATCTGCTCGAAGAAGTCATCGATTGCCTGCCCGCCGAGGTGCAGGCGTTTCTCTACGACACGGCCCCTCAGGAACGCTTTTGCAGCGCGCTGTGCGATGCCGTGCGCGAAGCCCATGACAGTGGCGAAATCCTGCGTTACCTGGCGGCCCACCAGGTCTTCCTGGTGCCGCTGGACGAGCATGGCCATTGGTACCGTTATCACCACTTGTTTTCCGACCTGCTGCGCAGTCGCCCCAGCGCGCCGGCCATGGTCCCGGCCGCGACCCTGCATCTGCGGGCCTGTCGCTGGTTCAACGCCCAGGGCCTGATCGACGAAGCCGTGGAACAGGCGCTGCGGGCCGGGCACCTGGATGTGGCGGCGAACCTGGTGCAGAACCTTTCGGAGGAGCAACTGCTGGCCGAGCAGAACGTCGGCATGTTGCTGCGCTGGAAAATGGATTTGCCCGACAGCCTGCTCATCAGCACGCCGCGGCTGATCGTGCTCTACAGCTGGGCATTGGGCCTGGCCTGTCAATTGGACGCCGCCGAAGAGCTGGCCGCGCACTTGAGTCGCTTCCTGCCGGCCCCTTCTGCCACCGCGCAAAAATCCATGCTTGCCCAATGGCTGGCCCTGAGTGGCATCGTCGCCCGTGGCCGCGGCGATCGCGAGGCCACCGTGCGTTATTGCAGCGAAGCCCTGGAGAGCCTGCCGCAAAAACGCTACGGCCAGCGGCTGATGTGCCTGTCCACCTTGTCGAACCTGGCGATTGCCGACGGCGACCTGTGGCGCGCCCGGAACCTGAACCGCGATTCCCTGGAGCTGGCGCAGCGGGTTGGCAACCCATTGTTCGAGGCCCTGGCCCATTACGACCGTGCCCGGGTCTTGCAGGCACGGGGGGAAATCCTGCGGGCGCTGGACGAAGTGCACCAGGGTTTGCAACGTTTGCATAAATTATCGCCCCAGCGGCTTTATGCGGTGCGGGCGCGGTTGATCATGTACGAGGGGTTCCTGCTGACCTTGCGCATGCAACCCCAGGTCGGCCTGGCGCGGTTGCAGGCAGGCCTCACCGAAGCCCGCGCCTGCCGCGACATCAGCGTGCTGATCGGTCATTGCGTGATCGCGCGTATCGAAGGCTATGGCGGTGAGTTCGCCCGGGCCTTTGCCGAATTGGCTGAAGCCGAGCGCCTGATGCACATCTGGGACGTTCCGCCGATCTATTACCTGGCGATGATTACCCTGGTCAAATGCGAGCTCTGGCTGGCCCAGGGGCGTACCGACCTGGCCGAAGCCTGGCTGGCCCGCTTGGGCCAGACCTACACGGGCGAACGGGCCGCCGCGCCACCGGAATTCCACCCGCAACTGCCGCTGCATGTCGAATTGCAGCAGGCGGTGCTGGAATCCATCCGGGGTCAACCGATGCTTGCCGAAGGGCGACTCGATGCCCTGCTTGAACACGGCCAGCAAACCGGCCGGCAAATGCTCAGCGTGATGGCGCTCAACCAGAAGGTCGCCTTGCTGTTGAGCGTCGGCCGTGAGCCCGAAGCACGCCGTACCCTGGCCCAAGCTTTCGAAGCCGCCAGCGGCGGGGTGTTGCAGCCCTTCGAGTGGTTGTTTGGCAAGCACAGTGAATGGTTTCGCGAACAACTGCTGCATGCACCGCCCAGCACGTTGCGCGAACATCTGCTCGAACGCCTGCCCTCGACGGTGGCCCAGCCTGTCGACCCGGCGGCACCTGTCGAAACCCTCAGCAGTCGCGAGCGGGCGGTGTTGCAACTGATTGCCCAAGGTTGTTCGAACCAGGAGATCAGCGAGCAATTGTTCATCTCGCTGCACACCGTCAAGACCCACGCCAGCCACATCAACAGCAAACTCGGCGTCGAGCGCCGCACCCAGGCGGTGGCGCGGGCAAAGGCGTTGGGGTTGTTGGGCTGAGCAAGGTTTTGGGGCGGTGAGAAAAAACTGTGGCTAGGGAGTAAGCTCCCTTGCCACAAAGGCTTTGACAAGGAATCCCTCGATGTTGCCTCTGTACAAAACCATCCCGTCCCCCGTCGGCCAACTGATCCTCGTCGCCCGGGAGACAAGACTGGCGGCCATCCTGTGGGAAAACGAGCGGCTCAACCGGGTGCGCCTGGGGCCTTTGGAAGAAGACACCCAGCATCCGGTCCTCAAGGAAACCGAACGTCAGTTGCTGGAGTATTTCGCCGGCCAGCGCCGCCGTTTCGAACTGGAGCTGGACTTTGCCGGCACTGATTTCCAGGTCCGAGTGTGGCACGCACTGCTGACCATCCCTTTCGGTGAAACCCGCAGCTACCGCGACATCGCCGTCCAGATCGGCCAACCGACAGCGGTCCGGGCGGTCGGCGCCGCCAACGGTCGTAACCCCATCTCGATCATCGCCCCGTGCCACCGCGTCATCGGCAGCTCCGGCAGCCTCACCGGCTTCGCTGGCGGTTTGGCGGCCAAACAATTGCTGCTCAGCCTCGAAGGCCAACAGACCCTGCAGTTGGCGTTCTGACTGCCACTTCCCTGTGGGACTGTGGATTTTGCATCCATCCCCAGTCCCCTGTGGGAGCGAGCTTGCTCGCGATAGCGCCGTGTCAGCTTGCCTAGATGCTGGCTGTGCCGCGGTCATCGCGAGCAGGCTCGCTCCCACAACAGTTTCAGGCTGGTGGGGATTTGGGGGGCAGCATGCGTGTCGGTGGTTGGCCGTTGGCGTTGTGCTGGTAGATCTTCGTGGGCTGGCCCTGTTCGTTGAAGAACACCTGGCCAATGCCGGCGCTGTTCCACAGCCGTTCGCCCGCTTCGGCGTGTTCCGGGGTGTGGGGGACGATGCGCATGCTGCGGCGCTTGGTGAACCAGTTCAGGGGCGAGCGCGGGGAGTAGAGCCAACGGTTCAGGCGGTCGAACCATTCCAGCAGCGCGGGCGGGAATTCATTCTTGATACCGCTGCTGGTGATCTGCCAGATACGCGGGCCGCCCTTGCGGTGTGGGATCAGCACCTCGTAGACGAAGGAATAATGCACGTCCCCCGACAGCACCACGTAATTACCCGGAGTGCGCGAATGTCGGAAAATGTTCAGAATCACCTGGGCCGCGCCGCGATGGGCCATCCAGTTTTCCGCGTCCACTAGCAACGGATAACCGCACCAACTGAACACCCGCTGCACGGTCTCGATCAGCTTCACGCCGAAGATCGGTGCCGGTGAGACGATGATGGCCGAGGGGTGATCCAACAACTCTTGCTGCAACTCGCTCAGGGCTTCCCAATCCAGCAGGCCGGAAGGTTGCTTGAGGGTGTTCTCACTGCGCCAGCGGCGGGTGCGGGTGTCGAGCACCACCAGGGCCGGGGTGCTCGGTAGCACGTAATGCCACTGCTGGAAACCCAGCAGGGTGTCGATCAATTGATCCTGTGGTTCGCTGTCGAGGTAGCGGTCGCGGGCGGTGTCGCTCAAGGCCAGGGTTTGCGGGAGCACGTCCGCAAAGGCATCCGGGTTGTTGCCCCAGCCTTGGCAGAGCATGTAGGCGATCAAGGCGTTGCCGATGATGCGCTTGGAGAACGGATGGCCGTAGGCCGTTTCCTCCCACTGCGCGGACAGATTCCAGTCATCGGTAATGTCGTGGTCGTCGAAAATCATCAGGCATGACAAGTGCGCAAATACCCGCGCCACGCCGTCCAGCCCGGTCTTGAACGCGTCGATGCGTCGTTGTTCCAGGTCGTAGCGCTGGCGCCGCTCGACGGTCAGTTCGGGGGGCTGCACAGCGATCAGTGTCCAGGGCACCGGCGACCACACCAGCAGGTACATCGCCATGACTTCGGCGAAGGTCACCAAGTGATTATCGGCGCTGCTGCTGGTGAAGATCGGCTTGCGCGCCCCGCCGAAAAAGCGCTCGCGCAGGGTTTCGTTGCTCTCCAATGCCGGTAGCAAATCGGCGCGATGGTAATAACTGGCCGGGTGTTGGTAGAGCTTGGCGCTGTCTTCCACGACGGCGCCGTCCAGGCATTCCTCGAACAGCCCCAAGCGTTCGATCAGCCCATGAATCGCCCGCAGCATGGGCCCTGCGACATCGTCGGCATAGACCTGGTCGCCACTCATCATCAACAGTGCCGGGCGTTGCGCCGGGTCTTGCGCGAGCAGACGGTCGACACAGAGCAGGCCGTCGTTGGCCGGGTAGTGGGGTTTGCGGCAGGAACCGTGGACCAATTGCTCGATACGCGAATGCAACATCAAGTTCGGGCGCTGTGCGCCGTCATGCAACAGATGCGGCGCCCACTCGGCGATGGGTGCACCGTCCACCAGCAGGTCGTAGTCAATCGCCACGTCCTGAGGCAGGGGCGCGTCGAGCGTCACATCGATCAAGTGCACAAACGCCCGTTGCCCCACCGGCACCACGGTGCAACGTGATGCATCGAGTGCCAGGTCGCCGACACCGTCAATGCGCAGCGTCAACGCCAACGCTCGCGTGCCCACCAACCACATCACCAGGCGCGCAGGCTCCAGCCGCCGTAACAGCGGGCCGACCAGAACAGGGGGCAGGGTAGAGGTCATGTCTGGAGTGGACGACAGCATTCGCGAAAAAAGCTCTGTTCAGGGAGAGGCGGGGATCATAACGCAATGTGCTATGCCGCTGGGGATGGGGGAGTGGGCGCTTTTGTGGCGAAGGAGCAAGCTTCCTCGCCACAGGAACGTGTCAAGCCTGGTGATGTCACTGGGCGCTGTTGGAAGCCTCGGCCGCCTTGATCAGGTCCGGACCGATCTCTTTCTCGAACTTCGCCCATACCGGTTTCATTCGTTCGCGCCAGATACTGCGCTCTTGCGGCGTGAGGGTGATGATCTCGGTGGTCTTGGCGTCCAGGACGTGCTGCTTGTCCTGTTGGTTGAATCGTTCCGCTTCCTGGTTGGCATGGGCGGTGGATTCGACCACGATCTTGTCCAGCTCGCTGCGGATATCCGGCGGCAGGCCGTTCCAGAAGTCCGACGTGGTGATCAACATGTAGTCGAGTATGCCGTGGTTGGATTCGGTGACGTATTTCTGCACCTCATTGAGCTTCTGGTTGTAGAAGTTCGAATAGGTATTTTCCGTGCCGTGGACCAGGCCGGTGCGCAGCCCCTGGTACACCACCGAGAAAATCATCGGTTTGGCCTTGGCATCCACCGCCTTGAACTGCTCCTCCAGCACCGCAGAGGTCTGTATCCGGAACGTCAGGCCGCGGGCATCCTCGGGGGTGCGCAATGGCTTGTTGGCCGACAGCTGCTTCATGCCGTTGTGCCAATAGGCCAGGCCGGTGACGTTCTTGCTTTCCATGGACTTGAGCAGTTTCTGGCCCTCGGGGCTTTGCTGGAAACGGTCTACTGCGGCGATGTCGTCGAATAGAAAGGGTAAGTCGAACAGCTGCACGGTCTTGGTGTACTGATCGAACTTGGCCAGTGACCGCGCAATGATCTGCACCTCCCCCAGGAGCAGGGCTTCCATCTCCTTGTCATCGCCGTACAGCGTGGAGTTGGGGTAGACCTCGACCTTCACTTTGCCCGGCAGTCGCTCTTGCGCCAGTTTCTTGAACATCAACGCGCCCTGGCCCTTGGGCGTTTGGTCGCCTACCACGTGGGAGAACTTGATGACGATCGGCTCAGCCGCCATGGCCGTGCCCCACACGCCGAAAGCCAGGGTGCAGGCGAGCGCTTTCCATACAGGTTTGAGCATTGCGAAATTCCCTTTGCCTTTACATTCATCGTACGGGCCTCTTCGGAACCCGGCGTACAGCAGACAACGTCCAGTCTAGGAGAAAAACCATCCACTGCCGGGTGAGGTGTTCCGGCGGGCAAACCATCGGGCTTCTGCCAGGTGGGAGCGGGTGTTCACGGCCCCCTTGTGGGAGCGAGCTTGCTCGCGATGATGGCGGCATCTCCAACATCATCGGCCCAGGCACACCGCTATCGCGAGCAAGCTCACGCCCACAAATCTTTATTCTCCCGCCTCGGTTTCCAGTCCTCCCGTCATCGTGGCCCTCCCGGGGCGAGTCGTATTGTTTTTGTTATGTGGTATGACGACATTTTAGATTTCTCTCAAGAAAAATAATCTCATTTCTCTCTTTCATCCCAGGTTTCATTAATTTTTATTGATTTTGTGGGTTGACAGTCCGTGTGAAACGTCAGAATAATCCGCTACGTTGTATGACGACATACAAATAAACAATAACAACAGGGTGCTCCCTTCTATGAGAATCACAGGCGTTCACGTCGAAGTCTTTTCCACACCTTCGCGCCGTGCCCAGGACAGCGCCGGTCACGCCCATCCGGGCGATGAGGTCATGATCAAGATGGCCTTGCTGCGAATCGGCTGCGACGATGGCAGCGAGGGTTATGCCTTTGGCCCGCCTGAGTTGATTCGTCCGCACATCATCGAATCCTTCGTGCGCAAAGTGCTGGTGGGCCGCGATCCGATGGACCGTGAAAGCATCTGGCAAGACCTGGCGCACTGGCAGCGCGGCAGCGCAGGGCAGTTCACCGACCGGGCGCTGGCGCTGGTGGAGCAGGCTTTGTGGGATCTGGCCGGGCGCAAGCTCAAGTTGCCGGTGCATAAACTGATTGGCGGTTATCGCGACAAGGTCCCGGCGTACGGCTCGACGATGTGCGGCGACGATTTGCCGGGTGGGTTGTCGACGCCGGACGAGTACGGCCAATTTGCCGAGAAACTGGTGCAGCGCGGCTACAAGGCCATCAAGTTGCACACCTGGATGCCGCCGATTTCCTTCGCGCCGAATCCACAAATGGACATCCAGGCCTGCGCCGCCGTGCGTGAGGCAGTGGGGCCGGACATCGCGCTGATGCTCGACGGTTACCACTGGTACAGTCGCATGGATGCGCTGACCATTGGCAAGGCCCTGCAAAAGCTGAATTTCGCCTGGTTCGAAGAGCCGATGATGGAAGACTCGGCGGAGTCCTATGCCTGGCTGGCCGCCAACCTGGACATCCCGGTGCTGGGCCCGGAGAGCATCGCCGGCAAGTTCCATAGCCGCGCCAGTTGGGTCACCCAGAAGTCCTGTGACATCCTGCGTGCCGGCGTGGCCGGGGTCGGGGGTATCGGGCCGTGCCTGAAGGTGGCGCACCTGGCCGAGTCGTTCGGCATGGATTGCGAGGTCCACGGCAATGGCGCGGCGAACCTGGCGGTGGTCGGGGCGATCAGCAATTGCCGCTGGTACGAGCGCGGCCTGCTGCACCCGTTCCTCGACTATGAAGACGTCCCGGCGCACCTCAACAGCATCGTCGATCCCATGGACGCCGACGGTTTTGTACACCTGTCCGACCGGCCGGGGTTGGGCGAGGACATCAACTTCGCGTATATCGAGGCCAACACCATATCTCGACATTGATCCTGTTCCACGCCTGAGGTCGATGGCTGCCCGGGCGACAAGTCTTTATAAATATAAGAAAGGACTGAACCATGAATCTCTGGCCCAAGCGCCTGACCAGGCTGCTGTGTGTCACCGTGGCCCTGTGCGCAGTGCAGGTGCCCGTCAGCCTGGCCCAAGGCGAAACGCCCCCCGACCAATTGGTGGTGGGCATGAGCATGATCAACCTGCTGTCCCTGGACCCTGCCGCGGCGACGGGGCTGGAGGTCGCCGAGGTCAACGCCAACGTCTACGACATGCTCCTGGAGCAGGACGCGGCGCAGCCGGACACGCTGATTCCGGCCCTGGCGAAAACCTGGGACATTAGCCCCGACCGCATGCGGCTGACCTTCCAATTGCGCGACGACGTGCGTTTTCACTCCGGCGCGCCGCTCACCGCCCAAGACGTCGCCTGGTCGTTGCAGCGCGTTGTCACCCTCAACCGCGCCCTGGCTTCCACCTGGAAAGCCTACGGTTTCACCGCCGACAACGTCGTCAAACTGATGCGCGCCGAAGGGCCGCACACCTTTGTCATGGAGTTGCCACGCGTCACTGACCCGATGCTGGTGCTCAACACCCTGGCCACCTCTCCCAGTGCTTTCATCATCGATCGCTCGGTCGCCTTGCAACATCAGGTCGGCGACGACCAAGGCGCGGCGTGGCTGGCGACGCACACGGCCGGCTCCGGCGCGTTCAAGCTCGACATCTGGCGGGCCAACGACGTGATCCTGATGAGTCGCAATGACGACTATTGGCGCGGCGCGGCGAAGTTGCGCCGGGTGATCATGCGCAACATGACCGAGTCCCAGGCCCTGCGCCTGATGGTCGAGCGCGGTGACCTGGACGTCGCCCGCGGCATGGCCGCCACCGACATCAAGGCGTTGGGCAAGGTCGACGAAGTACGCATCCAGAGCATCGCCCGCGGCACGCTGTACTACGTGGCGATGAGCATGCAGCAGCCGTTGTTCCAAGACATCCGCGTACGCCAGGCCATCCGCCTGCTGATCGATTACCAGGGCATCAACGACGTGGTCATGCCGCACTACGGCGTGATCAATCAGCGGCCCTTGCAGTTGGGGCTGCCGGCACGCCTGGACGACCCGGGCTATCGCCTGGACGTGGCCGAAGCCAAGCGCCTGTTGGCGGCGGCCGGGCATGCCGAAGGCTTCAAGGTGACCATCCGTTCGCTGACCGATCCGCCGTTCATCAACATCGCCACCAGCCTGCAAGCGACGCTGGCCCAGGCGGGGATCCAGGCGACGATCATCACCGGCACCGGCAACCAGATCTATGGCGCGATGCGCGACCGCCAGTTCGACATCCTCGTCGGGCGTGGCGGTGGCGGGGCGGAGCGGCATCCCCACTCGAGCCTGCGGGCCCTGGTGTACAACCCGGACAACCGCACCGAAGCCAAGCTGAGCAACTTCCAGGGCTGGCGCACCTCGTTCTTCAACCCGCAGCTCAATCAACTGATCGAGCAAGCCGAGCGCGAACGTGACCCCGAGCGCCAGCGCGAAATCTATGGGCAGATCCAGACCCTCTACGACCAACAGGCCGGGGCGATCATGCCGCTTTCACAGATGGTGGACGAAGTGGTGATCCACGCCGACGTGCGCAACTACATCGGCCACACCGCCGCCACCACACGTCTTCGGGACGTCTACAAGCAGCGCTGAAATCGACGGCCACAGGGCCAAGGCAGGAATGAACATGTCGACTGCATCCTTTTCAATCTGGACCACCCGGGCCGCTTCGGCGACCCGGCGCGGCGGCTCGGTGGCGGTGACGCTGCTGGGGTTGCTGCTGCTGACCTTTTTCATCGGGCGAGTGATGCCCCTGGATCCGGTGCTGGCCATCGTCGGCCCGGACGCCGACGCCTCGGCCTACGCCCAGGTGTACAAAGAGCTGGGCCTGGACAAGCCGTTGTGGACCCAGTTCGCGATCTACCTCGGCGACCTGCTGCACGGTGACTTCGGCATGGCCTTGCTGACCGGCAACCCGGTCATCACCGACATCGCCCGGGTCTTCCCGGCGACGTTGGAACTGGCGACCCTGGCCATCCTGTTCGGCGTGCTGGCGGGCTTGCCGCTGGGCGTCTACGCGGCGACCCACCAGGGTCGTGCCGGTGACCATGTCGCGCGGCTGATCACGCTGTTCGGTTACTCCACGCCGATTTTCTGGATCGGCATGATGGCCTTCCTGGTGTTCTACGCCTGGTTGGGTTGGGCTGGCGGCGTCGGGCGGATCGGCCTGGCCTATGACGGGCTGATCCCGAAACACACAGGATTGTTGTTGATCGATACCGCCTGGTCCGGCGACTGGGAGGCCTTTCGCAGCGCCCTGCGGCACATCCTGTTGCCGGCGGTGATCCTCAGCTTCAACTCGGTCGCCTACATCAGCCGCATGACTCGCAGCTTCATGCTTGAGCAACTGTCCCAGGAGTACATCATCACCGCCCGGGTCAAGGGCTTGTCCCAGCGCCGCATCGTCTGGGGGCATGCCTTCGGCAACATCCGCGTGCAGCTGTTGACCATCGTCGCCCTGGCTTATGGCGGCCTGCTGGAAGGGGCGGTGTTGATCGAAACCGTGTTCGCCTGGCCGGGCTTCGGCCAGTACCTGACCAGCAGTTTGCTGCTCGGTGACATGAACGCGGTGATGGCCTGCGTACTGCTGATCGGCCTCATCTTCGTAACGCTGAACCTGATCAGCGATGCGCTGTACAAGATCTTCGACCCGAGGACTCGCTAATGAACCTGCCCCTTGCTTCCAGCGCAGCCGGCAGTGCCGCGCTGCCCGCTTCGAGTACGGCAGCGCTGGTCGCCAGCACCGTGCGCCTGCTGCGATTTTTGCTGCGCAACCCGATGACCTTCGCCGGCCTGATCGTCGTCGCGACCCTGATGCTGGTCGCGGTCTTCGCCCCGTGGATCGCCGGCCACGATCCGCTGTTGCAGAACCTCGCCGGGGCCTTACAGGCACCCAGCGGCGTGCACTGGTTCGGCACCGACGAATACGGTCGCGATGTCTTCGCCCGACTGGTGTATGGCTCTCGCATCACCTTGTACATCGTCTTGCTCGTGACCGTGATCGTCGGCCCCATCGGCCTGTTGGTCGGTACGGTTTCCGGCTACTTCGGCGGTTGGGTCGACAGCCTGTTCATGCGCATCACCGACATCTTCATCTCGTTCCCCAGCCTGGTCCTGGCGCTGGCGTTCATCGCCGCTCTCGGCCCGGGATTGGAGCATGCGGTAATCGCCATCGCACTCACGGCCTGGCCGCCGATTGCCCGGCTCGCCCGCGCCGAAACACTGCCGCTGCGCAACGCGGACTTCGTCGTCGCGGTGCAGCTTCAGGGCGCGTCGAGCACCCGCATCATCCTGCGCCACATCATCCCGATGTGCCTGTCGTCGGTGATCATCCGCCTGACCATGAACATGGCGAGCATCATCCTCACCGCTGCCGCCCTGGGCTTTCTCGGTCTTGGCGCCCAGGCACCGCTGCCGGAGTGGGGCGCGATGATCTCCACCGGGCGGCGCTACATGCTCGAAAGCTGGTGGCTGGTGGCGGCGCCGGGTGCGGCGATCATGCTGGTCAGCCTGGCCTTCAATCTGTTGGGTGACGGCTTGCGCGACGTCCTCGACCCACGCAGCCAATCCTGAGGAACAGCCCATGACTGAGATAAAACTTGCAGTGCAGGACTTGTGTGTGGAGTTCCGCAATGCCGGCAAAACCTCGCTGGCGGTGCGTGATGTGTCGTTCACGTTGGGGCGAGAAAAGCTCGCCATCGTCGGTGAGTCCGGCTCGGGTAAATCCACCGTTGGCCGCAGTCTTCTACGCCTGCATCCGCCGACGGCGCGGGTCACCGCCAAGACCTTGCGCTTCGCCGATATCGACCTGTTGGCCGCCAGCGAAAAGCAGATCCAGGCGATTCGTGGCGCGCGCATGTCGATGATCATGCAAGACCCGAAATACTCGCTGAACCCGGTGGTGCGGGTCGGCGAACAAATCGCCGAGGCGTACCTGGCCCATCACAAGGTGCCCCATCGCGAAGCCCGCGAACGAGCCCTGGACATGCTCGCCAAGGTGCACATTCGCGATCCCCTGCGGGTCTACGACCTCTACCCCCACGAGGTCTCGGGCGGCATGGGCCAGCGGATCATGATCGCCATGATGGTGATCACCGATCCCCAGGTGATCATCGCCGACGAACCCACTTCGGCGCTGGACGTGTCGGTGCGCCGACAAGTGCTCAATGTGCTGGAGGAGTTGGTCAGCGAGCGTGACCTGGGGCTGATCTTCATCAGTCACGACCTGAACCTGGTGCGGAGTTTTTGTGACCGCGTGCTGGTGATGTACGCCGGTCGCGTGGTCGAGTCGATTGCCGCCGCCGACCTGGATCACGCCACCCATCCCTACACCCAAGGCCTGTTGGCCGCGTTGCCGAGCCTGGACCATCCGCGTGCCACGCTGCCAGTGCTGCAGCGCGACCCACTCTGGTTGAACGCTTGAGGAGCCTGTCATGAGCATGATTGAAATCGCCGGCCTGAACCTCAGTTTCGGCACCGGCGCGGCATTGAACGCGGTACTGCACGACGTCGATTTGAGCGTGGGCGAAGGCGAGGCATTCGGCCTGGTGGGGGAGTCCGGTTCGGGCAAGACCACCGTGCTGCGCTGCCTGGCCGGGCAGTACCAGCATTGGAGCGGAGAACTGCGGGTCGCCGGCCAGGCCGTGACGCGCAACCTGCCGCTGAACCACTACCGCACGGTGCAGATGGTGTTCCAGGACCCGTATGCCTCGTTGCATCCGCGCTACACCATCGACGCCGCGTTGCAGGAACCGCTGCGCATCCATGGCATCGATGGGCGTGGGCAGAAGGTCAGCGAGATCCTGCGCAAGGTCGGCTTGAACGACAGCTTTCGCTTCCGTTATCCGCACCAGTTGTCCGGAGGGCAGCGCCAACGGGTGGCGATTGCCCGGGCGCTGATCCTGCGGCCCCGGGTGCTGTTGCTGGACGAGCCGACCTCGGCGCTGGATGTCTCGGTGCAGGCGGAAATCCTCAACCTGCTGGCCGACTTGCGTCGCCAGGAAGGGTTGACCTACCTGATGGTCACCCACGATCTGGCGGTGGTGGCGCATTTGTGTGATCGGCTGGCGGTGATGCAGCAGGGCCGGGTGGTGGAGACGCTCGACAGTCATCTGCTGGCGAGCGATGGCGCCACCCATGCGTACACCCGTTTGCTGGTGCAAGCCAGTCGGGACATACAGCGAATACCTATCGCTGTTTGAGGTAACTCGTTCGTTGCACGTGTTTTAACCCGCAGAAGACGTTGAACCGCAGGTTTCAATGCCGCGCACGCGCTCGCCTGTGATTTGGCGTTCAACCCAACTAATAACTCAACTAACAAGAATAAAAAACATGAAAAAGACACTCGTCGCGCTGTCCCTCGCTTCCTTGTTCACTTCAGTCGTTGCCATGGCCGATACCGGCTATATCAACGTACGCCACCAGTATGCGGAACAAACCCGCATGCACGCCGACCGCGCCAAGTTTGGCATGCGGCTGGACAACGGCGTGGGGCTGGAAGGGGAACTCAAATACAAGACCGCCGGTGATCGCGAAGACGTTGCCTTCGACAACACCGTCGGCAGCGGCCATGAATTCACCGTCAACTACCAGCACAAGCTCAATGATCGCTGGACGCTCACGCCTTCGTTCGCCATGGAAAGCGACGAAGAATCCACCACCTACAAGATGGGCATGCGCCTGGGCTACAAGATCACCAAGGAGCTGAGCATCGCCGGACGCTACCGCTACGATTCCTCCAAGCTCGACCGTGACAAGGTCGACCATGACGTGCCGGACAACGGCCAGGACGACCAGAAGATCCATCGCTACGACGTGTACATCAACTACGCGAACCAGGGGCCGTGGGCGTATGAATATCAACTGACGTACTTCGATGCCAACTACATCCGTTATAACGGCGGCACCGACGACTATGAGCAGAATGCCGTGGTCAAGTACAAGTGGGACAAGCGCTGGGCGCCGTTCTTTGAAGTGGGTGATATCAAGGTCAACTCCGTCGACAGTGATCGCCAACTGCGTCTGCGGGTCGGTATTCAATACAACTTTTTCTAAGTTGTGAGAGCAAGCGCTCACAGACAGCAGTGCTCATTCAAGGGGGGATCCGTGGCGAGGGAGCTTGCTCCCGCTGGACTGCGCAGCAGGCCCATTTTTGTGAGCGCTTCGCACTCAAGCGGGAGCAAGCTCCCTCGCCACAGTGAGTCAAGCAAACCTTAAGTGAACAGCATTGCCAGAGGGGGCAGGGCTTACTCGTTGTAGAACGCCTGGCGCTGTTGCGTTTCACACAGGCGCATGCGGCTGTTGCTCAAATGCAGGTACATGGCCGCCCGTGCCGCATCGACATTGCCGCTGGCGATGGCGTCGAAGATCTGCTGGTGTTCGGCGTTGATCCCCTGCAGATAAGCACTGCGGTCACTTTGCCCGGAATAGGCGGAGTTCATGCGGGTACGGGGGATCAGCTTCGTGCCCAGGTGTTTCATGATATCGATCAGGTAGTAATTGCCGGCGGCCTTGGCGATTTTCAGATGGAACTGGAAATCGGCATTGATGGTGGTACCGGACTTTTCCGGCCCTTGCAGCAACGCCTCCAGCGCCTGGGCCAGTTCGGCCAGGGCTTCGGGGGTTGCGCGTTGCGCGGCCATGCCCGCAGCCTGGACTTCCAGGCTCAGGCGAAACTCCAGCAGGTTGAGTACATCCGACAACGTGGCAATCGTCGCCGGCCCCAAGGTGAAGCCCTCCGGCGCCGGCATGTCGAGGACAAAGGTGCCGACGCCATGGCGCGTCTCCACCAGCCCCGCCGCCTGCAAGCGCGACAGTGCTTCGCGCACCACTGAACGACTGACCCCTTCGGCCTCCATGATATGCACTTCGGTGGGAAGCTTTTCGCCACACTTGAGGGTGCCGTCGCGCATGCGTTGGGCAAAGCGGTCGACCAGTGTTTCGGCGAGGCGGCGTGGCTTGTTCAGTGGAGATAACGCTTGATCCGTCATCGGCTTGCTCTTGGGTGATCAGCGGGCATTATAGTGAGTTTTAGCGCAAGGTCGCGGCTATAATGCCGCGATCGTCTGGCTTTAATGGATAGGTGCAATGGACCGTGTCACACCCGATCGACGCCTGAGCATGACTCAACAACTGGTGGTCGACCTGACGCAGCAGATACTGGCCGGCGAACTGCCTGCGGGCAGCAAGTTACCCACCGAACAAGTCATCATCAAGGAACGCGGCGTCAGCCGGACGGTGGTCCGCGAAGCCATGTCGCGGCTCCAGGCCGAAGGGTTGGTGGAAACCCGTCACGGCATCGGCACCTTCGTGGTGGACACCGCCCGCCCGGGGGATTTCCAGGGCAGCAAACACGTCAAGGGCGGCGCCTACGACGCGCTGGCCGTGATCGAACTGCGCCTGAGCCTGGAAGTGGAAGCCGCCGGCATCGCCGCGCAACGGGCCACGCCGGAACAGTTGCAGGCGATGCGTGAAGCGCTCGACGCGGCGAATGCTTTTGACTCAACGGCTGACGAAAGCGCCCGGGTCGATTTCGAATTTCATCTGCAGATCGCCCAGTGCACCGGCAACAGCTTTTTCATCGACGCCATGGCCCATGTGGGCAATACGTTGATCGCCGTGGTGCAACAGGCCGGACCGGCGGTGACGGCTGAAAATCGGGCGTTGGTGGTGCGTGAGCGGGAGCAGATCTACGCGGCGTTGGCGCGGCATGATGCGCAAGCGGCGCGGGCGTCGATGCGGTTGCATTTGATCAATATGCAGCAGCGGGTTCGGGGTGTGGTGGAGTTGACGGCGCAATAACCTCCACCGCAGAACATGGTGGAAGCGAGCTTGCTCGCGATAGCGGCGGATCAGTCAACATTGATGTGGCTGACACACCGCCATCGCGAGCAAGCTCGCTCCCACAGTTTTTGATCTCGGGTGTGTGCAAATGCTTTATCCACCACCGCCCCCCTGTGGGAGCGAGCTTGCTCGCGATGACGGCGCTACAGCCCATGGCTGCTAGTTGCGCTTCCAGCACTCCGCAAACTTTGCACATACCCCGTAACGCTCATCCATCTGCGCCATCCTTTCCAGGTGATGACCTACCGCTTCGACCGTTATCCCATTCCCGATCCGGAAGTACTCCACCATCATCGCGATGTCCAGATCGATCTCGGCTTTCTCCGGCTTGGCATTGGCGGTTTTGGGCAGCGCCCATTGTTCCAATTGCTCATCCTTCACCTGCCGCAGGCGCGTCTGGTATTCGTCCTTGAAGCGTTCCAGCGAGCGCGCCTTGTTCTGCGCCATGTCATCGCCAAATGTCTTCAGGTTGTCCCGGTACAGCGTCCAGTAGTCAGGCGGCAGAGCGAAGCCGAGCTTGGCCTTGCGTTCGCTGATCAAAGTGTCGAGTTTCTCTGGCGAATAAGTCTCGACTTTTTCCTTGGCCGGATCGGTTTTCACGGTGACGACCAGGCTTTTCTCGATGACCCGGTTCATCAGCTCCAGGCGATGGGGCGTGTCCGGGTAGGTTTTGGGAAACAGCGCGTTGCGACCGGCGCAGGCGGGAAAATCTTTTTTCAGGATCGGGATCGGTGTGCGCACGTCCTTGCCGTCGACCCGTTGCAGGCGTTGCAACTGAGTCAGGCAGAGATTTTTCTCGGACTTGAAGGTCACCTCGTATTCGGCATTGGCCTCGGGGGTAAAGTTGAAGCCCTTGCCGCACACGGCATAACCGCTGTTCATGTTGGTGCGCAGGTAAATCTGCTCACCGGGCTTGAACTTGACCTCCAGATAGCCCTTGGCATCCTTGGGCGCCGGAACGCTCATTCCCACCCGCCGCGCGGTATCGCTCAGCAGCAGATTGTTGAGAATGCCCGTGGTTTGCCCGTCGCAATGGGCTGCATCGAAGTAATCCAGCGTGGCGTTGCTGGTATTGGCGACGAACCGCAACTTGGCGGCGTCCGGTTCGGTGGCGTCGGGGTAACTGCCGTTGACGCTGCAACCGCCGAGCAATACGAATAACGCGGACAATGCTAACAACGGGGCAGGGCAGCGAGGCAGGGCAAGCATGAGGCATCCTTGAAGGATCGATAAAGTGGGTGAATGCTACTGAAGTGCCACTATTGCGTCCACCACCGACCTCCTGTGGGAGCGAGCTTGCTCGCGATGACGCCGGCACAGTCAACATCACCGATCCAGATAGACCGCTTTCGCGAGCAAGCCCGCACAAGGGATTGCCTGCCAGTTGAAGCTCAGGGTTCCAGTGCCGGCCCCTTCAACTCGATCTGGTTGCCGTCCGGGTCGAAGCAGTAGATCGACCAGCCCTTGCCCTCCGCGCCATAGCGCATCTGCGCCTTCTCAACGGTCAGGCCCGCCGAAGCCAAATGCGCGAGGAGGGCTGGTTCATCAAACGGCTCGATCCGCAGGCACAGGTGATCGACGTTGTGCCCCTGCTTTCCCGCTGCCGGCCCACCTTGGCGCCCGAGGGGGCCGTCCACGGCAACCAGGTCAATCATCGAAACACCGGTGCCCAGATGAAGCATGCCTAGATCGTCCCGGCGCTTCTTCAGCTCGCAACCGAGCACCGATGTGTAGAAAGCGAGGCTGCGCTCGAGGTCCTTTACGCGCAGGACGATGTGGTCGATGCGTTGAATCGTGAAGTTCTTCATACAGGCCTCATGTGCTCAGTGATGGACGCCAGGGTTACTTCACCTTAGCCATTCATGCTGGAATGGCATCGCAACAACAATCCCCTGTGGGAACGAGCTTGCTCGTGATGACACCATTTTAGCCACCACCCATGCCCGGACACGCCACCTCATGATGAAATGGTTCAAGACCCTCACCCGGACGGATGCCATTGCAACACTGGCCTTGATCGTCTCCATCGCCTCTGCCTATTTCAGCTACCAGCAATACCAGGACAGCGTCGCCAGCCGTAGAACCCCGATCATCATCCGGGTCGGCGCTGAACACAGCACCGTGTCGTTCTACAAACCCTTCGCCGATTTCCCGTCCGTGCTCTTCAAGCAGCGCTACAAAATCATCCTCACCAACAACAGTTTCAACCCGGAAAGTGTCATCGACTGGCGCATCTGGGAGCGCAGGGAAAATGGCGGCGGGGAGTATGCCGGTATGAAATCCAAGCTCCTCGATTCCACGGGAACACCGATCGCCTTGCCTTTCCTGATCGCCGCGAAAGAAAGCAAAGTAGTCTTCCTGGACATTGGCCAGAAAGTCACGCCAGAGGCGTGGGCGGCGGTGGGCTCAAGTGTGAAGTTTGATAAGGAGATGGACTGGTTCGAGGCAGACCGGATTTTTTCCGATGCGGGCTTTCCGCTGTTCGGGCAGCTCACGCCCGGGGAGAGCTCCAAGTACCAGGACCTGCAAGTCAACCGCTGGCTGGCCGGGCCGGCCTATCAGGAGTTTCAGTTGAACTTCAGCAAGGCCGATGGCTATGAAGTGGCGGCGCAGTTGTCGTTGAATGTCAGTGATGTTTATCCACAGGGGGAGGCGCAGCGGTAGTTCCAATGCCGTGCTGAGGCCTCCAGTCAGACGTTAAAACAATATTTCTACACGCTATCAAGTCGGCTGATAGCGTGTAGAAAACCTGATTCAGTCGAGACTGAAGGCTTCTTGAATGGTCCTGATCAAACGGTCGCCGTTCACACCTTTGTAAGCTTGAGGGTTTGACGCGAGCTCAGCGGGTACTTGACTAAGAAACGCCTTCAAATCGAGCGCCAATCGTTCAGGTAGCTGGGCCATTCCTTCAGTAAGACCGACAGCCAGTACGATCACATCCCTGAAGTGCTTTTTGATATCGCGACTGTCCACGGCAATGCCTTGTTCAAGCAGCGCCTTCTTGTTGAGCCAGGCATGGGCTTTGAGGGGGACGAGCCGATCGGCTCCGATGTGGCTGATTTCCTGAGTGTGATCCACGCCGGCCAGGAGAAAGGCGTAGTACTCATCATCAAGAATGATCGCAGACAGGCTGGCGGCTTGCTCTTCCACAGGAATCTTGGTCATTCGCGCTGCTTCTTCGTGTTCCAGGCCGTCCGGGACACGGGAAAACAGCTCGACCTGAACGGGAAAGGACTTGTCTTCAGGATTCTGGAAACGATAGAAAACAGGGGAGTCTCCATCGCTGTCTCCATTCTGCCGAATTGCATAGCCGCCGTCCTTGATGAACTTCCAGAACTGCCCGACGAACTCACGATCAAGGGCCTCGACGACCAGCACGATATCCAGGTCCTTGGTCGGTCGAAATTCTTCACCGAGTTCTTCCATGGCAATCGAGGCGGCGACCCCGCCGATCAGAACGTAACTGCCCTGGAAGTCCTTGAAATACTCTCGAAACCGGTCGACGCCCACTACCATTTCACGTTCTCCATCATTTCATCCAGACACATTTGTATGCGTTCATCATGGTCATCCTTGAGGCTCAGATAGAGAGAAAAGGGATCTACCGTTCCATGGGTGATGTTGCTGCGGGGTGGTTCATAACTCCAAAACTGAATGCAGCACGCCGCATGGTTTTGCGGCACCTCAAGATAGGGCGCCGTGGTCTCGAGTTTCGACTGGGCCGTTTTTGAAGTTGAGGCCCAAGCGCCGAACGTGTCCCCGTAGGTCGCATTCATTTCAGACTGTGCTCGCGCTCGAATCTGATCGAACTGCGCTGCCGTCATTGCAAAGCAAAGCACTTTAGGGCTGGCGAGAAGGCTCATTTCTGCGAGGGCCGTTTCTCCTGCCAGCAACATTGGCGTATCAAACGCCTCCGGAATTGCGTTCAGCCAAAGTGTTTTTTTGACCGGCGTGCGCATGGTCTCTTTCGCCCTTTCCCAGGTTTCCTTGGGTGACAAATGAAAGAGGATCGCGGCTTCGCCCTGTTCCTTTCCAGGCTTAACAATATCCAAGTCGGTCAGTTCCTTGATCGCCCGGGTGACGGTCATTTTTGCGTAGGAGACGGACTGCTCGAAGGCCGCGCGAGTGACCGATAGTGGGTGACGCCATCCTTTGATCAGGTACTGAATCAGCATGGCTTGGGTGGCGGGACTCAGTACCTGGGGTTTTTCCAGGCGCTGGCGGTAGTACTCACGCAAATCCATGCCAAAGGCCGGAAGAAAAAGTTGATTGCCTGGCACGATGAACTGGACGCCTTTCTCCACCAGTCGCTTGCGGTCATAACTGGGGAGCGTGTCGGTGACGAAAATCATCAGGTCGCCTGTCTCGGGCAACTTGTTGTATGCCTGGAAGTTGTGGATGGCTTGAATATGCTTGGCGACATCCGCAACGCTGGCTTCGCGCTGCGGACGTTCCTTCAAGATAAGGCATTGGGCGTTGAAGATAGTCGTGATGAAAAATTCGTATCGGTCACGCAACGCATAGGGAAGGATCTTGACGTTTTCCCACGGTTTCAGCCGCAGCTTCAGGCCAAGCACGCTTTCTACGTAGACTTTGAGCTCGATCAGATCAGGTCTTTCCGGGAGGTCTTGGTCTTGGCGGATAACAGTCATGGTCTTTCTTCCGTATCACGATTTAAGCACGGTATCAGAGACTGTGATAGCGTGCAAAATTCGTGGTGTAGGCCGTGGGTATTGACGCGCGTAGCTCGTCGAACAGGGAGCGAGCTTGCTCGCGATAACGGCTTCACATTCAGCTATTTGCTGGCTGATACACCGTCATCGCGAGCAAGCTCCCATCGTTTTGATCTCGGGCGTTCGCAAAGTCTGTATCTATTACTCATTCTCTGTGGGAGCAACTGTGCTGGATGGTTTCTGAGGTTGACCGCTTGAAAAAATCTTGTCTGCCCTTTCTGTCCAACTCAGAAAAACCTCTTCGATACGATTACATTCCGGCTCGTCCATGTACATGTGAAAAATCCCATGGGCGAGATACTCCGTGAGGCCAATGAGTTTTTCGGTTTCTGTGTAGGTAGCGTTTTTTGTGCAGGGCGGATACTTGATCGTCGAATTGCCTTGGGGCACCGGTTGCTGGCTCGTGATATTCCACCCCGTTTTCAAGTCGGCCAAGAATACTTTAACCGAGGCACAGAACTCGGAGGTCAACAGGGCCAGAACCGCATCCCTGTGATCGAAGGGAGAGATTTTTTCCAACTGCTCTAGAAAGGCCTCAAGTTGTCGAAGCTGTATGCGAATGTCGGAGGCCTTGAAACCCAACGTGCGCCACTGTTTGCCAGCTTTGACTTTCATGTCCGGCTCCCCGTTACGCGGACCAATGTCTTTGCCGATCAGGCTTCGGTCATAAGCGTTTTCGCGCACGTAGCTAAAGCTCATGAATGCGCGAAGCACCATTTGATAGATGGCCCTGGTCGTTTCTATCTTCTCTTCGTGGACCTGTTGGGCTTCACGTCTGTGATCTTCAGCGCGTTCTCGCCGGCTTCTTTCCAGAGCGTTTCTCCCTTCGTGGCGGGAGACCAGTATCGCCACGATGATTGCGTAAATACTGCCAATACCTTGAAGCCAGGCGGGAAGATCTTTGCGGCCCCAAATCAACACTGCCGAAATAATAATGACGAAGGATATGAAGATGACGCCGTAAATGAACAGTTGGGAGTCCGGATTGGTTTTTTGATTGGCCCTGCTCAAGGCCTTGGTGATGATCAGGAGGAAAAGGCAGGATAAAACGATGATGAAAAATGTGGATAGCTGCCCGATGGCGCCAGCGTCAGGAGTGCTCATGGGCTTACCTGCGTTTTAACGAAAGGCGTGTCCTGCGAGGTCAGGCGCTTTACTTCTTTAAGTAGGGAGGGAGAAGGCGCTGTTAAAGCTTCAGTGAGTTGTATGGGGGGGATGGGCGATCCAGGCACGTTCGGACTTCCTTATGATTGATGGCTCAATGCTATCTGTCCGGCCTGTATCTGGACAAGCAATTAACCCGACACGGTGTCGCCTATCTCGCGTACTTGGCCGACTACTTGCCCGGCCATTTCTGCCAATCCACACCGATGCGAAAGGTTCCGCGTCGGATGAACAACCCATCGATCAGCGCCATCATTTTCGCCGCGTCCAACGCGTCCTTTTGATTGGCGAAGGCTTGGACCACCTCTTTGAGTCGGCTGTCGTCGGGAGCTTTTTTCAACATGTAGGCGGAATCAGGGTCGTTGCGTTTTCGCTTGGTGAATCGATCGCGCATGTCTTTGAAGGGGCGACCGCTCTCCAGTTGCGTGTTGAACAGAGATTTCGGATTGCCGATCAGAATGTCCGCCGGTCGGCGAGCGCCCAGCCCCCATGCATGATCGACATCAAATCCGTTGTCGTGCTCCCAGCGGCCCAGGACATCACTCAGCAGTTTGCTGAACAGCTCTTTGGCAAGTTTGGCTAACGGCAATGTCTGGGGGCTATCCAGCGAGGCTCCAAACCGGTTTTGTCTCACGCCAGCCAAGGTGCCCATCATTGAGTTGCTTTAACTGGCGCGGGCAGTTATCGACTGACGATAAATACCCGCCGATCTGGCAATAAGTATTGAAATAGGGGCTGGCGGCAAACTTGTCGGAAAACAGTAGTTCAAGCTCTGTCTTGACCTCTTCAACACTCTGTCCCATGAGTGATCTCCTGAAACGGCGGCGGTCCATCGATGACAGCGTAGTACCGCCCACAAGAATTGTCATGAGTCGCTCGACTCGAAGGCGCAGCGCTGAAAAATGGCGACCGGCTTGGCGCTTGTCTATTTTTATGGGCACTATTATCGCCCTCTCGGAACACCCCCATGTTTAACGTCCTCCAAGCACACTCTATGATTCGATGGAAAGGGCAGAGCGATCTGTTCGGCGGGCCAACGCCATGAAAAAAGAACAAGAACACCTCATCCAAACCCTGAAAACCCGCTTCGAACAAAACCTCAACCGTCACCCAGACATCCCTTGGGCCGACGTCCAGAGCCGGCTCGAAAACAACCCCAATGCCCTGGAGTCCCTCCAGGCCATGGAAGCCACCGGCGGTGAGCCAGACGTGATTGGCCAAGACAAAGAGACGGGCCTCGTCATTTTCTGCGATTGCGCCAAAGAAAGTCCGAGCGGGCGCCGGAGCCTTTGCTACGACCGCGCGGCGCTGGAAGCGCGTAAGGAGAACAAGCCCAAAGGCAGTGCCATCGAAATGGCCGAAAAGATGGGCATCGCCCTACTGACGGAAGACCAATACCGAGCCCTGCAAACCCTCGGTGAGTTCGACGCCAAGACGTCCAGCTGGCTGGCAACCCCTCCAGAGCTTCGCTCGCTCGATGGAGCGATTTTTGGCGATTATCGGTATGGCCGGGTGTTCATCTACCACAATGGCGTGCAGTCGTATTACGCGGCGCGAGGGTTTCGCGGGTTGCTGCGGGTTTGAGCCCTCAACATCACCGCTAACCCCGTGGCGAGGGAGCTTGCTCCCGCTGGGCTGCGCAGCAGCCCCAAGGCCTCCACCACGGCGCATCAGAAAAACGGCGTCAGCAGGTTTTACGCCTGCTGCGCAGTCGAGCGTGAGCAAGCTCCCTCGCCACGATGAATGCGTACGTTTGAAGAACCGCTGTGTTTTTCTGAAGGCTGCAGAGATCCGTCACTCGAAAACCAATCCCTCACACCCTTTGGCCTCAACCATCTCGCTGAATTCCGGCAGCCGCGCGACAAACGCCGTCTCGAACGCCAGGTAGCGATCCTGCGCCGGTACATAACGAACATCTGGCTTGATCCGCGGGATGTCCTTGGTCGACAGCTTCACCACCTCGTTACTGTCCTGATTCCAGAACCACGCCAGCGTCTGCGACCCGAACGTATTGGCGCGGTAATTCCACACCCACCAATTCCCATGCCCCCGGGCAACATGAAGCTGCCCATGAAAGGTGCGCAACGTAATGACCTGCTTAGGCTGGGTGACGAGCAAACGTGTGTCCTGGCGCAGTTCACTGCCGAAACCGTCCAACAGCGCCTTCGTCGTAGCGCCGGTCACGAAGTTGAAGCGCCACGCCAACAACACCGTTTCCTGATAACCCGAATGCTCAAGGTTCTGCCGCGCGCCTTCGCTGAACAGCAGGATCTCGTCACCCCCCAGGTAAGCCGTTGACGCCCTGAGTTTATAGCCCTCGGCAGGCATTGCTCGGGCGACGATGGCTTGGTGCGGAGGGTCTTGATTCCAGACCCAGCACTTCGCCCCGTTGTGTTGCATGAACAGCAAACGGCGAGGGCCGATGGGCAGGATCGTCAGTTCATCCGCGTACTCGAAAATCACCTCGCTGCTGTCTGCCGTGATCCGCCAGATCCGCGTCAAATGCTCGGGTTCGTAGATGCGCTGACGTTCGAATATCTCCGAGCCCACCACCACGCAGGGCTGTTCAAACTCCGGCCACTGCACCCCGACAGGCCCGAACGCCGCGATCGCATCGCCTTGACGAGTTTCGTATTGGTAGCGCTCGTCCGCACTGTAATCGCCGCGTATGACCCGACGTTTCCACAGGCTGCGCCGGGCATCGGCATCGATGAGTTGAAGGTCCGCGCCGTCCACGCCATCGGCCCGGTGTTCGAGCATGTCCTGCTCGGCGGGCGGCCATTGGTTGTAATCGATCAGAAAACACAACCACTGGTCTTCGTCCTGCTCGGTGATGGCGGCCCAACCGTTGCGGTAGTTGTATTCATGCACATAGGTGGCGCCGGGATAGTCATGGACTTCCTGCAGCCACTTCACCTTGCTGCGCTTGGGTTTGGCCGGTTTTCGCTCGACGGCGGCAGGCTTGGGCGGCTCGATCAAACTCGCCGTGAACCTCGGCTCGCCGCGCTGGCCCTGCCAGTGCCGGGCAAAGGCCTCGCGCTGATCGACCGGAACAATCACCGGCCGATAATCATCGCCACCGGCGTCCAGGTTCCACAAGTCATAACCTTGACCCGCCAACAGCGGCACCAGCGCCTCGAAACAGACCTCGGGCATCTCGTTGGACAGCTCATCCAACAGCGCCTCGAACCCCGGGCCGGCAAACACACCGATGTCGGGATAGTAATGCTGCAACAGCCCGAGCAAGTCGCTGCCCGGTGTTTTCCAATCGATATGAACCAACGGATCGAATTGCGATTGCATCACGCCTGTCTTCCTTGTGGTTTCTCTGCGCGCCATCTTAGCCGCACACCGCCGACCTTGAGCAATCCAATAAACCTGTGGCGAGGGAGCTTGCTCCCGCTGGGCTGCGCAGCAGCCCCAAATCGATGGGCACAGTCCACTGTGGGAGCGAGCTTGCTCGCGATAGGGTCAGGTCAGGCACATCGATGGCGGCTGGTATACCGCTATCGCGAGCAAGCTCGCTCCCACAGGTATTCTCGGCACCTTCAAGTCTTCGCCAGAGCTGCCGCTATCGGTATAACGATTTTTACCGATCCATCGATTGGCTTTGCAATACCGTTGCTTTCCGGCAATTAATTGGCAAACGCACGATAAGAGAACGTAGCGAATGGACGACGGACGATACGAAAGGCGGACGGCTATGGAGGCAAGCTCGGCGGCGTGGTCCGAGCCGCATATCCTGCTGATCGACGACGTCCCGGAGGATATTCGCGCAACGCTTGTCCTGCTCAAGGCGCAACCCTGGCGCATTTCCCTGGCCAGCGATGCCCACCAGGGTTATCAGCGGGCCCTGGCCTTGCGCCCGGACCTGATTGTGCTGGACGTGCACATGCCGCACATGAACGGTTTCAGTCTATGCAGGCTGTTGCGCGAGGCACCGGCGACCCGGCACACGCCGATTCTGTTCCTGTCGTCGGCCAACAGCTCCATCGAACGTCTGGAAGGGCTGACCGTCGGCGGGGTGGATTACATCCCCAAATCCTGCGCGCCGGAGGAAGTGCTGGCGCGTATCAAGATCCACCTGCAATTGACCTGGCGCGCGCCGCCCACCGCTCAAGCCAGCCCGGCCGACCCGGAGCCAGAGGGCGATGAGATCGTCCTGCGCGCCGCGATGCGATTGATCGAAAAACACCTCGATGACATGCCTTCCCTGGTCCAGTTGGCGCAAAAAGTCGGCACTCACGAGAAGCGCCTCTCGCGGATCTTTCGCGAGCACCTGGGGCTGACTGTGTTCGCCTACATTCGCGACGCCCGATTGCGGCGCGGCCAGGATTTGCTCTCCGAAAGCACCATGAGCGTGCAGGACGTTGCCGAATTGGTGGGTTTTCGCAACGCCTGCAATTTCACCACGGCCTTCCGCCAGCGAATCGGCATGACGCCCAGCCAGTTTCGCCAGCAAGCCCTGGGCATCACCGAAACCGAGTCGGCCGGGCGTGCCTGATGCGCCTCCTACAGTTGTTATTGCTGGCGACAGCGTTGTTATCCACAGGCTTGCTGCACGCCGCGCCTGTGGATATCTGCCGGGTGGACCACCTGGACCTGATGCCCGCGATACAGATTTTTGAAGACACCCAAGCCAGCTTGAGCCTGGAAGAGGTCGCCCGACTGCCCGAAACGCGTTTCAACGCCGCTACCCCAGGCTGGCCGACCCAAGGCTATAGCCGCTCCGCCTTCTGGTTGACAGTGCAGCTCACCAACTCAAGCGCTGTGTCGTGTTCGCGCCTGCTGGTGATCGGGGCACCACGCCTGGAAGACATCCGTGTCTACCAGTCGGGACATGACGCCCACGCCGGAGCCGCCTATCCCTTGGCCGAATGGCCCCAGCCGGCGGCACGTCAGCCGGCGTTCCCGGTGTCGTTGGCGGCGGGGGAGCGCGTCACGGTGTTCGTCCGCGTGACCAGCAACTTCCAAATGTTGCTGGAGCCGGAGCTGTGGTCCGAGCCGGCGCTGCTGCGCAGTCAGCAACAGACCTACCTGAGCGACGGACTCACCCTCGGCATTGTCCTGCTGGTCGTGCCATTCGGCTTCATCGTCGGCTGGATCCTGCGCTCCCGGTTGCTGAGCGTGAATGCGGGCGCGGTCCTGAGCTACATCCTGCTGACCTGCATCCTCAACGGCTACCTGATCTACTGGCCCTCCGCGCTGGGCTGGACCCGGGAGTTGCTGACCTGCGCCAGCGCCATCTCGTTCGTCCTGTTCCTCGCCTATTTCCGTGTGCTGTTGCAAGTGTCCGTCCTGCCCAAAGTCATTGGCTGGAGCTATTGGCTGCCGCTGTCGGGGTGTGTGCTCGGGCGACTCTGGTGGTTGAAAGTCGATCCGGTCCAGGGCGCGCAGATCGTCCAGATATCCCTCCTGAGTTTCTACGGGGTGCTGCTCGTCACGCTGTTCATGGCCTGGCGCAGACGACTGAGCTACAGCTGGCTGGCCTGGCTGGTGTCGGGGCTCTTGCTTGCGCAATTGCTGATGCGGATGCTTTTCCCCCAGGAACAATTGCCCTGGCAGTCGCCCCAGAGCAAATACAGCTTATCGTCCACCCTCCCGGGCGTGGCGTTGCTGGTGTGCACGTTGATCATGGAAGTGGCCCGCAGCCGCAACCGCGAAAAAAACGCCCTGGCCACCCTCGAACAACAACGCCAGGCCGAGCACGAACGCCTGGAAAGCACCGTGGCCCTGCGCACGTCGCAGTTGCGCGACTCCCTGGCGGCCCGCAGCGCGTTGATGGCGCGGATCAGCCACGACTTGCGCTCGCCGCTGGTGCGCATCATCGACTATGCGCGTCTGCTGCACGCCGGACCGAACCGCGACTATCAAGCCACGATCGAGCGCAATGCCCGCCAGCAACTGGAGCTGATCGACGAGATGCTCGAGTTCTCCCGTGGCGAGCTGGAGCAGATGCAACTGACCCTCGCGCCGGGCTACCTCTACGGCTTCCTCAAAGAGGTCGCAGACGAAGCGGGCTTTCTCGCCGCACGCCAGGGCAACACCTTCGAAGCTGTGCTGGCGGATGACCTGCCGCCACTGGTGGAAGCCGACTTCAAACGCCTTCGGCAGGTGCTCATGAACCTTCTGGCGAACGCGGCGAAATTCACCCGCAACGGCCGGATCCGCTTCGAAGTGAGCGCGGCTCCAGGGGCCACCGTCGACACCGTGGAGCTGCGTTTCAGCGTGACCGACACCGGCATCGGCATCGACCCGCAAGAGTTCGAACAACTGCTGCAACCGTTCCGCCGCGGTCGCAATGCCCAGCGCTACGAAGGCAGCGGGCTGGGCCTGTCCATCGTCACGCAACTGCTGGAACGCATGGACAGCCGCCTCGAACCCCAAGCCACCGGGCAGGGCAGCCACTTCAGCTTTCGCCTGCAACTGAACTGCGCCCAAGAACACGACCTGGAGAACGGCCTCGTCGACAACAACGCCACGCCGCTCGACGGCCAGGGCAAACACGTTCTGCTGGTGGACGACGTCGAGCAGAACAGCGAATGGCTCTACGACTTGCTGGCCGGCTACGGTTTTGACGTGAGCATGGCGGCGAACGGCGAAGACGCCTTGGCCTGCCTGGCGCAGCAGCCAATCGACCTGCTGATCAGCGACCAGATGATGCCCGGCATGGACGGCTGGGAACTGCTGCGCCAAGTGCGCGAACGCTGGCGCCATCTGCCGGTGATGCTCTATTCGGCGGTGCCGCCGCGCAGGCCGCAGGATTATCCAGCGGACCTGGCCTTCGACGCGGTCCTGCTCAAGCCCGCCGACAGCCGCGAATTGCTGGCGTGGGTCAAGGCATTGGCTGGCCCGGACACGGTGCGGCGCGCGACGGCTCGGGAGTTTTAGCATGCCGGTTTTCGGTCATCGGCTGCTCTTGCTCGGCAGCCTTTCGATGTTGCCCTGGGCGTCGGTCCAGGCCGAACAAGCGGCGCCCAGCGCCCTCACGCTCGACGCCACCACCGTCACCGCTCGCCGTCGCGAGGAAGACCCGCAACAGGTGCCGATCCCGATCAACGTCCTCTACGGCGAGCAACTGGACGAGGCCGGCCTGCACCGGCTGCAAGACATCCAACAGCGGGTGCCCGGCCTGGTGGTCTCCGGCCACGACGCCCGTTACGCCGGCTTCGGCCTGCGTGGCTTCGGCGCGACCGCCTACAACGATGGCCTGGAAGGCAGCGTCGGCACCTACGTCGATGGCGTTTACCAGGCGCGCCAGGGCATGGCCTTCACCGAGTTGATGGACATCGAGCGCATCGAAGTGCTGCGTGGGCCGCAAGGCACCTTGTTCGGCAAGAACACCACCGCGGGCGCGCTGAACATCATCACTCGCCAACCAACGTTTCAGCCCGAAGCCAACCTCGAAGCCAGCTACGGCGAGCGCGGCCTGCGGGAATATCGCGGGACGGTTTCCGGGCCGTTGCAGGACGACGTGCTCGCCGGCCGACTCAATGTTTTCGACAGTTCCACCGATGGCTCCGTGGAAAACCTGCAAGACGGCGCCCGCCTTGGCGACGCCGACAGCCATGGCCTGCGCGGCCAGTTGCTGTGGACACCGACCCCGGACTTCAGCGCCCGCCTGATCGCCGACTATGCCGAGCAAAACGAAGCCGGCAACGTCCTGCTGGTCAATCACTACAGCCAGCAGACCCGCAAGCGCGCCCAGTTCCTCGGCTACCCATTGTCGGAGCCCGACCCTTACAAGCGCGAGACACGCATCGACGCGCCGGGTCATCCGCAAACCTTGCAGAACGGTGTGTCACTGGAGTTGAACTGGGACCTGGACGAGGCAATGCGCTTGACCAGCATCACCGCCTACCGCGACTGGGACTACCGCGCCACCCGCGACAGCGACAGCACCGCGCTGTCCGTGGCCCAGTCCGAAACCGAGCTGGGCCACCGGCAGTTCAGCCAGGAATGGCGCCTGTCCGGCACGGTCGGTTCTTCCGTCGACTATGTGGCCGGGCTCTATTACCTGCGCCAACAGCTCGACCGGGAGATCGACGCCGAGTTCGGCAAGGACGCCGCGCCCTGGTTTGTCGGCGATCAACTGGAGCAGTTGCAAAAGCTCTACGGCATCACCTTCACCGATCCGAAACAAGTGCCGGCGATGCTGCTGGACGGCGCCCGGCAACGCTATGACGGCGAACAGAAGGGCGACAGCCGAGCCATTTTCGGCCAGCTCTCCTGGCGCCCGATCGACCCGCTGGAGCTCACCGGCGGCCTGCGCTACAGCCAGGAGCGCAAGGACGGCTGGGTCTCCCGCGACGTCAGCAACCTCGCCCCGCTGACAGGTTTGCCGCCGGTGTTCCAGGCCGGTGGACAGTTGCTGCGCGACATCGCCCTCGGTGGTGCTTATTACCGCGAGGATTCGATAAAAGAAAACAACGTCTCCAGCCTCCTCAGCGCCAGCTACCGCTTCAGCGATGGAGTGATGGGCTACGTCAGTTGGTCGCGGGGCTACAAGGCCGGGGGCATCAACTTCGACGTGGTCGGCCCGTTCACCGCACCCACCTTCGAGCCGGAGCGGGCCACGTCCCTGGAACTGGGCATGAAGACGCGTTTCTGGGATGAGCGCGCATTGCTCGACCTCGCCGCCTACCAGACCGATGTTGACGACTACCAGGCGCTCACCTACAGCCCGCCGACGTCCATGTTCGCCCCGCCGCTGCGGGACAACCTGATCAACGTCGGCAAGGTTCGCCTGCGCGGCATCGAGCTGGATTCCGCCTGGCAACTCACCCCCCGACTCACCGGACGCCTGGGCCTGGCCTGGAGCGATGCGCGCTACCGCAGCTTCCCCAACGCCCCGTGCCCGCCGGCCTCGGGCCAATGGACCTGTGACCTCAGCGGCGACCGCCTCTACAACGCGCCGGAATGGAACCTCAGCAGCGGCCTCGACCACACCCATCCGCTGCCCTATGGGCTGGAAGCCTTCAGCGGCATCGACTACAGCTTCCGCACCGGCTACTCCGGCACCCTCGAAGGCGGCGAAGGCAGCTATCAACCCAGCTACGGCCTCACCAACCTGCGCCTGGGCCTGCGCAGTCAGGACCGCGCCTGGGAAGTGGAAGGCTGGGTGCGCAACGTCTTCGACCGCAACTACATCACCGCCGTCTATTCACTGCTCGGCGCCGGTGACTATGGTGTCATGACCGGCAGCGAACGAACCCTTGGCACCACCGTCAGGCTTCGCTATTGAGCGAAATAAACCGCGTCGGACAAAACGCCAGACGATTGCCGCCGGCCTTTTTCGACAGGTACATCGCCTTGTCCGCCTTGCTGATCAGCCCATCGACCTCCTGCCCATGTTCCGGAAAAAACGCCACGCCGATACTGGCGGCAATCTCCACCGTTTGCGCACCGATCACGATCGGCGCATTGGCCGCCGCCAGCATCCGCTTGAGCAACGGCTCGCTGTCCTCCACCGCCTGCAAATCCACCAGCCCCGCCACGAACTCATCGCCACCGAGCCGCGCCAACGTATCGCCTTCACGCAACGTGGCATTGATCCGTGTCGCGACAATCTGCAACACCCGATCACCCCAGTCATGCCCATAGCTGTCGTTGAGCGCCTTGAACCCATCGAGGTCGATAAACGCGATGGCCACTTTCTGCTGATAAACAGCCGCCTTGCCCAGGGCCTGGCGCATCCGTTCGGTCAACAGCAACCGATTGGGCAGTTGCGTGAGCGCGTCATACCGAGCGTCACGCTCCAGTAACTGCAGGCGCTGCTTCATCTGCGTCATGTCGCTGAACAACGCCACATAGTGCTGAACGTTCCCATACCGGTCGTGCACGGCACTGATGCTGATGCGCGACGTCATCTCCCGGCCATCCTTGTGATTGCTTTGAATTTCACCAGACCAATGCCCGTGGAAATCCAGCGCATTCTTCATCGGCGCATAAAACGCCGCGAGCCGACGCACCATGCGATGGGAATTCAACTCCCGGCCCTGCACCTCGTCTTGGCCGTAACCGGTCAGGCGGGTGAAGGCCTCGTTCACGGCGATGACCCGACCGTACGGGTCAACCAGGATGGCCCCTTCCCGAGCATGGCTGAACACCGTTGCGGCCAGTTCCGGGCGCACGGTGTCGAGACGACGGTCCAGGGCGCCTTCGTCGCGGGTGGCCGGCCAGGTCTTGTCCTCGAAGCCTTGTTGCGCCAGGTAGCGGACCAGGGAGGAAAGCGCCCGGTGCAGGCGGGCCAGGGCATTCGTGGCGAGGCTGGAATCCAGGCAGTAGCGACGGATGAAGGTGCGTAGGTTCATGGGGGCACACGGTGCTCGGTTGCAGCGCTAGGGGGTGTGGAAAGAAGGCATTATCGAGGTAGGGATTTGTGGGGGGCTTTGCTGGAGCGGATGGAGGCTTTGCGGGAAGGGATGGAGTGGAAAGATTTTTTGCGTGGGTTGTAGGAACGTCAGCCGTGGCTGTCAGTCATTGGGCGACGGCAACTCGCGAGCCTACCTCTCAGCGCAGTTGGGAATGGGGTTTCGATGCGACCTGGGGCGGCGATCTAGAACGGGTGGCTGGCAGCTGCATCAGTTAGCACTGGGGCAGGCCGGCGACTTCCATTTGCGAAAAGCCCACCCGCTAAGACAAACTCCCCGTCTTCCCAGACTCGATAAGGATGCGAGCATTGAAGTTTGAAAACGGACAATTTTCCAGCAGCCATGGAATTATCTTCAGTGTTTCGCGCTTCACCCTGTCAGCCGATGAAAGAGGTAGCCTCAGGGAGCTGCATTTTGGTGAAGCTAAAGCCGCCCACTATGAAGTGAGCAACCGGGTGGTAGAACTCTACGACAAAATGCTTGCCAAGGATTTACCCTGCCAAATGATGGTCGGGATCTCCAAACCCTTGACCCGGCAGCAGGGGGATTTACTCAACGCCCAACGAATGAGTATCGCCAACCTCACCAGCGGTGTGTTCGCCGCAGCGGCAGGCAAGTTCATGCCTGCCGCGGTCATCCCTGTGGGATGGGTCGTCCGCGAGTTCACTCTAGGCAAATTGCCGACCTATCACGCCGGTGATGTCATCGTCAGTCTGGATGCGCAGGTCAGCGGTGGCATAGGTCCGCAACACTCAGGATCCTCCATGATCATCAAGACTCAGGGCGGCTAGGACTATGAACGAATATGGCCTATACGCCCTGGCGTACACAGTGTTCCTGTTGTTGTTTTTCTATATGAAATCCTACGGCCTCAGGAAATGGCTAGGCATTGCCCTGGTCGCTCTGGGGTTTGCGAGTATTTTTGCGCTGCCATCTTTCATCTCCGGTTTTGACCTGGGTATCGTCTCGACCAGTGCAATTGGCATCGGAGCGGCACTGTTTTTTAGCCGGGGCCGGTATATGGCGTGAACCATTGGCGCTGGAGCAAGCGGGTGAGGTGGTGCCGACCTAGGCACTCTCAGTTGGATCTTATGAACCCGTGCCGTCATGGACCAACACACCCGCGCCATATAGCTAAACTCTCTACTTAATCTTTGACCAGATAGGGGTTAGGAGACGCTGATGTTGATTCGGCGTCACCAGCTAAGCACGAGTGGAGTAGCGACCATGAATTACGACGACACTTTGATAGAGGAAGCGGTGCTTGCCTTGTTGGCAGCCTTCAGCTCCGATGAAGGAAACGCGTGGAAAGGTTTCGACTTCGAAGTCATGAACCGATTGCATGAACAAGGCCTCATCAGCAATCCGGTAAACAGGAACAAATCGATCTGGTTGACGGCTGAAGGGCTGGAACGAGGTCGCCGGATTGCCGATCGGTTGTTTGGAAAAGAGAGTTGAGGGTGCGCTTCGCCCCGCGATCCCTCGCCGGAAGCCACGGCTAACCCTGTCGAAAGCGTGGCTTCCGCTAATGGCATCATCAGTGGTCTGGTCTTCTGACTTGGGTCGAGAGTTACAGCTGACATCCAGAGCACGATCGGATCCTACGGCCAAAGCGGCCGCGTACAATCTCTCGCAACCTTCGTGATATCAATGTTCGGCTGGGTTCCTGGTCAGTGCTGATCCATGGCATAGCGGCCGCAAATGTGTAGGGCTTGACAGGTCAGGGATACTGAAAGCAATGCCGCGGTTAACGCGATGTGTCTATCACGACTCAAGGTGTCCTATGCGCAATGAAGAACTCAAGATAGTGTTCGACCAGCAAGCTGTCAGCTACGACAAGCAATGGGAAGGGATGGCGCCGATTCGCGCCGCCCTCTATTTGTTGCTCGAGTCTCAGTTCACCGGTCTGCCGGAAAATGCCCGGATACTCTGCATAGGCGTTGGTACGGGGGCGGAACTTGCCCATCTGGCAGAGCGCTTCCCCGGCTGGCATTTCACTGCTGTCGACCCCTCGGGCGCTATGCTTGACGTCTGTCGTCAGAAGGCCGTTCAAAATGGCTTTCTTGCACGCTGCCATTTTCACGAAGGCTACCTTGACACGCTCGCCGCCGAGACCAGCTACGACGCTGCTACCTGCTTGCTGGTATCCCAATTTTTGTTAGACGGAGGCGCCCGCACTACGTTCTTTCACGAGATTGCCCGCCGCCTTAAACCTCACGGAATATTGGCGAACGCTGACCTTGCCTCTGATACCGAATCGCCTGCCTATGAGGTGCTGTTACGCAGTTGGCTGACATTGATGTCCTCCGATGGTCTTCGGCCAGAAGGGCTGGAGCGAGCGCGTACTGCCTACGCCAGGAATGTTGCGATCCTGCCTGCGCAACAGGTCGCGGGCCTTATTAAGGCCGCCGGGTTCGACGCCCCTGTGCAGTTCTTTCAAGCGGGATTAATGCACGGATGGTTCTGTACGCGGCAGGCCGATCTGAAGTGAGTTAGACGCGCTGGTTGAAGCCGCCAAAATACTCCTCAGTCCTATTCAATACAGACGATTTGAATGATGCGGTTGTTGCCATGAATAGTCGTATGCGTCCACTCTTCTATCGTCTTTATCTGCTGTGGTGACAGGTCGTAGACAAAGCAAAAATCTTCAGGTTTTGTCCAATCCATAAGCACGGCCAACTGGTCCATATATGCGTTGGGGACTTCTACTGTCTGAATTAACTCTTCAGTCGTTATGTCGAAAATTTCAACCGTGGGCTTGATTGTTCTACTTTCCTTGTCGGATCGGCAGGTTTGGTTTGTTCGCCAGTTATCGGATCGTACTCCCAAGATGTTTACCTTTTTTTGTATATGGCTCTACAGCACAATGACGTGAGTCCTATTCAGTCTGCCCTTGTTCCAATAAAGTACTCCAATCCATCCGGAAATTCGATTTTCAGCAGTTTTGAAATCTCGTTTATTTGGCTTTTCGTAAGCTCCAGCTCGCCGGGCTCGATTTCTTCGAGAGGCTTTGCTTCGGTTAATTGAGCTAGTGCTTGCATTAAAATCTCATCTCTAATAGATCTTTGAAATTGTAAAGAGTCGTCATTTCTTTCATCTGGATAGAAGCCTGTTATTGATAAGTATCGCATCTGTCTACTCTCCTAGTTATCTGGGGGTTTTTCTGCCAGGCTTAGCAGGCTTGGTCTGTTTGCCTGATATATGATCGAACTCTCCAAGGTGATTGCCTAGCTTGTCATATTTTTCTACCGCGGCGCTTTTTGAGTCCCATTCGTAAATTCTCCCTTTCTTATCCATCCAACGAACTCTGCGTTTTCCTCCTCCCTGAACAGAAGACTTGGATTTCACGACAGTGGCATCTGGAAATGCAGGTAGTAAATCGGGCGCATCGTGATATCGATGGTCCCCAGGCAAACTCACCACAACATAAACCGGCCGAACCCCCGAATCCGCCGGAAACACCAGAATGAAATCCCTGTACTCCGGCGGATAGATCGGGTCGACGATGATGCTGTCGGCCACCGGCGTCGGGGGATAGATCCAGATGTTAGGTGCCTGTGGCGCCGCTTCCAGGGCAGGGATGCCGAGGGTGTCGGACGGGTCGGTGGCCGGGGTCCAGATCAGCTCGATGCCATCACCCAGGTCGGCGACGAATTGATCGGCCCGCGGGGTGAATTGGACAACATCGACCATTTCCCAATCGCGGTTCTGTCCGGTGTAGAAGCCATACCCCTTGAGACTGCCGTCGGCTTGCTGCTCGATGCTCAGGCGCATGCGGCTACGGGCTTGCTTGAGATCGCGTAGCTGGTCTTCGCTGTAAAGCGCGCTGTCGCCCAGATTGGACGGCCAGAGTAGGGCGACGATACCTGTCAGCAGAGCTGCACCGACGGTGCTGCCGGCGGCGGCAGCCGTGGAAGTTGCCGAACCGCCCAGCGCGAGCCTGCCCAAGGTAGCGGGTACTGTGCCAGCGCCGATCCGCTTGAGGGGGATCGTGCCGGATGGGTCGGCGCTCCTGCCGCCGAGCCACATGAGATCGCCGTACTGCTTGACCAGATCCGCCGGGACGTAGCCGTTGGGGTTGTTGTAGTCGATGATGCCGTTGGGGAGCTTGCAGCTCTTGGCAAACACGCTTCCGGTCATGCTGGATAACGGCTTGCTATCCACCGTGGCCCAGCGCATTTGTTCGTAGGCTGCCTGGCGGGCAAGCATGGCTTCATAAGCCTGCTGTAGGGCGTCGCGCTCGGCCAGTTCGCTGGCGCTCATGTCCCGATAAGTGAGGTGATGCCCGTCACCGCCGGGCGGGTTGCGAACCTGGGGGATGTCTTTTTCGCGTGTCGCCACGTAGTGAGTCTCGTCCGCTAAATGCAGGGCAGACGCTAACGCGGGAAGAGAGGGGCGCGATGTAGGAGGTTTCTTGAAGTGGTTGTTCCGGTTTCCTCAATACAGGTAGGGCTGGCTGTTGAGGGGCGGAATAAGCTGAAGCGTCAGCGGGGGATGTCAGTCATTGGGCGGTAATCAGCCTGCATCTGAGTGCTACCAAAAAAAGATAACACTCTCTAACCCGTTCGGCGCGTTGCCACTCCCAGCATTTTGTCCCCCTTGCTCTTTAGTGCCGTGGCTTCTCTCTACACGCGAAGCAGGAAAATTCGCTGCTCGACCGGGAGTCATTTAATATCTCGACCTCGTCCAATACGTGGTCTCGTCCATGCAGTCTCTCGAAAATGCGCTGCTTTCCTACGCCACACAGCACTTGCCATCACTTCCCCATACCTATACCTGGACGTTCGATACCGCTCTCGTCCACCATTCATTCAAATGGGAGATCGATGGCTCGAACTGGTACGAAAAAGCGCGCGCCCTGAAGCGACATGTTGCCCAGGAATGGACCACGTCGCCCGAACAACGAATGGCCCTCGCAGACTACGCGGTGCGCGTGTGGGGAGGTATTGGGGGAAATAAGCTCGCAACGATGCAAGGCTACGTCCAGACCGTGTCACAGGGGCGGGTGCCGGACAAGCACAACGGCATCGCCTCATGGTCGAAGGTGGCGGCATTCTCGAATCCAACCGAACACGCCATCTTCGATGCGCGGGTTGCATTTTCCCTGAACGTTCTACAGGTGCTTCACAGCGATGAGCAACGCTGGTGGTTTCCGCACTTGGCGGGTCGAAACACCCACCTCAACGCCTGTTGGCCCCGCTTGAAAACCCAGGCGCGTGAACAGCGCTGGATTCGAATTGCGACGACCGATGTCTACTCGACTTACATCCAGTTGCTGGTGAACGTCTCCCGAAAACTGGATGTGGAGATCGGTGACGTGGAGATGCTGCTCTTTTCGAAAGCGGAAGATTTTGCCGGGGCGTTCAACGAGGCCTATCCCCCGTCCTGACGACCAAAGCACCCCGGCACTTATCGAAAGGGGACGGCAGGCAGTTTTCCCGTGGCGAGGGAGCTTGCTCCCGCTGGGCTGCGCAGCAGCCCCAAAACCTCCCCGCCCGGCAGACCCCGCTACGCCAGCACAACCCGACCAAACCTGGCGTTGTCATCCTGCGGCGTAATCGCCAGCAACTGATCAAGGCGAATCTCTCGGCGACCTTCCGCAGTTTCCACATCAAGAAACTCCTCCCGCGTGGTGGCGGTGCGCGTGGTGATCGCACGGGCGGTCAGGCGTTGGCCGTCTGTCAGTTCGATGTCCAGCGTGTAGCCATACAGGCAGGCGATCTCCAGGTAATCATGCAAGTCGCAGTTCAACGGTTGATAGGTCTTCATCTCAAGTGACCCCCAAGGGAGCGAGCGGACAGGTTAGGGCGCTACCTGTCCGTCGCAAGATTAGAACTCTGAATCAGAGCAGTCGCTTCAACATAACTTGCAGTTGCTGGTTACGCGCCTCATCCAATGGGAAAACCGGCAGGCGCGGATCGCCAACCTCCAGGCCAAGACTGCGCAAACCGGCCTTGATGGTGGCGGGCAAACCGCCCTTGAGGATGAAATCCAGCAACGGCAATTGACGATAGAACAACGCCCGGGCCAGGCTCAGGTCGTTGGCCAGTACGGCCGCATACAGGTCGAGGTTGAGCTGCGGGATCAGGTTCGGCGCAGCGGTGCACCAGCCCTTGGCCCCGGCCGCGAAGGCCTCCAGCGCCAGTGGGTTGCAACCGTTGTAGAACGGCACCTGGCCTTCGCCCAGCAACTGCAGCTTGTGCATGCGCTGAATGTCGCCAGTGCTTTCCTTGACCATGGTGACGTTATCCACCGCGTTGAAAATCCGCAGGATCAACTCCACCGACATGTCGATGCCGCTGGTGGCGGGGTTGTTGTAGAGCATGATGGGCAGGTCGATGCTGGCGCCGATGGCCTGGTAGTGCGCGAGGATTTCCGCCTCGCTCAGTTTCCAGTAAGAGGCCGGCAACACCATCACCACATCGGCGCCCTTCGCCTGGGCAAAACGTGCGCGGCGCACCGCCTTGGCGGTGGTCAGGTCAGACACGCTGACCACGGTCGGCACCCGGCCGGCGACGCGGGCGATGCTGAACTCGCTGACCTGGTCCCACTCGGCGTCGCTCAGGTAGGCACCTTCACCGGTGCTGCCCAGGGGCGCGATGGCATGCACGCCGCTGTCGATCAGACGGTCGATGGACCGGCCCAGTGCGTCCAGGTCCAAGCCCTGGCCGTCGGTGGAGAAGGGCGTGATGGTGTAGCCGATGATGCCGTGGATGTTGGGGGTAGACATGGCTTCGCTCCTGGTGGGTTCAGTTCAAGCAATCGGCGTGTTGGCGCAGGGTCTGCCGGACGAAGTAGTTGAAGGCGGCCGCGTGGCGCTTGGGGCGGGCGATCCAGTCGTGGGCTTCGCGGCCCAGGTGAGGCAGGATCGGTTTCACCTCGCCGGCGGCCATGGCCAGCAATTGCAGCTTCGCGGCGCGTTCGATCAGTTGGGCGATGTTGCAGGCTTCTTCCACGGTGGCACCGGTGGACAACTGGCCGTGGTGGGAAAGCAGGATCGCGCGCTTGTCACCCAAGGCACCGGCGATCAACTCGCCTTCCTCGTTGCCCACCGGCACTCCCGGCCAGCCCTCCAGGAAGGCGCAGTCGTCGTACAGCGGGCAGAGGTCCATGTGGGAAATCTGCAGCGGCACTTCCAGCATCGACAGCGCGGCGATGTGGGTCGGGTGGGTGTGAATGATGCAATTCACATCCGGCCGGGCGCGGTAGACCCAAGTGTGAAAGCGGTTGGCCGGGTTGGGCATGCCATGGCCCTCCAACACCTCGAGGTCTTCATTGACCAGCAACAGGTTGCCGGCGGTGATCTCATCGAAGCCCAGGCCCAATTGCTGGGTGTAATAGGTGCCCGGTTGCGGCCCACGCGCGGTAATCTGCCCCGCCAGCCCCGAGTCGTGACCGTTCTCAAACAGGATGCGGCAGGTCAGGGCCAGCTTTTGTCGTACAGTCCACGTATTATCCGGCAGTGTTTTCTGCATCTGATTAACAGCATGCTGGACCAACTGGTCCTTGGGCGTCGCCAGTGTCTTGCTCATATCCGTTCTCCTGATTCGTTCTTTGACCGTTCTTGATCCGCGTCATGGAAGCTGTGAAAGGAAGGTGCTAATGACACTAAATAGACTATATGACACAAAGTGTCATTTGCAATCGCAGATTGTCCGTTTCTCTGGAAATGTTGGTTACCTATGTCCATTCGCTTGAAATTGCTCAGGAAAAAACTCGGCATGACACTGGACGTCCTGGCCGAAAAAACCGGGATGACCAAGAGCTACCTGTCCAAGGTGGAGCGGGGCTTGAGCACGCCCTCCATCGCCACGGCGCTCAAGCTCGCCAAGGCCCTGAGCGTGAAAGTCGAGGAGCTGTTCTCCGAAGAAAACGTCTCCCTCGACAGCTACAGCCTGGTGCGCAGCGAAGACCGCCAATCCCTCGCGGCAAGCAGCGGCAGTTCCGAATACGCGGTATTGGCCCACCAAGTGTCCGAGCGCAGCCTGCTGCCCTTCATCCTCTACCCGGCCGCCGAATTCACCGCCCATCACGCGTTCAAGGAACACACCGGAGAGGAGTTTCTGTTCGTGCACGAGGGCCAGGTGGAAGTGGACTTCATGAACGAGCGCGTGCTGCTGAACCGCGGCGATGCCCTGCATTTCAATGCGCAGAAACCCCATCGCCTGCGTTCGGTGGGGGATGTTCAGGCGCAGTTGCTGGTGGTGGTGCACAGCGATGAGTCTGGGGAGAAGGGCGAGGGCGCTTAGCGGTTCCCACTCACAACGCATTCAGGAAGCAAACCACCGTGGCGAGGGAGCTTGCTCCCGCTGGGCTGCGCAGCAGCCCCCTCCAATGACCGCCCCGCCACAGATCTTCCGACGACCTCAATTGAACGGCATCGGACATCTGCTCGGCCCAGTCGAATGGCATCTGTCAGTACAGACCGACAGACAACGGCGACGAAGCCTCGCCAAGCCACAGCGCCTTGCGCCTTTGCCTACAACTACGCCAGAATCCGCCGGCTTGTGCGCCTGGGGTTGCGTCGGTAGTTTTGGACCTGTCACTGATGGTCAGTGATCGGGTTTAGCAGCTCGCGGTGAAACAGGTTGTGCAAGGCGTCATCCAGTCAGGATTCCCCATCCTGCACTTGATGGTGGCTGTGCGCAGGGCGTCCCCGGACGCGCCGGTTTCTTGTTTCCCCGGTCTGCTAACCTGCGTACAGCTGCCTCCCATCGTTTAGCAGCGAGCGGGTGATGGCTCCTACTACAGGAAGCAAGACGATGGTAAAAGTTACTCCGAACCCTCCTGCGGCAGATGAACCTACATCCCGTGCCCAGTCCGCCCGCAACAAGAAAATCGACGACGCTGCCACTCGGGCGTTGGATTACTACCTGAAGCCCAAGCCTAAGGGCGAAACGTCTGACAAGTCCGACTCCATTTTACGGATTGATCCGGGGGTTGATTCTGAGTGTTTGCTTGCGAATCTCAGTGAGAATCTGGCTTCGGCGAATGCGATGATTAGTGATTTGGCGTTTGATTTGGATGGTTCGAGGCGGCGGGTTGCGTTGGGGATTTTGCAGGTGATTGAGGTGAGTGAGCTGTTGGCGAATCGGGCGTTGGATATTGTTGAGGTGAGGTAGGGCAACAGTATTACGTGCTGCCTGGATTGGAAAAAAAGGTCTTGCCCAGCAAGGCCTTTTTTTTGCCCGAGGGAGGTTGAGCGCTACAGCAAGCCCAAGGCCCCAAAGGTCCGAATTCTTCATTCATGCGATCTTTTCTTCTGCTAGATGAGGTGTGACAAATTTTTGCAGAGCAGCAGTGGCGTTTTGCTGCTATACCTGAGTCGAGTATAAATGGTGCGGTGCAGACAGGAGTTCAGGATGAAGATTCTTGCAGGGTTGATCGCGGGATTGATATTAGCCATTCTTGTTTCGAGTGTTGTAGCCATTGCCGGGGCGGCATCCACGAGAGCCGCTGGAGGTACTGGCGCGATTTTTTTCTTCGTAACGTGGATCATTGCATTAGTAATAGCTGTCTCCGCTCCCTCTGCTGGCAAGGCATGGCGCCGACTTTTGGTCACCTCGGGCGTCGCTGCGTTCATGCTCCCCTTGGCTGGTATTGTTTTTACCGGAAGCCATATCGCGACCAACATTAGTGGCGCTCATTCAGGCGCGGAAACCGCAGGGGCCGCGATTGGTGGCACCTTGGTGAGCGGTTTTTTGGGATTCGTTGGCTTTTTCCTGGGTGTGATCTGTCTCATCGTCGGTTTGCTGGTTGGTCGAGATAAACAAGTGATTTACATTCAGGCGCCACCTAACTCCTAACAGGTGAAAAAGTCCTTTTTTTGCCAATAAATAGATTCATGGCGAATTTCGTCGCAAAAGCGGAGGGCATAGAACTTTTTTTTGCTCCGTTTTGTTGGATAAGTATACGGGGTTGTTTATTGAAAATGAGAGGCTTGATGAAAAGGATGTAAGCGCGGAAGTGTAGGTTTTCACTAAGTTAAATAATATTGTGAAAGAGTGGCGATGTATACTGGGCAGCGCTAGAGTCAAGTAAGCTCCGATCGAAACTGCAGCTATAGTTATTTATGGAAAGATTAGCATGAACAATATTTCAGCTGTTGAGTTCGATTGTTTAAGTGTTAATGGTTTGTATGCTGGTATTTGGCCATTTTTCTCTGATGGGCTTTTTCCTTCAGAGATATTCTCTTCAGAACATTTGTATGATGTAATTTTTAATTTGTGGCCTAAGCATTTTAATTGCCCTGTTGTAACAGTGCGGCAGGCTATAAAGGCTCACTTGAAACGTTATGCTCCACTGTCTTTGAAAAGCGTGAATCGGGAACAAGTCGAGCGTGATAGGGCGATGGTCGAGGCATTTGCTTTCAATCATACGTCACGTATAAAAGCCAAAGAAATATCTTTTCATCGTGAGGATAACGTAAATAGGTTTGGGAAGAGTCGAAAGAAGAACAGTGTCTTAGAACCTGATAGCTCCTTTGGACAATTGGTCGCTATTAGTTATCAGTCGGATCCAGAGTTAAAAGCTGTATTTGATTGGTTTTTGGAATGTGCACAGCCGAAAACTATTCATGAAAGAGAGCGGTATCTGACTGGTTCGCTTCTTGAAAGCGGATTGAAAAAAAATTTATGCCCAGTCGAAGTTGATAGTGTCGAATTTGCCAGAATGGTCCTGCTATACGCTTCTTTGTCTAAATCATTAGACGAGAAGATACTTTTGGTAGAAACCGCAGAGTCGTTAGGCTGTAGTCGGCTTGGATTGCTGCGAAAGTTTAACGCCGCTGAATCAAATTCCAGCAGTTATGATGATGTTCTGCCGAATGTTGAGTTTCCTAAGCTTTTTCGAAGCGCTTCAAAGAGTATACTTGATTGGGAGGTGGACTCTGAGTCACTGCGAGTTGTAGAGGAATTTGACTCTCGTATTTCTGAATTCTCTAGATCAAATGAGCAAGTTGCGGAGTTTGAGTTTGAAAGTCTAACTGATCTGATTGTTCTTTCAGAGGAAAGGTGGAAGCCTCTATTGTTCGCAATTCAAGAGGCCCGGGACCTATCTAAATCTATCTTAAGGTATCGCTCTGAAATACGCGAATTAGAAGCGCAGCGGTGGACGTCGCTTTTCAAAAGATTAAACATTGAGGCTGTTTGGTATAAACATTCTACGGGTACAGATGAAGAGCTAGTTTCCGGGTTTTTATCCGTTTGTCGCGCTAATAATTCAATAGCGGATCTGAATCCATCTTTTAATAAAGTCGAGGTTTGGAAGAGTTCCTTCACCGGGACTCCAGGGTTAGCGGAGATTGAAAAACTAATTGAATTGGCAAGCGCTGAGGTTGGCGATAGATCGGCTCGGGCTGTCTATAGAGAAGAGTGTTATGATTTTATAAAGAAAATGGCCCCGCAGGACATCGGGCGATATATGAGCGGCCTAAGCGGGGTGGAGTTAGGAGCTCTTATAAATATAAATGATAGATCCTGTTGGCTTGTAGAAAGCGCGGTTCTTCTTAGGGCGGCTCTCGATAAAGAAAATATTATCCCGTCGTCCGTGATTGATGTTGTCTTAGCTGCGGAAACAGTAGAAAAAAGAAGGGCGCTTCTAAATTTCGTTGATCCCAATTCAGCAATTGTTCATGAAAGTATCGCATTTCGTAGAGTCATTGCAGTAGAACGGTTTAGAGATATATTCTTATTTGAGCCAGTAGCTCAAATACTCGACCCGTCATCTGGTTTGAGCGATATTGAATTGGTTGGTCGCAATGTGATCGATATTGCAGAATTAATATCAATCAACTCAAGCCTCTTACTAACAGGCACGGATGTCTCTCGCCTCCTACGGCAAGGGTCCTCAGATAAGAGAGCGTCCGCTTCTCTAGTTGAGTTTGCAAATACACCAGTAACCATGCGTGGTAATTTTCGTAGGCTTAAAGAAAAAGCTAGAGATAAGCTAATTAAACTTACTTTCAAAAATGACGAGCCAGTGCCAAAACTGGTGCTAGCGTTGCTTGAAGATATTGAAAATGGTGTTTTTTCGGATTCTCTCTTTTTTGAACTCCAAGAGGAGCGTGCTGATGATAAGTTGGAACAACGTCACCGAGAGCAACTTACTAGATATGTGGCGCATATGGAGCGCTTGCTGAAGGACTTTATCTCTGAAGTACAACATCAGCCGGATGCTAGACTAAAAAGTGTCAGTGCAAAACTGAAGAGGTTAGTTCGTCAACTAAGGTGTTCAGATGAGGTTGGGTCCCTAGAATGGTTGGAGGGGCAATTTTTAGAGGTTATAAGTAATACTGTAATAGGTAACAATGTTCCCACTCTTCGTGGCAAGGGTGATGCGATAAACGACAGCCCATGGACATCTGAAAATACTTCGTGGGCTACGGATTTTATAGAGTTACCTGAATTCTATTTTGAATCTCCGATTTCAGTTTGGGATGTAGGCATTTCATCACTTTGCTGGCATGGGAGCTGTGGTGAGCCTAGTGGATTGCAAATCGCTAGTAAGTTGCTTGAGTCCTTAGAGTTTCAAGGTGCTATTAAGTTTGCAATTGAGCTGGGCGATGATGATGTAAGGGGTTTTGTATTAAGTGCCGTAACGCCGAAAGTTGACGCGATGAATAGAAGAGTAAGTGCTCTTAAAAATGAGTTCGATAAAAATATCCTTGAAGGTATTGAGGAATACAAATTATTCTGCTCTTCATTAGAAGCTTTTGACTTGGATTCGGCTGCGGAACACTTAGAGCTGTTAGAGTTGCTTGCTATGGAGCTAAGCAAAGAAAGCTCACCTGATTCAAAGGTTGGCTTAGAAAGACGAGGCAATCTTTTGAAGTTCTTTGGAATGGTAGGTGTAACATTCGACGAGCCATTGCCAGGGAATTTGCAACTTGAGAAGTTGTGGTTAAATCTATTAGCTGCACACGTCTCCGAGCGCATACATTTAACTGTGGTGGAGAAAGCTTTCGATACAATAGATAATGCCTCAGAAGGCTTGTCAAAAGTGATTTCAGCGTTTGTAGAAGGAAATTGTGATCCGGAACGTTGGCTGCCAGCTGATACAGCCGCTGATTTCTCAGACTTCATACGAGAACCCTCGTCTGTACTCGCGTCGTGGGCTAAATCAGCACCTATGTATATTCTAGCCGAGCAGCAAGCATCATATGTTATTTGCGAATGGTTCTTGGATTTTGTAATTGAGCGCTCTAGGTCTATTCATCAGCTAGAAGATGCGGATAGCTTGAGTTCTGCCATGGATCGAGTTTTTGAAGTGTCCGCGATTATCGTAAACTCAGCGCGGCCGGCACTATGTTTAGCGCAGCTTGTTGAAAGTGGCGAACTGATGGGGGAATTAGCCGGTTTTGCTTCTGATAATAGTTCAATAGTTATTGAAGGCCCCTCAAAAAACTTTAGTGTTCAGCATAGCTCTATTGAGAGTGCTTCTTATAATTCCGATATTGTGGTGGAGATCGCGGCAAGTATAAGAAATGAACTGTGGGAAGCGGCAAGCAAGTTGTGTGAAGAAATCAATAGTAATGAAGGTGGGGAGTCGTCAAGTCTATTTGGTATGGGCGAAGTATTTATTGCTCTTGCGGACTCTTCCGAAATGCCAAATGCTCTGATTGTAGACAAACTGCCCTTGGCTGCAAATTGGCTATCTACACTTAATGAGTTTACTTCCCTACTTTCAGAGTCTAAGCGGGTTGATCTTGCCTATAGAGTTCTTACGGGTGCAATTGCTGCGGATAGTGGCGAGCAAATGGCTCGTTCGCCTACTGCGAATGGCGGGTGGACTGAAATACTAGGTCGTTCATCCCCATTTAGAAAAATGTTGGTCGGCGGTGTTAGCTATCGTGTTGAAAAAGTTTTAGAAGCTTTTCTAACGGGATGCTTAAGTGTGCAGGTGGCTGAGAGGCTTTGGGATGCAGCGACTAAGATCAATGACCCGCATCTCTACCGAACTCCGCTTCTTACGTTTCTTTATGAGCGCGGGGCATCTGAGGCATTAAGCCGACTGGCAGCTAAATACGATCCAGGGATTTCTGCTCGCTTATCACAGTTGTTTGAGTTACGACTGGTCGCATCAAATAGGTCCGATTTGATTCCTGTGGCCCAATCTGTTGCAGATCAAATTGTAACTGCCGCTAAGAGTGTGCCCTTTAGAACTTTTGTTAAAGAACTCCCGGCGGCGGCGCAAGTTGTCAAACCAAGTCTATTTGTTGAGGGGGAAGGGGACTTATGTTTAAGGGATTCGTCAAAAGGAGCGGTGTTTGAAATACCAATAGTGGTAACTCCCAATGGATTGGTACCGGTCAGGCTTGAAGCAGCGCTGTTTGATGGGGATGACGTTTTCTTTGAAGAAGATATATTGCGTACCGAATTGTCAGGCCGGCCATTATATTTTCCGACTGAATTCACACTGAAAGTGAAGTTTGGTTCCTCTTGGTTTTCCAAAGGGAGTAATCCACGTGATAGCCTAAGAGTCAGAATTCGAGCAAAAACACTAACCGATGAAGTCGTCGTTGAAGATATCATTTGTAGAGTTCGCTCGTTCGATTCAAAAAGTCAGGGGACTACAAATCTCAATACTGATACGTTGTTGGATATATATCCGGGAGTTAGTAATACCCCCGCCGTAGAGGATGCCTTTATTGGTAGGCATGACGAGCTGGAATGTTTGAATCAAGTCCTTGTTTCCGCTCGTAGACCCAGTCCTGTATTGCTAACGGGAATGCGGCGCATTGGTAAAACATCGCTTTTATTTGCGTTCCATAACCGATTGCGTCAGCCCGGCAATTCCACAGCTATCAGTTTTTATCTGTCTCTAGCTGAGAGGAGAGTCGAATTTGTTGCACATGATCGCTCTGTTTCGGCAACTATTTTTCGAGCGATTTCGCATGGTATCGTCCGACCTAATTTATCCACGACGGACCAGAACCACGCATTATGCACACGCATTCGTCAAAAGTTTGATGGAGACTGGAAAACAGCAAGAAAAGCTATTCAAGAGTGTTTTGATGAAGAAAGTTTGTCGGGCTCGCTTATTGCCTTAAGTGAAAAGATACTCGAGTGGGTAGGGGCACCAGCAGAACGCTTTATTCTTCTAATTGATGAGGCAGAAGCACTAGTCGCGCCCTATCAAGCTGGGGGAAATAAAAAATTAGAGCTGGAGCAGCTACTCCAAAGTCTTCGTGAGGTCTCGCAAACAACTGGGGCTATTGGGATATTGTTGTCCGGTAGTAACCACATAAATATTTTTGCGAGGGAGTATAAAAATGCCTTTTTTGGCAGCAGTCAAATTATTGAACTCGCCGGCCTGAAAGATGCTAAGGAAGGCGCAGCATTAATCGCTCCTTTACGCGTCAATACATTTGTGCAGTTCGACTTGCCCGCGATTGAATATGCGTTTTCGCTGTGTGCAGGCATGCCCCAGTTTCTTTGGCAGGTTGGCGCAACTGTTGCTCACTTAGTGAGGGCAGGTGCAGCTACTAAGAGGGATGTCAGAGTTGCGATAGCTGCTCTTGTCGGCGAAAAGAAAACTGAACTTCCATTTAAGTCATATGAAATTCTGGAACCGATAGATAGCATGCTTGCCCTCGAAAGTGCTCGAGAACGTGATCTTCTATGGATGTTGTTGTATCGAATTGCTAACGCAAGTTCGCTTGTGGCCGAAGATGCAACTGTTCCATTTGTAATTGATCATGCGTTAGCGGCTTTAGACGAACGCTCAGCATGGACTCGGCGGTTGAGATCACTAGTGGATCTGAAAATTTTACGAATGGAGTCGTCTTCAACAGTTAGATTTCAAGTGCCGCTATTTGCTGAAGGCTTTAGAGCAAAAAAATATTGGCAGGAATATAATGTTAGGCTTCAAGGAGTCGCACTATGAGAAGGGACTGCAGATGGTTTTCTGAGCGAGCGAATATAATTTGGTCGGCGCAGCCTGCAAGGTCGATGTTGCTCTTGGTTCCACAGGGTTGTGATGAAACGGAGGCATCGCATCTGGTTCGACAATGGACTATAGCTAACTTCAGGCTGCCCTTAGCGTATGATAAGCACGTTCCAGTTTGTATTAGTTTGACTTCTGATAGCATGCAATCCTGCGCGCATTTCGCTAGTACATTTGCTAAACGTCTTTGTCGTCCGTTAAAAATTGAAGTTGAGACTGATCCTGAAGATTACCCAACGGATATAATTCAATTGGCGGTCGAGGCACTGCTTGGTGCAGGCTATTATCCTATTATAATTATTGAACGATTCCACGCTTTTGCCTTAATTCGTGACCCTGGTATGACTTCAGTCCTGTCTGGGATGCGTTCTCTTGAACATGCTGGTCAGCTCACGACTCTTTCTATATCTCCTCTAACGTATACTATGATTCGAAGAATGATGAAAGAAGGACAGCCTTTTCTAAACTCGGTTTATGGTGATAATCACGATTTAGCATTTATTTCTCCTCTCTCTAGAGAGGATTTTGTTATGTACGCAACAGATCGAGGAATATCTAATTCCCGTGCAAATTGGCTTTATAGTCGTGGGGGCGGGCCCGATGTTGTTTATAGCACCCTAGTTGATCTCTCATACTCTCCCGATGCTCAAATTATTGAGCGATGTATTGATCGAGTTAGTGACACGCTTGATAGATTTTTAGAACGATCATTCGCTGCCGGTGATGAAAGTCAGGAGTTATTGCTTTCCACTCTGGCAGTTGGAAGGCTATTGAAACAGCAAGTGGCATTTCTGACTAGCAACCCTCTTTCGCCATTTTTGATAAAGAGGTCCGCGGATGGAAATATAGTGTGTAGTTCCCAGATTTTGGCCAGAAAAATTTTAAGGCGAGATCAACCCAAATGGTCTCAGTATGGTTTTTGTCTCGACGCGCTTGCCAATGGTGAATACATAAAGGCTGGGGATATTGCAGGGTGTTTGGATGACGAAGATTTAAGGCTCACTGCTTTTAAGAACTTGGTTTTGCTTCGTTCATCTCTTTATTCTCGGCCCGGTCTCGGCTTGCTTGGTATAGACTGGGTTTTGGTTCGCAAACTGTCAGACAGTCTTGTGAATATAGATGCGCATATGTCTCCGGCTATCATAAGTTGGGTAAAAATGGTGTCGGATTGTGCTGGGCTTATTGTTGATTTTGGGGCGGGGGCAATAAATCGTTTGCAAGTTGATGCTCTAACTTCTTTGGCGTCAAATGGTGATGTTAGAGTTGCGGTTTTGTTTATGATTTTTTCATTTGTTAAAGAGGTTTCTTTGCTGGAGTCTCCATCGGAGCGGATTCTTCATTTGGTTAATATTCCAGAAGCTATATTACAGGCAATAGCATCTGGTTTTTGCAATATTGATTACCGTAAGCCGCCGGAGTTATTTCCAACTGCAGATTATGATGGTTTTTTTGGTGGGGTTAATAAGTTTTCAACCCCGGCGTCAAGTCAAAAAATGACACTTGCTTCGTTATTGGTTGTTGTTCCAGCATTACTTTCGTCTAATGATATAAAAGGTTGCGATGCTTTTACAAAAAAGGAGGTAATTCGACCATTGCAACAGAAATTGGTGGATTGTGTTAGAAATCCGGCTTCGCATACCATTGTGGAATTTCTAGAGAAGGATTCTAAGTTTTTGCAGGAGTTATGTTTTGATTGGGTTGGGGCATGGATAAAAATGGAGGGGTATGGAGATTTTCAAGAGTTGCCATTGATTGCGAATATTCCGACTTCGGAAAATATTGCTGCTCTCTTGGTGGGTTGAATTCCTTCGAAAAAGGGGAGCTTGATTGCGTTTTAATCAGCTAGGGTCTAAGTTATCGTGTTGTGTTTGTAAGCTCACTGAGATGCGGGTCACCAATATGGTAATTGTATTTATTATAGAGCTGCTAGTTGTTTATTGAATACCTTTCAGGTAGCCATCCAGCAGGATAAGTGAGGGTGTCAAGCTGTTTCATTGTCTGCGTAGCACCGAATTCTGTCGCCAAACGATATAGTTCGCGCCCCATCACCGTATCACTACCCACAACGCCAAATCCAAACACCGACCAATCATTCCTATGAATCCCATTGCGGAGAGGGGACGGATTTATTTTCTTTTGCAATAGATCGACAACTTATCCTTACCTTTGTTCTGAAACGACAGTCATTACGGACCCTCTAACCACAGCTATCCAACCCCGCCCACACTAGCCGCCCCCCAATTCACGCCTAACATCTCACCCCCCCCTATTACTGCGGCTGTTAACCCGGTACTCAGAGGAAACAACCATGGATAGAACCCGTAGGAGGCGCGCGCAATCCCGCAAGCAACAATGGGTACGAAGCGATTAGCCCGCAGGACTCCAAACCAGGAAAGGATTGGAAGCTGATGTACACCCGTGCCGACAAGCTGCACCGGGCGCGTCAGCTCGGTATGAGCTATCCCATCCGCACCACCCGCCAACTGTTGGATCAAGAGTGACTAATTTCCTGTTCGTTTGCAGTCGTAACCAATGGCGCAGTCCTTCCGGGGAGGCGATTTGGCGTCGACGTGCAGGTTTCAGCATGCGTTCGGCAGGCACCAGCCCGAACGCACGCAAACCTATCGGCCCAACGGATATCCGTTGGGCCGATGTCATCTTTGTGATGGAGCGCAAGCATGAGCATCGTCTACGGGCAGAGTACGCTCGGCTGCTTGAGCACAAGCAGCTGCATGTTCTGGATATTCCTGATGACTATCGCTTCATGGACCCTGAGCTGGTGGACATGCTTGAGCGAGAGGTACCGTCGTACCTGTGTATTTGAGCATTTAGGACAATCTTCACGAGCCGCTCCTTTCCTCAATGGCTAGGCGAAACGATCACCGGGTAGACGGTTGATCCCGTCGTGCTATTCCCGTTTTAGCAGCATGGATACACGGCTCGCAGCAAACCATGCAAATTGACCAAAACCAACCAGCAGGCGCTTCAGCACACGGAGGCACTGGCCCAGCTGATACCGTGCGGCCCTAAGAACACGACGCCTATCAGCCACAGGCCGTGCATCAACCAAACACAACTTGGTAGTCGCCAACGCCACTTTTGCTCCGACCGCCACAGCGACAGCAAGGAAATACAGCCAACGCTGATTCTTGGCTTTGTCATGTTGGCTGACTAGCGCCGACAACTGCTTCAGGGAAGGCTTGGCACCGGCGAGCCAGGGAATGATGCATTCGCTGGCCAAGGCTACGGTGTGGCTGCTGATGTTTTTGTCTACGAGTCCCGGCGGACCGTCAGGATTGACCGAGCAGTAGCCACGGGGGACGTAATCGCAGGTGCTGGAGAGTGGCGATGAGCGCGACATGCCATTGGAAAAGTGCTTCACGGGGCACAACCGTTGGTTGTAGTCGTTGATCTCTGTGCGAATGGCGATCACGTCCTCATCGCTTAGGGTTCTTCTATTCGCGGCGTAGAACCCTTTGGAGTCGTCCGGTGCGTAACCTATGAAGTAGCTGGCTTCACCTTCCTTGATGTGAGTAAAGGTCCACTGTGAATCGCTGCTCCACTGGCACGACTTCAGGCTACCCAAGCCATTGGCCTTACAGTAATCATCGTAGCGCCTGATCTGGCTCAACAGGAACGCGCTGGCGTCCTGGATGCTCGCTGTCGCCTCCTTCAGCAGTGCGGCGTCTTCATTGGCGCCGTTGTCCGCCACGAAGAACACCGCTGCGACCAATGCCAGCGGAAACCAGAAGTGATCGTACAGCTGTCGGAAGCGTTCGGTGAGGTTGAGGTTGTCATAAACAAGGACCATGACAGCCCATCCGGTGAGGGCGCAAAGCATCAACAGGGGAATCAGCCCGACTTCGCTGCCCAGCTTTCCAACGCCATTGATGGTGTAGCGGATGGGCAGGTAATTGATGGTTGGGAAAAGGCCCAGGCAGTTCAACACACCGGGTAGGAACAGGAGCGCGAAGAAGATGAACACGCCTCGCTTCTTGCTCACGGTAAAGGCCGTTGCTGCCAGCAAGGGAATCAGCAGCAGGGACAGCATCATCAGGTAGCCCAGCGTGATCACCATGGCTTCATCGGGTGACCAGTAAGTTCCGATGATTTGCCCGGCGTCGTTGCGCCCGGTGAAGGTCGATGATACGACGCCAAGGCCTTCAAGGATCTGGTGTAGGTTGTAGGCAGCGCCGTGGAGAAACTTTACGTAAGGGTAGAAAAAATCCCCTATTGAAATTGACATCAATCTGAGTCCTTCAATTTTTTTGCCATTCCGTGGTTACGTGGAGGAGAGCGGGAAAAACGGCCAGATTATGGGTGAGTCTATCCGAGGCGGCCCAGCGGATATCCGTTGGGCCGATGTCATTTTTGTGATGGAGCGCAAGCACGAGCATCGTCTACGGGCAGGGTACGCTCGGCTGCTTGAGCACAAGCAGCTGCATGTTCTGGATATTTCCGATGACTATCGCTTCATGGATCCTGAGCTGGTGGACGTGCTTGAAAGTGAAGTGACGTTCTACCTAACTCCGTAGGTCCGATTGAGGCGTCACTTCCTTACAGCTGAGCGTTGGCTGCTTGTCTCGTTCTTAGAGGGGGTGTTGAAACAGGCACGTTCTGCTTTCGTTAGTTTTCAGTGGCGGGCGTGTAGGTGACCGTACGGATGCACAGCTTCTTTCGTCGTCCAGAGGACGGGGTGAGGTAATGGCTTTCATTCGTGGCGAAGCTGGTTTGACTTTGGAAGCGGCCGTAGTCAGGCACTCATCATAGTATGTTGGTAAGCGTTTCAGAGACAGATTGGCATATCGGGCCGGGCATAATAATAGGATGTCGCCAAAGCGGTATTGCTTGAAGGCTTGAATCGTATAGAACTTTTCGTCATTAGCGATAGGCGATGTCTCCCACAGCTTTGAATCGAAGGTTGCGAATGGATAATCAGCTTTATCTACCAAATACGGTAGAGGGCGGCTGTCCCGAAGCCTCATTAGGTTTCCAGCGGCGAACGCCCAAAGGTCGAGGACCGGTGGCAATAAGAAGGTGGTTAGGATAAATACCAATCCTAGTGCCCCGGTGGCTTTAAACAATCGATTTGTCGTAGTTCCCTGTAGTGTATAAAAGGCCATAACCGGGAACATTGAAATTAACATGAAGGCCAAGCAATATCCGATAACCACCGTCGCCTCCAAACCAGACTCGGCTCCTCGCCAAGCCCCAAGCGCGAGCTGTGCTGGAAAAACTCCTGTCATTGCAGTAAAGCCCAGGAAAACTCCAGCAGCCAAAACTTTTGCGGCGGCGGCAAAAAAACGTCTCCATGGCTTGATTGGTCCGAATCCAAGACTTACAAACCGAATTCTTTTGTCTTGATTGCCCACAAGTACCCATGCTGCTAGCGCTGTTGATAAAGTGACGACTAATAGGAAAACTTTCCACGGTTCGAAGATGATGTCGAATGCAGAGGCCAACAGCATTCCTGCCAGCAGGGCGAAACCTAATAAAACAATGGGCACAAAACGCCTGGCCAGAATTATTTCATTCTCGCGGCTGGATGTGACTATGCTCATGCAAAGTGAAAAGCTAAGCGAAGGGATGACTGTTAAAAGCAATATGATTAGTAGTCCAAACACTACAAAAATTAGCCAGACTAAAAGATTGGGTATGCTTCCGATGGATTCAAGTAGTAGCTCGGGGTGGCCGATAACCCACAAATATTTGCAAAGTAGGAGTATTGAAAATAGCGTGGCCGCAGGTACTAACCACCATTTGCCTTCATTTAGAACGTTAAGTGCATAATTTTTAAGTTTTGATTCGCTGTCGGATACTGCTGTGGTCTTGGATGTGCTCATGCTTAATTCCTTTAATCATGATGTTTTATGGGGTATATCGACTTAAGTGTTAGGTGTTATTCGCTCTTGCTCAACTTGATCGGTCATTGGATCTCTTTTAAATAATCCCGAAGCGCCACGAGCGGGGCCTTAAGCTCCTCCATCATTGGCGCAGCCCTGAAATCCTCTGCCAACCGTTGCAACTCCAGCCCCAGGACGGTCTCCTCGCCCCCAACTGCGTCCAGCGCCCGCCCCAAACACTGCTGTAGCGTCGCATGAATCCCAACCAAATCCTCCCGCCGCACCAACAACCCAAAAACCTCCCGATCACACCCGCCCATCAACGGATCATCCCGCAAAATCGGACTATGCCCCTCCGTCTCATAAGCCAGCTTCAGCGAGTAAAGAGCGACCGTTTCCAGCAGCAATTCCATGGGGTGAATCCTTTGTCAGCGGGTGAGGAGGGGCGGTGGATCAACTGGGCGTTGCAAGGCGGAGCATCGGTGGGGGCTGTGATATTTTTGTGAGCGCTTTGCGCTCAAGCGGGAGCAAGCTCCCTCGCCACGGGTTTCTTACTGGCCACAGATTCTTCCTTGCCACAGGTTTGGTGGTTGGGGCCGCTTCGCGACCCAGCGGGGATAAATCCCCTCGCCACAAATGGATCGAGTGACTTTCCTGCAGACGAAAAAAAAGACCTTGAATTTCAAGGTCTTTCTTTAAGATGGTGCCCCGAGGGAGACTCGAACTCCCACTCCTTTCGAAAACGGATTTTGAATCCGCCGCGTCTACCAATTCCGCCATCAGGGCTCAATGGCGGCGAAGTATAGAGAGGTGCCTACCGTTGGTCAATCACGTTTCATGGTGAATTTTTGATATTTCCGCTAGACTTTCCGGCCCTGCTAGACGAACCCCATCATGCGTGTTGCTGACTTTACCTTCGAACTCCCGGATTCGCTGATCGCTCGCCACCCTCTGGCCGAGCGTCGCGCCAGTCGACTGTTGACCCTGGACGGGGTCAGCGGTGCCATGGCTCACCGTCAATTCACTGATTTGCTTGAGCATTTGCGCCCGGGCGATTTGATGGTGTTCAACAATACCCGGGTGATTCCGGCGCGGTTGTTTGGCCAGAAGGCCTCCGGCGGCAAGCTGGAGATTCTGGTGGAGCGGGTGCTGGACAGTCATCGTGTGCTGGCCCATGTGCGCTCCAGCAAGTCGCCCAAGCCGGGTTCGTCGATTTTGATCGACGGTGGCGGCGAGGCGGTGATGGTGGCGCGGCATGATGCGTTGTTCGAGCTGGAGTTTGCCGAAGAGGTGTTGCCGCTGCTCGACCGTGTCGGGCACATGCCGTTGCCTCCTTATATAGACCGCCCGGACGAAGGTTCGGACCGCGAGCGTTATCAGACCGTGTACGCCGAGCGCCTGGGGGCGGTGGCGGCGCCGACGGCGGGGTTGCATTTCGATCAGCCGTTGCTGGAGGCGATTGCCGCCAAGGGCGTGGAGACCGCGTTCGTGACGCTGCACGTGGGCGCTGGCACGTTCCAGCCGGTGCGGGTCGAGCGCATCGAAGACCACCACATGCACAACGAATGGCTGGAAGTGAGCCAGGAAGTGGTCGATGCCGTGGCGGCCTGTCGCGCCCGCGGTGGTCGGGTGGTGGCAGTGGGGACCACCAGTGTGCGGTCCCTGGAAAGCGCGGCTCGCGATGGCGTGCTCAAGCCGTTCAGTGGCGACACCGATATCTTTATCTACCCGGGCCGGCCGTTCCATGTGGTCGATGCCCTGGTCACCAACTTTCATTTGCCCGAATCCACGCTGTTGATGCTGGTTTCGGCGTTCGCCGGTTATCCCGAAGCCATGGCCGCCTACAAGGCCGCCGTCGAGCATGGATACCGCTTTTTCAGCTACGGTGATGCGATGTTCATCACCCGTAACCCCGCGCCACGCGGACCCGAGGAAACAGTATGAGTCGCACCTGTCGCATGTCCTTCGAGTTGCTCGCCACCGATGGCAAGGCTCGTCGCGGTCGTCTGACCTTCCCCCGCGGAACCGTGGAAACCCCGGCGTTCATGCCGGTGGGCACCTACGGCACGGTCAAGGGCATGCTGCCACGGGACATCGAGGCGATTGGCGCGGAGATCATCCTGGGCAACACCTTCCACCTGTGGCTGCGCCCGGGCATGGAAGTGATCAAGGCCCACGGCGACCTGCACGATTTCATGCAGTGGAAAGGTCCGATCCTGACCGACTCCGGTGGTTTCCAGGTGTTCAGCCTGGGCGCGATGCGCAAGATCAAGGAGGAGGGCGTGACCTTCGCCTCTCCTGTAGACGGTTCCAAGGTGTTCATGGGCCCGGAAGAGTCGATGCAGGTGCAGCGCGACCTGGGCTCGGACATCGTGATGATCTTCGACGAATGCACGCCGTACCCGGCCGATGAAGACGTGGCGCGGGTGTCCATGGAGCTGTCGTTGCGCTGGGCCCAGCGTTCCAAGAACGCCCATGGCGAAAACACCGCGGCGTTGTTCGGTATCGTCCAGGGCGGCATGCACCGCGACCTGCGCATGCGCTCCCTCGAAGGCCTGGACAAGATCGGCTTCGACGGCCTGGCGATTGGCGGGCTGTCGGTGGGCGAGCCCAAGCACGAGATGATCAAGGTGCTCGATTACCTGCCAGGGGAAATGCCTGCTGACAAACCTCGTTACCTTATGGGCGTTGGCAAACCGGAAGATCTGGTTGAGGGTGTGCGCCGCGGGGTGGACATGTTCGATTGCGTGATGCCAACCCGTAATGCCCGCAATGGGCATCTGTTCATCGACACGGGCGTGCTGAAGATCCGTAACGCGTTCCATCGCCATGATGATTCGCCGCTGGATCCGACGTGCGATTGCTATACCTGCCAGAACTTCTCCCGCGCTTATCTGCATCATTTGGACAAGTGCGGCGAAATGCTCGGCAGTATGCTCAATACCATCCACAATTTGCGCCATTATCAGGTGCTTATGGCTGGTTTGCGCGAGGCTATCCAACAGGGTACATTGGCCGCCTTTGTCGAGGCCTTCTATGCCAAGCGCGGGTTGCCTGTACCGCCTTTGGACTGAGTTTTCCGATCCCTAGATTCAATACTTGCAACTGGAGTGCTAAATGAGCTTTTTTATCTCTAATGCCATGGCTGACGCGGCTGCACCTGCTGCTGCCGGCCCTATGGGCGGTGGTTTCGAGTGGATTTTCCTGGTCGGCTTCCTGGTCATCTTCTACCTGATGATCTGGCGTCCACAGGCCAAGCGCGCCAAAGAGCAGAAGAACCTGCTGAGCAGCCTGCAAAAGGGCGATGAAGTGGTCACCACCGGCGGTATCGCTGGCAAGATCACCAAAGTGGCCGACGACTTCGTGGTACTGGAAGTGTCCGACACTGTTGAAATGAAGTTCCAGAAGGGCGCTATCGCGGCCACGTTGCCAAAAGGCACACTGAAAGCGATCTAAGTAACAACTTCTATTCAATCGACGGGGCGCGCAAGGCGCCCCGCGTCATAAGCGGGCGGCGTGATGCTGAACAAATACCCTCTGTGGAAATATGTACTGATCCTGGCGGTGCTGGCGGTCGGTCTGATTTATTCCGCTCCCAATCTATACCCGGATGACCCGGCCATTCAGGTCAGTGGCGCAAGCACTGCGCTGCAGGTCACCCAGGCCGATCTGGACCGTGCGAGCGCTGCGCTCAAGGCGTCCAATATCGAGGTCAAGGCTGCGTCCATCGCCGAAAACGGCAAGGGCGGCCTGCTGCGCCTGGTCAAGTCGGAAGACCAGTTGCCAGCCAAGGACGTGGTGCGCAAGGCGTTGGGCGACGATTACGTTGTAGCCCTGAACCTGGCCCAGACCACCCCGCAATGGCTGCGCAAGCTTGGCGCGCATCCGATGAAGCTGGGCCTGGACTTGTCCGGTGGTGTGCACTTCCTGCTGGAAGTGGACATGGAAAAAGCCCTCGACGCGCGGATGAAAGTCTACGAAGGCGACGTCAAGAGCCTGCTGCGTAAAGAGCGCCTGCGCTATCGCAGCCTGCCGCAACTCAACGGTGCCATTCAGCTGGGCTTCAGCGATGAAGATACCCGCGAGCAGGCCCGTGCGCTGATCCGCAAGAACTTCAACGATTTCGACATTGTGCCGGCCGACCTCAATGGTCAGGCGGTGCTGCGTCTGGCGATGACCCCGGCCAAGCTGGCGGAAATCCGCGAATACTCCATCAAGCAGAACTTGACCACGGTACGTAACCGCGTCAACGAACTGGGTGTGGCCGAGCCGATCGTGCAGCGCCAGGGCGCCAACCGCATCGTGGTTGAGCTGCCGGGCGTGCAAGACACCGCCGAAGCCAAGCGTATCCTCGGTAAAACAGCCAACCTGGAATTCCGCCTCGGTGCTGAACCAGGCGCGTCCAAGGCCACGACCGAGAGCTTCGAGTTCCGTGAAGGCGGTCGTCCGGCGGCGCAGATCGAGCGTGGCCTGATCATCACCGGTGACCAGGTGACCGACGCCCAGGCGGGCTTCGACGAGCAGGGTCGTCCGCAGGTGAACATCCGCCTCGACGGCCACGGTGGCGAACTGATGAGCCGCGCCACGCGCAGCAACGTCGGTCGCAGCATGGCGGTGATCTTCATCGAGCAGAAACCGACCACCACCTACACCAAGCAAGTGGTCGACGGTGTCGAGAAAGACGTCGCGGTGCAGACCTTCAAGGAAGAGAAAAAAATCATCAGCCTGGCGACCATCCAGTCGCCACTGGGCAGCCAGTTCCGCATCACCGGCCTCAACGGCCAGGGTGAATCCTCGGAACTGGCCTTGCTGCTGCGTGCCGGTGGCCTGGCCGCGCCGATGTACTTCGCTGAAGAACGCACCATCGGCCCGAGCCTGGGTGCCGACAACATTACCAAGGGTATCGATGCATCGCTGTGGGGCATGCTGTTCGTCTCGCTGTTCATCATCGCCATCTACCGTTTCTTCGGCATCATCGCCACCGTCGCGCTGGCGGTGAACATGGTGCTGCTGCTGGCCCTGATGTCGCTGTTGGGTGCTACGCTGACCCTGCCGGGTATCGCCGGTATCGTCTTGACCATGGGCATGGCGGTGGACGCCAACGTGCTGATCTTCTCGCGGATACGTGAAGAGATCGCCGCGGGCATGACGATCCAGCGGGCAATCAACGAAGGCTTCGGCCGGGCATTCACCGCGATTCTCGACTCCAACCTGACCACGTTGCTGGTCGGCGGGATTCTCTTTGCCATGGGCACCGGCCCGGTCAAGGGTTTCGCAGTGACCATGTCCCTCGGGATCTTTACCTCGATGTTCACAGCCATCATGGTGACCCGCGCAATGGTCAACCTGATCTTTGGCGGTCGTGACTTCAAGAAGTTGTGGATTTAAGGGGCTGCCATGTTACGTACAATCAACTTCATGGGCGTTCGCAACATTGCGTTCGGCGTCACATTGTTTCTCACAGTCCTGGCGTTGTTCAGCTGGGCCACCAAGGGATTGAACTACGGCCTGGACTTCACCGGCGGTACGCTCATCGAGCTGACCTACGAGCGTCCGGCCGATGTCACCAAGGTGCGTGAGCAGCTAGCGACCTCGGGCTACAGCGATGCCATCGTGCAGAGCTTCGGTGCGACCACCGACCTGCTGGTACGCATGCCGGGTGAAGACCCGCAACTGGGCCACCAGGTAGCGGAAGCCTTGCAGAAGGCCGGCGGCGACAACCCGGCGCAGGTCAAGCGCGTCGAGTTCGTCGGCCCGCAAGTGGGTGAAGAACTGCGCGACCAGGGCGGCCTCGGCATGCTGTTGGCGTTGGGCGGCGTGATGCTCTACCTGGCTTTCCGCTTCCAGTGGAAGTTCGCGGTGGGTGCGATTGCCTCGCTGATCCACGACGTGATCGTGACCGTGGGTATCCTGTCGTTCTTCCAGATCACCTTCGACTTGACGGTGCTGGCGGCGGTGTTGGCGATCATCGGTTACTCCCTCAACGACACTATCGTGGTGTTCGACCGGGTGCGTGAAAACTTCCGTGTGCTGCGCAAGGCATCGTTGGTCGAGAACATCAACATCTCGACCACCCAGACGCTGCTGCGGACCATGGCGACGTCGATCTCTACCTTGCTGGCGATTGCTGCGCTGCTGTTTTTTGGTGGCGACAACCTGTTCGGTTTCTCCATCGCGCTGTTCATCGGTGTGATGGCGGGTACCTACTCGTCGATCTACATCGCTAACGTGGTGCTGATCTGGCTGAACCTGAACTCCGAGGACCTGATTCCTCCCGCGGCCACTGAAACGGAAGTGGACGACCGCCCATAAGGCTCGTCGCCCCGCCCGTCACCGCTGAAAAGGCGCGAGTTGAACTCGCGCCTTTTTTTGTGCTCCAAGGCTGGGAGAAGCGCGGATTAATCCGCTTGTGATGGTCAGGAGGTTCAAGTGAACAAATCGATGCTGGTTGGTGCGGTATTGGGTGCTGTCGGTGTAACAGCCGGTGGCGCGGTCGCCACCTACAGCTTGGTAAAGAGTGGCCCTGAGTATGCGCAAGTACTGGCCGTGGAACCGGTCAAGACCCAAATCAAGACCCCGCGTGAAGTGTGCAAGGACGTCACCGTGACTCGGCAGAAGCCAGTCCAGGACCAACACCAGATCGCCGGCACCGTGCTGGGCGCCGTAGCTGGTGGCCTGCTGGGTAACCAGATCGGCGGCGGCACGGGCAAGAAAATCGCCACCGTGGCGGGTGCGGCCGGTGGTGGTTATGCCGGTAACAAGATTCAGGAAGGCATGCAGGAGCGCGATACCTACACCACCACCCAGACGCGCTGCAACACGGTCAATGACATCAGCGACAAGGTGGTAGGCTACGACGTTCGCTACATGCTCGACGGCAAAGAAGGCAAAGTCCGCATGGACCGCGACCCGGGCAACCAGATCCCGGTGAGCAAGGAAGGCCAACTGATCCTGGGCCAGAACGAACCAGCCCAGTGATCCAACCGCTATGAAAAAAGCACCCTTCGGGGTGCTTTTTTTTCGCCCGCATTTTGTGGCCCATTCCTCAAATATCCTGTGGGATGACTGTGGGAGCAAAGCTTGCTCGCGATAGCGGTGGGTCAGGTGGCCTCTCTGTTGAGTGTGCCACTGTATCGCGGCAAGCTTTGCTCCCACAGTGGTTCGGGTGTGCAAAATCCAGGCATAAAAAAGCACCCCGAAAGGTGCTTTTCCTGTAGCTGTGTCGCTTAACGCTTCAACGAAGCCGGCAGATGCGGCTGGATAGCAGTCAGCACAGCCTTGAAGCATTTGGTGTTGCCGGCAACGATGTGGCCTTTTTCGAGGAAGTCGTGGCCGCCGGTGAAGTCGCTCACCAAACCACCTGCTTCCTGGATCAGCAGGGCGCCCGCTGCCATGTCCCACTCGGACAGGCCCGACTCCCAGAACGCATCGAAACGACCCGCAGCCACATAAGCCAGGTCCAGGCTCGCAGCACCGGCGCGGCGGATGCCGGCGGTCTGGCCGACCAGGGCGCGGAACATGCCCAGGTAGTTGTCCAGGTTGTCCATCTGGTCATCACGGAACGGGAAGCCGGTACCCAGCAGGGCGCCGTCCAGGCTGGTGCGGCCGCTGACGCGCAGGCGACGACCGTTCAGTTGGGCGCCACGGCCGCGGCTGGCGGTGAATTCTTCCTGGCGAACCGGGTCCAGCACGACAGCGTGTTCCAGGCGGCCACGGTATTTGCAGGCGATGCTGACAGCGAAATGAGGAATGCCGCGCAAGAAGTTGGTGGTGCCGTCCAGCGGATCGATGATCCACAGGTACTCTTCGCCTTCGATGCCAGTACCGGCGTGCATGCCGGTCTCTTCACCGAGGATGGAGTGGTTCGGGTAAGCCTTGCGCAGGGCGTCGACGATCTTTTGCTCGGCGGCGCGATCGACCTCGGACACGTAGTCCTTGGCGTCTTTTTCATCGACCTTGATGGTATCCAGGCGCTCGATGGAGCGGAAGATCAGTTCACTGGCGCTGCGGGCGGCGCGCAGCGCGATATTCAGCATGGGCTGCATGGATGTGTCACCTAAGGTTGTTAAAGAAAGCCGCGCATTCTATCAGAAAGTTTTCTCAGGAGAAGGTTGGTGTTCGCTTTCATAGCTTAACGGTAGGTGCTTCTGTAAGATTTGCTCCCTTTATCGTGTTCGAGAGCGCCCCCCTTGTTGCAGAACATTCGTGTCGTCCTGGTCAATACCAGCCATCCGGGTAACATCGGCGGAGCTGCGCGGGCCATGAAGAACATGGGCCTGTCGCGCCTGGTGCTGGTCGAGCCGCGCTTGTTTCCTCATCACGAAGCCGACGCCCGTGCCTCCGGTGCCGGTGACATCCTGGCCAACGCGCAAGTCGTCGCCACCCTCGAAGATGCCCTGGTGGGTTGCAACCTGGTGCTCGGTACCAGCGCCCGCGACCGGCGTATCCCCTGGCCGCTGCTCGACCCCCGGGAATGCGGCACCAAAGTGGTCGAGGAAGCCGCGCAAGGTTTTGAAATCGCCCTGGTGTTCGGCCGTGAAGACTCCGGCCTGACCAATGACGAGCTGCAGCGATGTCACTTTCACGTGCATATCCCTTCCGACCCCGAGTTCAGTTCCTTGAACCTGGGGGCGGCGGTGCAGGTGTTGAGTTATGAAGTGCGCATGGCTTGGCTGGCGGCCGAAGGCAAGCCCAGCAAAGTCGAAAAAACCGAGGTCACGTCGCCGCGCAGTGAGACACTGGCGACCATGGACGAGCTGGAACGATTCTATGAGCACCTGGAGCAGACCCTGGTGGACATCGAGTTCCTCGACCCGGAAAAGCCGCGGCACTTGATGGCGCGCCTGCGTCGGTTGTACGGACGAAGCTCGGTCAGCCGGGCGGAGATGAATATATTGCGCGGCATCCTCACGGAAACCCAGAAGGCGGCCCGTGGCGAGCTGATTAAGCGGAAGAAATAAAATGTTCGAACGTTTGCGTGAAGATATCCAAAGTGTTTTCCATCGTGACCCGGCGGCGCGCAATGCCTTTGAAGTGCTGACCTGCTACCCGGGCATGCACGCCATCTGGATCCATCGCCTGTCCGGCGCCTTGTGGAACATGGGCTGGAAGTGGCTGGCGCGGCTGGTCTCGAACTTCGGCCGCTGGCTGACCGGGATCGAGATCCACCCGGGCGCCAAGGTCGGCCGTCGGTTCTTCATCGACCACGGCATGGGCATCGTCATCGGTGAAACCGCCGAGATCGGCGACGACGTGACCTTGTACCAGGGCGTGACCCTCGGCGGCACCAGCTGGAACAAAGGCAAGCGTCACCCAACCCTGGAAGACGGCGTGGTGGTCGGTGCCGGCGCCAAGGTGCTCGGGCCGTTCACGGTGGGGGCGGGGGCGAAAGTCGGCTCCAACGCCGTGGTGACCAAGGCCGTGCCGCCGGGTGCGACCGTGGTGGGGATTCCGGGGCGGATCATCGTCAAGTCCGATGAGGAGCAGGATGCTCGCCGCAAGGCCATGGCCGAGAAGATCGGCTTCGACGCCTACGGTGTCGGCGAAGACATGCCCGACCCGGTCGCCCGGGCCATCAACCAGTTGCTCGATCACCTGCAGGCCGTCGATGGGCGCCTGGAGGGGATGTGCGGCGCCCTGAAGGACCTGGGCAGTAATTACTGTGCCAAGGACCTGCCTGAACTGCGCGAGGAAGACTTTGCGTGTGTGAAGGATAAGGATGAGAGCCAGGCCGGCTGACCGAGGTGTCTGCATCGCGGGCAAGCCTTGCTCCCACAGGGGGGGGGCTCCTTTAAGCGCAAGGCTGTGGGAGCAAGGCTGTGGGAGCAAGGCTTGCCCGCGATGAACGATAACGCGGTATCACTGGTCGCCACTGGCCAGCCTTTGCTATCATGCGCGCGCTCTTTCGCGGGTAAACCTGAGTAAAGCACTAGGTCTTATACTTGACTTAAATACTCGGGAATTGCATACTCGCCCCCATTCCGAACTCCGTGGTAATTGTCCATGCGACTGACTACAAAAGGCCGATACGCCGTGACCGCAATGCTCGATCTGGCATTGCATGCGCAGCACGGGCCGGTGTCCCTGGCCGATATCTCCGAGCGCCAGGGCATTTCCCTGTCTTACCTTGAACAGCTGTTCGCCAAGCTGCGCCGCAGCAACCTGGTGTCCAGCGTTCGCGGCCCCGGCGGCGGCTACCAGCTGTCGCGGGACATGCAAGGCATCCAGGTCGCCCAGGTGATCGATGCGGTGAACGAATCGGTCGATGCGACCAAATGCCAGGGCCTAGGCGACTGCCATGGCGGCGATACTTGCCTGACCCACCACTTGTGGTGCGACCTCAGCCTGCAGATTCACGAATTTCTGAGCGGTATCAGCTTGGCTGACCTTGTAACTCGCCGTGAGGTGCAAGAAGTAGCCCAGCGTCAGGACCAGCGCCGTTGCAACAGCAAGGCGCCGCACCTGGACAAGATTGAAGCGTCCGCCGTCGAATGACTGCCGCAGAGCACGCGGAACGCCAGCCAGCCTGATTTAGGAGAAAGTCCATGAAATTGCCGATTTACCTTGATTACTCTGCGACCACCCCGGTTGATCCGCGTGTTGCGCAAAAAATGAGTGAATGCCTGCTGGTCGACGGAAACTTCGGTAACCCGGCGTCCCGTTCCCACGTGTTTGGCTGGAAGGCCGAAGAGTCGGTCGAAAACGCCCGTCGCCAGGTCGCCGACCTGGTCAACGCCGATCCGCGTGAAATCGTCTGGACCTCCGGTGCCACCGAATCCGACAACCTGGCAATCAAGGGTGTCGCGCATTTCTACCACACCAAGGGCAAGCACCTGATCACCTCCAAGATCGAGCACAAGGCTGTCCTGGACACCATGCGCCAACTGGAGCGTGAAGGCTTCGAAGTTACCTACATCGAGCCCGGTGAAGACGGCATCATCACCCCGGCCATGGTCGAAGCCGCCCTGCGCGACGACACCATCCTGGTTTCGATCATGCACGTGAACAACGAAATCGGCACCGTCAACGACATCGCGGCCATCGGCGAACTGACCCGCTCCAAGGGCGTCCTGTTCCACGTCGACGGCGCGCAGTCCACTGGCAAGGTCGACATCGACCTGTCCAAGCTGAAAGTCGACCTGATGTCGTTCTCGGCCCACAAGACCTACGGCCCTAAAGGCATCGGCGCGCTGTACGTTAGCCGCAAGCCGCGTGTTCGCCTCGAAGCGACCATGCACGGCGGCGGTCACGAGCGTGGCATGCGTTCCGGTACCCTGGCGACCCACCAGATCGTCGGCATGGGCGAAGCCTTCCGCGTCGCCAAGGAAGACATGGCGGCCGAGAACGTACGCATCAAGGCCCTGAGCGACCGCTTCTTCAAGCAGGTCGAGCACCTCGAAGAACTCTACGTCAACGGCAGCCTGACCGCCCGCGTACCGCACAACCTGAACCTGAGCTTCAACTACGTTGAAGGCGAGTCGCTGATCATGGCGCTCAAGGATCTGGCCGTGTCGTCCGGTTCGGCGTGCACCTCGGCGTCCCTGGAGCCTTCGTACGTACTGCGCGCCCTGGGCCGCAACGACGAACTGGCCCACAGCTCCATTCGCTTTACCTTCGGCCGTTTCACCACCGAAGAAGAAATCGATTACGCCGCGCAGAAAGTCTGCGAGGCCGTTACCAAGCTGCGCGCTCTGTCGCCGCTGTGGGACATGTACAAAGACGGCGTCGACATTTCGAAAATCGAGTGGGCGGCGCACTGAAGAAGTCGCCACCAGAGCGACTCACTGATGAGGATTGAAGCAAATGGCATATAGCGAAAAGGTCATCGACCACTACGAGAACCCGCGCAACGTCGGCAAGATGGACGCGCAGGATCCTGATGTCGGCACCGGCATGGTCGGCGCTCCGGCGTGCGGCGACGTCATGCGCCTGCAGATCAAGGTCAACGAGCAAGGCATCATCGAAGATGCCAAGTTCAAGACCTACGGCTGCGGTTCGGCCATCGCGTCCAGCTCCCTGGCCACCGAGTGGATGAAGGGCAAGACCCTTGATGAAGCCGAAACCATCAAGAACACCCAGCTGGCCGAAGAACTGGCCCTGCCGCCAGTGAAGATCCACTGCTCGGTACTCGCCGAAGACGCCATCAAGGCCGCCGTTCGCGATTACAAGCAGAAGAAAGGCTTGATCTGATCCGCGTACGGTAAGGAGTTTTCCATGGCTATCCAGATGACAGAAGCGGCAGCTAACCATATCCAGCGCTCACTTGCGGGGCGCGGCAAGGGTGAGGGTATCCGCCTGGGTGTACGCACCACGGGCTGTTCTGGTCTCGCCTATGTACTGGAATTCGTCGACGAAGTGGGCGAAGACGATCAGGTGTTCGAAAGTCATGGTCAGAAAGTGATCATCGACCCGAAAAGCCTGACGTACCTGGACGGCACCGAACTGGATTTCGTCAAGGAAGGGTTGAACGAAGGCTTCAAGTTCAACAACCCCAACGTGCGCGGTGAATGTGGCTGCGGCGAAAGCTTCAACATCTGAGGCGGCTTGTGGGTACTCCTTGTCATTTTGCGTTGTTCCAGATGCAGCCTGCATTCCAGCTGGATCTCGAGCAGTTGTCCGCGCGTTATCTTGAATTGGCCCGTGGCGTCCATCCCGACCGCTTTGCCGATGCCTCCGAGGCGGAGCAGCGGCGGGCGCTCGAGCAGTCGGCGAACCTCAACGAGGCTTACCAGACGCTCAAGCACCCGGCCAAGCGCGCGCGTTACCTGCTCGCCATCAGCGGCCATGAGTTGCCGTTGGAGGTCACGGTCCACGATCCCGAGTTTCTTTTGCAGCAGATGCAGTGGCGCGAAGAGCTCGAGGACCTGCAGGACAGCGCCGACCTGGCCGGTGTCGCGGTATTCAAGCGGCGCTTGAAAGACGCCCAGCAAACACTGAACGAAAGCTTCGCAGCCTGCTGGAACGATGCCGCGCAACGCGAACAGGCCGAACGCCTGATGCGGCGCATGCAGTTCCTCGACAAGCTCACCTACGAAGTGCGCCAGCTAGAAGAGCGCCTCGACGATTAACCCAGTGCCGCTCCGGTCGCACGCCTGATTACAGATAAGTCCTGATTACGATGGCCCTACTGCAGATCGCCGAACCCGGCCAAAGTCCACAACCGCACCAGCGTCGCCTGGCTGTCGGGATCGACTTGGGTACTACCAATTCCCTGGTCGCTGCCTTGCGCAGCGGTCTTTCCGAGCCGCTGGCCGATGAGCAGGGGCAGGTGATCCTGCCGTCCGCCGTGCGTTATCACGCCGACCGCGTCGAAGTGGGCGAGTCGGCCAAGCTGGCCGCCGCCACCGACCCGCTGAACACCATAGTCTCGGTCAAGCGCTTGATGGGTCGTGGTCTGTCCGACGTCAAGCAATTGGGCGACCAGCTGCCGTACCGCTTCGTCGGCGGCGAATCCCACATGCCGTTCATCGAAACCGTGCAGGGCCCGAAAAGCCCGGTCGAGGTTTCCGCCGACATCCTCAAGGTCCTGCGCCAGCGCGCCGAAGCGGCGTTGGGCGGTGAGCTGGTGGGCGCGGTCATCACCGTCCCGGCCTATTTCGACGACGCCCAGCGCCAAGCCACCAAGGACGCCGCCAAGCTGGCCGGCCTTAACGTCCTGCGCCTGCTCAACGAGCCGACTGCCGCTGCCGTGGCGTATGGCCTGGACCAGCATGCCGAAGGCCTGGTCGCGATCTACGACCTGGGCGGCGGTACATTCGATATTTCGATCCTGCGCCTGACCGGCGGTGTTTTCGAAGTCCTGGCCACCGGTGGCGACAGCGCCTTGGGCGGCGATGACTTCGACCACGCCATCGCCGGCTGGATCATCGAGCAAGCCGGCTTGTCCGCCGATCTCGATCCGGGTGCGCAACGCCACCTGCTGCAAACCGCCTGCGCCGCCAAGGAAGCCTTGACCGACGCCGCCACCGTTGAAGTCGCTTATGGCGACTGGAAGGCCGCGCTGACTCGCGAGGCCTTCGATGCCCTGATCGAACCCATGGTCGCCCGCAGCCTCAAGGCCTGCCGCCGTGCCGTGCGCGATTCCGGTGTCGAGCTTGAAGATGTGAAAGCCGTGGTCATGGTTGGTGGTTCGACCCGCGTGCCTCGGGTTCGCGAAGCCGTTGCCGAGGCCTTTGGCCGCCAGCCGCTGACCGAAATCGACCCGGACCAGGTGGTCGCCATCGGTGCCGCGATCCAGGCCGATACCCTGGCCGGCAACAAGCGCGACGGCGGCGAACTGTTGCTGCTCGACGTGATTCCGTTGTCCCTGGGGCTGGAAACCATGGGCGGCCTGATGGAGAAGGTGATTCCACGCAACACCACCATCCCGGTTGCCCGCGCCCAGGACTTCACCACCTATAAAGACGGCCAGTCGGCCATGATGGTCCACGTGCTGCAAGGCGAGCGTGAACTGATCAGCGACTGCCGTTCCCTGGCCCGCTTCGAATTACGCGGCATCCCGCCGATGGTGGCCGGTGCGGCGAAGATCCGCGTGACCTTCCAGGTCGATGCCGACGGTTTGCTCAACGTCTCCGCCCGCGAACTGGCTTCGGGCGTGGAGGCGAGCATCCAGGTCAAGCCGTCCTATGGCCTGACCGACGGCGAAATCGCCAAGATGCTCAAGGATTCCTTCCAGCACGCCAGCGACGACAAGGTGGCGCGTGTGCTGCGCGAGCAACAGGTCGACGCCCAGCGCCTGATCGAAGCCGTGCAAGGTGCCTTGGAAGCTGACGGCGACCGCTTGCTCGATCCAGAAGAGCGCATGGTCATCGAGCTGCAGATGCAGGAACTGTCCGAATTGATCAAAGGCACCGATGGTTATGCCATCGAGCAGCAGACCAAGCGTCTGTCGCAAGTCACCGATGCCTTTGCTGCCCGCCGCCTGGACTCGACGGTGAAAGCCGCCCTGGCGGGGCGCAACCTGAATGAAATCGAGGAATAACTGATGCCGCAGGTGATTTTTTTGCCCCACGAGAAGTTCTGCCCGGAGGGTATGGTCGTGGAGGCTGAGCCCGGGACGTCCATTCTTGAACTGGCTCATGAGCATCACATCGAGATGGAAAGTGCCTGTGGCGGTGTCTGTGCGTGCACGACCTGCCATTGCATCGTTCGTGAAGGATTCGACTCGCTGGAAGAGGCGGACGAGCTGGAAGAAGACTTCCTCGACCGGGCCTGGGGCCTGGAAGCGCAATCGCGCCTGGCCTGCCAGGCGATTGTCGGCACCGAGGACCTGACCGTCGAAATTCCGAGATACTCGCTTAACCACGCCGCCGAAGCGCCGCACTGATTCAGGGAGTTACAATGAGTCTGAAATGGGTTGATGTACTGGAAATCGCAATCCAGCTGGTTGAATCCAAGCCAGATGTAGACCCCCGTTACGTGAACTTCGTCGATCTGCACAGATGGGTGCTGGAATTGCCGGAGTTCAGTGATGATCCGGCCCGTGGTGGTGAGAAGGTGCTCGAAGCCATTCAAGCCGCCTGGATCGAAGAAGCGGACTGAGTCTGCACCGTACGCAGTTAGGCAATACCCAAGAACCCGCGTATAATTCGCGGGTTTAATTTTTCGCAAATTACCGTTTCTGGAGTTACACCATGGCTGTTCAACGTACTTTCTCCATCATCAAGCCTGACGCCGTTGCTAAAAACGTGATCGGCAAGATCGTTACCCGTTTCGAAGACGCTGGCCTGCGCGTTGTAGCTTCGAAAATGAAGCAACTGTCCAAAGCCGAAGCCGAAGGCTTCTACGCCGAGCACAGCGAGCGCGGTTTCTTCGGTGAGCTGGTTGCCTTCATGACTTCCGGTCCGGTTGTCGTTCAGGTGCTGGAAGGCGAAAACGCCATCGCTCGCAACCGTGAGCTGATGGGCGCCACCAACCCTAAAGAAGCTGCTGCCGGCACCATCCGTGCTGACTTCGCCGAGTCCATCGACGCCAACGCCGTCCACGGTTCGGACTCCGAAGCCGCTGCTGCTCGCGAAATCGCTTACTTTTTCTCCGCTACTGAAGTAACCACTCGCTAAGCCCAGGCTTTTGAGTGAAGGTGAATCCATGACTACATCGAACGGCAAAACCAACCTGTTGGGCCTGACCCAGCCGGAAATGGAGAAATTCTTCGACTCGATCGGGGAGAAGCGTTTCCGTGCCGGCCAGGTGATGAAATGGATTCACCACTTTGGCGTCGACGACTTCGACGCCATGACGAATGTCGGCAAGGCCCTGCGCGAAAAGCTCAAGGCTGTTGCCGAGATTCGCGGCCCCGAAGTGGTCAGCCAGGACATTTCCAGCGACGGCACCCGCAAGTGGGTGGTGCGCGTGGCGTCCGGCAGCTGCGTCGAGACCGTCTACATTCCCCAGGGCAAGCGCGGCACCTTGTGCGTTTCGTCCCAGGCAGGCTGTGCCCTGGATTGCAGTTTCTGCTCCACCGGCAAGCAAGGCTTCAATAGCAACCTCACCGCCGCCGAAGTGATCGGCCAGGTGTGGATTGCCAACAAATCCTTTGGCAGCGTCCCGGCGACCGTCGACCGTGCCATCACCAACGTGGTGATGATGGGCATGGGTGAGCCGCTGCTGAACTTCGACAACGTCGTTTCCGCCATGCACCTGATGATGGACGACCTGGGCTACGGCATCTCCAAGCGCCGCGTGACCCTGTCCACCTCTGGCGTGGTGCCGATGATCGATGAGCTGGCCAAGCACATCGACGTCTCCCTGGCGTTGTCGCTGCACGCACCCAATGACGCATTGCGTAACCAATTGGTGCCGATCAACAAGAAGTATCCGCTTAAGATGCTGCTCGAGTCGTGCCAGCGCTATATGTCGTCCCTGGGCGAAAAACGCGTGCTGACCATCGAGTACACGCTGCTCAAGGATGTGAACGACAAGGTCGAGCACGCGGTCGAGATGATCGAGCTGCTCAAGAACATCCCGTGCAAGATCAACCTGATCCCGTTCAACCCGTTCCCGCATTCCGGTTACGAGCGTCCGAGCAACAACGCGATTCGTCGCTTCCAGGATCAGCTTCACCACGCTGGCTTCAACGTCACCGTGCGCACCACCCGCGGCGAAGACATCGACGCCGCTTGTGGCCAATTGGTAGGACAGGTGCTGGATCGCACCCGTCGCAGCGAACGCTACATTGCCGTGCGTGAGTTGAACGCCGCGGACGATGCAGTGCAAAACGCTGCGAACAGTCACTAAGAGAGGAACTCTATGTCCCTGCGCTTCGCGCTCGTTTTGCTGTTGGCCGGCCTGTGTTCCGGTTGTGTCCTGTCGGGTGACTACAACCCGATGAAGACCAGCAAAGGGCGTGACGAGGCACGTGTGGCCTATGTGCAACTGGGCATCGGCTACCTGCAGCAGGGCATGACCGAACGGGCCAAGGTGCCGCTCAAGAAGGCCCTGGAGCTGGACGATTCCGACCCGGATGCCAATGCGGCACTGGCCCTGGTGTTCCAGGCCGAGATGGAGTCGGAACTGGCCGACCAGCATTTTCGCAAGGCGCTGTCCGGCCGGCCTCAGGATGCACGGATCCTGAACAACTACGGCAGCTTTCTTTTCGAGCAGAAACGCTACAAGGAAGCCTACGAGCGCTTCGAGCAGGCTGCCGCCGATACCCTTTACCCCGAGCGTTCGCGGGTTTTCGAGAACCTCGGCATGACGGCCGCGCAGTTGGGCCAGCGTGACCTGGCCCGCCAGCAGCTCGAAAAGGCGCTGCGGCTCAACCGCCAGCAACCGCGGGCGCTGCTGGAAATGGCTGAGTTGTCTTACGAAGACAGGCATTATGTGCCCGCCCGTGACTACTACGAGCGTTTTAGCCTGCTGAGCGAGCAAAATGCACGTAGTCTATTGCTCGGCGTTCGGCTGGCACATGTGTTTGAAGATCGCGACAAAGCTGCGAGTTACGGCTTGCAACTCAAAAGACTCTATCCCGGTACGCCGGAATATCAGCAATACCTGTCGGAGCAATGATGAAAGCGGCGCATCCCGAAGTTGTAGCAGCGACTCGCGTAAATCCCGGTGAGACCCTGCGTCAAGCCCGCGAAAGCAATGGTTGGTCGCTGGCCGAAGTGGCCCTCAAGCTCAATCTTACCGTGGCTTCCCTGGGCAATCTGGAAGCGGGCGCGTTCGACAAGCTGCCTGGGCACACCTTCGCCCGGGGCTACATCCGCGCCTATGCCAAGTTGCTCGGCATGGACCAGACCGTGCTGGTCCAGCAATTCGATCAATACACCGGTTCCGATGCCCAGGGCAGCAACGTGCACAGCCTGGGGCGCATCGAGGAGCCGGTTCGCGTTTCCCACACCATTTTGCGAATCGTCAGCCTGTTGCTGCTGATCGCGGTGATCGGTGGCGGTTTTGTCTGGTGGCAGGACCAGGCGTCCTTGCGCAACAAGGAGCCCGTCGCCATGAACCCCGAGCACGTCGAGGTCGAGGGCGCTGACGGCACCACCCAGATCCACCCGCTGGACGAGCCGGAAGACCAGGCTGTCGTCGAAGGCCAGGCCGAAGGCGAAACCGCCCTGGCGCTGCCACAAAGCCAGGACGACGCCGATGCCCAGGCCGGTGCCGAGCCGGCTGTTCCAGCTCCGACCACGCCGACTGCACCGGCTGCCCCGAACACCGGCAGCGCACCGATTGCCACGGCCCCGGCCGCGCCGAGTACGCCAGCACCGACCGCGGCTGCGCCTGCGACCCACGCCGCGCCTACCGCTCCAGTCGCCCCGGCAGCTCCAGCGGCTCCGACCCCGGCGCCAGTCGCGGGTGAAGGCCAGGTGCAGATCCAGTTTGTCGCCGACTGCTGGACGCAGATCACCGACGGCAACGGCAAGGTGCTGTTCAGCGGCCTCAAGCGCAAGGGCGACAGCACCGCCGTCAACGGCAAGCCGCCGTTTGCCGTACGCCTGGGTTATGCCCGTGGCGCGCAGGTCAGCTACAACGGCCAGCCGGTCGACATCGCTCCGTTCACCAGTGGCGAGACCGCTCGCCTGAAGTTGGGTCAATAAGTCATGCACGGCGAATCTCCAATCAAGCGTCGCGAATCCCGAAAGATCTGGGTCGGTAACGTGCCCGTGGGCGGCGATGCGCCTATCGCTGTGCAGAGCATGACCAACAGCGACACCAATGACGTGGCCGCCACGGTCGCGCAGATCAACCGCCTGGAAGCCGCCGGTGTCGACATCGTGCGGGTTTCCGTGCCGGACATGGACGCCGCCGAGGCGTTCGGCAAGATCAAGCAACTGGTCAAGGTGCCTTTGGTCGCCGACATTCACTTCGACTACCGCATCGCCCTGCGCGTGGCCGAATTGGGCGTCGATTGCCTGCGCATCAACCCGGGCAACATTGGTCGCGAAGACCGTGTGCGCGCCGTGGTGGATGCCGCCCGCGACCGGGGCATCCCGATCCGCATCGGTGTGAACGCCGGTTCCCTGGAAAAAGACCTGCAAAAGAAATACGGCGAACCGACCCCGGCGGCGCTGGTGGAATCCGCCCTGCGCCACGTCGAGCACCTTGAGCGCCTGAACTTCCAGGACTTCAAGGTCAGCGTGAAGGCGTCCGACGTGTTCATGGCCGTCGAAGCCTACCGCCTGCTGGCCAAGGAAATCGTCCAGCCGCTGCACCTGGGCATCACCGAAGCCGGTGGGTTGCGTTCGGGCACGGTGAAATCCGCCGTCGGCCTCGGTATGCTGCTCGCCGAAGGGATTGGCGATACCATCCGCATCTCGTTGGCGGCTGACCCGGTCGAGGAAGTGAAAGTCGGCTACGACATTCTCAAGTCCCTGCACCTGCGTTCCCGTGGCATCAACTTCATCGCCTGCCCGAGCTGCTCGCGGCAGAACTTCGATGTGGTCAAGACCATGAACGAACTGGAAGGGCGCCTCGAAGACCTGCTGGTGCCGCTGGATGTCGCGGTGATCGGTTGCGTGGTCAACGGGCCGGGCGAAGCCAAGGAGGCCCATATCGGCCTGACTGGCGGTACACCGAACCTGATTTACATCGACGGCAAGCCGTCGCAGAAACTGACGAATGACAATCTGGTGGATGAGCTGGAACGGCTGATTCGCCAGAAAGCGGCCGAAAAGGTCGAAGCCGACGCTGCAGTGATTGCGCGTGGTTGAGTCGAACGAATTTAAGGATTACCTGTGAGCAAGTCTCTGCAAGCCATTCGTGGCATGAACGACATCCTGCCCGAGCAGACGCCCCTGTGGCGCTATTTCGAGGGCACCGTGGCACGCCTGCTGGATAACTACGGTTACCGGCAGATCCGCATGCCAATCGTCGAGTTCACCGAGCTGTTCAAGCGCTCCATCGGTGAAGTGACCGACATCGTCGAAAAAGAGATGTACACCTTCGACGACCGCAACGGCGATTCCCTGACCCTGCGCCCCGAAGGCACGGCGGCGTGCGTGCGTGCGGTGCTCGAACATGGCATCACCGGCGGCGGCCAGGTGCAGAAGCTCTGGTACGTCGGCCCGATGTTCCGTCACGAGCGTCCGCAGAAAGGCCGTTATCGCCAGTTCCACCAGATTGGCCTGGAAGTGTTCAACCTCGAAGGTCCGGACATCGATGCCGAGCTGATCGTCATGACCTGGCGCCTGTGGGGCGAGCTGGGGCTGCGTGATGCGGTCAAGCTCGAGCTCAACAGCCTGGGCACCAGTGAGTCCCGTGGCCGCTACCGTGAAGCGTTGGTGGAGTTTCTTTCCGCGCACCTGGACAAGCTCGACGAAGACAGCCAGCGCCGTCTGAAGACCAATCCACTGCGTGTGCTCGACACCAAGAATGCCGACACCCAGGCGGTCCTGGTCGACGCGCCGAAAATGGCCGACTACCTCGACGACGAATCCCGTGCGCACTTCGAAGGGCTGAAGGCGCGCCTGGACGCCGTGGGCATTCCCTACGTGATCAACCCCAAGTTGGTTCGCGGCCTGGATTACTACAGCAAGACGGTCTTCGAGTGGGTCACCGACAAACTCGGCGCCCAAGGCACCGTATGTGCCGGCGGCCGCTACGACGGGCTGGTGGAGCAGATGGGCGGCAAGCCGACCCCGGGCGTGGGCTTTGCCATGGGCATCGAGCGCCTGGTGCTGATGCTGGAAGCCTTGGACAAGGTGCCCGAAGAACTGTCCCGTCAGGTCGACGTCTACCTGTGCGCCTTTGGCGAGGCCGCCGAACTGGCCGCCTTGTCGTTGAGCGAGCGGATCCGCGACCAGTTGCCCAACCTGCGCTTGCAGATCAACGCCGGCGCCGGCAGCTTCAAGAGCCAATTCAAGAAGGCCGACAAGAGCGGTGCGCTGTATGCACTGATCCTCGGTGACGACGAACTGGCCCAACAAGTGGTAGGTTTCAAACCCCTGCGTGGCCAGGGCGAACAACAAAGCATTGCCTGGGATGCGCTTGCTGCACACCTGGCCACCTGCGTCGTGCAGGGTTGAAGCTGTCAAACAGCCGATTTAGCGATTAAGGAGTATTGGGGTGTCGAGTACCGAAGATGAACAGCTGGCGGATTTGAAGGACTGGTGGACGCGCAACGGCAAGCCGCTGGTCACTGGCGGCCTGTTGGCGCTGGTCATCGTGTTCGGCTGGCAGGCCTACCAGAAATACCAGAGCAACCAGTCGCAAGGCGCCTCGGTGCTCTACCAGCAATTGCTGGAAACCACCCTGACCCCGGACGGCAAGCCTGACGCGGCCCGTGTGGCGGACCTGGCCGGCAAGCTGGACAAGGAATTCGGCGGCACTGCCTACGCGCAGTACGGTCGCCTGTTCGTGGCCAAGGTAGCGGTGGACAGCGGCAAGTTGGACGACGCGGCCACCGAGCTCAAAGGTATCGTCGACAAACCGGCCAACCCGACCCTGGGCGAAGTGGCGCGTCAGCGCCTGGCGCAGGTGCTGGCGGCACAGAACAAGGCCGAAGACGCCTTGAAGCTGCTCGACGGCGATGCCGACAAGGCGTTCCTGGCGACCCGCGAAGAACTCAAGGGCGACCTGCTGGTACAGCTGGGCCGTGCCGATGAGGCCCATGCGGCCTACCAAAAAGCCAAGGCTGCGCTGTCGGATGAAGCCGCAGTCGGTGGCCTGCAAATCAAGCTGGACGACCTGGCCAAAGGGGATGCGTGACGTGATCCAGTGGAAACATGCAGCATTGCTGGCCCTGGCCATTCTGGCCGCGGGTTGCAGCAGCAACAGCAAGAAAGAACTGCCGCCAGCCGAACTGACCGACTTCAAAGAAGAAGTCGTGCTGCAGAAGCAGTGGAGCCGCTCCATCGGCGATGGCCAGGGTGAAACCTACAACATGCTGGTGCCGGCCATCGATGGCGACACCATCTATGCCGGCGACGTCACGGGCGTGGTCATGGCCATGGACCGCAGCAATGGCGACGTCAAATGGGAGAAAGATCTTGAACTGCCCGTTTCCGGCGCCGTTGGCGTGGGTTACGGCCTGGTCATGATCGGCACGCTCAAGGGCGAGATCGTCGCCCTGGACGCGAGCAGCGGTGAAGAGAAATGGCGCGCCCGCGTGACCAGCGAAGTGCTCGCACCGCCAGCGACCAACGGTGACGTGGTGGTGATCCAGACCCAGGACGACCGCCTGATCGGCCTGGATGCGGCTACCGGCAACCAGCGCTGGTTGTATGACAGCACCCCGGCGGTACTGACCCTGCGCGGCACCAGCGCGCCGATCGTCACCAACCGCCTGGCGGTGGCTGGCTTGTCGACCGGTAAAGTGGTGGCCCTGGATGTTTCCAACGGCGTGCCGGTCTGGGAGCAGCGCGTAGCGATCCCGCAAGGTCGTTCGGAACTGGAGCGTGTGGTCGACATCGACGGCGGCTTGCTGCTGTCCGGCGGTACGTTGTACGTCGCCAGCTACCAGGGCCGTGTTGCGGCACTGGACCTGGAAAGCGGTCGTCCGTTGTGGCAGCGCGATGCGTCCAGCTACGCCGGTGTCGCCCAGGGCTTTGGCAGCGTCTACGTGAGCCTGTCCTCGGGCACCGTCGAAGGCGTTGACGAGCGTTCCACCACCGCCTTGTGGAGCAACGACTCCCTGGCCCGTCGTCAACTGTCGGCCCCGGAAGTGTTCTCCAGCTACGTCGCAGTGGGTGACCTGGAGGGTTACCTGCACCTGCTCAGCCAGGTGGACGGTCGTTTCGTCGGCCGTGAGCGCATCGACAGCGACGGCCTGCGTGCCCGTCCGCTGGTGGTGGGCAACATGATTTATGTGTATGGCAACAGCGGCAAACTGGAAGCCCTGACCATCAAGTAAGACTATGCTTGGGGCTAGATCTCAAGCGGCCCGTCCTTTGTGGGAGCGGGCTTGCTCGCGAATACGGTGTATCAGAAGAAAATTTGTTAACTGACACACCGCTTTCGCGAGCAAGCCCGCTCCCACAGGACTGCCTCCGAGCACCAGCCGCTGCCTCGCAGCGGCTTTTGTATTTTCTGAAATAACGAAGTGGAGAGCCGCATGGTTCCCGTAATCGCCCTGGTGGGCCGACCGAACGTCGGCAAGTCCACCTTGTTCAACCGCCTGACCAGGACTCGCGACGCCATTGTCGGCGACTTGTCCGGTCTGACCCGTGATCGCCAATACGGTGAGGCCAAGTGGCAAGGGCGTACCTATATTCTGGTCGACACCGGCGGCATCTCCGGTGATGAACACGGCATGGACGAAAAAATGGCCGAGCAGTCGCTGCTCGCCATTGAAGAAGCCGATGTGGTGCTGTTCCTGGTAGACGCCAAGGCTGGTTTTACCGCCGCCGACCAGATGATCGCCGAGCATTTGCGCAAGCGTAACAAGCGTTCCTACGTGGTCGCCAACAAGGTCGACAACATCGACCCGGACATGGCCCGCGCCGAGTTCGCACCGTTGGGCATGGGCCAGGCGATCCCGATCGCCGGCGCCCACGGTCGTGGCATCACCCAGATGCTGGAAATCGCCCTGGAGAGTTTCCCCAAGGACGACGCGGAAGAGCCGGAAGAGGGCGAGGAAGAGATCGTTGCCGAGGGCGAGGAAGCCAAGCGCATTCCGGGCCCGAGCGAAAAAGACGGGATCAAGATCGCGATCATCGGCCGTCCCAACGTGGGCAAGTCGACGCTGGTCAACCGCATGCTCGGTGAAGACCGGGTCATCGTCTACGACCAGCCTGGCACCACCCGTGACAGCATCTACATTCCCTTCGAGCGTAACGAAGAGAAGTACACGCTGATCGACACCGCCGGTGTGCGCAAGCGCGGCAAGATCCACGAAGAAGTTGAAAAGTTCTCCGTGGTCAAGACCTTGCAGGCGATCAAAGACGCCAACGTGGTGATCTTCGTGATGGACGCCCGCGAAGGCGTGGTCGATCACGACCTGAACCTGCTGGGCTTCGCCCTGGAAGCCGGGCGTGCGCTGGTCATCGCGATCAACAAGTGGGACGGCATGACGCCGAGCGAGCGGGATTTCGTCAAGGTCGAATTGCAGCGCCGGCTGTTCTTCGTCGACTTCGCCGACATCCACTTCATCTCGGCCCTGCACGGCACGGGCGTGGGCAACCTCTACGCTTCGGTGCAGAACTCGTTCAAGTCGGCGGTCACCCGCTGGCCGACCAACCGCCTGACCCAGATCCTCGAAGATGCGGTAGGCGAGCACGCGCCACCGATGGTCAACAACCGTCGGATCAAGCTGCGCTATGCCCACTTGGGTGGTGCCAACCCGCCGATTATCGTGATCCACGGTAACCAGATCGAGAAGGTGCCCAAGTCGTACGTCCGTTACCTGGAAAACACCTACCGTCGCGTCCTGAAGCTGGTCGGCACGCCGATCCGCATCGAGTTCAAGGGCGGCGAAAACCCGTACGAAGGCAACAAGAACACGCTCACCGACCGCCAGGTCAACAAGAAGCGCCGCTTGATGTCGCACCACAAGAAGGCCGACAAGAAGCGCCGCGACAAGCGTTGATCGGACCTGCTGTCCAGAGGAGCTTTTGTGGCGAGGGAGCTTGCTCCCGCTGGGTTGCGCCCTGTAGGAGCTATGTAGGAGCTGTCGAGTGCAACGAGGCTGCGATCTTTCCCCAGACACTTGAGTCCCAAGCGAAAGATCAAAAGATCGCAGCCTTCGGCAGCTCCTACGGGCAGCCCAGCGGGAGCAAGCTCCCTCGCCACAGAGTTTTCCTGCGATTCGGCGACAAGAAAAGGGTGCCCTTTGTGGCACCCTTTTTCATGCCCGGCGATTGGGCTATCCTCGAGCTCTCCCGCGCCGCACCAGAGCCGGGTGCAGAGCAGGGACCCCTCCATGATCACCAGCAAGTTGCCGAACGTCGGCATCACGATTTTCACCCAGATGTCCCAGCTCGCCGCGCAGACGGGCGCGCTGAACCTGTCCCAGGGCTTTCCCGATTTCGATGGCCCGCAGGCCCTGCGCGATGCGGTTGGCCGGCATATTGCTCAAGGCCATAACCAGTACTCACCTATGACCGGCCTGCCGGCGCTGCGCCAGCAGATCGCGGCGAAGATCGCCCGCAGCTACGGCGCCAACGTCGATGCCGATCAAGAGGTCACCGTGACCCCTGGCGCGACCCAGGCGATTTTCTGTGCCATCGCAGCGGTGGTCCACAGCGGTGACGAAGTGATCGTTTTCGACCCTAGCTATGACAGCTACGAGCCTTCCGTTCTATTGGCCGGTGGGCGCTGCATACACGTGCCATTGGGCCTGGATGACTTCGCCATCGACTTCGAGAAGCTCGGCGAAGCCCTGAGCCCGCGCACGCGCATGATCATCCTCAACTCGCCGCACAACCCCAGCGGCGCCCTGATCAGCCGCGCCGAACTCGATCAATTGGCGACGCTGATTCGCGACCGTGACATCTACTTGGTCAGCGATGAGGTCTACGAACACCTGGTGTTCGACGGCGTCGCCCACGCCAGTGTCCTGGCCCACGAAGAACTGTACCGCCGCGCCTTCGTGGTCAGTTCGTTCGGCAAGACCTACCACGTCACCGGCTGGAAAACCGGCTACGTGGTGGCCCCAGCGGCCCTGACGGCAGAGCTGCGCAAGGTGCACCAGTACGTCAGCTTCTGCGGTGTGACGCCGTTGCAGTACGCCCTGGCCGACTACATGGCCGAACATCCGGAACACGTCGACGAACTGCCGGACTTCTACCAGGCCAAGCGCGACCTGTTCTGCGACCTGCTGGCCCCGTCACGGTTCAGCTTCAAGCGCGTGACCGGCACTTATTTCCAGTTGGTGGATTATTCGCGGATTCGTCCGGACCTGAATGACGTCGACATGGCGGTGTGGATGACCCGCGAGCATGGCGTGGCGACGATTCCGATCTCGGTGTTCTACCAGGACCCACCCCAAGGCCAGCGCCTGGTGCGCCTGTGCTTTGCCAAACGCGAGGAGACGCTGCGCGAAGCGGCGGAAAAACTATGCGTGATTTGAGCGCGTTGCCGGACCTCGACATTGCCCTGGTCCAGACCACCCTGGCCTGGCACGACCGCGAGGCCAACCTTGAGCATTTCGAAGCGCTGCTCGAGCAGGCGCGCGGCGCTGACCTGATCATCCTTCCGGAAATGTTCACCACGGGTTTTTCCATGGAGTCCGAGACCCTGGCGGAGCCGGAAAACGGCCCCACCAGCCGTTGGCTCAAGGACCAGGCGAAGAAACTGGATGCTGTCATCACCGGGAGCGTGATCGTCCAGGCCGGCGATGGCAGCCATCGCAATCGCCTACTGTGGGCGCGACCGGACGGTGAAGTGCTGCATTACGACAAGCGCCATCTGTTTCGCATGGCCGGCGAGCACAACCACTACACGCCGGGCGAGCGACAGGTGCTGTTCGAACTCAAGGGCTGGCGGATCCGCCCGTTGATTTGCTACGACCTGCGCTTTCCGGTGTGGAGCCGCGACGCCGAGGACACCGACCTTTTGCTGTACACCGCCAACTGGCCCGGAGCGCGGCGTATGCACTGGAACCGGCTGCTGCCGGCCCGGGCGATCGAGAACCTGTGCTACGTGGCGGCGGTCAATCGCGTCGGTACCGACGGCAAGGGCTTCGCCTACACCGGTGACAGCCAGGTGCTGGATTTCCAGGGTGAAACCTTGCTCAGCGCCGGTGACGCGGATGGCGTGTTCACGGTGTGTTTGAAGGCGGCGGACCTGGCGGCGTATCGCACGCGGTTTCCGGCGAACCTGGATGCCGATCGCTTCGAATTCACGAATTGAAACGATTCAGCCTCAAGGAACGGTGTTGCGTGCCGATAACCGGTCAGCCAAGGAGAAGTCCCTATGACCAGTATCAGCGCAACCACCGTAAACCCTTATCCGTTGTCAGCCCCTAAAGTCTCCATCCGCGGGGCTGAAGAAGAGAAAGCGGTCAGTCCAGTGACATCGACTGACGCCGACGACAAGGACAAGACACTGCAGGTCGATACCCGCGGCGCAAATGTCGCCGGCGCTCCCGCCAGCGGCGGTGTGGACATCATTGAGCAACTGAAAAAGCAGATCGAGCAGGCCGAAAAACTGCTGGCTCAGCAGCAAGCCCAACTGGCCCGGGTCCAGAAAAGCCAGGCCAACGAAGAGCAGAAGGCCCAGCAGGCCATGGCCATCCAGACCCAGATCATGGGTACCCAGGCGATGCTGCAGACCTTGCGGGCGTCGTTGTTGCAGGCGATGACCATTTCTGTCGATACCCATGCCTGACAGTTTGGTTGTCTGACAGGCCGCCATCGCGAGCAAGCTCGCTCCCACAGTGGATCTGTGGCTACCATAAATCCACTGTGGGAGCGAGCTTGCTCGCGATGAGGCCAGTACAGTCAGCACCCAACCATCAGCCAAACAAAAAGGCCCCAGGGTTCACACCCCGGGGCCTTTTTGCATTTCAGCCCAGGAATCAGGCTGCCTTGGCTTCCGGCTGGCTCAGCGAGCGGTTCAGCGCACTGAACAGCGCCTTGAAGCTCGCCGTGGTGATGTTCTCATCGATACCCACGCCATGCACCGCACGCTCGCCGTTGACTCGCAGTTCGATGTAGGCCGCCGCCTTGGCATTGGTGCCGGCGCCGATGGCGTGTTCGTTGTAGTCCATGATCTCCACCGGAATCGGCAGGCCGGCCACCAGCGCTTCCAGGGCGCCGTTGCCCTTGCCGCGCCAGTGCAGGTTGGTCTCGCCCTGGCCCTTGCTCGCCACTTCCACCTCTACGGCGCTGTTGCCGTTCTCTTCCTGCAGGCGATGGCTGACCAGCGCGTACGGGGTGTTGGCTTGCAGGTATTCACGCTGCAGCAGGCCGTGGATCTGCTGGGCGGTCATTTCCAGGCCCAGGCGATCGGTTTCGCGCTGTACCACCTGGCTGAACTCGATCTGCATGCGACGCGGCAGGCTGATGCCGTATTCCTGTTCCAGCAGGTAAGCGATACCGCCTTTGCCCGACTGGCTGTTGACGCGAATCACCGCCTCGTAGCTGCGACCGATGTCGGCCGGGTCGATCGGCAGGTACGGCACTTCCCACAGGGTGTCCGGTTTCTGCTGGGCGAAGCCCTTGCGGATGGCATCCTGGTGCGAGCCGGAAAACGCGGTGTGGACCAGGTCGCCGACGTACGGATGACGCGGGTGCACCGGGATCTGGTTGCATTCCTCGACCACTTTGCGCACGCCGTCGATGTCGGAGAAGTCCAGCCCAGGGTTGATGCCCTGGGTGTAGAGGTTCAGCGCCACGGTCACCAGGTCGACGTTACCGGTGCGTTCGCCGTTGCCGAACAGGCAGCCTTCGACACGGTCGGCGCCGGCCATCAGGCCCAGCTCGGTGGCGGCCACGCCGGTGCCACGGTCGTTGTGGGTGTGCAGGCTGATGAGCACGCTGTCACGGCGGGTGATGTTGCGGTGGAACCACTCGATCTGGTCGGCGTAGATGTTCGGGGTGGCGACTTCCACGGTAGCGGGCAGGTTGAGGATCACCTTGCGCTCGGGCGTCGGGTTCCAGACTTCGATCACCGCGTCGCAGACTTCCTTGGCGAACTCCAGCTCAGTGGCGCTGAAGGTTTCTGGCGAGTATTCGAACTGCCATTGGGTTTCCGGCTGCTGGGCGGCGTATTTGACGAACAGTTTGGCCGCGTTCACCGCGATTTCCTTCACGCCTTCCTTGTCCTGGTTGAACACGATGCGGCGGAACGACGGGCAGGTGGCGTTGTACAGGTGGACGATGGCTTTTTTCGCACCGCGCAGGGATTCGAACGTACGGGCGATCAAGTCTTCACGGGCCTGGGTCAGCACCTGGATGGTGGTGTCGTCCGGGATGTGGCCTTCTTCGATGAGGGTGCGCACGAAGTCGAAGTCGGTCTGGGAAGCGGCCGGGAACGATGCCTCGATTTCCTTCACGCCCACCGCGACCAGGGTTTTCCAGAAGCGCAGCTTCTTGACCGCGTCCATCGGCTCGATCAGCGACTGGTTGCCGTCGCGCAGGTCGGAGCTGCACCAGATCGGCGCGGCGGTGATGGTCTTCGACGGCCAGGTGCGATCCGGCAGGTTGATGGTCGGGAAGGCGCGGTATTTGGAAGACGGGTCTTTGAGCATGCTCATGGGGAAATCCTTATTGTCGTGGCCGGAAAAAGGCGGCCTGCCGGTGGTTCGAATGGGGTGGCTTGAAGCCTGGACGAGGTGCTGCGATTCAGCCCGGCAGTCGTGCGCTGACGAGGCACAGGCTGCGGTGCTGGCGAAGCTGGATGAGGGTGTGAGAGGTTTTCATGCTCCAACCCTAACCGCGTGAACGGCGGATCGCAAGCAGTCGGAAAAAATTGAGAGAAGTTCTGTTTTTTCGATGGAATGCGAGATTTTATTGCGGTGTTGAATGGGAATTATCGTTTTATTGCGCCGATGTTTACGACTCGGCAATCTCTAGAGCAACGGTGCATGTGCCGGCCTCATCGCGAGCAAGCTCGGCTCCCACAGGTATTTGCGCAGTCCCTGTGGGAGCCGAGCTTGCTCGCGATGAGGCCGGTAGCCCCAGCACACATCTCAGGGTTGGAAAGCACCGATGAAAATCGCCGGATCCACCCGCGCATCGTTCAGGCTGATATTCCAGTGCATATGCGGCCCGGTCGCGCGGCCGGTGGCGCCGACCTTGCCCACCACGGTGCCTCGTGCCAATTGCTGGCCGACCTTCACGTCGATCTTCGACATGTGGCAGAACATGCTGATGAAACCCTGGCCGTGGTCGACGAACACCGTATTGCCATTGAAGAAATAATTGCCGGTGAGGATCACCTTGCCCGCGGCCGGGGTCTTGATCGGTGTCCCGGCGGGCACGGCGAAGTCCAGGCCGGCGTGGGGGTTGCGCTCTTCGCCGTTGAAGAAGCGGCGCACGCCGAACTTGCTCGACAGCGGGCCGTTGACCGGTTTGTCCAGCAACAGGTTGCTGGGAATGTTCGGACTGAAGCTGCGGTAGGCCTTCAGTTGCACCGCCAGCTCGGCGTCGATGCGCTTGAGGTCCGCCGGGTTCGGGTTGACCTGGCGTTTATTCTTCAGGGTGATGTGTTGCTCGGGGTACTTTTTGTAGCCGACCACAAAGGGCTGGGTGCTGCCGCCACTGCTGATCTGTTGGGTGCCGGGTTGCACCGTCAGCGGGATGCCGACAATCGCCAGCCAGTTCTGCTGTTCCTTGACCACCAGCACCGGCTTGCCCTGGTAAGTGGCTTTGGGGGCCTGGGCCGCGCTGCCCAGGTCCACCACAGCCACGCCGCCGGGCACTGGCTTGTTCAACAAGCGAGTGATGTAACTGTCGGCGTGGACGTTGAAGGTCAGGCACAGCAAGAACAATGGGGCGAGATATCGCGGCATGAATCAGTCCAGTAAAGAAAGGGTGACTGGCGTCAGGTGATTGTCTTCGACCCGCACCAGCAGTTCGCCTTCGCCGAGCTTGGCGGTCAGGCGCTGGCCGGTCTGGGTTTGCCCGGCGCTGCGGATCGCATGGCCGCGTTCGTCGAGCAAGATGCTGTAGCCGCGGCCGAGGGTCGCCAGGGGGCTGACGATGTGCAGCGTCTGCATCTGGTTGTGCAATTGCACGCGGCGCGCCTTGAGGCCTTCACGCATGGCCCGGGGCAGGCGTTCGGCCAGGCTGTCCAGGCGCTGGCGCAACATGGCCAACTGTCGGCCCGGGTGTTGCCCGGCGAGGCGGGTTTCCAGGCGGATCAGCCGCTCGCGGCGGGTATTGAGGTTGCGTTCGAACGCCCGGCGCAGGCGCATGTCCAGGTCGTCGAGGCGCTGGGCTTGCTGGCGCAAGCGTTCGCCGGGATGACGCAGGCGTCGGGTGAGGCCTTCGAGGCGCAGTTGATCGCGCATCAGCCGGTCGCGCATGCGCATCACCAGTCGGCGATGCAGGCTTTCGACCCGGCGCACCAGGTCGCCGGCATCCGGCGCCAGCAGTTCAGCGGCGGCGGACGGGGTCGGGGCGCGCACATCGGCGACGAAATCGCTGATGGACACGTCGGTTTCATGGCCGACGGCGCTGACGATTGGCGTGACGCAGGCATCCACCGCCCGGGCCACGGCTTCTTCGTTGAAGCACCATAAGTCTTCCAGCGAACCGCCGCCCCGGGCCAGGATCAGCGCATCGAAGCCACGGGCATCGGCCAGTTTCAGGGCGCGGACGATTTGCCCGGTGGCTTCGCGGCCTTGCACGGCGGTGGGAATCAGGGTCAGGGATATCTGCGGCGCCCGGCGGCGGAACACACTGATGATGTCGCGGATCACCGCGCCGGTGGGCGAGCTGATGATGCCGATGCGTTGTGGATGGGCTGGCAGCGGCACCTTGCGTTCGGCGCTGAACAGACCCTCGGCGCTGAGTTTTTCCTTCAGGGCATCGAAGGCCAGGCGCAGGGCGCCATCGCCGGCCGGCTCCACGGTGTCGAGGATCAACTGATAATCGCCACGGCCTTCGAACAGCGAAACCTTGCCGCGGACCTTCACCGCCAGCCCGTCTTTCAAGGCTTGGCGCACTCGGGCGGCGTTCTGCCGGAACAGCGCGCAACGTACCTGGGCGCCGCTGTCCTTGAGGGTGAAGTACACATGGCCGGAGGCCGGACGGGCAAGGTTGGAAATCTCGCCCTCGACCCAGATGTTGCTGAACACGTCTTCAAGCAACACCCGCGCACGGCCGTTGAGCTGGCTGACAGTCAGGACCTCGCGGTCCAGGCCCAGTCGGGCAAAGGGATCTTTAATCATGGGCGGCATGATAAGGGCATTTGTAGCTGAATCTCCATGTGTACAGAGAATTAGACCGAGTCGCCTGCATCGCGAGCAAGCTCGCTCCCTCAAGGGTTCTGCGTCGTACACAGCATTTGAATCCAATGGAAATCCAATGTGGGAGCGAGCTTGCTCGCGATAGCGGTGGAGCTGTCACCACAAATGCTGGATATGCCCCGACACATCTGGCTAAAGTCGCCGCTTCGTCATCAAGGAAGTGCCGGATGAATCTTCTGTCGTGGTTGGGCCAGTGGGCATTTGCCCCCCTGGAATGGCTGGTGATCGGCTCGGCCATTGCCCTGGCCTACATCGTGTTCGGCATCGCCGGGTTCGGCACGGCGCTGGTGGCGGCGCCCATCCTGCTGCTGTTCATGCCATTGTCGAAGATCATCCCGTTGCTGGTCCTGCTGGATTTTGTCGCGGCCTTCGGCAACCTGTTGCCATCGCGTCGGGACGTGTCCCGGCCGGAGCTGCTGCGGTTGCTGCCGTGCATGGCACTAGGGTGCACCCTGGGGGTGATTTTCCTGCTCAATCTCAAGTCCGACCTGTTGTTGCTGTTGATGGGGCTGTTCATCAGCAGCTATGCCATCTATAGCCTGTTGATAAAAACCCGGCCGACGCAGTTGTCATCGCGGTGGGCGTTTCCGATGGGCACGGTGGGTGGGATGTTCGGGGCGTTGTTTGGCAGTGGTGGCTTTTTATATGCCATTTACTTGAATAGCCGCCTGCCCAAGGACCCGGCCCGGGCTACGCAAAGTGCCTTGATCAGTTGCAGCACGGTGGTGCGCTTGAGCCTGTTTATCGTCGCCGGTGTGTATGCCGAGCTACCCTTGCTGGTACTGGCGCTGTGTTTGTTGCCGGCCATGGCGCTGGGGCTGTGGGTGGGTCGTCGCCTGACCATGAGGTTGTCGCGCGAGGCGTTCGTGCGCTTGGTGACCTGGCTGGTGCTCGCCAGCGGCATTGCCTTGATCGGGCGTTACCTGAGTGCTTGACCTGGCTCGGCCAGGGATTAAGCTGCCGGCCTTTATTCGCCCCCATGGGAACCTCCAGGCCTCGTCATGAATTCGCAAAGCATCATCGTCCCGAAAATTTCCACCCTGCCGGTCCACGAGCCCCGGGCCCGGGCGATCGTACGCTGGCTGGTGCGCAAAAATATCGTCGAAGAACAACTGACCACCTGCGGGCGCACCGGCAATCGCATGGCCCACGCCATCGCCCCTGGCGCCCGGGCGGTGGTCCTGCACCCCGAAGCCTTGCCGTTCGGCGAAGAGATCAATGGCCTGGAGATCATCACCAAGCGCTGCATCTATACGCCAGCCAAGGGCTTTCTCGAAGAAGCCGGTTGCGCCGAGTGCCGCAGGGAAATCGGTGAAGCGTTGTTCGAAAGCCTGGAAGACTGGATGCCCGCGCGCACCGACAACTTCACCTGCCCCGAATGCGGCCATGAAGATGACATCAATGGTTTTCTGTTCCTGCAGCCGTGCGGCTTTTCCAACCTGGGGTTCATTTTCAACAACTGGCTGGAGGCGGGGTTCAAGCAGGACTTTCTCGATGAGTTTGCCGATTGGCTCGATCAGCCGGTGAGTTGGGTGAGGGTGGAGTTGTAAGGGCGCCGATGAGCCTCTGTGGGAGCGAGCTTGCTCGCGATGGCGTCGGGGCAGTTGATACGGTGTTGACTGATATGCCGCTATCGCGAGCAAGCTCGCTCCCACAGGGAATATGTGTTGGCAAGCGGGCGGTGATTTAGCCCGTCAATCAGCCCGCCAATAATAGACAGAGTTTTACATTGAGCCAGACGGGGTCCATGAGTATAATGGCGCGCTTCCATTTTCCCGCTCGGGAGCCCCCGCGATGCTGCGTATCAGCCAAGAAGCTCTGACCTTCGACGACATTCTCCTAGTGCCCGGTTATTCCGAAGTACTGCCTAACGAAGTCAGTCTCAAAACCCGTCTCACCCGTGGCATCGAACTGAATATCCCCCTGGTTTCCGCCGCCATGGACACCGTGACCGAAGCCCGTCTGGCCATTGCCATGGCCCAGGAAGGCGGTATCGGTATCATCCACAAGAACATGACCATCGAACAGCAGGCCGCCGAAGTGCGCAAGGTCAAGCGGTTCGAGGCTGGCGTGGTCAAGGATCCGATCACCATCGAGGCTGACGCCACGGTCCGGGATCTGTTCGAACTGACCCGCATGCACAACATCTCCGGCGTTCCGGTACTGCACGATGGCGACCTGGTCGGCATCGTCACCTCCCGTGACGTGCGTTTCGAGAACCGTCTCGATGCTTCCGTCCGCCAAGTGATGACGCCTAAAGAGCGCCTGGTCACGGTCAAGGAAGGCACCAACAAGGACGAAGTCCGCGAGTTGCTGCACAAGCACCGTATCGAGCGTGTGCTGATCGTCGACGACAAGTTCGCCCTCAAGGGCATGATGACCGTCAACGACATCGAAAAAGCCAAGGCCTACCCGCTGGCGAGCAAGGACGACCAGGGTCGTCTGCGCGTCGGCGCCGCGGTCGGCACCGGCAAGGACACCGGCGACCGCGTCGCTGCCCTGGTCAATGCCGGCGTTGACGTGGTGGTGGTCGACACTGCCCACGGTCACTCCAAAGGCGTGATCGACCGCGTTCGCTGGGTCAAGCAGAACTTCCCTGACGTGCAGGTGATCGGCGGCAACATCGCCACCGGCGAAGCCGCCAAGGCCCTGGCCGAAGCCGGCGCCGACGCGGTCAAGGTCGGTATCGGTCCTGGCTCGATCTGCACCACCCGTATCGTCGCCGGTGTCGGCGTGCCGCAGATCAGCGCCATCGCCAACGTCGCCGCCGCCCTTGAAGGCACGGGCGTGCCGTTGATCGCCGACGGCGGTATCCGCTTCTCCGGTGACCTGTCCAAGGCCATCGTCGCCGGTGCCTACTGCGTGATGATGGGTTCGATGTTCGCCGGTACCGAAGAAGCGCCGGGCGAGATCGAACTGTTCCAGGGCCGTAGCTACAAGGCTTATCGCGGCATGGGTTCGCTGGGCGCCATGTCCCAGGCCCAGGGCTCTTCCGACCGTTACTTCCAGGACTCCTCCGCGGGTGCCGAGAAGCTGGTGCCGGAAGGCATCGAAGGTCGCGTGCCGTACAAAGGCACCCTGAGCGCCATCATCCATCAACTGATGGGCGGCCTGCGTTCTTCCATGGGCTACACCGGCAGCGCCGATATCGAAGAGATGCGCACCAAGCCGGAATTCGTGCGCATCACTGGCGCCGGCATGGCCGAGTCCCATGTCCATGACGTGCAGATCACCAAGGAAGCGCCGAACTACCGCGTAGGTTAAGGCTTCCAGCAAAACGTTAATCACCGGGGCTGTTCATTCAGCCCCGAGTTGTTTCTGATTCACTACATGAGAATGAGTCATGGCCCTCGACATTCACGCTCACCGCATCCTGATCCTCGACTTCGGTTCCCAGTACACCCAGCTGATCGCCCGCCGCGTGCGTGAAATCGGCGTGTACTGCGAACTGCATCCGTTCGACATGGATGACGAAGCGATTCGCGAATTCGCTCCGAAAGGCGTCATCCTCGCCGGCGGCCCCGAGTCCGTGCACGAAGCCGACAGCCCGCGCTGCCCGCAAGCCGTGTTCGATCTGGGCGTGCCGGTCTTCGGTATCTGCTACGGCATGCAGACCATGGCGGAACAGCTGGGCGGCAAGGTCGAAGGTTCGGACCTGCGTGAGTTCGGTTATGCCCGCGTCGACGTGGTCGGCAAGAGCCGCCTGCTGGACGGCATCGAAGACCACATCGACGCCGACGGCCTGTTCGGCCTGGACGTGTGGATGAGCCACGGTGACAAGGTCACCAAGATGCCGGAAGACTTCCACATCCTGGCCAGCACCCCGAGCTGCCCGATTGCCGGCATGTTCAACGATGATCGCCGTTACTACGGCGTGCAGTTCCACCCTGAAGTGACCCACACCAAGCAGGGCGGCCGCATCCTGTCGCGCTTTATCCTCGACATCTGCGGGTGCGAAGCCCTGTGGACCCCGTCGAAAATCGCTGAAGACGCCATCGCCCAGGTCCGTGCCCAGGTCGGCACCGACAACGTGCTGCTGGGCCTGTCCGGCGGCGTCGACTCCTCGGTGGTTGCCGCATTGCTGCACAAGGCCATCGGCGACCAGCTGACCTGCGTCTTCGTCGACAACGGCCTGCTGCGTCTTCACGAAGGCGAGCAAGTGATGGCCATGTTCGCCGAGAACATGGGCGTCAAGGTGATCCGCGCCAACGCCGAAGAGCAGTTCCTGAACAACCTGGCTGGCGAGTCCGACCCGGAGAAGAAACGCAAGATCATCGGCCGCACCTTCATCGACGTGTTCGACGCCGAATCCTGCAAGCTGGACAACATCAAGTACCTGGCCCAGGGCACCATCTACCCCGACGTGATCGAGTCGGCCGGCGCCAAGAGCGGCAAGGCCCACGTGATCAAGTCCCACCACAACGTCGGTGGCCTGCCGGAAGAGATGAACCTCAAGCTGGTCGAGCCGCTGCGCGAACTGTTCAAGGACGAGGTTCGTCGCCTCGGCCTGGAGCTGGGCCTGCCCTACGACATGGTCTACCGCCACCCATTCCCGGGCCCGGGCCTGGGCGTGCGGATTCTCGGTGAAGTGAAGAAGGAATACGCCGACCTGCTGCGTCGCGCCGACCACATCTTCATCGAAGAACTGCGCAAGGCTGACTGGTACCACAAGGTCAGCCAGGCGTTCGTGGTGTTCCAACCGGTGAAATCGGTGGGCGTGGTTGGCGATGGCCGTCGTTACGCCTGGGTCGTGGCCCTGCGTGCCGTGGAAACCATCGACTTCATGACCGCTCGCTGGGCACACCTGCCGTACGAGCTGCTGGAAACCGTTTCCGGGCGCATCATCAACGAAATCGAAGGCATCTCCCGCGTCACGTATGACGTGTCGAGCAAGCCGCCGGCGACGATTGAGTGGGAATGATGGGACGTCCGGCATTGTCCGGCACCCATTAGCAAGAAATGCCCTGAAGCCCGCGTAATTGCGGGCTTTTGGCTTTTTGGGGCATTGGCTGAGTCAAATGCCCTGCTGGGTGCTCGATACCCTGTCGCCTCGGCAGGGAAGGGCCTGGATCAAATCTCTTGATCAGCCCTGTTTCATTGGGTTCTCTCGTGATGCATGAGTGCTTTTCCGGGCACGGTTTTATTTTTCGTGCGCGGCGATGAACATGGCGACGGCCGCCCGGCAATAGGATTCGATTTCGTTGTCGTCCTCTGCTCTTGCCTCATCGAAGCGCGCGATCATCAGGAGATCGGATCCTTTGAACAGCGCGGCAAACAAGCGGGCGGACCGCTGAGGGTCGGGCACGTTCAGAACCGCCTTCGCGTGCAACTGACCCAACAGGGCCTCGATCTGGGCAATGACATAGGCGGGGCCGGCTTCGTAGTGGCGCTTGCTTAACGATTTTTGATTCGTCTTGTCGGCCATGATCATGGCTTCGACACTGCGCACGTCGGGGCTCAACAACGTGCGAAGCAGGGATGTTCCCACCGCCATGAGCTGATCTGCCGCCGAACCGCCGACGCCTTCAATAAGGGTCTGCGGTGCAAACTGTTGGCAGTGGGCCGCAATGGCCGCACTGAACAGCGCCTCCTTGTTCTCGAAGTGCCGATAGATGCTGAGTTTGGATATCTTCGCCCGCTGGGCGACTTTGTCCATTGTCGTCGCTTGAAAACCCAATTCCACAAAAAGTTCGCCCGCGGCGTCGATGATCGTCTGGCCTAGCGCATCGTTGGCGGGCCGGCCGCGTCGGGCCTGACTGTGTTCGGTCATAAAATTCCAGTACTTGACAGTATCTAAATTAGTGAATTATGGTACTTCCTAGTTTCTTAATTGTGCAAGCGATCTCCCTTCATCCACAGCGCGGAGTCCATCATCATGAATGACGTCATCATCATCGGCGGCAGTTTTGCCGGTCTTGCCGCCGCCCTGCAACTCGGCCGTGCCCGCCGCAAGGTCACCGTTCTCGATACCGGCCTGCCGCGCAATCGCTTCGCCGACCACTCCCATGGCCTGCTCGGCCACGACCACAAGCCACCGCTGGAGATCCTGGCCGAGGCGCGGCAGCAGCTGGCGCGCTATCCCACGATCCAGCTGGTCACTGCCCGGGCCGAGAGCGTCTCCGGCGCAATCGACGATTTCTCCGTCCTCACGGGCGAGGGCGAAACCCTCAGGGCGCGCCGCCTGATCCTGAGCTATGGCGTCGCCGACCAGATGCCTGAACTTCCCGGCTTTGCCGAAGGCTGGGGCACCTCCATCGTGCCTTGCCCCTATTGCGACGGCTTTGAAGTTGCCGGCCGGCATTGGGGCCTCGTCTGGTCCGGCCCAATGTCGCACAACTACGTCAGGCTGTACCACGATTGGACTGACACGTTGACGGTCTTTGCCAATGGTCACGACATTCCACCCGACATCCGGGCCGATCTGGCGCGCCGTGGCATCCCTGTCGTCGATGGCCGGGTCACCGAAATCGACCATGACGAGAGCCATAACGCCACCGTCAGGCTCGACGCTGGCTCCTCTGTCGCGGTCGACATCCTGTTCGCGCATCCGCGCAACAAGCCGTCCGCACGCCTGCATGAATCGCTGGGTCTCGCCACGGTCGATACGCCCCAGGGCATCGTCCTCAAGGTCGACGAGCGCCGCGAAACCAGCGTGCCCGGCATCTACGCCGCCGGCGACCTCGCCAGCCTCGGAATGCCCTCGGTCACCACGGCATCATGGCAAGGCGCGACGGCGGGCATCTCCGCCCAGCAGTCGATGCTGGTTTGAGATCAAGCAGCATCGATCACGCCAATTTCAATTTCACAATAGACGCGAGTGCCACCATGGAAGTCCTGAAGAAATTCAAGCCGCTAGACGATAAATTCCCGCTTGAGCGCCAACTCGGCATCTCGGCCGCGCCAATCGTACTTATCAACATATTCACGGTCGGTTCCGCCGACGAAGTGGGCTTCCTGGACGCCTTCAAGTCGGCAGGCGAAACCCTGAAGCAGCAGCCGGGTTTCATCTCCACCCAACTGCACCGAGCGATCGGTGATAGCCCGACGTTCCTGAACTATGTGGTGTGGGAGTCCACCGAGACGCTCCGCGATGCCTTCGCTCGTCCCGAATTCGTCGCGAAGGTTTCGGCCTATCCGTCATCCGTCGTAGCCACTCCGCACTTGTTCCAGAAGGTTGCCGTCCCCGGTTTTTGCACGGCCTGACTCCAGAAATATGGCAAGGCGCGATGGCGGGTACCTTCGCCCAGCAGTCGATGCCGGCTTGAGAGCACAGATTGGAGATGAGCATGGAGGCGCACATGTCCAAGAGCAGAAAAACCGAAGCCAGCATCAGCATTCTCGCCCGACCACTCTTGAAAAAAGGCTGACACACATGGAGTTCGAACACGTCACTTTCGACCTGCCACACGGCACCTTTCATGCGCTGAAGGGGGGTGATCCCGATGGTCAACCGACGATCGTCTTGCACGGTTTCCCGGATCATCCGCCGACCGCGAAGCCCTTCCTTGCCGAGCTCGGCCGCCGTGGCCGTCATGTCATCGCACCCTGGCTTCGCGGTTACTCACCGTCCCCGACCGCGGGCCCGTTCGACTTCGCAGCCCTCACCAGCGACGTGCTCGCGCTGATCGACCGCTGGTCTCCGGGGCGAGCCGTGGAGTTGATTGGCCACGACTGGGGCGCCCTGATCACCTATGACGCCTGCGTCACCGCGCCGGAGCGGATCGAACGCGCGGTCGCGCTCGCAATCCCTCACCCGCTCACGTTCATGAGCCGGCTGACGCACCCCGCTCAACTGCGCCGGAGCTCGTACATGGGGCTCTTTCAACTGCCTGGAAGCGGCTGGATCGCCACCGCCCGCGATCTCGCCTTCATCGACCGCCTCTGGCGTCAGTGGTCGCCCGGCTTCTCGCTCGATCCCGCTCTCAAGGCAGAGCTACACGAGCATCTGCGCAAGAGCATGCCCGCGCCCCTAAAGTATTACCGGGCGATGCTGCGCCCCGGCATGATGGGTGCGACGCGCCGCATGTCTCAGCCGATCACGGTGCCCCTGTTGCAGCTTCACGGTGCCAACGACGGCTGCATCCTCCCCGCGCAGGTCGACGACCGACATCGGTTCGCCGCCCCGCACGCGATGGAGGTCGTCCCCGGCGTCGGTCACTTCCTGCACATCGAGGCCCCTGAGGCGATCGCGGAACGGATCGCGGCATGGGCCAAGGAGCGTCCTTTCCTTCTTGCCTCGATCAAAGGGGCGCTGGTCAAGAACGAATCAAAACGAGGAGATGTCATGACAGAGCAAAAAGCCCCTCAGGTCGCCGACTGGAATGGCCAAAGCGGTGAGTACTGGGCCGCCAACCAGGCCCGGCTCGACGCCATGTTTGCGGTGTTCGGCCAGGCCGCGATCGAAGCCGCCGCACCCGCCACGGGCGAACGCGTGCTGGACGTCGGCTGCGGCGCGGGCGCGTCGAGTCTGGAACTGGCTGGCCGCGTCGGCGCGGGCGGCCATGTGCTGGGCCTGGACATATCCGAACCGCTGATCGGCCGAGCGCACGCACTGGCACCCCAGGATACGCCGGCCCAGTTTCGGGTAGCCGACGCCAGCCGCGCCGAGCTGCCCGCGGGCGCGTTCGACATCCTGTTCTCGCGCTTCGGAGTCATGTTCTTCGACGATCCGACAGGGGCCTTCACCCATATGCGACGCGCGCTTCGGCCGGGCGGGCGGGTCGCTTTCGTCTGCTGGCGTGGCGTGGCCGAGAACGATTGGGTGCGCCTGCCGATGGGCGCGATCAAGGGCATTGTCCCACTGACCGCACCGCCCGATCCCGAAGCGCCCGGCCCATTCTCGTTTGGCGACCGGGGGCGGGTGACACGCATCCTGACGGCGGCCGGCTTCACCGATATCGCGATCGCGCCCTTCGATGCTTCTATCCCGTTCGGTGAGGGCGGGACACGGGACGAAGCGATCGACGACGGGGTGAAGATGGCGTTCGAGGGCGGCCCGCTGTCGCTTGTGCTCGCTGATCAGCCCGACGACATCCGCGCCCGCGCCTGGGCCGCGGTTCGTGCCGCCTTTGCGGGCCTCCCCGGCGAGCGGTCGGTGATGATCGACGGCGCGGCGTGGATCGTCACGGCACGCAATCCGGCAAGCTGAGAGGGAGTAACAGGGAGGACGCCCCCGCTCGGTGGCGCGGGGTGTCTTTGGCCGGTCAGATTGCTGCCCCTTCTGGCTTGGAAGCCGTCGTTTACAGCGTTTTCATGACACTCGAAAACGTTACCGGCGGCCTTCGCACACCGATGATTCGCCGATGCGGCCTTCCTTGCACAGGTCGAGATTGTCCCTGCGCGAGAACCCTGCGTCTTTCATGCAGTAGAACCGAGTCAGCACAACATCAATCGGCGAGGTGTCTCCCGCGCCATCAAGATTGGTATACCCGCAAGCACGCATGGCGTTGTCGACGCCCGATTGGGACACCCCCTTTTTGTACCATTGTGTGAAGTCCCCAGGCGGCGGTTGAAAGCCCCTTCCCGTGCAGCCAACCAGTAACACTGCGCACAAACTCAGCAACAGGCTCCTTGTGCACATGGCGTTATTCCTTATGGTTTGACTCGGATAAAGTGTGAGACGCCGTCGGGTGAGTCTCCCCAGTGGTGTAGGATCAGCGTGGCGTCGGCAGGCGGGGCAATTCCACAGCAGCACCGACAGCGTACAGGGAACTTCCACTCTGCAAATGCTTCTATACAGTCCTTTTTAAACTGTTCAGGGATCGAATGAAAACTTCTTTGGCATTTCCATTAGCAATCACTTTCGCCCTTGTCATGGCCGGCTGCAGCAGCCGTCAGGCGGGTGATCTTACTTCAGGGCCGGTCGTTCCACTGGCCATGAATGACCATCAAGCCAGCGTGACTTTCCGTACCATAGGCGGTGAGGGTGATCGTCCTGTCAGTTACCTGTACGGGTATGCCAATACTGGATTCATGAGCGCGGGTGAGCGGGTTTATGACTCTGCTTACTTCAAGCGCATACCGGCTTATCTGAAGAAAATCGCCGGTGGGACTGACAACATCAGTCAACTGGTCGAATCGGACAAAACGGTGTACGTGAAAGGGGAGGTCAAGGACAAACCGTTTACCTTTAACGGTATTCCCATGCCCACGCCGTTCGACAAGGAACAGCCTGTTGCGCAGCAATTCACGCCGCAAGCCAAGAAGAATTACCTGGTTGAAACCGTGATCGCCGACACTTGGGTCATGAACGTGTACGAAATCTCCGCAACGGGTGAACGCAAAACCATTGGCGTTCCAAAAAAGGATGCCGACGCAAACTGACCATGCAGGGATAGTCTTTTCATGACGATAAGAACTTTCCAATAAGGCATTCGGCAACCTATCAGTGTGGCGAGGAAGCTTGCTCCCTCGCCACAGGGGATAGGCGTTTCCAAGGTGTCTGTGCCCAGCGGCTGCGCAAAGTCGTGTTTGAAGTTGTGCTTAAATGCCAACTTCCCCCATCGTTGCTCTTGGCTTGTCCACGTTTGTCGCTCTCTGCAAGTGAATGCGCAAAGCTGTCGGTCGCTCACAAGAAGACTGCAAACTTCCATCCCAAGAACACCGTGCCGATAAACTCAGAAACGGTGTCATTGCCCTATGTTCAAACGCATCCTGTCCGCCCTGGGCGGTAAGAAGTCCCGTACTTCGGCACCTGTTTCTTCTGCGCACCCTGAGGCGACGCCGCCCCAGCCGGCCGACAATGAACTTATCACGGTCTACGACAGCTACGGTCGTGAGATGAAGATCACCCGCAACGAGTGGCGCGACCAAGTCTTCCTGCCAAACCTGCAGGAGAAATGGCGTTCTGCCGACGAGCTCTACAGCCTGATTATCTCGGGGTTGAATGATGGCTTTGTCGCTGACTTGATCCCGGCCGCTGCGCAACTTGTCGAGATCGACAGCAATCCCGAGCGCAGCCATGTCATCCAGGGCATTGTGCTGATGGAGAACGGCCAGCTCGATGCCGCCGAAAACACGCTGCGCACGGGGATGGCGAAAGTGGGCGCGACGGGTACCTTGCTGACCAACCTGGCCAAGGTCTTCAGCGAGCGAGGCGAGCCGGTGCTTGCCGATGAAACGCTTTGGCGCGCGATCCAGGCCGACCCTAACCTGGAGAACGGCCTGTTGTGGTGGGCAGCCATGCAGCGGGAAAGGGCCGGCGAGGCGGGCTATCTCGAGGCGCTACGTTCCGTGGCGGCGTTACCTGGCAGTTGGCGTGCGCCATTGTGGTTGGCGCGTCATTGCCTGGAACAGAACGACGTCGAGTCGGCACGCAGGTTTTACGCGCAGGTGCTGACGGCGGGTACCTTCGACGGCAATGCGCTGATGATGATCTCGGGCGACTTGGGTAACAACGGCCAGATCCCACTGATCGTTGAGTTGGTCGGGCCTGTCTACGATGAACGCAAACACGACCCCATGGCCGGTATCAACTTGCTGCGCGCCTATCAGGCACTCGGGAATGCGGTCGAAGGCGAGGCGCTGCTCGCCCGCCTGTATGCCCTGGGTTTTGCACCGATCAAAAGCCAACTCGATCAGTTTGCCCAAGCCTTCCTGCAAATGCACAAGCAGGACGACCAAGGCGTGCCGGTTGATCCTGAAAGCCTGAGGTTCGCGACGTTGGCATTGAGCCAGCCGATCTGGCACTACGGTTTGCGCAACGCCGACTGGTTCTTTGCGCAGAAACCGGAAGGGGCATCGGAAATCGGCTTCTTCGCGCTATCCAAAAACACAGACGGATCAGAGCGCGCCGAATCGCAACGGGAGGATGAACTGGGGCGCTTCGCGCGCGCGATTCCTCTTTACCTGTCTGAAGCCGTGCACTACTGGAGCGACCATGTAGGCACTTGCTATATCCAAATCGTGGAAGGCGGCGGCCCGGTGCTATCGGGGGGTGAAGCCGACGGCCACGCGCTTTTCGATATCGTGCCGCCGACGATGAAGTCCTTCGTTACCGGCGAGATCGGCTGTTCGGGTGAAGGTGATCAAGCCCAATGGCAGATTTCCCTGAAGCTCTGGGACTGCGCGACCCGCACCCAGCAGGCCGCCGAAAGCGGCAGCGCGGTGACAGCAGACATCGGTGCGCTGGTACTCGATCTTGAGACGCGCTTGCTGGCCGGCATTGGACTGAGGCGCGAGACACCACTGGATTCGTTCTACTTGCATCCCACGGCGGAAGTCCTGCCGGTGTACCTGACAGAGCTGGGCCAGGCCTTCACGTTGACGCTGCTGGCGAACGGGCATATGCCCAAGTCCGCGATGTGGGGTGAGCGCGCCATGCTCGACTGGCCGCTCAACATGGCCCTCCACTGGCCGACGGTTGAAGTCGCAAAATTGATGTACATCTCCGGGTTGGGCAAAGCCTTCGATTACCAGTCGGACGTACTCGCCGAATACAAAGAACGCAGCCTGCAATTGCTGCGTGAGTTGGAACAGGCGCGCAGCCCTGTATTGCGCTTGGCTCCGCTGATATGGAGGGTGTTCGGTATGCAGGCAGAGTTACACGCCTACATTCGGGACTTGCCCGCTGATACACGGCCTGAACATAAGGCCTGGCTGGCGCGAATCAGCGAATAAGGGGGCTCTCGACCACCGTCAGGGCGACTGACGGTGCGGGTTGAAGGGGGTATGTCCGAGGAGAGTCCTATACTCATGGGCGTCCAGTTACGGCGACAGACACGCCGGAATAAGGAGCCTGCCATGAATGACACCCAACGACTCGCCGCGTTACGTATCGTTTTAATCGTTGTGGGGCTGATCGCCGTGTTCGCGATCTGGCCCCTGATGATCCTTTGGCCGTCCGGTTGGACTTGGCACAGCGGCCATTCCGACTATCCGCTGATGATTGTCGGTATCTACGCCACCCTGGGCGTGTTCCTGCTGAGGGCTTCCCGTGATCCGATGAGGCACTTGAGCCTGATCTGGTTCACCGTGTGGTCGAGCGTCGTGCACGGCGCGATCATGGCCGTGCAGTCCTTTGGTGTCGGTATGGACGGGATGAGCCATTACGGCCATCTGCTCGGCGACGTGCCCGCGCTGTTCGTCGTCGCGGCGGCGCTGGCGTTCTTCACGCCTCGGGGTGAGAAGGCGCGTTTATTGGCGGGCTGATCCTTGCGTTGCGGCGTGCCTGAAAGCCCTGTGGATGATCTCTTCAGGGTTTTTCCATTTGGGTGGTCATCCCGATTTTTCTTAGCGATGCCCTGGGACTTGTCGCTTAAAGCCGCTGGGTGTCGTCACCTTTCGCTACGATTCTGCCCTCATCGAGTTTGCCGAGAAGTGCTTATCATCCAAGGGAGGAGTTTGGCCACCTGTCGCAGTCGTCCCGAGGCTGATGACGATGCTGAGGAATAGAACGATGGAATATACCTTTACCTTGAAATATCAGCTTGCTGACGATGACTGTGCCGCGGATGAGCTGGTCGAGCGGCTGGGTGAAGCTGGCTGTGACGATGCCTTGGTCGGCATTGGGCAGCCGGGGCGGCTGGCGCTTGAGTTCACTCGCGAGGCTCCCGATGCGGTCAAGGCAGTGTTCAGTGCTCTGAGCGACGTCCGCCGCGCGGTGCCGTCGGCCAAACTGATCGAGGTTGCCCCTGATTTGGTGGGCCTGACCGACGTAGCTGAGATCGTAGGTGTCTCACGGCAGAACATGCGCAAGCTGATGCTGGCTCATCCGAGCAGCTTCCCGACGCCGGTGCACGAGGGAAGTGCGTCTATCTGGCACTTGGCGGACGTTCTGACCTGGCTGCAGGCAAAGGGCAGCTATTCGCTTACCAAGAGCGTGCTGGACGTGGCCCTGGTGGCCTCCCAGGTCAACGTTGCGAAAGAGGGCCGACGGTTACCGAGCCTGGCTGCCAAAGAGTTGGAAGCTTTGGTTGGGTGACGGCCATCATTGTTCGAGCGAGCGCCGCGACAATCCTTCACTTAATATTTCTCAATTGCGGGTGTATCGTATTCGCCTTTTGCGGGCCCAACGGTTCGCGCGGATTCAATAGGTGGTTGCGTTCATGTCCTTTACCCGTCGCCAAATACTCGGTGGCCTGGCCGGTCTTGTTGTCGTTGGTGTGGGTGCAGGCGGTGCGTCGCGGTACTGGCTGGGCAAGCGGGCCGACGCCGAGGCCGGTCACGACTATGAACTGATCGCGGCGCCCCTGGACGTGGAACTGGTGGCCGGGCACAAGACCCAGGCCTGGGCGTTCGGCCCTTCGGCGCCTGGCACCGAGCTGCGGGTGCGCCAGGGCGAATGGTTGCGGGTGCGCTTCATCAACCATCTGCCGGTCGCCACCACCATCCACTGGCACGGGATCCGTTTGCCGTTGGAGATGGACGGCGTGCCGTATGTCTCGCAATTGCCGGTGCTGCCGGGCGAGTATTTCGACTACAAATTCCGCGTGCCGGACGCCGGCAGTTACTGGTACCACCCCCACGTCAACAGCAGCGAAGAGCTCGGGCGTGGGCTGGTGGGGCCGCTGATCGTCGAGGAACGTGAGCCGACCGGCTTCAAGTATGAGCAGACCCTGAGCCTCAAGAGCTGGCATGTGGACGAGCAAGGCCAGTTCGTGGCGTTCAGCATTCCCCGTGAGGCGGCGCGTGGTGGCACGGCCGGGCGGCTGGCGACCATCAACGGTGTGCCGCAGGCGGTGATCGACCTGCCGGCCGGGCAGATCACCCGGGTGCGTTTGCTCAACCTCGACAACACCCTGACTTACCGTATCAACATCCCAGGCGTTGAAGCGCAGATCTATGCGCTGGACGGCAACCCCATCGAACCGCGCCCGCTGGGCAAGGAATACTGGCTGGGCCCGGGCATGCGCATTTGCCTGGCGATCAAGGCGCCGCCGGCCGGCGAAGAATTGTCGTTGCGCAATGGCCCGGTGCGCCTGGGCACCTTGCGTTCGGTGCCCAACAGTGACGCACCGACCCAGTGGCCGCCGGCACTGCCAGCCAACCCGGTGTCCGAGCCGGACCTGGCCAATGCGGAGAAACTCAACTTCAATTTCGAATGGGTCGGCTCGGTGTCGGTCAATGTCGACAACGGCAAGCCGCCAAGCCTGTGGCAGATCAACGGCAAGGCCTGGGACATCACCGACAAGACTTGCGCCGATCGGCCGATCGCCACGCTGAAGAAAGGCCAGAGCTACATTTTCGAATTGAAGAACATGACCCAGTACCAGCATCCGATCCATTTGCACGGCATGAGCTTCAAGGTGATCGCGTCGAACCGGCACAAGGTCGTGCCGTACTTCACTGACACTTACTTGCTCGGCAAGAACGAACGGGCGCAGGTGGCGCTGGTGGCGGATAATCCAGGGGTGTGGATGTTCCACTGCCATGTGATCGACCACATGGAAACCGGCCTGATGGCCGCCATCGAGGTGGCGTGATGCGCCAGATTCGCCCCGCCAGAATCATCGACCGCAGTCGTGACCAGGACTTCATGCGCGAAGCCTTGGCCCTCGCCGCCCAAGGCGCCGCCTTGGGGGAAGTGCCGGTGGGCGCGGTGCTGGTGCAGGACGGCGAGATCATCGGGCGCGGCTTCAACTGCCCGATCAGCGGCCACGATCCCAGCGCCCACGCGGAAATGGTCGCCATCCGCGCCGCTGCCCAGGCGGTGAGCAATTATCGCCTGCCCGGCAGCACCCTGTATGTGACGCTGGAGCCGTGCAGCATGTGCGCCGGCCTCATCGTCCACTCGCGCATCGCCCGGGTCGTCTACGGCGCCCTGGAGCCCAAGGCAGGCATCGTGCAGAGCCAGGGGCAGTTTTTCAGCCAGGGGTTCCTGAACCATCGGGTGATGTTCGAGGGCGGGGTGTTGGCCGAGGAGTGCAGTACAGTGCTGAGTGAGTTCTTCAAGGCCCGAAGAGCCAAGTCTTCAGACTGATCCCCTGTGGGAGCGAACCGTTGTGGGAGCAAGGCTTGCCCGCGATGAACGATAACGCGGCCTTGCTATAGACCGCGGTGCTGTCATCGCGGGCAAGCCTTGCTCCCACAGGTTCACTCCCACAGAAGCTCTCACACAGACGGCTTGGGCTAATTATTTACGCGCCACAATCACCGCTCGCATCGGCGCAGGCAGCCCTTCGATGGTTTTGCTGTGGTCGGCGGGGTCGAGGAAATCACTCAATGACTGATACTTCATCCACTCGGTGCTGCGCTGTTCTTCCACGGTCGTCAGGCTCACGTCCACGCAACGCACGTCGCTGAACCCGGCGCGGCGCAGCCAGCGTTCCAGGGCCGGGACCGACGGCAGGAACCACACGTTGCGCATCTGCGCGTAGCGGTCCTCGGGCACCAGCACCTGGTGTTCGTCGCCTTCGACCACCAGGGTTTCCAGCACCAGTTCGCCGCCCTTGACCAGGCAATCCTTCAGGGCGAGCAAGTGTTCGATCGGCGAGCGGCGATGGTAGAACACGCCCATGGAAAACACCGTGTCGAAGCCTTCCAGTTCCGCTGGCAGGGCCTCGAAGGGGAACGGCAAATGCCAGGCGTTGGGCTGCGACAGGTAGCGCTGCACCGCCTGGAATTGGCAGAAGAACAGCCAGTTGGGGTCGACGCCGATCACCGTGTCCGCCCCGGCACCGAGCATGCGCCACATGTAATAACCGTTGCCGCAGCCCACATCGAGGATGCGCTTGCCCGCAAGATCCAGGTGCGGAGCCACCCGCGACCACTTCCAGTCCGAGCGCCATTCGGTGTCCACGTGCACGCCGAACAGGTCGAAAGGCCCTTTGCGCCATGGTGACAGGCCCATCAATGCGGTACGCATTTGCCCACGGGTTTCGTCGGAACAATCGGTGTCGAGGGTCAGGCCATTCAGCAGGTCGACGGTGGTGGGTTGCAAAACCGGCAGCGCATCGAGGGCGCTTTGCCAACGCTCCAGGTCGCCGTGGCCCTTTTCCATCTTGCTGTCGAGTTGCGTCTGCAGCGTCGCGGCCCAATCGGCCAGGGGCGTGCCGGCCAGATGGCGGGCGAGGGGGGACAAATCGATCATGGCAGGGCAATCAACGAGGCGAAGTTAAGACACTGGAACCACGGCACGACTTTCGAGAAGCCGGCCGCCAAGAGGCGCTCGCGGTGCTCTTCGAGGCTGTCGGGCTTCATGACGTTTTCGATGGCGCTGCGTTTCTGGGCAATCTCCAGCTCGCTGTAGCCGTTGGCGCGCTTGAACGCCACGTGCAGGTCGGTGAGCAGGGCGTGTTCCTCTGCATCGTTGAAACGCAATTTTTCCGACAGGATCAGGGCGCCACCCGGCAGCAGGGACTGGCGGATGCGGCTCAACAGTGCGGTGCGCTGGTCCGGCGCGATGAATTGCAGGGTGAAATTCAGTGCCACCACCGAGGCTGGCTGGAACGTCAGGGCGAGGATGTCGCCTTCGATCACTTCCACCGGCAGCAGCTCCTGGAACATCGAGTCCTGGCCGTTGAGGTATTCACGGCAGCGCTCGACCATGGCCGCCGAGTTATCCACCGCGATCACCCGGCAACCGTCGGTGCGCACATGGCGGCGCAGGGCCTGGGTCACCGCGCCCAGGGACGAGCCGAGGTCGTAGAGCACGCTGCCCGGCTGGGCGAATTGCGCGGCGAGCACGCCGAGGTTTTCGACGATGGTCGGGTAACCCGGCACCGAACGCTTGATCATGTCCGGAAACACCCGCACCACGTCCTCGTTGAAGGCGAAGTCCGGCACTTGGGCCAGGGGTTGGGCGAATAGGCGATCAGGGTCTTTGCTCACGGCGGTTCCAGCGGCATGGGTGGTGAAAAGGCCGGCATTTTAACCAAAAAACCAGTGGGAGCGAGCTTTGTGGGAGCAAGGCTTGCCCGCGATAAAGGCACCGCGGTCTATAGCAAGACCGAACTGTCGTTCATCGCGGGCAAGCCTTGCTCCCACAGAGCCGTGCCCCACAGAACCTTTGCTCCCATATTATTGAGCTTTGTTCAGTGTGGCTTTCGGGCGAACGCCGACGCTGTAATGCCCCATTGGCCCAGCCAATAACTGACGATGATCAGGTAAGGCGCGGCATGGAAGGGGTGCACGAACCGGTTGATGCCGATGAGGCTGTCGGAAAACACAAACGCCAGCGCCCCGGCGGCGGCCAGCCACGCCGAACGCTTGGGCACGTCGGTGCCCAGTCGTGCCAACGCCCGCCAGAGCATGGCGCTGATGACCAGGCCGTAGATCACCACCGGCACCAGCAACGGCCCGAGACCGCTCGACACCAGGATTGCCAGGAGCACCGCGCCGATGCCCAAGGCCAGGGCCAAGGGCAGCAGCGCCGGTCGGCGGCAGTCGCTGAGGTAGGCTTTCAGGTAGGCCAGGTGCGCCAGCAGAAACGCCCCAAGGCCGAACACGAACAGGTCCCCCGGCCAGGCCAGCAACACATCGCCCACCAGCGAGAAAATCAGCCCGAGGCTGATCCAGCGCCGATATTCGCTGGGCGGCGCATCGTGCAGCCAGCCGAGCAGGGCCAGCACCGGCATGGGCTTGACCAGCAGGCACAGCAGCGTGGCATGCATGGCCAGGCCGTACAGGTAGGTGGCCGCACCCATCAGTGCGAGGATCAGCCAACCCACGGTCAGTTCACCGCGATAGCGCAGTCAAAGGTTTCCACGGGCGGCACTTCCGGTGCCCAAGGCTGTTGATAAGTCAGGCGCAAGCGCCCGGTGCCGGCGTTGAACGCCTGGAAGCGCCAGGTCGAGACACCCGCTGCGCCAACGATGCCGGCGTCTTCCGGGTTGCGATAAACCTCCGGCCCCAAGCCTTTCAACACGCCACCGGCCGAATCCTGGATCGCCCAGCGATAACCGGTGCTGGGATTGCTGGGCAGGCTCAGGATCAGGTTCTGTCCGTTATTGAGCCTTACGGGGCACTGGCTCAGTTTTTCCACGGTCACGTTGTTGCTGGTTTGCGTGGCGCAGGCGCTCAGCAGGGCGAGGCTGAGGGGGACGAACAGGCGAGTGAGGGACATAAGGGCAACGGCTCCGGCATTCACGACGAACGGCGAGCATAACCGAAGATGCTACTGGGTGTGTCAGGTGGGGATGTGTTGTTGCGGATGACGCCATCGCGAGCAAGCTCGCTCCCACAGGGGATTTGTGGTGTTCACAGCATTTGTGATCCACACCAAACCTTGTGGGAGCGAGCTTGCTCGCGATGAGGCCGGTACAGCGGCTATAAAACCCTCAGAACAACACCTTCGCCACATCCGCAAACCGCTTGGCAAAGTGCACCGTCACACCTTCCTTGAGGTAGTCCGGCAATTCTTCGAAGTTGCCCCGGTTGGCTTCCGGCAGGATCAGTTCGTTGATCTTCTGTCGGCGCGCGGCGATGACCTTCTCGCGTACGCCGCCAATCGGCAGGACGTGCCCGGTGAGGGTCAGTTCGCCGGTCATGGCCACGCCTTTTTTCGGCGGTTGGTTGCGGGCCAGGGACAGCAAGGCACTGGCCATGGTCACGCCGGCGCTCGGGCCGTCCTTGGGTGTGGCGCCTTCCGGTACGTGCAGGTGAACGAAGGCCTCGTCAAAGAACTTCGGATCGCCGCCGAATTGCTTCAGGTGCGAACTGACGTAGCTGTGGGCGATTTCTGCCGACTCCTTCATCACCTCACCCAATTGCCCGGTCAGCTTGAAACCACGATTGAGGGTGTGGATGCGCGTCGCTTCGATCGGCAAGGTCGCGCCGCCCATGCTGGTCCAGGCCAGGCCGGTAATCACGCCGATGCCGGACAACACCTGCTCGTTGCGGAACACCGGTTTGCCCAAGGAAGCTTCGAGGTCCTTCGGCCCGAGCTTGATCACCGCTTTTGGGTCGTCGATCAGCTTCATCACCGCCTTGCGCACCAGTTTGCCCAGCTGTTTCTCCAGCTGTCGCACCCCGGCCTCACGGGCGTAACCGTCGATCAGGGCCTTGAGGGCGCCGTCGTTGATGCTCAGGCTGCCCTTGGACACACCGGCCTTGGCCAGTTGCTTGGGCCACAGGTGGCGCTTGGCGATGGCGACTTTTTCTTCGGTGATGTAGCCCGACAGGCGGATCACTTCCATCCGGTCCAGCAGCGGGCCGGGGATCGAGTCCAGGGTGTTGGCGGTGCACACGAAGAGCACTTTCGACAGATCCAGACGCAGGTCCAGATAGTGGTCGAGGAATTCGACGTTCTGTTCCGGATCGAGGGTCTCCAGCAAGGCCGAGGCCGGGTCGCCCTGGTAGCTCTGGCCCATCTTGTCGATTTCGTCGAGCATGATCACCGGGTTCATCACTTCGACATCCTTGAGCGCCTGCACCAGCTTGCCCGGCTGGGCACCGATGTAGGTGCGTCGATGGCCCTTGATCTCGGCTTCATCGCGCATGCCGCCGACGCTGAAGCGGTAGAACGGCCGGCCCAGGGATTCGGCGATGGACTTGCCGACGCTGGTCTTGCCCACGCCCGGCGGGCCCACCAGCAGCACGATGGAACCGTTGATCTCACCTTTGTAGGCGCCGACGGCGAGGAACTCGAGGATGCGGTCCTTGATGTCCCCCAGGCCGGCGTGGTGCTGGTCGAGCACCTTGCGCGCATGCTTGAGGTCGAGTTTGTCCTGGCCATACACGCCCCACGGCACCGAGGTCGCCCAATCCAGGTAATTGCGGGTGACGGCGTATTCCGGCGAGCCGGTTTCCAGGATGGAGAGTTTGTTCATCTCCTCTTCGATACGCTTCTGCGCCTGGGCCGACAGCACTTTGCCTGCCAGCCGCTGCTCGAATTGTTCGATGTCGGCGCTGCGGTCGTCCTTGGTCAGCCCCAGTTCCTGCTGGATGACCTTGAGCTGCTCCTTGAGGAAGAACTGGCGCTGGTGTTCGCCGATCTTGTTGTTGACCTCGGCGGAAATCTCTTTCTGCAACCGCGCCACTTCGACTTCCTTGCGCAGCATCGGCAGCACTTTTTCCATGCGCTTGAGCATGGGCACGCAGTCGAGCACTTCCTGCAGCTCATTGCCGGTGGCGGAGGTGAGCGCGGCGGCGAAGTCGGTCAGCGGCGAAGGATCGTTGGGGCTGAAGCGGTTGAGGTAGTTCTTCAGCTCTTCGCTGTACAGCGGATTGAGCGGCAGCAGTTCCTTGATCGCGTTGATCAGCGCCATGCCGTAGGCCTTGACCTCGTCGGTTGGCTCGCTTGGCTGATGCGGGTACTCGACTTCCACCAGGTACGGTGGGCGATGGTGCTTGAGCCAGGTGCGGATGCGCACGCGGGTGAGGCCCTGGGCGACGAATTGCAGCTTGCCGCCTTCCCGGCTGGCGTGATGGACCTTCACCAGCGTGCCGTACAGCGGCAGTTTCGAGGTATCGAAATGGCGCGGGTCTTCCTGGGGCGTGTCCATGAAGAACAGCGCCAGGGAGTGATGATCGGACTTGGCCACCAGTTCCAGGGTCTCGGCCCACGGTTCTTCGTTGACGATGACCGGCAACACCTGGGCCGGGAAGAAGGGGCGATTGTGGATGGGGATGATGTAGACCTTGTCCGGCAGGTTCTGGCCGGGCAGCGCCAGGCCGGTGCCGGAGGAAGTGTGTTCGATGTGTTCGGAATCAGCGTAGTCGTTAGTGGCTTCAGTAGAGTGCTGGTCGCTCATGGGGCACCTGCGCAATGGGGTATGGGTCTTAGATGGGGCAGGTGGGGGGTGGTTTCAATGGTGGGCGATTGTTAACGGTTATTTCATTGGTGGCCGTTCAGGCTGGCGACAGGTTTGCGTGGCGAGGCGCGGAGCCTCGCCACGGGCCCGGCCTAGGCGACCCGGTTCAAGTCGTTGTGGCGCGTTTCCTTCAGGCACAGCACGGCGATGACGCTGAGCAGCGCGGCCGCTGAAACATAGCCTCCGACATAGCTCAAGCCGCCCATCGCCACCAGTTTCTGGGCGAAGAACGGTGCGGCCGAGGCACCGACGATACCGCCCAGGTTGTAGGCCGCCGAGGCGCCGGTATAGCGCACGTGGGTCGGAAACAGTTCCGGCAGCAAGGCGCCCATGGGGGCGAAGGTCACCCCCATCAGGAACAGCTCGATGCACAGGAACAGCGCCACGCCGCCGGTAGAACCGTGGGTCAGCAACGGTTCCATGAGGAAACCCGAGGCAATCGCCAGCAGGCCACCGATGATCAATATCGGTTTGCGGCCGTAGCGGTCGCTGGCCCAGGCGGACAACGGCGTAGCGGCGGCCATGAACAGTACGGCAAAGCACAGCAGGCCCAGGAATGTCTCGCGGCTGTAGCCGAGGGTGGACACGCCGTAGCTCAGGGAAAATACCGTCGAGATGTAGAACAGCGCGTAACACACCACCATCGCCGCGGCGCCCAGCAAGGTCGGCGCCCAGTATTGGCTGAACAGCTCGACCAACGGCACCTTGACCCGCTCCTGGCGGGCCATGGCATTGGCGAACACCGGGGTTTCATGGAGCTTGAGCCGCACGTAGAGGCCGACGATCACCAGCACGGCACTGAGCAGGAAAGGAATCCGCCAGCCCCAGTCACGGAATTGCTCGTCGTCCAGGCTCATGGCCAGGGTCAGGAACAGCCCGTTGGCCGCCAGGAAGCCGATGGAGGGCCCCAGTTGCGGGAACATGCCGAACCAGGCGCGCCTGCCCTTGGGCGCGTTCTCGGTGGCCAGCAGCGCCGCTCCGCCCCATTCACCCCCCAACCCCAGGCCCTGGCCGAAACGCAGCAGGCACAGCAGGATCGGCGCCCAGGCGCCAATGCTGGCGTAGCCGGGCAGCACGCCAATGAGCGTGGTGCACACGCCCATCAGCAGCAGGGAGGCCACCAGCGTCGACTTGCGCCCGATCCGGTCGCCGAAATGGCCGAACAGCGCAGAACCCAGCGGACGGGCGAGGAAGGCGATACCGAACGTCAGGAAGGACGACAGCATCTGTGCCGTGCCTGAGGTTTGTGGAAAGAACACCGGCCCGATCACCAGGGCCGCCGCCGTGGCATAGACGTAGAAGTCGTAGAACTCGATGGCAGTGCCGATGAAACTCGCGGTCGCCACGCGAGTGGCCGAGTTGGTCGGCTGGGCAGGCACAGCCTCGTTGCAGGTAGCGGTCGTCATGCGGTTATCCCTGACAGTCATGTGCTCCGTTGGAGCGAATTATTATGGTCGAACGCCCAGGGATGCGGGCGGGTATCCCGTCGCTGTTTCGGGTAGGAACAGTCCCAGGGCTGATGCGGATTTTGCCGATGGTCTGGCCGGAACCGACCGGGCGCGGGGTAGGCACGGGGTTCGGGCGGAGCTGGGTAAGCGGGTTGAGTATAGGAAGGGGGCTAACGAATCAACAAGAGAGTCCGCACACATTAGTGGCGCTTGCGCGGAACCCCGTGGCGAGGGAGCTTGCTCCCGCTGGGCTGCGAAGCGGCCCCAAACCAGGCAGTGCGGTGTATTAGTCGGGATGGGGTCGCTGCTTTGGGTTTGCTTCGCAACCCAGCGGGAGCAAGCTCCCTCGCCACAAGGAGCTTAGAGCGTTGCAGGCACCGAACTGTTATGCCACGCCAGCACCTGGCTGACGCGGTTGTCCACGGTCTCGATGATTTCCAGGCGATAACGCCCGATCTTCAGGCAGACCGGGCTTTCGGGGATGGTTTCCAGGGCTTCGGTCACCAGCCCGTTGAGGGTCTTGGGGCCGTCGCAAGGCAGATGCCAGCCCAGGGTCCTGTTCAATTCGCGGATCGACGCCGCGCCATCGATCATCAGGCGGCCATCGGGCTGGGGATGGACGTGGGGGTTGTCGAGGCTGTGCTCGCTCTCGAATTCGCCGACGATTTCTTCGAGGATGTCTTCCAGGGTGACGATGCCCAGCACTTCACCGTATTCGTCCACCACCATGCCCAGGCGCCGCTGCTGCTTGTGGAAATTCAGCAGTTGCAGCTGCAAGGGGGTGCTTTCGGGCACGAAGTAGGGTTCATGGGAGGCGGCCAGCAGCGCTTCCTTGGTCAGGCTCGCGTCCGCCAGCAGGTGACGGATCTGGCGAGTGTTGAGCACCGCTTCGACCTGGTTGATATCGCTGTGGAACACCGGCAGGCGCGTCCGTCGGTTCAGGCGCAACTGTTCGATGATCTCGCCGATGGGGTCGTCGAGGTTGATCCCATCGACCTCGCTGCGGGGTACGAGGATATCGTTGACGGTGATGTTGTCCAGGGCGTGGATGCCGGAAATCGGATGCAGCCGGCCACTGCCTTGCTCTGACTCTTGCTCGCTGCGCGGTGGTGCGGGCATTTCGTCGTCGCTCTGCTGCACCATGCCGGGCTTGCGGGCAAATGGACGCAGCAACAACTGGCTGGCGCCATTCAACAGCCAGGCAAATGGATAGAGGATCTTCAACGGTATGCCCAGCAAGGTGTTACCCAGTGCCAGCACTGCGTCGGGCTGGCGGCTGGCCAGGGTGCGCGGCAGGTAGTCGGCGAACACCAGCAGGGCGGCGCTGGTGCCGAGCCAGGCGACCCAGGGGCCGTTTTCCAGCCAGGTAAAAATCGCCAGCAAGGTGCCGATGACCACGGCCAGGGCGCGACAGAGGGTATTGCACAGGATCAGGCTGGGCAGCGGGAAGGTCAGTGTCGCCAGTGGTTTGTCACTGGCGCGCGAAGCCGTGCGTTGGGCCAGCAGGTGTTGCTGGGCGGCTTCGATGGCCGTGAACAGGGCCGACCAGAGGATCAGCACCACCAGCACGGCGAACAACGGCGCTACGGGCAACGTATCCATCAGGGCCGTCCGTCAGATATGCAGGATGTATTCACGGACCAGCTTGCTGCCGAAGTACGCCAGCATCAGCAGGCAGAAACCGGCCAGGGTCCAGCGAATCGCTTTGTGCCCACGCCAGCCGAGGCGGTTGCGGCCCCACAGCAGCACGCTGAAGACCACCCACGCCAGGCAGGCCAGCAGGGTCTTGTGCACCAGGTGCTGGGCGAACAGGTTCTCGACGAACAACCAGCCGGAGATCAATGACAGCGACAGCAGGCTCCAGCCGGCCCAGAGGAAACCGAACAACAGGCTTTCCATGGTTTGCAGCGGCGGGAAGTTGCGGATCAGCCCGGAGGGGTGCTTGTTCTTGAGCTGGTGGTCCTGCACCAGCAGCAACAGGGCCTGGAACACGGCGATGGTGAACAGGCCGTAGGCAAGGATCGACAGCAGGATGTGGGCGAGGATGCCCGGCTCTTCGTCGATGATCTGCACGGTGCCCGACGGTGCGAACTGCGCCAGCAACACCGTGGCGAGCCCCAGTGGGAACAGCAGCACCAGCAGGTTTTCCACCGGGATGCGCGAACAGGCCAGCAACGTCAGGGCGATTACGGCGACGGCGATCAGACTGGCGGCGTTGAAAAAGTCCAGGCCCAGGCCGATCGGCGTCATCAGGTGGGTATAAAGGCTGGCCGCGTGGCCGAGCACCGCCAGCACGCCAAGCGTGACCAGCAGGCGTTTGTTCGCCTTGGCGCCGGTGGCCAGGCGGGTGCCTTGATAGAGGGTCGCAGCGGCATAAAGGCAAGCGGCGGCGAGGGTGGCAAGCAAGCTGGGTGACAAGGGGAGCATAAATCCTGTTAGGCAAGCCCGAAAGGCGCTGAGTTTGGCATAGAACCCCCTCCACACGAAAGACCACAGCAAGGTGTACGCCGCACGCTTCTCCGCTATAATCCGCGACCTGCCCACGCCGCAGGCTCGCCGAGCACATTTTTCACGGTCTGGGCCGCCATTATCCCGGTCTCATCTGGGCCTGAAAGGATCGCGCATGTTTGAAAACCTAACCGACCGTCTCTCGCAGACGCTGCGCCATGTCACCGGCAAGGCGAAACTGACCGAGGACAACATCAAAGACACCCTGCGCGAAGTGCGCATGGCGTTGCTCGAAGCCGACGTCGCCCTGCCGGTGGTCAAGGACTTCGTCAATTCGGTCAAGGAACGCGCCGTCGGCACCGAAGTGTCGCGCAGCCTGACGCCGGGCCAGGCGTTCGTGAAGATCGTCCAGGCCGAGCTCGAAAGCCTGATGGGCGTCGCCAACGAAGACCTGAACCTCGCCGCCGTACCGCCAGCAGTGGTGCTGATGGCCGGTCTGCAGGGCGCGGGCAAGACCACGACGGCCGGCAAGCTGGCGCGCTTCCTTAAAGAGCGCAAGAAGAAGTCGGTGATGGTGGTGTCGGCGGACATCTACCGTCCGGCGGCGATCAAACAGCTGGAAACCCTGGCCAACGACATCGGCGTGACGTTTTTCCCGTCCGACCTGAGCCAGAAACCGGTGGACATCGCCCAGGCGGCTATTAAGGAAGCGAAGCTCAAGTTCATCGACGTGGTCATCGTCGATACCGCCGGTCGCCTGCACATCGATGAAGAGATGATGGGCGAGATCAAGGCGCTGCATGCCGCGATCAACCCGGTGGAAACCCTGTTCGTGGTCGATGCCATGACCGGCCAGGACGCGGCCAATACCGCCAAGGCGTTCGGTGATGCACTGCCGCTGACCGGCGTGATCCTGACCAAGGTCGACGGCGACGCCCGTGGCGGTGCCGCGCTGTCGGTACGGGCCATCACTGGCAAGCCGATCAAGTTCATCGGCATGGGCGAGAAGAGCGAAGCGCTCGAGCCGTTCCACCCCGAGCGTATCGCTTCGCGCATCCTCGGCATGGGCGACGTGCTCAGCCTGATCGAGCAGGCCGAGCAGACCCTCGACAAGGACAAGGCCGACAAACTGGCCAAGAAGCTGAAGAAGGGCAAGGGCTTCGACCTCGAAGACTTCCGCGACCAGCTGCAACAAATGAAGAACATGGGCGGCCTTGGCGGCCTCATGGACAAACTGCCGAACATCGGTGGCGTGAACCTGGCGCAGATGGGCAATGCCCAGGGCGCGGCTGAAAAGCAGTTCAAGCAGATGGAAGCCATCATCAACTCCATGACCCCGGCCGAGCGCCGCGACCCTGAGCTGATCAGCGGTTCGCGCAAGCGCCGCATCGCCATGGGTTCCGGCACCCAGGTGCAGGACATCGGTCGCTTGATCAAGCAACACAAGCAGATGCAGAAGATGATGAAGAAATTCTCCGCCAAGGGCGGGATGGCCAAGATGATGCGCGGCATGGGCGGTATGTTGCCCGGCGGCGGCATGCCGAAAATGTAAAGAATCTGCGCCGGCTGTCATGCCGGCGTTGCCCCGCACGGATGCGGGGATCTCCAGCAAACCCGTGCTATGCGGGAGCTGACCTGCCGTTTTTCATGACGGCTCTATGGCAAATCTTGATCGCATGGCGCATGGCGCCGGAAAAAGACATTTGCAAAAGTCCGGATATTCCTTAGAATATGCGGCCTTTCGGGCACCTATGCCCGCTGTGCATTTAGATTTGCAGCACCGACTACAGGAACGATGTTCACATGCTAACAATCCGTCTTGCCCTTGGCGGCTCCAAAAAGCGCCCGTTTTACCACCTGACCGTAACCGACAGCCGCAACCCGCGTGACGGTTCCCACAAGGAGCAGGTTGGTTTCTTCAACCCTGTTGCCCGTGGTCAGGAAGTTCGTCTGTCCGTGAACCAAGAGCGCGTAGCCTACTGGCTGAGCGTTGGTGCACAACCTTCTGAGCGCGTTGCTCAGTTGTTGAAGGAATCGGCTAAGGCTGCGGCCTGAGCAATATGAACGCGACGCCAAAAGATGCTGATGATTTGATCGTTGTCGGCAAGATCTATTCTGTACATGGCGTTCGCGGCGAAGTGAAGGTGTATTCCTTTACTGATCCGATCAAGAACCTGTTGGACTACAAAACCTGGACGCTCAAGCGCGAAGGTAGCGTGAAACAGGTGGAGCTGGTCAGCGGACGCGGGAACGACAAGTTCCTGGTCGCAAAGCTCAAGGGTCTCGATGATCGTGAAGAAGCTCGTCTTCTGGCCGGTTATGAGATCTGTGTGCCGCGCAACCTGTTCCCTGAACTGACCGACGGCGAGTACTACTGGTACCAGCTGGTGGGTCTGAAGGTCATCGACCACCTCGGGCAATTGCTCGGGAAAATCGATCACCTGCTCGAGACCGGTTCGAACGATGTCATGGTGGTCAAGCCTTGCGTCGGCAGCCTGGATGATCGCGAACGCCTGTTGCCCTATACCGAGCAATGCGTGTTGGCCGTCGACCTTGCCGCAGGCGAGATGAAGGTGGAATGGGATGCGGATTTCTAAACGTGGCTAATTTGCGCGTTGAAGTCATCACATTGTTTCCCGAGATGTTTTCCGCCATCAGCGAGTACGGCATAACCAGCCGCGCGGTGAAACAGGAGCTGTTGCAGCTCACCTGTTGGAATCCGCGGGACTACACCACGGATCGGCATCACACTGTGGACGATCGCCCGTTTGGCGGTGGTCCGGGCATGGTGATGAAGATCAAGCCCCTGGAAGATGCGCTGGTTCAGGCCAGGACGGCAGCCGGGGAGGGTGCGAAGGTGATCTACCTGTCGCCCCAAGGCCGCCAGCTGACTCAGTCGGCGGTACGCGAGCTGGCGAATTCGGATGCATTGATCCTGATTGCCGGCCGTTATGAAGGCATTGACGAGCGTTTCATTGAAGCTCATGTCGATGAAGAGTGGTCGATTGGTGACTATGTACTGTCTGGCGGCGAGCTGCCGGCGATGGTCCTGATCGATGCGGTTACACGACTGCTGCCTGGAGCTTTAGGGCATGCGGATTCCGCTGAGGAAGATTCCTTTACGGATGGTCTGCTGGATTGCCCGCACTACACCCGACCGGAGGTGTATGCGGATCAGCGTGTTCCCGACGTGTTGCTAAGTGGCAACCACGCGCACATCCGGCGTTGGCGTTTGCAGCAGTCCCTTGGTCGGACCTACGAACGACGCGCCGATCTTCTGGAAAGCCGCTCGCTTTCTGGAGAAGAGAAGAAGCTGCTCGAGGAATACATCCGCGAGCGGGACGATAGTTAACAACGTATCGATGGTGAGTCCGACGACTCGCCTTAGGAGCACAGCATGACTAACAAAATCATCCTTGCACTCGAAGCAGAGCAGATGACCAAAGAAATCCCTACCTTTGCCCCAGGCGACACCATTGTCGTCCAGGTGAAAGTGAAGGAAGGCGACCGTTCCCGTCTGCAAGCGTTCGAAGGCGTCGTTATCGCCAAGCGTAACCGTGGCGTGAACAGTGCATTCACCGTTCGTAAAATCTCCAACGGTGTTGGCGTAGAGCGTACTTTCCAGACCTACAGCCCGCAAATCGACAGCATGGCTGTCAAGCGTCGCGGTGACGTACGTAAAGCCAAGCTGTACTACCTGCGTGACCTGTCGGGTAAAGCAGCTCGCATCAAGGAAAAACTGGCTTAAGTCCAGCTTCCGATGCAAAAAAAAGCAGCCTGCGGGCTGCTTTTTTGTTGCCTGCGATTTGCGCTTTGAGCACCCTGCATAGCTTCATTTTCCATTTCGATGCCGTGTGTGCCCGCATCCTTCAAGAGTTCTTATGCCAGCCATCGATCATCCGCTGATAGACCAGTTTCTCGACGCCCTGTGGCTGGAGAAGGGCCTGTCCGATAACACCCGCGATGCCTACCGCAGCGACCTGGCGTTGTTCAACGGCTGGTTGCAGGAAAATCACCTGGAACTGGTCAATGCCGGCCGGGAGTTGATCCTCGATCACTTGGCTTGGCGCCTGGAACAGAACTACAAACCCCGCTCGACCGCGCGGTTTCTCTCCGGTCTGCGTGGGTTTTATCGCTATTTGCTGCGGGAAAAGCTGATCGCGGTAGACCCGACCTTGCGTGTGGAAATGCCGCAATTGGGGCGTCCGCTGCCCAAGTCCCTGTCGGAAGCCGATGTCGAAGCGCTGCTGGCGGCACCCGATCTCAGCGAGGCCATTGGTCAGCGCGACCGGGCCATGTTGGAAGTCCTGTATGCCTGTGGCTTGCGCGTCACCGAGTTGATCAGCTTGACGTTGGAACAGGTCAACCTGCGCCAGGGCGTGCTGCGAGTGATGGGCAAGGGCAGCAAGGAGCGCCTGGTGCCGATGGGCGAGGAAGCGATTGTCTGGGTCGAGCGTTACATGCGCGATGCCCGTCATGAATTGCTGGGCGGGCGTCCCAGCGATGTGCTGTTCCCCAGCCTGCGCGGCGAGCAGATGACTCGCCAGACGTTCTGGCACCGCATCAAGCACCAGGCCAAGGTGGCCGGGATCGGCAAGTCCCTCTCGCCCCACACCTTGCGCCATGCCTTCGCCACGCACCTGCTCAATCACGGTGCCGACTTGCGGGTGGTGCAGATGCTGCTCGGCCATAGCGACTTGTCCACCACCCAGATCTACACCCATGTGGCCCGGGCGCGGTTGCAGGACTTGCATGCCAAGCATCATCCTCGTGGCTGAATGAAATCCCTGTGGGAGCAAGGCTTGCCCGCGATGGCCGCGCCGCGGTGTAACAACTGAACCGCGTTATCGTTCATCGCGGGCAAGCCTTGCTCCCACAAGCCCTCTCCCACAGAAAAGCCTCCACCGATGTCGTGCGTCAGCGGCATTCGGCCACGCCAGCCTTATGTGGTAGGCTTTGTCGGTTTGCACAGTGGGCGGTTGGAACCCGAATCTGCGGGTCGGCGTTTCCCGTCTCATTTGTTCGCCTCAGGAGTCCCCATGCGTTTGATCCAGATGTTCACCGCCGCCGCCATTGCGTTGGCCAGTACCTTTGCCATCGCCGACGACGCGGCCGACAAGGCTATCCGCAAAAGCCTGGAAAACCTTCAGCTCGAAGTGCCGATCGAAGCCATCTCGGCCAGCCCCATGGCCGGCCTGTATGAAGTCAAGCTCAAGGGCAGCCGCGTGCTGTACGCCAGCGCCGACGGCCAGTACATCGTCCAGGGCAACCTGTTCGAGCTCAAGGACGGCAAGCCGGTCAACCTCACCGAGATGACCGAGCGCCAGGGCATTTCCAAGTTGATCAACGGCATTCCGGTCGCTGAAACCGTGGTGTATCCGGCGATCGGCGAAACCAAGTCCCACATCACCGTGTTCACCGACACTACCTGTCCGTATTGCCACAAGCTGCACGCCGAAGTGCCGGAACTGAACAAGCGCGGCATCGAAGTGCGCTATGTGGCGTTCCCACGCCAGGGCCTGGGTTCGCCGGGCGATGAGCAGTTGCAGGCGGTCTGGTGCTCCAAGGACAAGAAAGCGGCCATGGACAAGATGGTCGATGGCAAGGAAATCAAGGCCGCCAAGTGCGAGAACCCGGTTTCCAAGCAGTTTGCGCTTGGACAGTCAATAGGCGTGAACGGTACGCCGGCGATTGTTTTGGCCGATGGTCAGGTAATTCCGGGCTACCAGCCAGCGCCACAAGTGGCCAAACTGGCCCTGGGCGCGAAATGATCATGTGCGGTGCGCTTTTGAAGATCACGGCTCGGCGAACACATTCGTCGGGCCGTTAAACACAGAGTCGCGTAGCTTCGCGGCTGTATTTCACGGCCGACCTTGCGTCGGCCGTTTCATGGGGAGTCAAGAGTGAATCCGGTCAAAGTAGGCATCTGTGGGTTAGGTACCGTCGGTGGCGGCACCTTCAACGTACTTCAGCGCAACGCCGAGGAAATTTCTCGTCGTGCCGGGCGTGGGATCGAAGTGGCACAAATTGCCATGCGCACGCCAAAGCCTCAGTTCCAGACGACCGGTATTGCGATTACCAACGATGTCTTCGAAGTGGCCACGAACCCTGAGATCGACATCGTCATAGAGCTGGTGGGCGGCTATACCGTTGCCCGCGAGTTGGTACTCAAGGCCATCGAGAATGGCAAGCATGTGGTCACCGCGAACAAGGCGCTTATCGCTGTTCACGGTAATGAGATTTTCGCCAAGGCCCGCGAGAAGGGCGTGATCGTGGCATTCGAAGCCGCCGTGGCCGGTGGTATCCCGGTGATCAAGGCGATCCGCGAAGGCCTGTCGGCCAACCGCATCAACTGGGTCGCCGGGATCATCAACGGCACCGGCAACTTCATCCTCACCGAGATGCGCGAGAAGGGTCGCACCTTCGAAGACGTGCTCGCCGAAGCCCAGGCCCTGGGCTACGCCGAGGCCGATCCGACGTTCGACGTGGAAGGCATCGACGCAGCGCACAAGCTGACGATCCTGGCGTCCATTGCGTTCGGCATTCCGTTGCAGTTCGACAAGGCCTACACCGAAGGCATCACCCAGCTGACCACCGCTGACGTGAACTACGCCGAAGCCTTGGGCTACCGCATCAAGCACCTGGGCGTGGCGCGCAGCACCGCCAGCGGCATCGAGCTGCGCGTGCACCCGACGCTGATCCCGGCCGATCGCCTGATCGCCAACGTCAACGGCGTGATGAACGCGGTGATGGTCAACGGCGACGCCTCTGGCTCGACGTTGTTCTACGGCGCCGGCGCGGGCATGGAACCGACGGCCTCTTCGGTCATTGCCGACTTGGTGGACGTGGTTCGCGCCATGACCTCGGACCCGGAAAACCGCGTGCCGCACCTGGCCTTCCAGCCGGATTCGCTGTCGGCGCACCCGATTCTTCCGATCGAGGCGTGCGAAAGCTCCTACTACCTGCGCATCCAGGCCAAGGACCATCCGGGCGTGCTGGCCCAAGTGGCGAGTATCCTTTCGGAGCGCGGCATCAACATCGAGTCGATCATGCAGAAGGAAGTCGAGGAACACGACGGCCTGGTGCCGATGATCCTGCTGACCCACCGGGTGGTCGAGCAGAGCATCAACGACGCGATTGCGGCGCTGGAAGCGCTCCAGGGTGTCGTTGGGCCGGTGGTCCGTATCCGCGTCGAACATTTGAATTAATTTAGCGGCAAGTTATAAGCTGCAAGCCGCAAGTAGAAGCCGAGCCGCTTTGACTTGTCGCTTGCAGCTTGACCTTGAAGCTCAAACCGAAGGTTTGCCAAAAAATGCGCTATATCAGCACCCGCGGCCAGGCACCGGCCCTGAATTTCGAAGATGTCCTCCTGGCCGGCCTGGCCACGGACGGCGGTCTCTATGTGCCGGAAAACCTGCCGCGCTTCACCCAGGAGGAAATCGCTTCCTGGGCCGGCCTGCCGTATCACGAGCTGGCGTTCCGGGTCATGCGCCCGTTCGTCACCGGCAGCATCCCGGACGCCGATTTCAAAAAGATCCTGGAAGAGACCTATGGCGTCTTTTCCCACAATGCCATCGCACCGCTGCGTCAGCTCAACGGTAACGAATGGGTCATGGAGCTGTTCCACGGCCCGACCCTGGCGTTCAAGGACTTCGCCCTGCAACTGCTCGGTCGCCTGCTGGATTACGTGCTGCAAAAGCGTGGCGAGCGCGTGGTGATCGTCGGTGCCACTTCTGGCGACACCGGTTCGGCGGCCATCGAAGGCTGCAAGCATTGCGAAAACGTCGACATTTTCATCCTCCACCCGCACAACCGCGTCTCGGAAGTGCAGCGTCGCCAGATGACGACGATTTTCGGCGACAACATCCACAACATCGCCATCGAAGGCAACTTCGATGACTGCCAGGAAATGGTCAAGGCCAGCTTCGCCGACCAGAGCTTCCTCAAGGGCACGCGGCTGGTGGCGGTGAACTCGATCAACTGGGCGCGGATCATGGTCCAGATCGTCTATTACTTCCACGCGGCCCTGCAATTGGGCGGTCCGGCCCGTTCCGTATCGTTCTCGGTGCCGACCGGCAACTTCGGCGATATCTTCGCCGGTTACCTGGCGCGCAATATGGGGCTGCCGATCAACCAATTGATCGTCGCCACCAACCGCAACGACATCCTGCACCGCTTCATGAGCGGCAACCAGTACGTCAAGGAAACCCTGCACGCCACGCTGTCGCCTTCGATGGACATCATGGTGTCGTCGAACTTCGAGCGCCTGCTGTTCGACCTGCACGGTCGCAACGGTGCGGCAATTGCCGGGCTGATGGACAGCTTCCGCCAGGGCGGCGGTTTCAGCGTCGAGCCTGAGCGCTGGACCGAAGCCCGCAAGTTGTTCGACTCCCTGGCCGTGGACGATGAGCAGACCTGCGAAACCATCGCCGAGGTGTTCGCGCAGAGCGGCGAACTGCTCGACCCGCACACGGCCATCGGCGTCAGGGCGGCCCGTGAATGCCGTCGCAGCCTGGACCTCCCGATGGTGATCCTGGGCACGGCTCACCCGGTCAAGTTCCCGGAAGCGGTGGAGAAAGCCGGTGTAGGAAAAGCGCTCGAACTGCCTGCGCATCTTTCTGATTTGTTTGAGCGAGATGAGCGTTGCACTGTGTTGCCCAACGACTTGAAAGCCGTGCAGGCCTTTGTCAGCCAGCATGGCAATCGCGGCAAGCCACTCTGACCGGGTAAACCTGTCACATTTTGAAGCCCGTCTCCTGACGGGCTTTCTTGTTTCTGCATGCCAAACTGGCCGGGTTTTCGCCCTTGGAGGGATGGGCGAGTCATCTCGAAGGAAATGCAGATGTCGTTTTTTATCAAAGGCAAACCAGCCCTGGGCTGGGTAATGGGGCTGGCCCTGATGTACTGGACGCAGGGAGGCAACGCGGCGCCGCTGGCGGCTTTCGAAACGCCATCGCCCAACCCTGGCGAACGGCTGGTGCTGGACGCGCAGGAGTTGAAGTGGATCAAGGAGAACCCCCGGGTCATCGTGGCCACGATGCAGTTTCCGTTGTACCTGTTCAAGAACGAACAGGGGCAGTGGAATGGGCTGAACCACGACGTTCTCCAGCGCATCGCGCACATGACCGGCCTTGAGTTCGTGCATCGGGAATCGTTCTCCCCGGGCGAGTTGCTGACAATGCTGGAGAATGGCGAAGCCGACATGACGACCCTGCTGGCGATGAATGAAGAACGTCGGGACTTCCTGAGTTTCAGCCATGCATTCGGTGGTTCCGGTTGGGTCTTCGTCGGCCGTGACGGGGAATCGTCCCTCCATTCGCTGGAGCAGCTCGAAGGGAAGGTCCTGGCACTGCCGGCACGGCATGCATTGGAGGCGGAAATCAGGCGCGATTACCCGGCGATCAAATTGCGCACGACCAAGACCTATGGCGAGGCGCGGGCATTGGTGGAGAGCCGGGAAGCCTATGCCACCATCGAAAATGAAACCGGGGTGCATCTCTATCCCGCCGGGCAGTTGCAGGTTGGCAGCGGCCTTGAGGGCAAGTGGGAACCGGACTACCTGGCAGTGCGCCAGGACCTGACCGTGCTGTTGAGTATCTTGAATAAAGCGCTGGAAGCCTTCCCCGCCGAGGACATGCGTGCACTGCGTTCGAAATGGATGGCCGGTGCGACGCCCGTCCAGGCGCCATCGATCTGGGAGCGGATGTCCCGCTGGGGTTACTGGTGTGTGACCGTGGTCGTGGTGTTTGGCCTCTTGTCCCTGCTGTGGAACCGCCGCCTGCAGATACAGATCGACCAACGCCTCAAGGCCGAAGCGGTCCTCAAGGACCAGTTGATGCTCCAGCGGGCCTTGATGGATGCCATTCCCGACCCGATTTTCATCTGTGATCTGGAAGGGCGCCTGATCATGTGCAACAAAAGCTATGAAGACCAGTTTGCGACCCGCTTCGAAAAACTGCGGGGCACGCGGCTTACCGACTCGGCATCATTCCCGCCGGCCACCGCCGAGCTGCTGCACGGGGAAGTGATGGAGCAATTGCGCACCGGCCAATCTCGATTCGTCGACCGGCAATTGATGTTCAGCGGCGGATTGCGGGAAATCTATCATTGGTCGGTGCCGTTCTATGGGGCTGATGGGCAACTGCGCGGCATTCTGGGCGGCTGGACCGATGTCGGGCGGCGGTGGCGTCGTTGCGACAGGGGCCTGTCTGAGCCGGCCGTCACCTCGTAACGGCTCTCGCAGAGCGCTGTTGTTTGCCTGTCATATTGGACGCGCATGCTCGGTTGAACAGGTTGAAGGCATGCCGGCTCGGTGCGCTGACGAACTTTCTGCTGCGGCCCACGGTCATTTACTGTGCACATGCAGTTGTTTCGGACTATTGAAGGGTGAGCGAATGGAAAGTATCAGCCTATTGCTGAATGAAGCCTTGAGCCCGTATCAGGTCTCGCTGACTCCCTCCGGCGCCAAGGGCGAATGCCGGGTGACGCTGAAGAATGCCAGCGGGGTCATCATGGTCGAGCGAGTGTTCAATCAGGCTCAATTGACCGACAAGCGTCAGTTGACGGACGTAGTCGATGGCCTGCATCGCGATGTGCTGATTGCCGAGGGGCGCCTGGAGCCCTGTGTGATTGCGGCGCTGCGCAATCTGGCGCGCGACAAGGTCATGGTCGCGGCGAATTGACTGGGCTTTTGTGGGAACCTTCCTACGCCTTGACCAGTCAGACCCTTTACCAGCAAGAGCGAGCATTGTGCTCCGGTGCTTGTCGCTTGTTGTACGGACCTTGAATGGTCACGTTTAACCCCGAGTCGTCTCCCCACTTCTCGGGGTTTCTTTTTGCCCGGCGTTTACGTTTTTTGGTGTGTTCTGTCGGGCGCTGGAAGCTTTTGTGGGAGCGAGCTTGCTCGCGATAGCGGAGTGTCAGTCGATATCGATGCGGCTGATCTGACGCTATCGCGAGCAAGCTCGCTCCCACAGTTTGATCTCCAGTGACTGCCTCCCTGCAGTGCCTCAAATGGCGCCGTCGCTGCGCAGTTTGGCGATCTGCTGTGGGTCGTAGCCCAGCTCACCGAGCACTTGTGCGTTGTGTTCACCCAGTGCCGGCCCGACCCATTCGCAGGTGCCCGGGGTGTCGGAGAGCTTCGGTACGATCCCCGGCATCTTGAACGCCTTGCCGTCCGGCAGCTTGGCCTGCAGAAACATCTCACGGGCGAGGAACTGCGGGTCGCTGAACATATCCTCGGCGCTGAAGATCCGACTGGCCGGCACCCCGGCCTGGTTCAGTTGGTCGATAACGCTATCGAGCGGCAGCGCGTTGACCCAGCGATCGATGACCCCGTACAGCTCGTCACGCCGGCTGTCACGGCCATCATTGCTGGCCAGTTGCGGGTCATTGGCCAGGTCGTCACGGCCGATGATCTGCATGAAACGCTTGAAGATCGCATCGCCGTTGGCGCCAATCTGCACGTGCTTGCCATCGGCGCTGGTGTGGATGGACGAGGGGGTGATGCCGGGCATGATATTGCCGGTGCGCTCGCGGATGAAACCGAACACGTCGAACTCCGGCACCATGCTTTCCATCATGGCGAAAATCGCCTCGTACAAGGCCACGTCCACCACTTGTCCGGTGCCGCCGTTGATCTCCCGGTGACGCAGGGCCATCAATGCGCCAATCACCCCCCAGAGGGCGGCGATGGAGTCGCCGATGGAAATCCCGGTGCGCACCGGTGGGCGGTCTTCGAACCCTGTGATGTAGCGCAGGCCGCCCATGGATTCGCCCACCGCGCCAAACCCCGGCTGGTCTTTCATCGGCCCGGTCTGGCCGAAGCCCGAAAGCCGCACCATCACCAGTTTCGGGTTCAGTGCATGCAGCACCTCCCAGCCCAGGCCGAGCTTCTCCAACACGCCGGGGCGAAAGTTTTCGATCAGGATGTCGGCCTCGCCGAGCAGTTTTTTCAGGATCGCCAGGCCTTCGGGGTGCTTGAGGTTCAAGGTCAGGGATTTCTTGTTGCGTGCCTGGACGAACCACCACAACGAGGTGCCTTCGTACAGCTTGCGCCACTTGCGCAGCGGATCACCGCCGTCGGGCGATTCGACCTTGATGACTTCGGCACCGAATTCGCCGCAGATGCGCGAGGCGAAGGGCCCGGCGATCAAGGTGCCAAGTTCTATGACTTTGACGCCGGCAAGGGGTTTGGCAGTAAGCGACATGACGGATCCTGTAGGACAAAGGCAGAACGAATAGAGCGTTTTATCATAGGCCAGGGCCGGTCGCCGCAGGTTGATGGTCGGCAATTCGTGGATTGCCCGCGTCATCGGTTAGACTTGCCGCCTTTCCTCGTATCAAGAAGCCCGTTCATGGCCCAGCCGTCCACGACCTACAAGTTTGAACTGAACCTCACCGACCTCGATCGCAATGTGTACGAGAATGTGAAGCAGACCATCGCCCGCCACCCTTCGGAAACCGAAGAGCGCATGACCGTGCGCCTGCTGGCCTACGCGTTCTGGTACAACGAGCTGCTGGCGTTTGGTCGTGGTCTGTCAGACGTCGATGAACCTGCGCTGTGGGAAAAAAGCCTGGATGACCGTGTGCTGCACTGGATCGAAGTCGGCCAGCCGGATGCCGATCGCCTGACCTGGTGCTCGCGCCGGACCGAGCGCACCAGCCTGCTGGCCTATGGCAGCCTGCGGGTGTGGGAAGGCAAGGTGATCCCGGCGGTCAAGAACCTGAAGAACGTCAACATCGCCGCCGTGCCCCAGGAAGTGCTCGAAACCCTGGCCCAGGACATGCCCCGGGTGATCAAGTGGGATGTGATGATCAGCGAGGGCACGATTTTCGTGACCGACGACCGTGGCCAGCATGAAGTCCAGCTGCAATGGTTGCTGGGCGAGCGCGGTTGATCCGCCCCGGCATCAAGTGAACTCATTGTGGGAGCGGGCTTGCTCGCGAATACGGTAGATCGGTTTGCATTTATGTTGAATGTGCCGCCGCTTTCGCGAGCAAGCCCGCTCCCACACAAGCTCCCTGCCAGAATTTTCACGATTATCCAGAGAAATGTCGTCACCCCATGCGCATAGAACCCCGCCAACTGCCCGACACCCTGCCATTTCTCGGTGACCTGCCGCCCCTGTTGACGCGCCTGTACGCGGCACGCGGCGTACAGTCCGAGGCTGAACTGGACAAGAGCCTGGCGCGCCTGATTCCCTTTCAGCAGCTCAAGGGGATCGACGCCGCGGTGGATCTGTTGGTGACCGCGTTGGAGCAGCGTCAGCGCATCCTGATCGTGGGTGACTTCGATGCCGATGGCGCGACCGCCAGCACCGTGGGGATGCTGGGGTTGCGCCTGCTCGGTGCAGCCCATGTCGATTACCTGGTGCCCAATCGCTTCGAATATGGCTACGGGCTGACCCCGGAAATCGTCGACGTCGCCCTGACCCGCGAACCGCAGTTGCTGATCACCGTGGATAATGGCATCTCCAGCGTGGAAGGCGTGGCGGCGGCGAAAGCGGCGGGGCTCCAGGTGCTGGTCACTGACCACCACTTGCCTGGCCTCGAATTGCCGGCGGCCGATGCCATTGTCAATCCGAACCAGCCGGGTTGCGAATTCCCGAGCAAGGCCCTGGCCGGTGTCGGGGTGATTTTTTATGTGCTGATGGCCCTGCGGGCGCGTCTGCGCAGCCTGGGGTGGTATGCCAGCACCCCCCAGCCGAACATCGGCGAATTGCTCGACCTGGTGGCCCTGGGCAGCGTGGCCGACGTGGTGCCCCTGGACGCGAATAACCGGATCCTGGTGCACCAGGGCCTGGAACGGATTCGCGCCGGGCGGGCCCGGCCCGGCATCAAGGCGATCCTGGAAGTGGCCAAGCGCGACGCTTCACGGATTACCTCCACCGACCTCGGATTTATCCTCGGGCCGCGTCTGAATGCGGCAGGGCGCCTGGACGATATGAGCCTGGGCATCGAATGCCTGCTCACCGACGATCCGGCCCTGGCGCGGGAGATGGCGGCGCAACTGGACGGCATGAACCAGGACCGCAAGTCCATCGAGCAGGGCATGCAGCGTGAAGCCCTGGCTCAGCTCAAGGACCTGCCGGTGGAGTCGATGCCATTCGGTTTGTGCCTGTTCGACCCACAGTGGCACCAAGGGGTCATCGGCATTCTCGCCTCGCGGATGAAAGAGCGCTATTTCCGCCCGACCCTCGCCTTTGCCGATGCCGGGGACGGTTTGCTCAAGGGCTCGGGGCGCTCGGTACCGGGCTTTCACATTCGCGATGCGCTGAGCGTGGTGGCGGCGCAGCATCCGACCCTGATCAGCAAGTACGGCGGTCACGCCATGGCGGCGGGGCTGACGTTGCCGGAAGCGAATTTTCCGTTGTTCGCCGAAGCGTTCGACGCGGAAGTGCGCCGGCAATTGCGCGAAGAAGACCTGACCGGCCGGTTGTTGTCGGATGGCACCCTGGCGGTGGAGGAGTTCCACCTCGAACTGGCCCGGGCATTGCGCCATGCCGGTCCCTGGGGCCAGCATTTCCCGGAACCGATGTTCCATGGGGTGTTCCAGTTGGTCGAACAACGCGTGGTGGGCGAACGGCACCTGAAGGTCATTCTCAAGAGCGAGTGCGGCTCGGTGAAGCTCGACGGCATCGCCTTCGGCATCGACCGCGAGATCTGGCCAAACCCTACCGTGCGCTGGGTGGAACTGGCCTACAAGCTCGACCTCAACGAGTTCCGCGGCCAGGAAACGGTGCAGTTGATGATTGCCCATATCGAACCGCGGTAGGCACAAATGCTATCGATCAAGTGATGATGTGTGGCGAGGGGATTTATCCCCGCTGGGCTGCGCAGCAGCCCCCAAAATATCCCAGCCCCGAATTTCTTCAGCCAAACGGCATTGGCCGGGTTCACGGCTGCTTCGCAGCCGAACGGGGATAAATCCCCTCGCCACAAAGTCATAGGCCCGATCGAGAGTAATCTGGTCACACCGTCGGTTTTTAAGTTCTGAACCCTCCCGCCTCCCGGGTTGTCGACTAGGCTCTAAGCACTGCTTGATAGCCCTTGTGACGTATTGTCGAATTTTTTGCCCGCGGGGGCGGGTGTTGCACCTTCTTGTCACTCGTCGACTTTTCAAACAGAACCCTGGAGCCTGCCCACTGATTCGAGAGGTGCCCCATGAGTCTGCTGCTGGAACCCTATACCCTTCGCCAATTGACCCTGCCCAATCGCATCGCGGTATCGCCGATGTGCCAGTATTCGAGCACCGATGGCCTGGCCAACGATTGGCACCTGGTGCACTTGGGTAGCCGCGCCGTGGGCGGTGCCGGCCTGGTGTTCACCGAAGCCACCGCCGTGACCGCCGACGGTCGTATCACCGCCCAGGATCTGGGGCTGTGGAACGATGAACAGATCGAACCCTTGCAACGCATCACCCGGTTCATCACCGCCCAAGGCGCCGTGCCGGGCATACAGCTGGCCCATGCCGGGCGCAAGGCCAGCACCTGGCGACCTTGGCTGGGCAAGCATGGCAGCGTCAAACCGGCGGATGGCGGCTGGGTGCCGGTCGGTCCGTCGCCGATTGCCTTCGACCCGCAACACACCCAGCCGGTGCAGTTGGACGAAGGACAGATCGCCGGGGTGATCCAGGCCTTCGTGGATTCGGCCAAGCGCGCCCTCACGGCCGGTTTCAAGGTGGTCGAGGTCCACGCGGCCCATGGTTATCTGCTGCATCAGTTCCTGTCGCCCTTGAGCAATCAGCGGCGCGATCAATACGGCGGCTCGTTCGAGAACCGCATCCGCCTGGTGCTGCAAGTCACCGAAGCGATCCGGGCCGTATGGCCGCAAGAGCTGCCGGTGTTCGTTCGCGTCTCCGCCACCGATTGGGTCGAGGACGGTTGGAACCCGGATGAAACCGTGGAGCTGGCGCGGCGCTTCAGGGCGCTGGGGGTGGACCTGATCGATGTGTCATCGGGCGGCACGGCCGCCAATGCGGAAATCCCCACCGGCCCGGGTTACCAGACACGCTTCGCCGAGCGGGTGCGCAAGGAGTCGGAAATCGCCACCGGCACCGTCGGCATGATCACCGAACCGGCCCAGGCCGAACACATCCTGCGCACCTGCCAGGCCGACATCATTTTCCTGGCCCGCGAATTGTTGCGCGATCCGTACTGGGCCCTGCATGCCGATGATGACCTGGGCGGCCGCAAGGCCACGTGGCCGGCGCAGTACCAGCGGGCCACGCATCGGGACCAGCCGATTCATGAGTCGGATTTGCGCGATTGAGTGCCCGATAAAACAAAAAGCCCCGGTCGTCATTGGCCGGGGCTTTTTCATATCTGAAATCGCTGGTGCTTGTGCTGCCGTCTTCGCGAGCAAGCCCGCTCCCACAGGGTAGAACATCAATCTACTGTGGGAGCGAGCTTGCTCGCGATAGGGCCAGCCCAGGCATCCGATCACTATCAGGGGTACTTGCGCTTATCCGGTGCCGGCGGGAAGTACTGGTACAACCAGGTCTCGCTCAAGGTGCGGTCCTTGGTGCGAATGAACAGGCGCATCTGCACCGGGTCCACCCGGTCGTCGGTCGGGTACCAGTCGAAGGTAATGCGGTAGCCCTTGATCGCATCCAGCACCAACACATTGAAGTCCTTCACTTCGCCGTGGGAGCAGGTCACCACCGGTTCGATGCCGGTGCCCGGCGGCAGTTGGTCGAGGCCGCCGCCGCTGAAGTCCACGGCGAAACGACGTGCCCAGACGGTCGGGTAATGCTCGCCCGGTGCCCAGCCTTCGATGAACCCGCCCATGCCTGAACGAGTGGCGTCGACGTGGGCCAGGTCGGTGCTGACCGGCGGCAGCGCGCTCCAGTAGAGCTTGTAGCCATAGTTCAGCGAATCACCGGCGGCCACCGGTTTTTTCGGCGTCCAGAACGCGACGATGTTGTCCAGGGTCTCTCCGGTGGTAGGAATTTCCAGCAAGTCCACCGAGCCTTCGCCCCATGCCGTCGTCGGTTCGACCCACAGGCTTGGGCGCTTGCTGTACCAGTCCACGGTGTCTTGGTAGCTGGCAAAGTCGTGGTCGGTCTGCACCAGGCCGAAACCTTTCGGGTTGTTGTCGGCGAAGGCATTGAATTGCAGGGTGGCAGGGTTGTTCAACGGACGGCAGACCCACTCACCATTGCCGCGCCACATGGCCAGCCGGTCGGAGTCGTGGATTTGCGGGTGAATGGTGTCGCACATGCGCCGTTCGACGGTGCCGCAGCTGAACATGCTGGTCATGGGGGCGATACCCAGTTGTTCGATGGCGGTACGGGCATTGATATGCGCATCGATTTCCATCACCACCCGGGTCGGCTGGCAATCGATGTCGAACCGATAGGCGCCGGTGGCGCTGGGGGAGTCGAGCAGGGCGTAGACCACGAAGCGGGTGCTGTTCTTGTCCGGGGTTTCGAACCAGAACTTGGTGAAGTCCGGGAATTCCTCACGCTTCTTGGCATAGGTGTCGATGGCCAAGCCGCGAGCCGACAGCCCGTACTGGCCGCTGGCATCCACGGCGCGGAAATAGCTGGCCCCCAGGAACGAAACGATGTCGTGTCGATCCAGCTCCGGCGCCTTGAAGACACGAAAGCCGGCGAAGCCCAGGTCACCCGTCAGTTGCGAGGTGTTGACCGTGGTTTTCTCATAGTTGAACAGTTCCGGACGGAAGTGCACCTCACGGGCCATGCGCGTCTTCGGGTCGACACTGTACATGCGTACCGGCTGCTTGAAGCCCATGCCGACATGGAAGAACTGTGCATCCAGTTGTCGTCCTTCCAGGTCATTCCATAACGAGTGATTGACGTCGTATTGGATGGCGTTGAACTGCAGCGGCGACATTTGCGCCAGGGTGGGTGGCAGGACTTGCTTGGTGTCGACGTAGCGGCTCTCGGCCAGCCGCCGGGCCTGATCCTTCAAACCGTTGAAATCGAAGGGACGGGCTTCGCCGTCGGCAGTCTGATCGGCGGCCCAGGCGCGTGCGGCCATGAGCCCGGAGGCCGACAGCCCGGTGTAGGCGGCGAAGGCCATGGAGGCCTTGAGCAGATTCCTGCGGTGCATAAATACAACCTTTCTCGAAACAATCCCGCGCCGATCCTGGCGACAGAGATTGGTAAATGAGTTCGGACATGCCTTTGGCCAAACGCGACGAACGTTAGAACAGATGCCTGAGAGCTGGATCGGTTCACCGAGGCGCAAAATCATAGGGGAAATACGGGTTTTGAGAGAAAGGAAAGCGTGGCTTGGTCAAATTTTCTTACAGTTATTTCTTTTTTTATGTCGATTCCAACTTTTTTTGACTAATTACTCTAAAACTCCCTTTTCACGCTTTGAATCCTCCCTATTCTTTAGCGTGATAGACGATCTAACCCGGGTTCAGACGGCGCTATCAGGTCAACCTCGACGTAAAGAAGGACAACTCATGACAAAAATACAGGGCATTACCGAAATGCTGGGGATCTTTCCAGGCCTGACCAACCCGCGCAGGACACGCCGGCTCAGCCTTGAGGAATTGAGACTGGTGGAGCGCTATCGGGAGTTGTCGGAAAACGACCGCATCGCCATGCGCTATCTGGTGGATGCGATGAGGAGTGTTTCGCGGTTTTGAAGCGTGGCGCAGGTGAGCGGTCGGGGCAGGCGCGCCGGCCGACATCACTCCACCGACCAGTCCTGGGGACGTTCGGTGCGCTGGTGCAGTATCCGCAGGACTTGCAGTTGTCCCTGCTCGAGCCGGTACGGGGCAACGAACGGGTAGCGTGTCAGCACCAGCTCTCGAATATCGGGAACGACCGAAGGACGGCCCGAGCCGGGAAAGCGTTGCAGTTGGCGCAATGTCTCCAGGATGGCGAGGATGACCTCATCGGCGCCTTCTGCGCCGATAGCGCTTTGGTAATGTTCGTGGATCGAGTCGAGGTCACTCTGTGCTTTGTCGGTCAGTACGATGCTCGGCACGCTTTGCCCACTTAGCCTTCACGGCGTCCAGATCGGTCAGGTTTCCAGCGTCGGCATCGGCCATGCCTTCGCTGATGGCTTGCAGATGCCAGGATTCGGCTTCCACATATCGAACCAGTGCACGCTTGAGGTGATATTGGCGGTCGCGGTCGGTGGCGGCAGCCAGCAAGTCCAGCTGTTGGGCCAGACCTTCTTCCACACGAAAGGACAAAACGGGCGAGGCCATGGCTGATCTCCAAAGTGTATACGTTGTAGACACCCTAGGTGCTACCAGGATTTCCGTCAACCGGCGGGCGTGCACCGATCGACGAAAACCTTAGCAGGACGAACGCCGGGCAGGCGCGAGCATGTGTTGCCAACGTTGTCTTGTCGTCAATGCTTGAACATCACATGCCGCACCACCGTGTAGTCCTCCAGCCCATACATGGACATGTCCTTGCCATAGCCGGAACGTTTCTGACCGCCATGGGGCATTTCACTGACGAGCATGAAGTGGGTGTTCACCCAGGTGCAGCCATATTGCAGGCGTGCCGACAGGCGATGGGCGCGGCCGATGTCGGCGGTCCAGACCGATGAAGCCAGGCCATAGTCCGAGTCGTTGGCCCAGGCCAGCACTTGCGCTTCGTCGAGGAACGGGGTGACGGACACCACCGGCCCGAAGACTTCCCGCCGGACGATTTCGTCATCCTGCTGGGCGTCGGCCAGCACCGTCGGTTCGAAGAAGAACCCGTTGCCGTCCACGGCCTTGCCACCGGTGACCAGGCGGATATGCGGCTGGGCGATGGCCCGCTCGACGAAAGCGGCCACGCGGTCGCGGTGCTGGGCGGTGATCAACGGGCCCATCTCGGTGTCGGACGCGGTTTGCAGGCCGTACTTGATGCTGCCCACCGCGGCGCCGAGTTTCTCGACGAACTGCTCGTAGATGCCTTGCTGGGCATAGATGCGGCAGGCGGCGGTGCAGTCCTGGCCGGCGTTGTAGAAACCGAAGGTGCGGATGCCCTCCACGGCCGCGTCGATGTCGGCATCGTCGAAAATGATCACCGGGGCTTTGCCGCCCAGTTCCATGTGCATGCGCTTGACGCTGTCGGACGTGCTGGAAATGATGTTCGAGCCGGTAGCGATGGAGCCGGTCAGCGACACCATGCGTACTTTCGGGTGGGTGACCAGCGGGTTGCCGACGGTCTGCCCACGGCCGAAGATCACGTTGAGCACGCCGGCCGGGAAAATCTCCGACGCCAGTTCCGCCAGGCGCAGGGCCGTCAGTGGGGTTTGCTCCGACGGCTTGAGCACCACGGTATTGCCGGCGGCCAGGGCCGGGGCGATTTTCCAGGCGACCATCATCAGCGGGTAGTTCCACGGCGCGATGGAGGCGATGACGCCTACCGGGTCGCGACGGATCATCGAAGTGTGCCCCGGCAGGTACTCGCCGCCCGCCGAGCCGCTCATGCAGCGGCTGGCACCGGCAAAGAAGCGGAACACGTCGGCAATCGCCGGAATCTCGTCGTTCAGCGCGGCGCTAAGGGGTTTGCCGCAGTTGTCCGACTCCAGCTTCGCCAGTTCTTCGCCGTGGGCTTCGATGGCGTCAGCCAGCTTGAGCAGCAACAGGGACCGGTCCTTGGGCGCAACCTGCGACCAGCTGTCGAAGGCGTTGTCGGCCGCACGCACGGCGGCATCGACCTGGGCTTCGCTAGCCTCGTTGATTTCCACCAGCACTCGCCCCAGCGAGGGGTTAAACACGGCCTGGCCGGGGCCTTCGCCTTCTACCAGGTGGCCGTTGATCAGCAGTTTGGTTTGCATGTCCAAGTCCTCTTGAATGTTTCCCAAATCCCCTGTGGGAGCGAGCTTGCTCGCGATAGCGGTGGTCATTCACCCTTTGCAGCGACTGCCACGACGCCTTCGCGAGCAAGCTCGCTCCCACAGGATTGCGGTTCCCCAGTGAGCGATCACTGTTGATTATTTCCCGCCGCTACCGGCCACGCTCTCACCCCCGCGGGTCAGGTAGTACGCGCCCAATATCGGCAACATCGTGACCATCATCACCAGCATCGCCACCACGTTGGTCACCGGCACGTCGCGCGGGCGGCTGAGCTGGTTGAGCAGCCACAGCGGCAGGGTGCGTTCGTGGCCAGCGGTGAAGGTGGTGACGATGATTTCGTCGAACGACAGCGCGAAGGCCAGCATCCCGCCGGCCAGCAGTGCCGACCCCAGGTTAGGCAGGATGATGTAGCGAAAGGTCTGCCAGCCGTCGGCGCCCAGGTCCATCGAGGCCTCGATCAGGCTGTGGGAGGTGCGGCGCAGGCGGGCGATCACGTTGTTGTAGACGATCACCACGCAGAAGGTGGCGTGGCCGACGACGATGGTGAACATTCCCGGTTCGATGCCCAGGGTCTTGAAGGTCGCCAGCAGTGCAATGCCGGTGATGATCCCCGGCAAGGCAATCGGCAGGATCAGCATCAGCGAAATGCCCTGTTTACCGAAGAAGTCGCGACGGTACAGCGCCGCCGAAGCCAGGGTGCCGAGCACCATGGCGATCAGCGTGGCGATGGCCGCGACCTGCAACGACAGCTTGATCGCTTCCAGCACATCCGGGCGCGAGAAGGCGACGCTGAACCACTTCAGGGTCAGGCCCTTGGGGGGGAAACTGAAGGCCGCGTCCTCGGTGTTGAAGGCGTAGAGGAAGATGATCAGGATCGGGAAATGCAGGAACAGCAGCCCGCCCCACGCCGCGATCCGCAAGCCCCACGAGGCTCGGTCTTGAGAGTCAGAGCGCATCGAAAGCTCCCAGTCGCTTGACGATGGATAGATAGACCGCGATCAGCACGATAGGCACCAGCGTGAACGCTGCGGCCATGGGCATGTTGCCGATGGCGCCTTGCTGGGCGTAGACCATGCTGCCGACGAAGTAACCCGGCGGGCCCACCAACTGGGGCACGATGAAATCCCCCAGGGTCAGCGAGAAGGTGAAGATCGAGCCGGCGGCAATGCCCGGGATCGACAGCGGCAGGATCACCTGCGTGAACGTCTGGCGTGGCCTGGCGCCCAGGTCCGCCGAGGCTTGCAGCAGCGATGGCGGCAGGCGCTCCAGGGACGCCTGGATCGGCAGGATCATGAACGGCAGCCAGATGTAGACGAACACCAGGAAACGTCCCAGGTGCGAGGTGGACAAGGTGCTGCCACCCACGCCTGGGATCCCCAGCACGAACTGCAACACCGGCCCCAGGCCCAGGTGCTGGACGAACCACTGCGCCACGCCGCCCTTGGCCAGCAGCAGCGTCCAGGCGTAGGCCTTGACGATATAGCTGGCCCACATCGGTAGCATCACCGCGATGTAGAAAAACGCCTTGGTCTTGCCGCGGGTGTAGCGCGCCATGTAGTAGGCGATCGGGAACGCGACGACGGCGCTGGCGATGGACACGGCAATCGCCATGCTCAGGGTGCGCAAAATGATGTCGAAGTTCGAGGGCTGGAACAGCGCCGCGAAGTTCGCCAGGGTCAGGTCCGGCGTGACCGCCATGGTGAAGTCATCGAAGGTGTAGAACCCCTGCCACAGCAAGGTCAGCAGCGAGCCGAGGTAGATCGCGCCGAACCAGAGCAGCGGCGGCACCAGCAACATCGACAGGTACAGGTTGGGCCGTCGGTACAGCAGGTTGGCAAAACGCCGCAGCGGCGAACCGGGCGCAGGCGCTTGGGTGATGGCCAGGGTGTTCATCTCACACCTCGCCACTGACGGTGTCGTGCAGCGCGACCATCGCCTCACGGGCCCAGCGAACGCTGAGAGGCTGGCCGGTCTGGTGCTGGGCTGCGTTGTCGAGCCACTGGGTATTGGCCTGGCTGAGGTTCAGGGTCTGGCCGTTGGCAAGTTTCAACTCGTAGCGTGTGGCGCTGCCCTGGTACTGGATGTCGTGCAGCAGGCCGTGGACCTCGATCTCACCGCTGGCCAACGGGCCCTCGGCGAAACGCACGTGTTCCGGGCGGATCGAGAACGGCTGTGGATAACCGCTCAGTTCCCGGGCCAGCTCGCCACGAATCACGTTGGAGGTGCCGACGAATTCGGCGACGAAGGTGGTCGCCGGTTTCATGTACAGGTTGCGTGGAGTATCGACCTGTTCGATGCGCCCCTTGTTGAACACTGCCACGCGGTCGGACATCGACAGCGCTTCGGTCTGGTCGTGGGTGACGAAAATGAAAGTGATGCCCAGCTGGCGTTGCAGCTTCTTCAATTCGCCCTGCATCTGTTCGCGCAGCTTCAGGTCCAGGGCGCCCAAGGGTTCATCGAGCAACAGCACCCGCGGACGGTTGACCAGCGCCCGGGCCAGGGCCACGCGTTGGCGTTGGCCGCCGGAGAGCTGCACCGGCTTGCGTTCACCATAGCCCCCCAAGGCCACCATTTCCAGGGCTTCGTTGGCGCGCTGGATGCGCTCGGGCTTGGCGACGCCTTTGACTTTCAAGCCGTAGGCCACGTTGTCACGTACATTCATGTGGGGGAAGAGGGCGTAATCCTGGAAAACGGTGTTCACGTCCCGCTGGTACGGCGCGAGCCCGGTGGCTTCTTCGCCGTGGATGCGAATCGAGCCGGCACTGGGTTGCTCGAACCCGGCGATCAGCCGCAGGCAGGTGGTCTTGCCCGAGCCGGACGGACCCAGCATGGAAAAGAACTCGCCGTCCTGGATATCAATGGAGACCCGGTCAACGGCTTTCACATCGCCGAACTGACGGGATACCTGGGTGAACTGGACTGCAAGCGTCATGGTGCGGGGCTCCAAAAAGCGGGGCTTGTGTTGAACATGGCTGAATCGTCGGGCGAGGGGCTTGGTGGGAGCAAAGCTTGCTCGCGATACGGGCGCCTCGGTTTTCCAAGAAACCGCGTCCTCTTCATCGCGGGCAAGCCTTGCTCCCACACAGCGAACTACACCGGCTGATTGGGCTTAGCGCCCACCCATGATCGCAATGTAGTCCTGGGTCCAGCGGCTGTACGGCACGAATTTGCCGCCCTCGGCCTGTGGGGTTTTCCAGAAGGCAATCTTGTCGAACTGATCGAAGCCGTTGGTCTTGCAGCCTTCGGCGCCCAGCAGTTCGCTGCCCTTGCATGCTGCCGGCACCGCAGGCAAGGAACCGAACCACGCGGCCACGTCACCCTGGACTTTCGGTTGCAGCGACCAGTCCATCCACTTGTACGCGCAGTTGGGATGCTTGGCCTCGGCGTGGAGCATCGTCGTATCCGCCCAGCCGGTGGCACCTTCTTTCGGAATGGTCGAGGCGATCGGTTGCTTCTCGTTCATCAGGCCGTTGACCTGATACGGCCAGGCACCGGACGCCACCACGCCTTCGTTCTTGAAGTCGCTCATCTGCACAGTGGTGTCGTGCCAGTAGCGGTGGATCAACGGCTGCTGAGCCCTCAGCAATTCCAGCACGGCCTTGTATTGCGCTTCGTCGAGTTGGTACGGGTCCTTGATGCCCAGCTCAGGCTTGGCGGTCTTGAGGTACAGCGCCGCGTCGGCGATGTAGATCGGGCCATCGTAGGCTTGCACGCGCCCCTTGTTCGGCTTGCCGTCGGGCAGGTCCTGGGCGTTGAACAGCACGCTCCAACTGGTGGGCGCCTGCTTGAACACGTCGGTGTTGTACATCAGCACATTCGGGCCCCATTGATACGGGGTGCCATAGGTCTGCTGGTTGACCACGTACCACGGCGCATCCTTCAGGCGCGGGTCGAGATTCTTCCAGTTGGCGATCAGCGCGGTGTTGATCGGCTGCACGCGCTTGCCGGCAATCAGCCGCAACGAGGCGTCGCCGGAGGCGGTGACCAGGTCATAGCCGCCCTTGGTCATCAGGCTGACCATTTCGTCGGACGTGGCTGCGGTTTTCACATTGACCTTGCAGCCGGTTTCTTTCTCGAAACCGCTGACCCAGTCGTAGGCCTTGTCGCTTTCGCCGCGTTCGATGTAACCCGGCCAGGCAACGATATCCAGTTGACCTTCGCCGGCACCGACGGCCTTGAGCGGTTCGGCGGCCTGGAGGCTGACGCTGGTCAGCAGCGCCGTGGTGAGTGCACTGAGCAATACGGTCTTGTGCGCGTACATGGAAATCCCTCTTGCTTTAATTATGGTCGGGGCAGTGTTCGAACCGGGTGAAGCGCCATGGCTGGCCTGTTATTAGAGTAGTTCTGTTAGCTACAGATGCTGGCCGTGGCGGGCCATGATGTGGCGCACCACGCTGTAGTCCTGGAGCGAATCGCTGGACAGGTCTTTCCCATAACCCGAACGTTTCAGGCCGCCGTGGGGCATTTCGCTGACCAGCATGAAATGGCTGTTGATCCAGGTGCAGCCGTATTGAAGCCGCGCCGCCACCTGCATGGCCTTGTCCAGGTTCTGCGTCCACACCGAGGAGGCCAGGCCGTATTCGGAATCGTTGGCCCAGTCCACCGCCTGGCTGAGTTCGTCGAAACGGGTCACGGTGACGACCGGGCCGAACACCTCGCGCTGGACGATTTCATCGCTTTGCTTGCAGCCGGCCAGCAGCGTGGGTTGGTAATAGAAACCGGCGCCGGAATGCACCGCCGCGCCGGTGATGCGTTCGATGTGCGGCTGGCCGAGGGCGCGCTCGACAAAACTGGCCACGCGATCGCGCTGGCGGGTGCTGATCAGCGGGCCGATCTCATTGTCGGCGTCGCGCTTGCCGGCAAAGCGCAGGCTACTGACCGCCGCGCCGAGCTCGGCCACCAGGCGGTCGTGAATCCCGTCCTGGGCGTAGATCCGGCAGGCTGCGGTGCAATCCTGCCCGGCGTTGTAATAGCCGTAGGTGCGCACGCCTTCGACCACGGCCTGGATGTCGGCGTCGTTGCACACGATCACCGGCGCCTTGCCGCCCAGTTCCAGGTGCGTGCGCTTGAGGGTTTTCGCCGCCGCCTGGAGGATCTTCTGCCCGGTGACGATGTCGCCGGTCAGCGAGACCATGCGCACTTTCGGATGGCTGACCAGATGGCTGCCCACACCTTCGCCGCCCCCGCAAATAATATTGATGACGCCTCGCGGCAGGATCCTGGCCAGTGCCGGCGCCAGGGCCAGGATCGACAGCGGCGTGTGTTCCGAGGGCTTGAACACCAGCGTATTGCCGGCGGCCAGGGCTGGGGCGATTTTCCAGGCGGCCATCATGATCGGGTAATTCCACGGCGCAATGGACGCCACCACGCCGATCGGGTCGCGGCGCACCATGCTGGTGTAGCCGGGCAGGTATTCGCCACTGAGCTGGCCGGTCTGGCAGCGCACGGCGCCGGCGAAGAAACGAAAGACATCCACCGTGGCGCTCAGGTCATCCTGGCGCGCCAGGTGCAGCGGCTTGCCGCAGTTCAGGGATTCGAGGCGGGCCAGCTCATCGGCGTTCTTTTCGATGGCGCTGGCGATGTCCAGCAACAGGTTCGAGCGTTGTTGCGGCGTGGTGCGCGACCAGCCGTCGAAAGCGCGATGGGCGGCGAGGATCGCGGCTTCTACCTGTTCGGTGCTGGCCTCGGCGATGTGAGCCATCACCTCACCGGTGGCCGGGTTGAGGATCGGCTCGACAAGGCCTTCACCGGCAACGAGCTCTCCGTCGATCAGCAACGCGGTGCACAACGGGGTTTGCGTGCCAGCCATGTCCGATTTCTCATTTAAGGGTGATGACGACTGCCAGTTAAAAATAGTCCCTGTGGGAGCCGAGCTTGCTCGCGATAGCGGTGGGTCAGGCAACATTGATTCAACTGACAGACCGCTATCGCGAGCAAGCTCGGCTCCCACAGGAAGGGGGGCGTAATCAGACTAGTGCTCAGCCCCGAGGCCGACAAATTCGAAATACTCAAGGCTGCATTCGATTAAATAGATGGCTTGCGCCCGCCATGAGGTTGTTCCCGGGCGACGGCCAGGAACGGGTCGACCGACGCCGGTCGCGCCGTGCCCCGGCGCCAGGCCAGGCCTACGTCGAGGGTCTGGTTGAGGTCGGCGATCGGTCGGGCTTCGATGATGTCGCCTTCCAGCGACCAAGGGCGGTAGGTCATGTCCGGTTGGATCGACACACCCAATCCCGCCGCCACCAGGCTGCGCACCGCTTCGGTCGAGGCGGTGCGCAGGGTGACCCTCGGTTGCAGGCCGGCGCCGCGCCACAGGCGTTGGGCGTTGCGGTCCATTTCATCGACATTCAGCTGGATCAGCGGTTCGCGGGCCACGTCAGCCAGGTTGATGCTGTCGTGCTCCAGCAGTGGGTGCTGTGCCGGCAACCACAAGCGGTGTGGCGAATGGGTCAGGACTTCGGTCTGCAACGCGTGACGGTCTTCCAGATTGGACAGGATCAGTACCCCGACATCGATTTCGCCGCTGACCAGCAAATGCTCGATGTACGGCCGTTCGTCCTCCATCACGCGGATCTCCACGTTGGGGTAGGCACGCTGGAAACGGGTGAGCAGGTCCGCCAGGTAATAGCCGGCGACCAGGCTGGTGACGCCAATGGTGACTTGGCCGGCCACCTGATCGGTGCTTTGTTGCAGGCTGCGTTTGGCGTTGTCGACGGTGGCCAGGATCACATGGGCCTGGCGTAGGAATTGATGGCCCTGGTGGGTCAGGGTCATGCCCTTGGCGTGGCGGCTGAACAGGCTGACACCGATGTCCTGCTCCAGTTGCTGGATCGCCAGGGTCAGGGTGGACTGGGAAATGAACGCCGTTTGCGCAGCGGCGGAGATGGAGCCGGTTTCGGCCACGGCGATGAAGTGGCGGATCTGACGCAGGGTCATCATGGGTGTATACCCGGTGGGCGATTTTATCGATGTGCTGGAGTGTATATCGTTTTTTTAGAAGGGTAGGTGAGTGTCTCTTCGAATGAGCCAGGCAACATCTGGAAGCAATCTCGCCTGCGGCGTCAGGGCACTTTCGATCTAGGCTGGGGGCCTTACGTTGACCCGACAATGTGGAGGCAACAAATGAACACCCGTGGATTGCTCGATCAGCTTCTCAAGTCCGGCCAGGAAATGTTGCAGAACAAGGCTGGCGGCTCACAAGGCAAATCGTCCGGTGGCCTGGGCGGGTTGCTCGGCGGCTCCGGCAACCTGGGCGGGATGCTTTCCGGTGCGGGCGGCGGGGCCCTGGCCGCCGGGGCCATGGGCCTGTTGCTGGGCAACAAGAAAGCCCGCAGCTTCGGTGGCAAGGCCCTGGCCTACGGTGGCTTGGCTGCCTTGGGCGTGATCGCCTACAAAGCCTATGGCAACTGGCAGGCCCAACAGGGCACCGCGCCGAAAACCGAACCGCAGACCCTCGACCGCGTGCCCCCGGCACAGGTTGAACAGCATAGCCAGGCGATCCTCAAGGCGCTGGTGGCGGCGGCCAAGGCCGACGGTCATGTGGACGAGCGGGAGCGGCAGTTGATCGAAGGTGAATTCACCAAGCTCGACAACGACCAGGAGCTGCAACACTGGCTGCACGCTGAACTCAACAAACCCCTGGACCCCACCGACGTCGCCCGCGCCGCCAGCACCCCGGAAATAGCCGCGGAAATGTATATCGCCAGTGTGATGCTGGTGGACGAGGAAAACTTCATGGAGAAGTCCTACCTCGACGAACTGGCGCGCCAACTCAAGCTGGAGCCGGGGTTGAAGGTGGAGCTGGAAAAACAGGTGCGCCAGGCGACCGCCTAAACAGCCCCAACGCTATTCCCTGTGGGAGCGAGCTTGCTCGCGATGGCGCCCGGTCAGTCGCAGCATTTTTGACTGATACACCGTTATCGCGAGCAAGCTCGCTCCCACAGTGGTTTTGGGGTGTTTGGCAGCCCTGTGTCCCAACGCTATTCCCTGTGGGAGCGAGCTTGCTCGCGATGGAGCCCGGTCAGTCGCAGCATTTTTGACTGGTACACCGCTATCGCGAGCAAGCTCGCTCCCACAGGGATGGATTTCATCGCGAACCTCGGCCTGGTCAAAAATCCTCCCACGCCGCCATACAGACGCCACGCCGCCCTCGGCTATACTCCCCAGCATTTCAAGTGCCCGAGGTTTTACTGTGAAGAATTGGACATTGCGCCAACGCATCCTGGCGAGTTTTGCGGTGATCATCGCCATTATGCTGCTGATGGTGGTTGTCTCGTATTCACGGTTGTTGAAGATCCAGGACAGTGGAGAAAAGGTCCGGACCGACGCGGTGCCGGGGGTGTATTTCAGTTCGATGATCCGCGGTGGCTGGGTCGACAGCTATGTCCTGACCCAACAGATCGTCGGCCTCTCGGGGAACCGGGAAATCACCGCCGAGGACAAGGCCCGCTACCAGGGTTTCGAGCAGCACCTGCGCGAAGAGATACAGAACTACCAGAAGTTGATCCAGAACCCGGCCGACCAAGTCTCTTTTGACGAGTTCGAAGTCAATCACCAGGACTTCAACAAGGCCCTGGCGAAGGTCCTGGACCTGTATCAGCGCAAGGATTACGAAGGGGCGCGACTGGCGCTGAACACAGAGCTGACGACGGCGTGGCTCGACGGCCGCGGGCATTTGAATCAAATCATCGAGCGTAATCGCGAGCTGGCGGAAAGCGCCACCCAGACCATTGGCGACGCGGTGACGGCGGCCAAGGTCGCCATGGGCCTGTCGTTCCTGGTAGCGCTGATCGTCGCCGTACTGTGCGGGTTGTTGTTGATGCGGGCGATCATGGCGCCGATGAACCGCATCGTCGAGATCCTCGCGATCATGCGCAGTGGCGACCTGAGCGGGCGTCTGAACCTGGCGCGCAAAGACGAATTCGGCGCCGTGGAAACCGGCTTCAACGACATGATGGCTGAACTGACCTCGCTGGTGTCCCAGGCCCAGCGCTCTTCCGTGCAGGTCACCACCTCGGTCACCGAGATCGCCGCCACCTCGCGCCAGCAACAGGCCACGGCCACCGAAACCGCCGCCACCACCACCGAGATCGGCGCGACGTCCCGGGAAATCGCCGCCACCTCCCGGGACCTGGTGCGCACCATGACCGAAGTCTCCACCGCCGCCGACCAGGCCTCGGTGGCCGCCGGCTCCGGCCAGCAGGGCCTGGCGCGCATGGAGGAAACCATGCATTCGGTGATGGGCGCCGCCGACCTGGTGAACGCCAAGCTGGCGATCCTCAACGAGAAGGCCGGCAACATCAACCAGGTGGTGGTGACCATCGTCAAAGTGGCCGACCAGACCAACCTGCTATCCCTCAACGCGGCCATCGAGGCCGAGAAGGCCGGTGAGTACGGGCGCGGTTTCGCCGTGGTGGCCACGGAGGTGCGGCGCCTGGCCGACCAGACCGCCGTGGCGACCTATGACATCGAGCAGATGGTGCGTGAGATCCAGTCCGCGGTGTCGGCCGGGGTGATGGGCATGGACAAGTTCTCCGAAGAAGTGCGCCGGGGCATGGCCGAAGTGCAGCAGATCGGCGAGCAACTGTCGCAGATCATCCATCAGGTCCAGGCCCTGGCCCCGCGGGTGTTGATGGTCAACGAAGGCATGCAGGCCCAGGCCACCGGCGCGGAGCAGATCAACCACGCCTTGGTGCAACTGGGCGATGCCAGCAGCCAGACTGTGGATTCCCTGCGCCAGGCCAGTTCCGCCATCGACGAGCTGAGCCAGGTCGCCGTGGGGCTGCGCAGCGGCGTCTCGCGTTTCAAAGTCTGATGGGCGAAATCGATACCCGGCGTGGCGCCGCACCGACGGCCCGCCAGTCGTTGTTCCTGGTGTTCAGCATCGGCAACGAACGGTACGCCCTGCAGGCCATCGATGTGGTGGAGGTGCTGCCGCGCTTGCCCCTCAAACCGATTGCCCGGGCGCCGTCCTGGGTGGCGGGGGTGTTTGCCTGGCGCGGCACGATGGTGCCGGTGATCGACCTGTGCGCCCTGACGTTCGGCCAGAATGCCGAGGCCCGGACCAGTACCCGGCTGGTGCTGGTGCGTTATCGAGGCGATGGGCAACAAGCCGGGCAAGTGCTGGGATTGATCCTGGAACAGGCGACCGACACCGTGCGTTGTGATCCGGCCGATTTCAAACCCTATGGCCTGGACAATCGGCAGGCGCCGTACCTCGGCCCCGTACGCGAGGATGCCCACGGGTTGCTGCAATGGGTGCGGGTCAATGACCTGCTCGACGAATCCGTTCGGGCGCTGCTGTTTCCTGCGCCGCCGCTGGACCTCGACGACCTCGGGGCAACGCCATGAACGACGATCAGCGTTTTTTCGATTTTCTCAAGGAGCGCATCGGCCTCGATGTGACCTCCGTCGGCACCGCGATCATCGAGCGGGCCGTGCGCCAACGGATCAGTGCCGTGCCCGGGCGAACCGCCGATGAGTATTGGCAGGCCCTGCAGCATTCGGCCCCGGAGCAGCAGGCGCTGATCGAAGCAGTGATCGTCCCGGAGACCTGGTTCTTCCGCTATCCGGAATCCTTCGCGACCCTCGCCAGGCTGGCCGTCAAGCGCCTGGCCGAGATCAAGCACCTGCGTGCGCTGCGCATCCTCAGCTTGCCGTGCTCCACGGGCGAAGAGCCTTACTCCATCGCCATGGCCTTGCTCGACGCGGGCCTGGGGCCACATCAGTTCAAGGTCGACGGCCTGGACGTCAGCCCGCTGTCGGTGGCAAGGGCCAAGGACGCGCACTACGGCAAAAATTCCTTCCGTGGCGCCGACCTGGGTTTTCGCGAACGGCATTTCGACGTCGCGGACGAGGGTTACCGCCTCAGCGAACGGGTGCGTGAACAGGTGCGCTTGCAGGTGGGCAACCTGCTGGATCCGGCCTTGCTGGTGAACGAGGCACCTTACGATTTTGTGTTCTGTCGCAACTTGCTGATCTATTTCGACCAGCCGACCCAGCAGCAGGTGTTCGAGGTGCTCAAGCGCCTGACTCATCAGGACGGCGTGCTGTTTATCGGCCCCGCCGAGGGCAGCTTGCTGGGACGCCTGGGCATGCGCTCGATCGGGATAGCCCAATCGTTCGCCTTCAGTCGCCACGGGGCTGTGGAGCCTCAACCGTTGCCGGCGTTGATGCCGCCGCCGTTGCCGGTTCGTCAGCCGCCGCCCCGGGTCGTTGCGCCGGTGATTCGGCCGCGGCCGTTTGCCGCGAACGTCACGCCGATTGCCCCACCCAAGAGCAGCGACGCCGCGACCTTGCTGGCCAATATCGCCGCCCTGGCCAACGGTGGCAAAAGCGCCGAGGCCCGTGCGGCGTGCGAAGAGTATTTGCGCAGCCATGCGCCGAACGCCCAGGTGTTCTATTGGCTGGGCCTGCTCAGCGACATGGCCGGCAGTGCACTTGAAGCCCAGGGTTTTTATCGCAAGGCGCTTTATCTTGAACCGCAACACGCCGAGGCCCTGGTGCATCTGGCGGCGCTGCTGGCTTCCCAGGGAGACGCGGCCGGAGCCCGTCGATTGCAGGAACGCGCCGCCCGTAGCGGGCGCACGGTAGACAGTGAGCACAAACGATGAGCGGTTCGGCTTCTTACAACGTCACTCATGACGATGCCCAGGCAATCGATGATTGCTGGAACCGCATCGGGGTGCATGGCGATAAATCCTGTCCACTGTTGGTCGAGCATATCCACTGCCGCAATTGCTCGGTGTATTCGGCGGCCGCCACCCGGCTGCTCGACCGTTACACCTTGCCGCAGGATCAACGGGACTTGTCCCTGGCCCCGGTGGACAACGATGTGGTCACGCGCTCGCTGCTGATGTTCCGCCTCGGCGAGGAATGGCTGGGCCTGACGACGCGCAGCCTGGTGGAAGTGGCACCGTTGCAGCCGATCCACTCGTTGCCCCACCAACGCTCACGGGCCTTGCTGGGCGTGGCGAATGTGCGCGGGGCACTGGTGGCCTGCCTGTCGCTGGTGGAGCTGTTGGACCTGGAGCCCGGCGCGGTGGTTACCGGTACACGGGTCATGCCGCGCATGTTGATTGTCGCGGCCAAGGGTGGGCCGGTGGTGGTGCCGGTGGATGAGGTGGACGGCATCCACGCTATCGATGAACGCATCCTGGCGAGCGCTTCGCCATCGGCGGGCAAATACACCCGTGGCGTGTTGCCCTACAAAGGCCGCAGCCTGCGCTGGCTGGATGAAGAACAGCTGCTGTCCGCCATGGCCCGGAGCCTGTCATGACCCCTGACCAGATGCGCGACGCCTCATTGCTGGAACTGTTCAGCCTGGAAGCCGAAGCCCAGGTCCAGGTGCTGAGCACCGGCTTGCTGGCGCTGGAGCGCGATCCGACCCAGGCCGAATACCTCGAGTCATGCATGCGCGCGGCGCATTCCCTCAAGGGCGCGGCACGGATTGTCGGGGTGAACGCTGGCGTCAGCGTGGCCCACGTCATGGAGGATTGCCTGGTCGGTGCCCAGGAGCGGCGCCTGCTGCTGGGGGCCGAGCACATCGACGCCTTGTTGCAAGGCACCGACCTGCTGACGCGCATCGCCACGCCGGGCAACAACGTTGGCGCCCCGGATATCGACGCCTATGTGGCGTTGATGGGGCGATTGCTCGACCCCAACGCTGCACAACTGCCAGCGCCGGTACCGACAAGCCTCGAGGTGCCTGTCGACCCCATCAGTGTCGAGTTGCTCGTGCCGGAACCGTTCGCGACACCGGAGCCGGCTCCGAAGAATAAACGGGTCACCGAAGGCGGCGAGCGGGTCTTGCGGGTCACGGCCGAACGCCTCAACAGCTTGCTCGACCTGTCGAGCAAGTCCTTGGTCGAGACCCAGCGCCTCAAGCCCTGGCTGGCGACGCTGCAACGGCTCAAGCGCCAGCAAGGCACTGGCTTGCGCGCCCTTGAAGAGCTGAACGTGCACCTCAAGGACCATGCCCTGAGCCTGCAGGCCCAGGAAGCCCTTGGCGATGCGCGCCGCTTGCTCGCCGAGACCCAGCAGTTGCTGGCGCAGAAAGCCGCCGAGCTGGATGAGTTCGCCTGGCAGGCCAGTCAACGGGCGCAGGTGCTGTACGACACGGCGCTGGCCTGTCGCATGCGGCCGTTCGCCGATGTGCTTTCGGGCCAGGTGCGTATGGTCCGTGACCTGGGCCGCAGCCTGGGCAAACAGGTGCGCCTGGAGATCGAAGGCGAGAAAACCCAGGTCGACCGCGATGTGCTGGAAAAGCTCGAAGCGCCACTGACCCACCTGCTGCGCAACGCCGTGGACCACGGCATCGAAGCCCCGGAGCAACGAGTACTGGCCGGCAAGCCTGCCGAAGGCCTGATCCGCCTGCGCGCCTCTCATCAGGCTGGCCTGCTGGTCTTGGAGTTGGTGGACGACGGCGCCGGGGTGGACCTGGAGCGGGTGCGCCGCAGCATCGTCGAGCGCGGTCTTTCCCCTGAGCAAACCGCCGCCAGCCTGAGCGAAGAGGAACTGCTGACCTTCCTGTTCCTGCCCGGTTTCAGCCTGCGCGACAAAGTCACCGAAGTGTCCGGGCGCGGCGTCGGCCTGGACGCCGTCCAGCACATGGTCCGGCAGTTGCGCGGGGCGGTGGTGCTGGAGCAGACGGCGGGGGAGGGCAGTCGTTTCCATCTCGAGGTGCCGCTGACGCTGTCGGTGGTGCGCAGCCTGGTGGTGGAAGTCGGCAGTGAGGCGTACGCCTTTCCCCTGGCCCACATCGAACGCATGTGCGACCTGGCGCCGGAAGACATCGTCCAGGTCGAAGGGCGTCAGCATTTCTGGCACGAAGGCCGGCATATCGGCTTGGTCGCCGCCAGCCAGTTGCTCGATCGCCCGTCGACGCAGAACGGCGGCCAGACACTCAAGGTCGTGGTGATCCGCGAGCGCGAGACGATCTACGGGGTGGCGGTGGAACGGTTCATCGGCGAGCGAACCCTGGTGGTCCTGCCCCTGGACGAACGCCTGGGCAAGGTCCAGGACATTTCCGCCGGGGCCCTGCTCGACGATGGCTCGGTGGTGTTGATTATCGATGTCGAAGACCTGCTGCGCTCGGTGGAAAAGTTGCTCGATACCGGGCGCCTGGAGCGCATCGCCCGGCAGCACCAGGCCCAGGCCCCGCGCAAGCGGATCCTGGTGGTGGACGATTCCCTGACCGTGCGCGAGCTGCAACGCAAGTTGCTGCTCAATCGCGGCTATGACGTGGCGGTGGCGGTGGATGGCATGGATGGCTGGAATGCATTGCGCTCAGAGGATTTCGACTTGTTGATCACCGATATCGACATGCCGCGCATGGACGGTATCGAACTGGTGTCGCTGCTGCGGCGCGACAACCGCTTGCAGTCGCTTCCGGTGATGGTGGTGTCCTACAAGGATCGCGAAGAAGATCGTCGCCGTGGCCTCGACGCCGGCGCCGACTATTATTTGGCCAAGGCGAGTTTCCACGACGACGCCTTGCTCGACGCCGTGGTTGAACTGATCGGAGGGGCGCGCGCTTGAAGATCGCCATCGTCAATGACATGCCCCTGGCGGTCGAGGCCCTGCGTCGCGCCCTAGCGTTCGAACCGGCGCATCAACTGGTCTGGGTGGCCGCCAACGGGGCCGAGGCGGTGCAGCGTTGCGCCGAATACACCCCTGACCTGATCCTGATGGACCTGCTCATGCCGATCATGGATGGTGTGGAGGCCACCCGGCGGATCATGGCCGACAGCCCCTGCGCTATCGTGATTGTCACCGGGGACAGCCAGCAGAACGTCCACCGGGTGTTCGAGGCCATGGGCCATGGCGCGTTGGATGTGGTCGATACCCCGGCCCTGGGTGTCGGTAATCCGGCGGACGCGGCTGCGCCGCTGCTGCGCAAGATCGCCAACATCGGCTGGCTGATCGGTGAGCGCAACAGGCATGAGCGCCCCGCGCCAGCGGCGCAGCGTACGGCGGTGTCGCGCAAGAGCCTGGTGGCCATCGGGTCATCGGCGGGCGGGCCGGCGGCGCTGGAAGTGCTGCTCAAGGCGTTGCCGCGGGACTTTGCCCCAGCGATCGTGCTGGTCCAGCATGTGGACGAGGTGTTCGCCGCGGGCATGGCCGAGTGGCTGGGCAGCGTGTCGGGCCACACGGTGCGCCTGGCCCGGCACGGCGAGACGCCGCAAAGTGGCACGGTGTTGCTGGCCGGGACCAACCATCATCTGCGTTTGTTGAAGGACGGCACACTGGCCTACACCGCCGAGCCGGTGAACGAGATCTACCGGCCCTCCATCGACGTGTTTTTTGAAAGTGTCGCCCATTACTGGAGCGGTGACGCGGTGGGCGTATTGCTCACGGGCATGGGCCGCGACGGTGCGCAAGGGCTTAAACTCATGCGCCAGCAGGGCTATGTGACCATCGCTCAGGACCAGCGCAGCAGCGCGGTGTATGGCATGCCCAAAGCCGCGGCCGCCATCGATGCCGCCGTCCATATTCTTGCCCTGGACGCCATCGCGCCACGGCTGTTGGAGATTGTGACCCCATGAAGAACCCCGCGAGCCTTCCCAGGCCGTCCCCAGGTAAGCCATCATGAATGACCTGCAGCTCGACGATTTCAAGCGCGATGAGAACGCCGCCATGGTCTTGCTCGTCGACGATCAGGCGATGATCGGCGAAGCGGTGCGGCGCGGGCTGTCGAATGAAAAGAACATCGACTTCCATTTCTGCTCCGACCCCCACCAGGCCATCGCCCAGGCAATTCGCATCAAGCCGACGGTGATTCTCCAGGACCTGGTGATGCCCGGCCTCGACGGCCTGAGCCTGGTGCGCGAGTACCGTAACCATCCCGCCACCCGCGATATCCCGATCATTGTCCTGTCCACCAAGGAGGACCCGCTGGTCAAGAGCGCGGCGTTCGCCGCCGGGGCCAACGACTACCTGGTCAAGTTGCCGGACAACATCGAACTGGTGGCGCGCATCCGCTACCACTCGCGTTCCTACATGATGTTGTTGCAGCGCGACGCGGCCTATCGCGCACTGCGGGTCAGCCAGCAGCAGCTGCTCGACACCAACCTGGTGCTGCAACGGTTGATGAACTCCGACGGCCTGACCGGGCTGTCCAATCGCCGGCATTTCGATGAGTACCTGGAGCTGGAATGGCGCCGGGCGATGCGCGACCAGAGCCAACTGTCGCTGCTGATGATCGACGTGGACTACTTCAAGGCCTACAACGACAACTTCGGTCACCTGGAGGGCGACGAAGCCCTGCGCAAGGTCGCCACGGCGATCCGCGAGGCGTGCAGCCGTCCGTCCGACTTGCCGGCCCGCTACGGCGGCGAGGAGTTTGCCCTGGTGCTGCCCGGCACCTCGCCGGGCGGCGCCCGGTTGATGGCCGAGAAACTGCGCCAGAGCGTCGTCGCCCTGAAAATCCCCCACACCACGCCTGACGGCGGCGAGAACCTGACCATCAGCATTGGTGTGTCGACCGTCACGCCGCAGCAAGGTGGCGATTGCCGGCAACTGATCTCGGCGGCGGACAAAGGGCTGTACCTGGCCAAGCACAATGGGCGTAATCGGGTGGGGGTCGAATAATACAGCTGGGCGAGTTGGCTTTTGTGGTGAGGGATAAGCTTGTGGGAGCAAGGCTTGCCCGCGATGAAGGCACCTTGTTTCCACTTGAAACCGCACCGACTTCATCGCGGGCAAGCCTTGCTCCCACAGCTCACTTGTCACGAGCGATCTGCGCTGAGCAAGCCTCAATCCTCTAAAGCCGCCAGGCGGGCTGCCGCTGGCGCTTGATTACGTTATACTCGCCGGCTTTCAAAAGTTCGCCAACGAGTGCTGCCCGCCATGGAAATCAACCCGATCCTTAACACCATCAAGGACCTGTCCGAGCGCTCCGAAACTATTCGGGGGTATCTTTGACTACGATCAAAAGCATGAGCGCCTGACCGAAGTCAATCGCGAGCTTGAAGATCCGAATGTCTGGAACAACCCTTCGTACGCCCAGGAACTGGGCCGCGAGCGTTCTGCGCTGGCGCAGATCGTCGAGACCCTGGACGAGTTGTCCAGCGGCCTGGCCGATTGCCGCGACCTGCTGGACATGGCTGTCGAAGAGAACGATGAAGGCGCGGTCGGCGATGTCGTCGCCGAGCTGACACGCCTCGACGAGAACCTCGCCAAGCTGGAATTCCGTCGCATGTTCAGCGGCGAGATGGACATGAACAACGCCTACCTGGACATCCAGGCCGGTTCCGGCGGCACCGAGGCCCAGGACTGGGCCAACATCCTGCTGCGCATGTACCTGCGCTGGGCTGACAAGCGCGGTTTCGACGCCACCATCATGGAACTGTCGGCCGGTGAAGTCGCCGGGATCAAGGGCGCCACCGTGCACATCAAGGGCGAATACGCCTTCGGCTGGCTGCGGACCGAGATCGGCGTGCACCGCCTGGTGCGCAAGAGCCCGTTCGACTCCGGCAACCGTCGTCACACCTCGTTCTCGGCCGTGTTCGTTTCGCCGGAAATCGACGACAACATCGAAATCGAGATCAACCCGGCGGACCTGCGCATCGACACCTACCGTTCCTCCGGGGCCGGTGGCCAGCACGTCAACACCACCGACTCGGCGGTACGGATTACCCACGTACCGACCAACACCGTGGTCAGTTGCCAGAACGAGCGCTCCCAGCACGCCAACAAAGACACCGCGATGAAGATGCTGCGGGCCCGCCTGTACGAGCAGGAAGTGCAGAAACGCAACGCGGCGTCCCAGGCGCTGGAAGACACCAAGTCGGACATCGGCTGGGGTCACCAGATCCGTTCGTACGTGCTCGACGCCTCGCGGATCAAGGACCTGCGTACCAGCATCGAACGCAGCGATTGCGACAAGGTGCTCGACGGCGATATCGATGAATACCTGATCGCCAGCCTCAAACAAGGGCTGTAACGCGACACCCATGCGGCGGGCGGGCACGCTTCCATCAAGAAGCGCGGCTCGCCCGCAAACTCCGGCCCGGGCCGGGGGCAACGAACCTGTGATGGAATCCTTAAAGACATGAGCGACCTAGAACTCGACCCGCAAGCCCTGCAACAGGAAGAAAACTCCCTGATCGCCCTGCGCAAGGAAAAGCTTGCTGCCGAGCGCGCCAAGGGCCAGGCCTTCCCCAACGACTTCCGCCGCGACGCCTACTGCGACGTCTTGCAGAAGCAGTATGCGGACAAGACCAAGGAAGAGCTGGCCGAGGCGGCGATTCCAGTCAAGGTGGCCGGTCGTATCATGCTCAATCGTGGTTCGTTCATGGTGATCCAGGACATGACCGGGCGCATCCAGGTCTACGTCAACCGCAAGACCCTGTCGGAAGAAACCCTGGCGGCCGTCAAGACCTGGGACCTGGGCGACATCATTGCCGCCGAGGGCACCCTGGCCCGTTCCGGCAAGGGCGACCTGTACGTCGAGATGACCAGCGTGCGCCTGCTGACCAAGTCCCTGCGCCCGCTCCCGGACAAGCACCACGGCCTGACCGACACCGAGCAGCGCTATCGCCAGCGCTACGTCGACCTGATCGTCAACGAAGACGTGCGCCAGACGTTCCGCGTGCGTTCGCAAGTCATCGCCCACATCCGCAGCTTCCTGATGAAGCGTGACTTCCTGGAAGTCGAGACGCCGATGCTGCAGACCATCCCTGGCGGTGCGGCGGCCAAGCCGTTCGAAACCCACCACAATGCCCTGGACATGGAAATGTTCCTGCGCATCGCGCCGGAGCTGTACCTCAAGCGGCTGGTGGTCGGTGGCTTCGAGAAAGTCTTCGAGATCAACCGCAACTTCCGTAACGAAGGCGTTTCGACCCGGCACAACCCCGAGTTCACCATGCTGGAGTTCTACCAGGCCTACGCCGACTACGAAGACAACATGGACCTGACCGAGGAACTGTTCCGCGAGCTGGCGCAGCTCGTTCTCGGGACTACCGACGTGCCGTACGGCGACAAGGTGTTCCACTTCGGCGAGCCGTTCGTGCGCCTGTCGGTGTTCGACTCGATCCTCAAGTACAACCCTGAGATCTCCGCCGCCGACCTGCAGGACATCGACAAGGCCCGTGCCATCGCCAAGAAGGCCGGCGCCAAGGTGCTCGGCTTCGAAGGCCTGGGCAAGCTGCAAGTGATGATTTTCGAAGAACTGGTCGAGCACAAGCTGGAACAGCCGCACTTCATCACCCAGTACCCGTTCGAAGTGTCGCCGCTGGCCCGTCGCAACGACGAGAACCCAAGCGTGACCGACCGTTTCGAGCTGTTCATCGGTGGGCGTGAAATCGCCAACGCCTATTCCGAGCTCAACGATGCCGAAGACCAGGCCGAGCGTTTCATGGCCCAGGTGGCCGACAAGGACGCCGGCGACGACGAAGCCATGCACTACGATGCCGACTTCGTGCGTGCCCTGGAGTACGGCATGCCGCCGACCGCCGGCGAAGGCATCGGCATCGATCGCCTGGTGATGTTGTTGACCAACTCACCGTCGATCCGGGATGTGATTCTCTTCCCGCACATGCGGCCTCAAGCGTAAGTGCTTCAACTAAAAAGCCGCCTGGAAGGGCGGCTTTTTATTGCCTGTCTGGTACAAACGTATCAATTGGTTAGTTTTTCAAAGAGCGAGGAAGACCTGTCGTGAATCGTGCAATGGCTTCAGAAGGTGCAGCGGGCGTCGCCACGGCTGTCGCTGAAAGTGTTCAGTACCAGGGCCGCAAGGCCAGCCGACAGGGCAGTGAGCAGCGTCGCCAGGAGATTCTCGATGCGGCCATGCGCATTGTCGTGCGCGATGGCGTGCGTGCGGTGCGTCACCGCGCGGTGGCCGCTGAAGCGGGCGTGCCGCTGTCGGCCACCACGTATTATTTCAAGGACATCGATGACCTGCTCACCGACACCTTCGCCCAGTACGTGGAACGTAGCGCGGCGTTCATGGGCAAGCTGTGGTCCAACAACGAAGGCCTGCTGCGGGAAATGGTCGCCTATGGTGACGGCAGCACCCAATCGCGCTCGCAGCTGGCGGACGACATTGCCCGGATGACCGCCGACTACGTGCGGCATCAGTTGGACAGCCGTCGTGAATACCTGATGGCCGAGCAGGCCTTTCGCCAGGAAGCCCTGCTCAACCCGCGGCTGGCGGAGTTGGTGCGTTCCCACCAGCAGATTTTGCTGCACGGCACGTGTCAGTTTTTCCAGGTATTAGGCTCCCGCGAGCCGCAACAGGATGCCAAAGTGTTGACGGCGATTATCGGACGGATGGAATATCAGGGCTTGCTCAATGGCGCCGAGCCGGTAGCCGATGAAGATATGCTCGGCATCCTGACCCGCTACATGCACCTGGTACTGGCGTCGGTGTAATCCCGACGGGTTCACCACAGCTCTTGTGGCGAGGGAGCAAGCTCCCTCGCCACAAAGGCAAGGCGCCACCTGCCATAGGGAGTTCAAATGAAAGCCTGGCGTGCCGTTGTACTGGCCGTGTCGTTGCTGCTGCTCAGTGGCTGCCTGGTGTCGTTCAAGGCGCCGTTGCCTGACAGCGAGGCCGCGCCCGCGGGCCTGCTCGGCCACTGGACCAGCACCAATGCCTGGGGTGAACCGCTGAACCTGGAACTGACGCAGGTCGGCAAGCACCGCTACCAGGCCGTCAGCTACTTCAGGGCCAGGCCCCATGAGCGCGAAGCCATTCCCCTGACCGTCTCCCGTCACGGCAGCCGCTGGTACCTGTCGGCCAAGGTGCCGGCCCGCTATGGTGGCCATTTCCTGATCGCCGGTTTCGAATTGACCGATAAACAGGAACTGGTGGTCTACAACCTGGACCTGGAGCAGATCAACCAGGCCATCGGCCAGAAGCTCCTCAGCGGCCAGCCGAACCAGAGCGAGGAGGGCGAAGGCGTGTTGGTGGACAGCGACATGAACAAGGTTTTCAGCTACCTCGACGACCCGGCCAATTCCGATGTGTTCTCGGAAGCCGTGCGTTACCAGCGACTGGCCAAATCCCAATAATTGCTACAAGCGGACGTTTTTTCACAGGAGTTCCGGGTGGACGATTACCAGCAGACGATACGCACCTTGTCCGATCGCATTGTGCTGGCGCAAACGCCGATTCGCATCCTCGATGCGGTGAAGTGGGACGAGAGCATCCGCAAGGGGTTTCTCAAGGCCAAGGGCAAGGAAATGCCTGCGGTGGATCGCGACTATTACCTCAACCGGCCACTGTCCTTCGATTCCAGCAAGGTGAAACTGGAGTTCCAGAACATCGAGCGCGACATCACCCGACAACTGGGGCAGTTCAACCCGGTTGGCCAGATCATGCGCCGCATGTGCAAGGAATACCGCATGGTGGTGCGCATGCTCGAAGCCCGTGGCACCGAGGATTTCGGGCTGATCTCCCAGGAACTCTATGGCGCCGCCTCCGATGCCTTCCACGCCGGCGACCCGACCTTGGCCGACCTGGGCCTGATGCTCTCCGATTACCTGAATAACATCGATGGCCGTGGCGACCTCAAGGACGAGCCGAAAGTCCTCAGCGCCAAGGAAGCCGTCAACCTGTTGCAACACCGTCTCAACCGGGTGTTCGGCGAAGCCGAGGAAACCATCCGGGTGTTCGAGTCCGATGGCATCGTGGCCGACGCGGCGGCGGGCGCGGACTACATCAAGATCCGCACCGATGCGATGTTCAACGAACGCGATGTGCGGGCGCTGGAGGTCCATGAAGGGCTGGTGCACGTCGGCACCACCCTCAACGGCCTGAACCAGCCGATCTGCACCTTCCTGTCCAAGGGCCCGCCCTCGTCCACGGTGACCCAGGAAGGCCTGGCGATCCTGATGGAAATCATCACTTTCGCCTCCTACCCCAGTCGCCTGCGCAAGCTGACCAACCGCACCCGGGCCATTCACATGGTGGAGGAAGGCGCCGATTTCCTGCAGGTCTTCGAGTTCTTCCGCGAGCAGGGTTTTGAAATGGCCGAAAGCTACGGCAACGCCAGCCGGGTGTTCCGTGGCTCGGTGCCGACCGGGCTGCCATTCACCAAAGACTTGTCCTACCTCAAGGGCTTCATCATGGTTTACAACTACATTCAGCTGGCCGTGCGCAAAGGCAAGCTGGAGCAGGTGCCGCTGCTGTTCTGCGGCAAGACCACTCTTGAGGACATGCGCACGTTGCGCCAGTTGGTGGACGAAGGCCTGGTGGTGCCGCCCAAATACCTGCCCGAGCAGTTCCGCGACATGAACGCCCTGTCGGCCTGGATGTGTTTCTCCAACTTCCTGAACCACCTGAGCCTGGACCGGATCGAAGCGGATTATTCCAATATCCTTTGAACACAATACCCACCCCCCTGTGGGAGCGAGCTTGCTCGCGATAGCATCAGGACAGTCAACACAGCCGTGACTGACATACCGCTATCGCGAGCAAGCTCGCTCCCACAATGGGGTTATGTTTCAACCTTGATCTTGCGAGGTTTCACCGGATGCGAACCCTCGGCATCATGTGCCTGTTGCTGGCCCTGAGCGGTTGCAGTTCACTGCTGTTCTACCCCGAGCACGGCCTGCCGTTTACCCCCGAGCGGGCCAAGCTCGAGTACCGCGACGTCACCCTGACCACCGCTGACGGCCTCAAGCTCCGAGGCTGGTGGCTGCCCGTCAAACCAGGCGTGGAGGTCAAGGGCACGGTGCTGCATTTGCACGGCAACGGCGGCAACCTGGCCTGGCACCTGGGCGGGAGCTGGTGGTTGCCGGAGCAGGGTTACCAGGTGCTGATGGTCGATTACCGGGGGTACGGTGTGTCCGAAGGCGAGCCGAGCCTGCCGGCGATTTACCAGGACATCGACGCCGCGTTCCAATGGCTCGACCAGTCGCCCGAGGTCCAGGGCAAGCCGCTGGTGCTGCTCGGCCAGAGCCTGGGCGGCGCGCTGGCGGTGCATTACCTGGTGGAACATCCCCAGCGGCAACGGCAGCTCAAGGCCCTGGTGCTCGATGGCGTGCCCGCCAGTTACCGCGACGTCGGGCGGTTTGCCCTGAGCACATCGTGGCTGACCTGGCCGCTCCAGGTGCCGTTGTCGTGGCTGGTGCCGGACGGTGACAGCGCGATCAGTTCCGTGGCGCAATTGAATGGCGTGCCGAAATTGATCTACCACAGCCTGGACGATCCCATCGTGCCTCTTTCCAACGGTATCCGTCTGTATCAAGCTGCGCCGCCACCCCGGGTTCTGCAATTGACCCGTGGCGGCCATGTGCAGACATTCGCCGACCCGACCTGGCGCACCGTGATGCTGCGCTACCTCGACGACCCCCAGCACTTTGACGGCCTGCGCCGCCTGGGCGAAGTTCCGAACTATCCGAAATCACCCGTTGAATCACCAGAGAACCCGCAATGAGCGAAGAACGTAACGCCATCCCCCTGATCATCACCGGTATCTGCAGCATCCTCGGCACCGTTGCTGTGCTGTGGTACTACGGCTACCTGCACTTCGCCAAGCCCGAGGACGCGTTGCTGCTCAACCAATTCACCATGCTCAAGACCGTGCCGGGAGAGGACTACAAAGTCTCCCTGGAACCGGCCCCCCAAGTCGCCCAGTGCATAGATGGTGTGCTGGTGCTGTTCGACACCGAGCAGAAAGGCCTGACCGGTGTGCTGATCAACGAGAAGAAGCGCGCGGTGCGCTGCATGGGCCAGGAGACGCCGCAGAAGCTTCAGCCGTAACAATTTCCTGTGGGAGCGAGCTTGCTCGCGATAGCGGTGGATCAGTCTACACCTATGTCGACTGGCCTGCCGCCATCGCGAGCAAGCTCGCTCCCACAGGGGGATACGGCCGGCTCAACAAAATGTGTGCAGCCATTAAAAAGCCCCGCCTGATTGAAGTCAGGCGGGGCTTTTTTGTTGCACTCAGCCGATCAGTTGGCGCTCATGGTCGAGCGCGGGGCCACTGGCTGGTTGTCGTTGGAGATGGTCACTTCCACACGACGGTTCATGGCGCGGCCCGAGACGCTGGTATTGTCAGCCACCGGGAATTCCTTGCCGTAGCCCTGGGTCACGATACGGGCTGGGTCGACGCCCATTTTCACCAGCTCGGTGCGCACGGAGCCCGCACGGCGTTCCGACAGCGACTGGTTGTAGGAGTCCGAACCGGTGCTGTCGGTGTAACCTTCGATGATCACCTTACGGTCCGGGTTTTCCTGGAGGAACTGCGCCAGTTTGTTCACATTGACCAGGCCGCTGGAGCGCAGGTCGGACTTGTTGGTCGCGAACAGCACATCGCCGAAGGTCACCAGGGTGCCGCGTTCGGTCTGCTTGGCGTTCAGGCTGTCCTGCAGTTGCTTGATCTGCGCGTTGCGAGCGTCGAGCAGCGCACGGGCACGTTCGTCGCCAGCGTTTTTCAGCCCGGCTTCGGCGTTGCGCAGGGCGATGGTCTGCTTGGCCACTTCGACGCGCTGGTTGGTCAGGTAGGCCAACTGGTCGACCTTGGCTTCGTCTTCCTTGTCCAGGTAGGCCTTGTCGGCCTTGGCCAGGAAGTCCGCCGCGTCTTTGGTCTCCAGGGCCGCCACTTTAGTCGCCGCCGGGTCGGCCTGCAGACCGTTGTAGTTGGTCCGCGCCTGTTCCAGGTTCGCGTTCGGGTCATGGGAGCAAGCGGCCAGGGCTACGCAGGCAGCGAGCAGGGCGGGCATCATCAAGTGTTTGTGCATCATAGTCTGTCGTCCTTTTATCAATGAGAAGTACGTCGTGGCGTGAACGGTCTACTGAACCTTGTTCATGCCTTCCTGACGCAGTTCCTGAACCCCTTTCTGAGAATCCTTGAGTGCTTGTTCGGCCTTGGCGGCCTGGGCCTTGCGCTCGGCGACGCGGGCATCCCACTCGGCCTGTTCGGCCAGTCGCTTGGCTTCGTCGTACTTCTTGTCATGCATGGCGATTTCGGCTTGCTTCAGTTTGTCCTGGGCCGATTTCATTTCCACAGCGGCGAATTCGGTGCCGCCGGCGCTGACCGCGCTGTTGACCGCCGATTGGGTCACCGCGTACTGCTCGGACGGTGGATTACCGGCGCAACCGGCGAGAATGAAGCTGCTACCGATCGCCAGGGCAGCCAACTTCAAACCGCGCAGGCCAGTGGATGAGGGTTTGGCAGTGCAGGTATTCATAGGCTTCAACTCCATTGGAAAACTCCTGAGAAAACGACAAATCCATGCTGGGACCGAAACCGTGACGTCTGGTTTGGCGTTGGCGCCAAGGCGCGTTTATTTAAACAACCGTTCCAGTATGGTTACTCGGTGTGACCCGAGGCGTTTTTCAAAAGTTCAGCGAAGATGGCCATTCGCCAAAAGAATTACTGACTGATCGGTCAGTGACAGAAAAGCTGAACTTTCAGGGCGCGCAGCGGTATTCCCGGCGTAGGGAACGTGCGTTTTTTTGCAGGGCGCGTGTGTAGGAGCTGCCGAGCGAAGCGAGGCTGCGATCTTTCCCCTGCCGCTTGAGTCTCAAGCGAAAGATCAAAAGATCGCAGCCTTCGGCAACGCCTACAAAGGTTTCGCCGTAGGGAAATCAGTGTTTGGATTTGTCGTTCTGCGAGGAAAGTTCGTGCAGATGCCGACGGGACAACGCGAGGAATCGCGGGGTCGGGCCCACATCTTCGTACAGCGGGTCACCTTCTTCATCGGTGGCCACGACTTGCGAACCCTTGATATAGGGGAAGCTCGCTTCCAGCTCTTCCAGCGCCGCCCCGATCAGTTCACCCAGCAGTTCCTCGGGCTGGCGTTTGGGGTACATGTCGCAGATCGCTGCCAGGCGCGCGGCGGCTTCCACGTCCAGATGGATCGTGTAGCCGGTCTGGGTCAGGCGACCCTTGGCGTTTTCTTCCCAATGCTGGGCAAGCTCACGAATTTTCATGATGACCTCAATCAGCCTGCTCGTGGCAGGCGCGGTGAGTGACAAGCCGTTGTGTGGCTTACTCATGAGACTAGCTTTGTTGGACAAGGTTTAAAGTCCCTTCGTCGCTTGTCATAAGCGACGGGCATCGGCACTCTTCTAAGCCAAGAGCTGTCCGGACTTTTTTGCTGGAGAAATGCTGATGACCGATATCGATGCCCGCTTGCGCGAGGATGTCCACCTGCTCGGCGAACTGCTGGGCAATACCATCCGCGAACAGTACGGGGACACGTTTCTCGACAAGATCGAGCAGATCCGCAAGGGGGCCAAGGCTGACCGACGCGGCTCCGTGGACGCCGAACTCAGCGCCAGCCTCAACCAACTGAGCGAGGACGAATTGCTGCCGGTGGCGCGTGCGTTCAACCAGTTTCTCAACCTCGCCAACATTGCCGAACAGTACCAACTGATCCACCGTCGCGACGAGTCGCAACCGGCGCCCTTCGAGGCGCGGGTCCTGCCCGAGCTGCTCGCCCGGTTGCGGGCCGAGGGCCATGGTGCCGAGGCCCTGGCCCGGCAGTTGGGGCGCCTGGAGATCGAACTGGTCCTCACGGCCCACCCCACGGAAGTGGCTCGCCGTACGCTGATCCAGAAATACGACGCCATCGCCGCGCAATTGGCCGGCCAGGATCACCGCGACCTGACCAGCGCCGAGCGCGCGCAGATTCACGAACGGTTGCAACGCTTGATCGCCGAAGCCTGGCACACCGAAGAGATCCGCCGCACCCGGCCGACCCCGGTGGACGAAGCCAAGTGGGGGTTCGCGGTGATCGAGCATTCGCTGTGGCAGGCCATCCCCAATTACCTGCGCAAGGCCGATCAGGCCCTGCATGCCGCCACCGGCTTGCGTCTGCCGCTGGAGGCCGCGCCGATCCGCTTTGCCTCGTGGATGGGCGGCGACCGTGACGGCAACCCGAATGTCACTGCCGCCGTGACCCGCGAGGTGCTGTTGCTGGCGCGGTGGATGGCGGCGGACCTGTACCTGCGTGACGTCGACCAACTGGCGGCCGAGCTGTCCATGCAAAACGCCAGTGAGGCCTTGCGTGCCCAGGCCGGCGACAGCGCCGAACCGTATCGCGCCGTGCTCAAGCAATTGCGTGAACGCCTGCGCGCCACCCGCAACTGGGCCCACGCCTCCTTGAGTGCCGCCACGCCACCCAGCGCCGAGGTGTTGCAGCACAACCGCGAACTGTTGGACCCCTTGGAGCTGTGCTACCACTCCCTGCACGAGTGCGGCATGGGCGTGATTGCCGACGGGCCGTTGCTCGATTGCCTGCGCCGGGCGGTGACCTTCGGCTTGTTCCTGGTGCGCCTCGATGTGCGCCAGGACTCGACGCGTCATAGCGCTGCCATGACGGAAATAACCGACTACCTGGGCCTGGGCCGCTATGAGGATTGGAACGAGGAGCAGCGCATCAGCTTCCTGCTCGAGGAGCTGAACAACCGGCGCCCGCTGCTGCCGGCCCATTTCAAACCCTCGGCCGACACCGCGGAAGTGTTGGCGACGTGCCGGGAAGTGGCGGCGGCGCCGGCGGCGTCCCTGGGTTCCTATGTGATCTCCATGGCTGGCGCGGCTTCCGATGTCCTCGCCGTGCAATTGTTGTTGAAGGACGCCGGCGTGTTGCGGCCGATGCGGGTGGTGCCGCTGTTCGAAACCCTGGCCGACCTGGACAACGCCGGGCCGGTGATCGAGCGGTTGTTGTTGCTGCCCGGCTATCGCTCACGACTGCAAGGCCCCCAGGAAGTGATGATCGGCTATTCCGACTCGGCCAAGGATGCCGGAACCACGGCGGCGGCCTGGGCACAGTATCGGGCCCAGGAGCGGCTGGTGGACATCTGCCGCGAGCAGCAAGTCGAACTGCTGTTGTTCCACGGGCGTGGCGGCACCGTGGGCCGTGGTGGCGGTCCGGCGCACGCGGCGATCCTGTCCCAGCCACCCGGTTCGGTGGCCGGGCGTTTCCGCACCACCGAACAAGGCGAAATGATTCGTTTCAAATTCGGCCTACCGGACATCGCCGAACAGAACCTCAATCTTTACCTCGCCGCGGTGCTTGAAGCGACGTTGCTGCCACCGCCGCCACCCACGCCGCAGTGGCGGAACTTGATGGACGAACTGGCGGCCGACGGCGTGAGTGCCTACCGCGCCGTGGTGCGGGAGAACCCACAATTCGTCGAGTACTTCCGCCAGTCCACCCCCGAGCAGGAACTCGGGCGCCTGCCCCTGGGCAGCCGTCCGGCCAAGCGTCGGGCCGGCGGCATCGAAAGCCTGCGGGCGATCCCGTGGATCTTCGGCTGGACCCAGACCCGCCTGATGCTGCCGGCCTGGCTCGGCTGGGAAACCGCGCTGAGCAAGGCCCTGGAACGCGGCGAAGGTGAGTTGCTGGGGCAGATGCGCGAGCAATGGCCGTTCTTCCGGACCCGCATCGATATGCTGGAGATGGTGCTGGCCAAGGCCGACGCCGATATCGCACGCTCTTACGACGAGCGTTTGGTGGAACCTGAGCTGCTGCCTTTGGGTGCGCATTTACGCGACCTATTGTCGCAGGCCTGCTCGGTGGTCCTTGGCTTGACCGGTCAGTCGCAGCTACTGGCACATAGCCCAGCCACGCTGGAATTCATTCGCCTGCGCAACACCTACCTCGACCCGTTGCACCTGTTGCAGGCCGAACTGCTGGCGCGCTCGCGGCAGCAGGATGTGGCCCAGGGCAGCCCCGTGGAACAGGCGTTGCTGGTGTCTGTGGCGGGAATTGCCGCCGGTTTGCGCAATACCGGCTAACATCATGCAGCGCACCGAAACGGCTCGTCCGGCGTTCCCGGGCGTTGCCCGCTGGGGGAGGGGGCAGGTCGAGCAGGCGACAGTTTGTTGTTCGGTTGCGACGCTCGCCACCCCCTCCGAAGGTCGTATCGGGCGCGGGTTCCTCCGACTTTCGGCGGCTTGTGTGGGTCGGGCCTGCTGTGTATCTTGATCAGCCTTTGGCCGTTTGGGCGGTCACGATCCTGTTTTTCGAAGATTGGCCCCACGAGGCGAATCCGAGCGTTTTACATAAAAAAATTGAGGAGCACATCGATGCGCGTCATTCTGCTGGGAGCTCCCGGGGCCGGTAAAGGTACTCAGGCAAAGTTCATCACCGAAAAATTCGGTATCCCGCAAATCTCCACTGGCGACATGCTGCGTGCCGCGGTCAAGGCGGGCACTCCACTGGGCGTTCAAGCCAAGAGCATCATGGATGCCGGCGGCCTGGTGTCGGATGACCTGATCATCGCCCTGGTCAAGGATCGCATCGCTCAACCCGACTGCGCCAATGGCTTCCTGTTCGATGGCTTCCCGCGCACCATTCCCCAGGCTGAAGCCCTGGTGACTGCTGGTGTCGAGCTGGATGCGGTGGTTGAAATTGCCGTCGAAGACGAGGAAATCGTCCAGCGCATTGCCGGTCGACGCGTTCATGAGCCTTCCGGTCGCGTTTACCACACCGTCTACAATCCGCCGAAAACCGAAGGCAAGGACGACGTGACAGGTGAAGACCTGGTGCAACGCAAGGACGACACCGAAGAAACCGTGCGTCATCGCCTGTCGGTCTACCATTCCCAGACCAAGCCGCTGGTGGATTTCTACCAGAAACTGTCGGCTGCCAATGGCAAGCCGAAGTACAGCCACATCGAAGGCGTCGGTTCGGTTGAAGCGATCACGGCCAAGGTGCTTGCAGCCTTGAGCTGAAAAGTCTGATCAGCTGCATCAACTACGGCCCGCTTGCGGGCCGTAGTTGTTTATACTGGCGCACTTTTTTCCCACCTGATTTACGGACACATCGATGAGCACCTTGCTGGCCCTGGACACCGCGACCGAAGCTTGCTCCGTTGCCTTGCTGCACGACGGCAAGGTCACGAGCCATTACGAGGTGATCCCGCGCCTGCATGCGCAGAAACTGTTGCCGATGATCCAGCGACTGTTGAGCGACGCCGGGACGAGCTTGCAGGCGGTGGACGCGATTGCCTTCGGTCGCGGGCCAGGGGCTTTTACTGGCGTGCGCATCGCCATCGGTGTGGTGCAGGGGCTGGCCTTTGCCCTGGAGCGGCCGGTGTTGCCGGTGTCGAACCTGGCGGTGCTGGCCCAGCGTGCCTTGCGCGAACAGGGGGCCCGCCAGGTCGCAGCGGCCATCGATGCGCGCATGGACGAGGTGTACTGGGGCTGCTACCGCGAAACCGACGGCGAGATGCGCCTGGTGGGTTCTGAGGCGGTATTGCCACCCGAGGCCGCGGCGTTGCCAAGCGGGGTCGACGGTGACTGGTTTGGCGCCGGCACCGGTTGGGGCTACGGCGAGCGCATCGCCGTCAGCCTGACCGGCCAGGACGCTACCCTGCTGCCTCACGCCGAAGACTTGCTGGCCCTGGCCCGCTTTGCCTGGGCACGCGGCGAAGCCATTCCAGCCGATGATGCGCAGCCGGTGTACCTGAGGGACAAGGTGGCAACGCCCAAGTCCGAGCGGTAACTCGACAGCGACGGGTATTCAAGCGAACACCGTTGTGGCGAGGGAGCTTGCTCCCGCTGGGGCGCGAAGCGGCCCTAAAGTCTCATTCGCACCGTTCTGGTCCGGGTATTGGGGCTGCTTTGCAGCCCAGCGGGAGCAAGCTCCCTCGCCACAAAGTCATTTGCGCCTCCAGAAGTCACACTCAATATTGCCAGTCGTCACTTTTTCGGCCCGTTTTTAAACCTTTTTGACTTTATGTGTTCTAGTTATCACTTGCGCATTTGCGCGGCTGCGAAAGTGCCGCTAAATTGCCATCATTGATACCGAGCATTCTGTTATGCGTATAGACGGCTTTTCATCCCAGTCCTACCCCATCAAGCGTCGGCCTCGTGCGGGTAAAGCCACTGAGCCGGAAAACTTCGATGACATCGAAGGCGACCTGGAGTTTCCGTCCGAGGAGCAACTGGCCGCCCGCGCCGCCAAAGCTTCCGCGCAACGCCTGAGCAATCTTCCCGCCCGTCAGCAAGACATGATTTATCACCGTGCGATGAGCCGCAGTGTCGCCACGGCCCTGGCGAGCTACCTGAGTACCGCCGGTTTCGTCGATTGGGATATGGAAGTGCTGGGACTCGATCTCTACATCTGATGGTCTTGCCTTACTACCTGGGCTGTCCGTCCTGGAGCGAAAACGCCTGGCGCGATTACCTTTATCCCCAGGACGCCAAAAGCACCGACTTCCTCGATCTCTATTCCCAAGTGTTCAATGCCGTGGAAGGCAATACGACCTTCTATGCCAGCCCGTCTGCGGCCACGGTCCAGCGCTGGGCCGACATCATGCCCGAGCACTTTCGTTTCACCGCCAAGTTTCCCGGTGACATCAGCCACAATGGCGATTTGCGCGAGCGCCTGACGGCCACTGAAACCTTCCTGCAATTGCTCAGCCCCCTGGGCGAGCGCGTCGCGCCGTACTGGCTGCAACTGTCCAAGGCCTTCACCCCGAATCGGTTAGCGGAACTGGCAGGGTTCATCGACGCCTTGCAGCGCCCCTTGGCCGTGGAAGTCCGTCACGATGAGTTCTTTGCCAAGGGCGACGCCGAGCGGCGCCTCAATCGGCTGTTGCTCGATCGCGGCGTCGAACGCATCTGCCTTGATCCCCGGGCCTTGTTCAGTTGCACCTCCCTTGATCCCGCCGTGCTTCACGCGCAATCGAAAAAGCCCCGCGTGCCGCCCCGGCCGGCGGCGTTCACGCAATGTCCGCAAGTGCGCTTCATCGGCCATCCGGTGCTGGAAGCCAACGAGCCGTTCCTGACGCCCTGGGTGGAGAAAATCGCCGGTTGGATCGAAGAGGGCCGCACGCCTTACATCTTCCTGCACACTGCCGACAACCGGCTGGCGGCCCGGCTCGCGCAACGCTTTCACGAGCGTTTGATGAGTCGATTGCCTGGCTTGCCGGCCCTGCCTGCGCTATATAGAGAGCCCGCCGCCGAGCAACTGGGTTTGCTCTGAGGCCCACTCCCTCTTTGTTCAGGAGCGAACTACATGGATGCGCAAACTCGTCGAGCCCAGGCGTTCAAGGCCTTGCACGAACGCGAAGGGGCCTTTGTCATTCCCAACCCGTGGGATGCCGGTTCGGCCAAGATGCTGGCCAGCCTCGGCTTTGAAGCCTTGGCGACCACCAGTGCCGGTCACGCCTTTTCCTTGGGCCGACCCGATGGCGCGCTGGGCCTGGAGGACACGTTGGCTAACGTGCGGGCGATTGTGGCGGCCACTGACCTGCCGGTGGCCGTCGACCTGGAGAACGGTTTTGCCGATGCCCCCGAGGACTGCGCGCGTAACCTGCTCCGTGCGGCGCAGGCCGGTGCGGTGGGTGGTTCGATCGAGGATGCCACGGGGCGTGAAGACAGTCCGATCTATTGCTTCGACCACGCTGTGGCGCGGGTCAAGGCGGCCGCCGAGGCCGTGCGCAGCTTGCCGTATCCCTTCCTGCTGACGGCCCGGGCGGAAAACTTCCTGCACGGCAATCTGGATCTGGACGACACCATTCGCCGCTTGAAGGCTTTCGCGGACGCGGGGGCCGACGTGCTGTACGCCCCAGGGCTGAGCAGCGCCGGGCAAGTGCTCGCGGTGGTGCAGGCCGTGGCGCCGAAACCGGTGAATGTACTGATGTCCGGGGCGCTGGACCTGACCGTCGCGCAGTTGAGCGAGTTGGGCGTCAAGCGCATCAGCGTCGGGTCGGCGCTGGCCCTGGCCGCGTATGGCGAGTTCTTCCGCGCCGCCGAGGAAATCCAGGAGCAGGGCACGTTCACCTTCACGCGCCGCTCGATGCCGTTCAAGCAGGCCAACCAATTATTCAAGGGTTGATGCCCGAGGCATTGTCGTGCGGTTTTTGAAAGCTCTTGCGATCGTGGCACTGCTCGTTGGCGTTGCCGTGCTGGCGGTATGGCGTGGCTGGGTGGCGCTGCCGCCCCAATGGAATCCCTGGGCGCCCTTGGACGTCAATCTCGCGCCCAACCTGCTGACCCGCTTCAAACTCATGGCCCTGCGCAACGACCCGCAGCTGTGTGACCAGGCCCTCGCCACCTCGGGGCTGCGTACCGCGCGCCAGGCCGACAGCGGCGCCAATACGACATGCCCGTTGACCAACGTGTTGAGGGTGCAGGGCGGTGAGGTGGCGCTGAGCAGCAGTTTCCTCGCCAGTTGCCCACTGGCGGTGGCGTTCGCGCTGTTCGAGCGCCATGGGTTGCAGCCGGCGGCGGTGGCGGCCTACGGACAGAGAGTGACGCGAGTCGATCACCTCGGCAGTTTCGCCTGCCGCAACATGTACGGTCGTGAGAGCGGTGCGCGTAGCCAGCACGCTACCGCCAGTGCGTTGGACATCGCCGGGTTTCGCCTGGCCGATGGGCGCACGATCAGCGTGCTCAGGGACTGGCCCAAGGACAATGCCGATGCGCGCTTTCTGCGTCAGGCACGGGACGGTGCCTGCGATATGTTCAGTGTGGTCTTGAGCCCGGATTACAACGCGGCGCACCGCAACCATTTTCATCTGGACGTGGGGCCATGGTGGATCTGTCGCTGATCAGGCGGCGATGCGCAGGTTCTGCAGCACGATCGGACGCGCCCAGCGGGTGTCGAAGTCCAGTTGTTTCTGTTGCGCCACCCGTTCTTCTTCCGGGAAAGGTGGGAACGGTTTGTCCAGCAGGTCGAGTTCGAACTCGGCGATCGGCAGATGCAATGGGCGCGGTTGTGGCGCCGGGCCTGGTTCTGGCAGCGGTTGGCCGGCGGCGAGGACGAGTGGGCGAACCCAGTTGCTTTCGAAGGTCTGCTGTTTTTGCTGGGCGGCGATTTCTTCCGGCGGGAAGGGCGGGAAGGGCTTGTCCAGCAGGTCGAGTTCGAATTCGGCGATGGGCAGGAACAGCGGTTCAGGCGGCTTGACCGGCGTTTCGGTCACTTCACAGGTGCGCTGGCTGACGATGTGCGCCAGCAGCTCGGCGCCGAGGGTCGGTTCAACAGTCTCATCGAGGGGGGCAGGCTGGTAGCTGCCAGGCGCCGGTGCGTTATCACCCAGTTGATCGGCCAGGGCCCGGGCAAAAAAATCCTGCCACAGGTGACTGACGCCGCTCAGCGCTTGGGTGTTACGCAGGCTGTAATCGCCGTAAGGGGAGATAACGCCTATCGATGTGGATTGAATGTCTGACATTTTTCTCGGTCGACGCTCAGCTCTGGCAAAATGCCGTTCACCGTTGTTATCGGCCGTTTTTGCCGATCCTTAATTTTTTGAGCATGTTTCCATGAGTGAGCAACCCGCGGCCTGCCGCATCCATGTCGAGGCCCTGGCCCCGGCCTTCCAACCGCAGGCCGAACACTGGGCCGAGCGGCTTGGCCTGCCTTTGCAAGTGGACGATGGCGAGTTTGCCTTGCAGGTCGGTGAGCAGGGTTTGCAATTGCAGCAGTTGGGCCCGGATGCACCCGGGCCGGTGCGCGTGGACTTCGTCGAAGGCGGTGCGGCCCATCGGCGCTTGTACGGCGGCGGCAGCGGCCAGATGATCGCCAAGGCGGTCGGCATCGCCCAGGGTGTGCGTCCGCGGGTGCTGGATGCCACGGCCGGGTTGGGCAAGGATGCGTTTGTGCTGGCCAGCCTGGGCTGCGACATGAGCCTGATCGAGCGCCAACCGCTGATTGGCGCCTTGCTGGAGGATGGCCTGGCCCGTGGGGCGGAGGACTTCGAGGTGGCGCCGATCGTGGCGCGCATGCGTTTGCTCAAGGGCAATTCCATCGAGGTGATGCGCAACTGGGAAGGCGAACCGCCCCAGGTGATCTACCTCGATCCGATGTTCCCTCATCGTGAGAAAACCGCCCTGGTGAAGAAGGAAATGCGCCTGTTCCGCCCCCTGGTGGGCGATGACCCGGACGCCCCGGCGCTGCTCGCCGCGGCCCTGGCCCTGGCGACGCACCGGGTGGTGGTCAAGCGCCCGCGCAAAGCCCCGTGCATCGAAGGGCCGAAGCCGAGCCATGGTCTCGATGGCAAATCCAGTCGCTACGACATCTACCCGAAGAAAGCGCTCAAGCCTTGATCTGTGGGAGCAAAGCTTGCTCGCGATGAACGATGACGCGGTCCTTTGGGAAATCACGCCGCCGCCATCGCGAGCAAGCTTTGCTCCCACAGGCCCACCCCAGTCAGAAAGAACGGTGGCAGGCCTAAGGCCGATAAGCCCGCATGAACAACCCCACCACTTCCTGCACATGAGCCTCGGCCGCTTCCGGTTCCTGGGGTTCACCGCAGCCAGACAACAACCGGAAATTCGCCGCGCCCTTGATCAGGCAGAAGAAATGCTCGGCGGCATTACGCGGTTTATCGATGCTCAGGGCACCGCTCTGGTTGACCTTGGTCAGCAGGCGCTCCATGCCTGAGAGCATCCGCTGTGGGCCTGCTTCGTAGAAAATCGTCGACAGCTTCGGGTCCTGGCTGCCCAGGGCCATGATCAGCCGATGCAGGTTCAGGGATTCGGCGCTGTTGATCAGTTGGTTGAACCCGCGGGCGATGTTCAACAACACCTGTTCGATCGGAACGCCGTCGGGCCATTCATAAAACAGCGGCGGCACCTGCTCTTCGCATTTGGCTATCACGGCAGCGGAAAACAGCGTCTCCTTGTCGTTGAAATGGCTATAGACCGTCAGTTTAGAAACCCCGGCCTCGGTGGCGACGGCGTCCATGCTGGTATTGGCATAACCCATGCTCAGGAACAGGCGTTTCGCCGCGTCGAGAATTGCCTGGCGCTTGGCCAGGTCCTTGGGGCGACCAGGGCCGCTGGGGGGTGAAGGATTGTTCGACATTTCTTCGCTTTAATACTGGACTGGTGAGTTTGCTATTAATAACATACTCACCAGTATAATTATTCCAAGCACCATTAGCGAAAGGTCACTCGTCATGTTCCGCTATGCCCTGCCCCTCGCCGTGCCAGTCGCCCTGGTTTTTTTATTGTCTGCGTGTGGTCATGACGAACCGGTGCCCGTCGCCGTGCGCCCCGCCATGGTGGTCAAGCCCGAGCCGTCGGCCCAGGCGATGGACAGTTACCCTGGCGAAGTGCGGGCCCGTTTCGAGCCCGACCTGGCCTTTCGCATTGGCGGCAAAGTGAGCCGGCGACTGGTGGAAGAGGGGCAGCGGGTCAAGGCCAATCAACCGTTGGCCGAGCTCGATCCCGAAGATGTGCGCCTGCAACTGGAAGCGACCCGTGCCCAGGTCGCCGCCGCCGAGGCCAACCTGAACCTGGTCCGCGCCGAGCGTGACCGCTATAAAACCTTGATGGAGCGGCAGATGGTCAGCCGCTCCCAATACGACAACGCCGAAAACCTTTATCGGTCCGGCACCGCACGGCTCAAGCAGATCAAGGCCGAGTTCGATGTCGCCAACAACCAGGCCAGTTATTCGGTGTTGCGTGCGCCCCAGGATGGCGTGGTGGCCCGGCGTTCGGTGGAAGTCGGGCAGGTGGTCTCGGCCGGGCAAACCGTCTTCACCCTGGCCACCGACGGTGAGCGTGAGGTGCTGATCAGTCTGCCGGAACAGGGGTTTGGTCGGTTCAAGATCGGCCAGCCGGTCTCGGTCGAACTGTGGAGCCAGCCCGATCAGCGTTTCAGCGGGCGTATTCGCGAACTGTCACCCGCCGCCGACCCCAAGTCCCGTACCTTCGCCGCCCGCGTGGCCTTCACCGCCGGCAGCGTTCCGGCCGAGTTGGGCCAGAGCGCGCGGGTGTTTATCCAGACCGCCGACAAGGTGCCGCTGTCGGTGCCCTTGTCGGCTCTGACGGCTGAGAACGGCGCGACGTATGTCTGGGTGGTCAACGCCAACAACACCTTGAAGAAAGTCCCGGTGCGGGTCGGCGCCTTCGGCGAAAAGACGGTGCCGGTGCTGGAAGGCCTCAGCCCCGATGACTGGGTGGTGGCTGCCGGCGTGCATGTGCTCCTCGACGGCCAGCAGGTGCGGCCGGTGGATCGCTCCAACCGCGTGGTCAACCTGACGGCCAAGGAGTAATCCGCAATGGGTTTCAATCTTTCCGAATGGGCGCTGCGTAACCGCCAGATCGTACTGTTCCTGATGCTGTTGCTGGCCATCGTTGGCGCGCTTTCCTACACCAAGCTCGGTCAGAGCGAAGACCCGCCGTTCACCTTCAAGGCCATGGTCATCCGCACCAACTGGCCAGGCGCCACGGCCGAGGAAGTTTCGCGGCAAGTCACTGAGCGCATCGAAAAGAAGCTGATGGAAACCGGCGACTACGAAAGGATCGTCTCGTTCTCCCGGCCAGGGGAATCCCAGGTGACCTTCATGGCCCGCGACTCCCTGCATTCGGCGCAGATCCCCGAGCTGTGGTACCAGTTGCGCAAGAAGGTCGGCGATATCCGCCACACCTTGCCGCCGGGTATCCAGGGGCCGTTCTTCAACGACGAGTTCGGGACCACCTTCGGCAATATCTACGCACTGACCGGCGACGGCTTCGACTACGCCGTGCTCAAGGACTACGCCGATCGCATCCAGCTCCAGCTGCAGCGGGTCAAGGACGTGGGCAAGGTCGAGCTGCTCGGCTTGCAGGACGAGAAGATCTGGATCGAGTTGTCGAACGTGAAGCTGGCGACCCTCGGCCTGCCCTTGGCCGCAGTCCAGCAGGCCCTTGAAGAGCAGAACACGGTTTCCACTGCGGGCTTCTTCGAGACTGGCAGCGAGCGCTTGCAGCTGCGGGTTTCGGGGAATTTCCAGACGGTGGAAGAGATCCGCAACTTCCCGATCCGGGTCGGCGATCGTACGTTCCGCATCAGCGACCTGGCGGATGTGCGCCGTGGTTTCAACGACCCGCCAGCGCCACGCATGCGCTTCATGGGCGAGGACGCCATCGGCCTGGCCGTGGCGATGAAGGAAGGCGGGGATATCCTGATTCTGGGCAAGGCCCTTGAAGCCGACTTTGCCCGTATCCAGAACACCCTGCCGGCCGGCATGCAATTGCGCAAGGTTTCGGACCAGCCGGCGGCGGTGAAGACCGGGGTCGGTGAGTTCGTCCAAGTGCTGGTGGAAGCGCTGACGATTGTGTTGCTGGTGAGCTTCTTCTCCCTGGGGCTGCGCACCGGGATGGTGGTGGCCCTGGCGATTCCGCTGGTGCTGGCGATGACGTTCGCCGCCATGTACTACCTGGGGATCGGCCTGCACAAGATTTCCCTCGGCGCGCTGGTATTGGCCCTGGGGCTGCTGGTGGACGACGCGATCATTGCGGTGGAGATGATGGCGATCAAGATGGAGCAGGGCTTCGACCGGATCAAGGCCGCCAGCTTCGCCTGGACCAGCACCGCATTCCCGATGCTCACCGGTACGTTGATCACGGCGGCGGGCTTCCTGCCGATCGCCACCGCGCAATCGGGCACTGGCGAATACACCCGTTCGATTTTCCAGGTCGTGACCCTGGCGTTGCTGGCATCCTGGGTGGCCGCCGTGGTGTTCGTGCCGTACCTGGGGGAAAAGCTCCTGCCAGACCTGGCGAAAATTCATGCGGCCAAACATGGCACGACTGACGGCCAGACCGACCCTTACGGCACGCCGTTTTATCAGCGTGTCCGGCGAATGGTGGAATGGTGCGTGCGTCGGCGCAAAACCGTCATCCTGCTGACCGTGCTGTTGTTCGTCGGCTCGGTGGTGTTGTTCCGGTTCGTGCCGCAACAGTTCTTCCCGGCATCGGGGCGGCTGGAGCTGATGGTCGACTTGAAGCTCCAGGAAGGCGCCTCCCTGAGCAATACCGCCGAGCAGGTCAAGCGCCTGGAAGCGCTGCTCAAGGACCATGCCGGCATCGACAACTACGTGGCCTACGTCGGTACCGGTTCACCGCGTTTCTATCTACCGCTGGATCAACAACTGCCGGCTTCCAGCTTTGCCCAGTTCGTGGTGCTGGCCAAGACCATCGAAGACCGCGAGCCGTTGCGCAGTTGGTTGATCACCACCCTGAACGAACAATTCCCGACCCTGCGCTCGCGGGTCACGCGCCTGGAAAACGGCCCGCCGGTCGGCTATCCGGTGCAGTTCCGCGTCACGGGTGAGCACATCGAAGAAGTCCGGGCCCTGGCGCGGAAAGTGGCGACGAAAGTTCGCGAAAACCCCTACGTGGTCAATGTGCACCTGGATTGGGAAGAGCCAAGCAAGGTGGTGTACCTGAACGTCGACCAGGACCGCGCCCGGGCCCTGGGTGTCAGCACCACCGACCTGGCGAGTTTCCTGCGCAGCTCCCTCACCGGCTCCAGTGTCAGCCAGTACCGGGAAGACAACGAACTGATCGAAATCCTGCTGCGCGGTACGGTGCATGAACGCACCGAGCTGTCGCTGCTGCCGAGCCTGGCGGTGCCAACCGACAACGGCCAGAGCGTGGCCCTGTCGCAGATCGCGACCCTGGAGTACGGCTTCGAAGAGGGCGTGATCTGGCACCGCAATCGCCTGCCGAGCGTGACCGTGCGGGCCGATATCTACGGCAAGGAGCAACCGGCGACCCTGGTCCAGCAGATCTTCCCGACCCTGGAGCCGATTCGTGCCGAGCTGCCGGACGGTTACCTGTTGGAGGTGGGCGGTACGGTAGAGGATTCGGCCCGCGGCCAGAAATCTGTGAATGCCGGTGTGCCGTTGTTCATCGTGGTGGTGCTGACGTTGCTGATGCTGCAACTGCGCAGTTTTTCCCGCACGGCCATGGTGTTTCTAACCGCTCCCCTGGGGTTGATCGGCGTCACGCTGTTCCTGTTGGTATTCCGCCAGCCGTTCGGCTTCGTCGCCATGCTCGGCACTATCGCGCTGTCGGGGATGATCATGCGTAACTCGGTGATCCTGGTGGACCAGATCGAACAGGACATCAAGGCTGGCCTGGCGCCCTGGCAGGCGATCATCGAAGCCACGGTGCGCCGCTTCCGCCCGATTGTGCTCACCGCACTGGCCGCAGTGCTGGCGATGATCCCTCTGTCACGCAGCCTGTTCTTCGGGCCGATGGCGGTGGCGATCATGGGCGGCTTGATCGTGGCCACGGCGTTGACGCTGTTGTTCCTGCCGGCGTTGTATGCGGCGTGGTTCAGAATCAAGAAAACCTGAACCGATCCAGCGACCAGCGCAGATCCAATGTGGGAGCGAGCTTGCTCGCGATAGCGGTGCAACAGCCAACAAAGATGTTGAAGCTGATACCGCTATCGCGAGCAAGCTCGCTCCCACAGTTGTTTTGGGGTGGGGCTCAGAGGGTGCCGAAGACTTTCTTCGCCAAACTGGTCGCCGCCGCCGCCGGGTTCTGGCGAATGGTGGCTTCCTGTTTGCCGATCATTTCGAACAACCCATCCAGCGCCTGTTCGGTCACGTAGTTCTCGATGTTGGCGCTCTTGGCGTCCAGCACGCCGAACGTCGCGGCCTGGCCGGCGAAGGCATTGTATTTCTGGGCCAGGCCGACCTTGTCGGTGGCTTGCTTGACGATGGGCAGGAACTTGGCGCGGATCTGCTCGCGGCTGCTCTTGTTCAGGTATTGCGTGGCCGAGTCGTTGCCGCCGCTCAAGATGCCCTTGGCATCGCTCACGCTCATGTTCTTCACGGCATTGACCAGGATCGGCTGGGCCTGGACCACGGCGGCCTCGGCAGCCTGGTTCATGCTGGTTTCCAGTTGATCGACCTGCTCACCCATGCCGAAGGCCTTCATCTTGCTGGCGACTTTGCCCAGCTTGCCTGGCAGTTCGATTTTCACATCCGGGTTGTTGCTGAAGCCGCCGGGTGTGCCCAGTTGTTTGACCGCCACCTGTGCACCTTGGGTCAAGGCGTCCTTGAGGCCGCCTGTGGCATCTTGTTGCGACAGGTCACCCAGGGACAGGGCCATGGCATTGGCGCAGATCAACAGGCCCGCGCACAGGCCGGTGAAACGGAGGGTAGAGCGGAGCATGATGGCATCCTTGAAAAAAGTTGGAAAAAGCAATCAGCGTGCGGCGTTGACGCGGATCTTCAACGGCTGCGGATCCTTGCCATCGAGTTGCACGGCGTGTTGTTCGGTGGTGATGAACATCAACTGGCCATCCACTTCGATGCGGGCGCTCACGGCATAACGATGGCCGGGCTTGACCTGGGCGGGATCATAACTGAGGTGGAACGGCAGCGGGACCTGGCCTTTGATCGGGCCGCTCTGTTCATCGAGCACCACCGCAGGAGCGTCGGCCAGGGAAACGTCCTGCAGGCTGACGCTCAAGGTAGCGTTGGGCGGCAGGGCGATGCGTTGCAGATAGAAGACTTCGCCGTCGAGGGATGCGGCGGGTGGTGTTGTCGATTGGCAGGCGGCCAGCAAGGCCATGGATGCGAGCAGAGCGAGTCTTTTCATGGGGGAAGCACCTGGCTCGTTGACGCCAGCCACACATGGGCGTCAACGAGCATTTAGCGGATTTGCGTCCAAGCATCCCTGCGTAACGTCGCGGCTCAGGAACCGAACACGGGCGCTTGAACAGTTTCAGCCAGCGATGCTGGCGCCAGGCTCAGGGGGATGTCAACGTGTTGATCGCCGCCATCCCAGGTGAAGGCCTGTTCGGTATCAAGGAAAAGAGCGGTATCACCTTGGTACATTTGCACCTTTACCGAGAGCTTATCGCCGACGGACGCCCTCTCGGAATTGATCTGGAAGCGATATTGCCAAGGCTGCTGGAGCGGCTCCCTTGGCGCCATGTTGGAGCCCTGGCCGCCGCTGGTGCTGATCTGCACACCGTCGGCATTTCGAACACTGATTTCGGCACGGCCGGCTTCCGGGAGTTCGTAGCCTGCGGGCAGTTGCAGGGTGAGGGTGATGATGTTCATGTTGAATTCCTTTTCAATACGTCGACATTGACGTGGGCTCATCCTAGAGGCCTGCTCCAAAGTTCTCTGTAGGTCTTTTCTTCGTTTGACGTCGCCTTGGCCGCTGCGCAGCGTCGGAGTACGCCTGTCGATTGACCGAAACACTCACCAGAACCGTTCCATGTTCAGGGTGAGTGATCGGCAAATGTCAAAGGTCGGGGCTGACGGCAATCTCCGCCGCATCTTCACTGCGATGCAGCGCCACCTGGCGAATCGACAGGCGAATCTCCGCTGGCAGCACCCGCTTGGCCGCGCCTTCGGCCAGTTCGCCCAGCAATTCGTGGTAGCTGAGTTTGCCGGCCTCGTCGCGGCGCAGCACATCGAGGTCCAGCATCGTCTGGATGAAGTGGCGGAACAGGCTCTTGTCGAAGAATTCCGGTGCGTTCAGGCCATGGAGGATCGACAGGCGCTGGGCCATGACGGTGCAGAGGTCTTCCAGTTCTTCGGCGCTGACGCTGTTCTGACCGCTGTTGAGTAGCAGCGAGACGGTCATGTAGAAGCGCTGCAAGGTCTGGGCAATGCTTTTGGACAGCAGGGTCAGCAGCACGAAGTGCCGTGAACTCGGCGCCGGACGCAGGTACAGGTCGTTTTCGAAACGCAGCAGGCCCTGTTCGACAAACGCGTCGAGCCATTGGTCGACCACGCCGTCCAGCTCTTCCAGCGACCAGCGAATGAACAACTCCGATTGCAGGTACGGGTACAACGCATGGGTGTAGCGCAGGATCTGTTCGCGGCTCATGCGCGAGCTGCTCTGGAAGAAGCTCGCCAGCAATGCCGGCAGGGCGAAGATGTGCAGCACGTTGTTGCGGTAGTAGGTCATCAGCACCGCGTTCTGCTCGTCCAGGTACAGAATCTTGCCCAGGGCATCGCTCTGTTCCGACAGCAGGTCCATGCCCTTCACGTGCTCGATCAGCGCTTGGCCGTCGCCTTTGGGCAGGGTGGTGTGGGGCGAGTACGGGACTTTGCGCAGCAACGCCAGGTACAGGTCGAGCACCCGCGCCATGGCGCGGTCGTCCAGGGCCAGGCGGCTGGTGGACAGCAGCGCCAGGGCAACAAGGTTGACCGGGTTGATGGCCGCGGCTTCGTTCAGGTGCCGGGCCACGCGCTCGCCGAGGCGGTGAGTGGTTGCGTTGAGCCAGGCCGGTTTGAATTGCGGGCCCAGTTCCTGTTGGCGCCAGCCGGGTTGTTCGCCGTCGAGGAATTCCGCCAGCTTGATCGGTTCGCCAAAGTTCACCGCCACCTGGCCGAAGCGCTGCTTGAGGGCGCCGATGACCTTGAAGATGTCGAAGATCGATTCTTTCTTCTTGCTGGCCCCGCGCAGTTCGCCCAGGTAGGTGCGGCCTTCCAGCACCCGCTCATAACCGATGTAGACCGGCACGAACACGATGGGCATGCGTGAGGAGCGCAGGAAGCTGCGCAGGGTGATGGCGAGCATGCCGGTCTTGGGTTGCAGCATGCGCCCGGTGCGCGAGCGACCGCCCTCGACGAAATACTCCACCGGAAAGCCTTTGGTGAACAGCGTGTGCAGGTATTCGTTGAACACCGCGGTGTAGAGCGGGTTGCCCTTGAAGGTGCGGCGCATGAAGAACGCCCCGCCGCGGCGCAGCAGGCCGCCGATCACCGGCATGTTGAGGTTGATGCCGGCGGCGATGTGCGGTGGCGTCAGGCCGTTGCGAAACAGCAGGTACGACAGCAGCAGGTAGTCGATGTGGCTGCGGTGGCACGGCACATAGATGACTTCGTGGCCCTGGGCAACGTTCTGCACGCCTTCGATGTGGTTGACCTTGATGCCGTCGTAGATCTTGTTCCAGAACCAGCTCAGCACTACTTCCAGGAAACGGATCGCGGTGTAGGTGTAGTCCGAGGCGATCTCGTTGCCGTAGCGCAGGGCCTGGGCCTTGGCTTTTTCCGGGGAGATCTTTTCCCGTTCGGCTTCCTCGGCAATCGCCTGCTTGACCAGCGGCTGGTTCAACAGACCCTTGACCAGGTTGCGTCGGTGGGAGATGTCGGGGCCGATGACCGCCGCTTTCAAGTTGCGAAAGTGCACCCGCAGGATCCGCTGGGCCATGCGCACGGTGCGTTCGTGGCCCTTGTCGTGTTCGATCAGTTCGCGCAGGTGGATCGGCGCGGAGAATTGCACGCGGGTCTTGCGCCCCAGGATCATGATGCTCAACAGGCGGCGCAAGCGCCCGGTGACGGCCCAGCTGTCGGCGAACAACAGCTTCCAGGGGCTGGATTCGCTGTCGGGCGACTGGCCCCAGAACACGCTGACCGGAATGATCTGGGCGTCTTCGGCGGCATTGTGGGTCAGGGCGTCGACCAATCGGGTCAGGGTGGGCGGCGCACCGCGCTTGTCCTGGCGCCCGATCCAGTCCGGCGCCGGCGTCAGGTAGAAAAATGCCGCCGGCTCCAGCAGGTTACCCACCGAGACCGGCAGCACCGGACGGGGCAGGCCGGCCTTGGTGCATTCGGTGTCGAGCACCGCCAGGTCGGTGAGCGAAGGGTCTTGCAGGACGTAGAACACCGGACGACTGCGGTCGAGGTTGAGGGTAAAGGACGACTGGTTGATGGTCTCGGAGCGAACCCAGAGGTACAACAGTCGGCGCAGGGTGCCAAACACAAGACGGCGGAACGGGGAGCGGGTCATACGGCTTCTGCATGAGTGGATAAAACCGAGCGGCTGCTCGGGCCCGCTAGTGTGCCGGATTCATCGAAAATCGGCAAAAAAGCGCCGAAGTAAAGTCAGTTGAGAGTTTTTCCGTGTGTCATATACTCGGCAGGTTACCGCCCCGGCCTCCCATGGACGGCCAGACGGCGGTGAAAGTTCGTACGGCTTTCCATCGAAAAGTCGACTTATAAGATAAAAATGGGAGTGAGCATCATGGCAGCACGGGAAACCGGCAGTGTGAAGTGGTTCAACGACGCCAAGGGTTACGGCTTCATCCAACGCGAAGGCGGGGCGGATGTGTTCGTGCATTACCGCGCCATCCGCGGTGAGGGCCACCGTTCCCTGACCGAAGGCCAGCAGGTCGAGTACGCGGTCGTGGAAGGGCATAAGGGCTTGCAGGCTGAGGATGTGGTGGGGTTGTAAACCCACTTGAAGCCATAGTAGATCCCCTGTGGGAGCAAAGCTTGCTCGCGATAGTGGCAGGTCAGCTTGCATCAATGTTGAATGTACCTCAGTCATCGCGAGCAAGCTTTGCTCCCACAGTGCTCCCACGCATTGGGTCTAGGCCGGGCCTGAGACGGGTGTCACGCCGTCTTCCAGGTAATCTCTTCTTCCCCATCGGCGCTGATGCGAATCCAGCGGTCCGCCGATTCTTCCCCTTCTTCCTCCACCCATGACCCAGGCGCGCAGCGCACTTCGACGTTCAGTGCGGCGAAGGCGGCGCGGGCGCAGGCGATGTCGTCTTCCCACGGGGTCTGGTCGCTTTCCAGGTACAGGCTGTTCCATTTGCCCACGGCCTTGGGCAGCCAGGTCACGGGGATGCTGCCGGCCTTGCACTTGTAGGTCTGGCCTTTCTGTACCCAGTCACTGCACGGGCCCAGGGCCTGGCCGAGCCAGGCGGCGATGGCCTTGTGGTCGACGTCGGCGTCTTTGAGGTAAATCTCGATATCGGGTTGGCGCATGGATGTCCTCGCTGCGGTCTTGAAAAATCCATTCGCGGATTTAACTGGCCCCGAACGGTTGCCCGGGGCCCGGAATCAAAAAGGTTATTGAAGAACGAAATAATCGTAGCGCATCGACACCGTGACCTCGAATGGCTCGGCCTGCTCGATCACGCTGGTGCGGCGTTCGGCGCTGGCGCGCCAACCGTGGGGCGTCATGGCCAGCAGGTTGGCGCGATCCTGGCCATTGTCGAGGGTCAGCTTGAATTCGAGGGTTTCGCTGTGATCCAGCGCCATGCCCGACGGCACCAGGGCCAGGTGCTTGTCGTCGGTGTAGGCGCGCACTTCGTCGTACAGGCGCTCGCGCAACTCCATCAGGTGGCCGGCGGTGGGGCCGACCTTCATCAGGCCGCCGCCGGGGCTGAGCAGGCGCTTGGCCTCTTGCCAGTCCAGCGGGCTGAACACGCTGGCCAGGAACTGGCAGCAACCGTCCGCCAACGGCACTCGGGCCATGCTGGCGATCAACCAGGTCAGTTGCGGGTTGCGTTTGCAGGCGCGCTTGACCGCCTCGCGGGAAATGTCTAGGGCATAGCCATCGGCATGGGGCAACGCCTCGGCGATCTGCGCGGTGTAGTAACCCTCGCCGCAGCCGATGTCCAGCCAGCGCCCGGGCGCTCGCTCGGCGGCCAGTTCCGCCAGGCGCCGGGCGACCGGGGCGTAGTGCCCGGCGTTGAGAAAGTCGCGGCGGGCTTCGACCATCGCCTGGTTGTCACCGGGGTCGCGGCTGTTCTTGTGCTGCACCGGCAGCAGGTTCAGGTAACCCTGCCGCGCGCGGTCGAAGCGGTGACCGGCCGGGCACACCACGCCGTTGTCCACCGCGTTCAGCGGTTCACTGCAGATCGGGCAGGCGAGCATCAGGCGAGCAACTTGATCAGCGTCTTGTAGTAGATCTCGGTCAGCACGTCGAGATCGGCGGCCAGCACGCGCTCGTTGACCTGGTGGATGGTCTCGTTGACCGGCCCGAGCTCCACGACTTGCGTGCCCATGGTGGCGATGAAGCGACCGTCGGACGTGCCGCCGCTGGTGGACGCCTGGGTCTCGCGTCCGGTGACATCCCGGATGCTCGACGACACCGCATCGAGCAGCGCGCCCGGTTCGGTGAGGAACGGCAGGCCGGACAAGGCCCAGTCGATGTGCCAGTCCAGTTGATGCTTGTCGAGGATGTCGGCGACGCGTTGTTGCAGGCCTTCGACGGTGGACTCGGTGGAGAAGCGGAAGTTGAAGACTGCTTCCAGGTCACCGGGGATCACGTTGGTCGCGCCGGTGCCGGAATTGAGGTTGGAGATCTGGAAACTGGTCGGCGGGAAAAAGTCGTTGCCGTGGTCCCAATGCTCGGCGGCCAATTCGGCCAAGGCGGGCGCGGCCAAGTGGATCGGGTTCTTCGCCAGGTGTGGATAAGCCACGTGGCCTTGCTTGCCGCGCACGGTCAGTTTTGCGCCGAGGGAGCCGCGCCGGCCGTTCTTGACCACATCGCCCACCAAGGTGGTGCTCGATGGCTCGCCGACGATGCACCAGTCCAGTCGTTCCTGGCGGGCCTTGAGGCGTTCGACCACGGCTTTGGTGCCGTGGTGGGCCGGGCCTTCTTCATCGCTGGTGATCAGGAAGGTCAGCGAACCCTTGTGGTCCGGGTAGTCGGCGACGAACCGTTCGGCCGCCACGACCATCGCCGCCAGGCTGCCTTTCATGTCCGCCGCGCCACGGCCGCAGAGCATGCCCTGTTCGTCGATGACCGCATCGAACGGGTCGAGCTGCCAGGCCTTTACCGGACCGGTCGGCACCACATCGGTGTGCCCGGCGAAACACAGCACCGGGCCGTCATGCTTGCCATGGCTGGCCCAGAAGTTATCCACATCCTCGATGCGCATCGGCTCGAGCGTGAAGCCCGCGTTGCCCAGGCGCTGCATCATCAGTTTCTGGCAATCGGCATCCACCGGTGTCACGGACGGACGGCGGATCAGGTCGCAGGCGAGTTGCAGGGTCGGCGAGAGGTCGGCGTGGGCCGTCATGGAAAACTCCGGAAACATGGAAAGGAGACACGGATCTCTGTAGGAGCGGGCTTGCTCGCGAAGCTTTTAGCGTCAGTGATGACGCCTTCGCGAGCAAGCCCGCTCCCACAGGTCCTGAGTTCGGCCGTGGATTGTATTTGGCCAAGGCTCGTAAAATGGCGGTTATCTTATAGCAAAACGACCACCATGGGCCCCTGGTGCGGGACAGGTGGAACACAAAACCTGTGGGAGCGAGCTTGCTCGCGATGGCGGTGGATCAGTCGATACTTTACTGACTGGACTGACGCCATCGCGAGCAAGCTCGCTCCCACAGAGGTTTTGCTTAAATTGCCGAGACAAAGCCCTATAATGCGCGCCGGTTTTTGGGGTAATGGTCATGAGTACAGAAGATCCACGGTTTGCCGGTATCGCCCGTTTGTATGGCATTGAGGGCCTGGAACGCCTGCGGGCGGCCCATGTGGCGATCGTCGGCGTCGGTGGCGTCGGTTCCTGGGCGGCGGAAGCCATCGCCCGTTGCGGCGTGGGCGAGATCTCGCTGTTCGACCTGGACGATGTCTGTGTCAGCAACGCCAACCGCCAGTTGCATGCCCTGGACAGCACCGTCGGCAAACCCAAGGTCGACGTGATGGCCGAGCGGCTGCGGGGGATCAACCCCGACTGCACGGTGCACGCGGTGGCGGACTTCGTCACCCGCGACACCATGGCCGAGTACATCACGCCGAACATCGACTGCGTGATCGACTGCATCGACAGCGTCAACGCGAAGGCTGCGCTGATCGCCTGGTGCAAGCGCCGCAAGATCCAGATCATCACCACCGGCGGCGCGGGCGGGCAGATCGACCCGACGCTGATCCAGGTTTGCGACCTCAACCGTACGTTCAACGATCCACTGGCCTCCAAGGTGCGCTCCACCTTGCGCCGCGACTACGGTTTCTCCCGCACCGTGACCCGCCACTACAGCGTGCCCTGCGTATTCTCCACCGAGCAACTGCGCTATCCGAAGCCGGACGGCAGCATTTGCTTGCAGAAGAGTTTTGTCGGCGACGGCGTCAAGCTCGACTGCGCCGGTGGGTTTGGTGCGGTGATGATGGTCACGGCGACGTTTGGCATGGTCGCGGCGACCAAGGCTGTGGATAAGATCGTGGCGGGTGTGCGGCGACCGGCTGACAGGGTCAAGCCTGGGCAGTGAGCGCTTTTGTGGCGAGGGAGCTTGCTCCCGCTGGGCCGCGAAGCGGCCCCCCATTGGCGGCGTCAATCATGCTGAACCCAAGGCGGCTGCTTCGCAACCGAGCGGGAGCAAGCTCCCTCGCCACAATCATTGCGCCAGTTCAAACATCCGCTTTAGCACCGCATTCAAGCCATTGCTACGCGACGGCGACAGTTGCCGCGACAATCCCAGCTGGCTGAACCAATCCGGTAAGTCCACCTGTTGCAACTCGTCAGCGGACAACCCATTGACCCGCGCCAGCAGCAACGCCACCAACCCACGGATCAACCGCGCATCGCTACTGGCGCAAAACTGCCAGTGCCCGTCGTGCAAGCGACCCACCAACCACACCTGGCTTTCACAGCCGTGGACGAGGTTGGCCTCGCACTTGTCCGCGTCGCTCAGGGGCGGCAGACGCTCGCCCCATTGCATCAGCAGCCGGGCCCGTTGCTCCCAGCCTGACGCGTCCCGGAAGATCTGCAGTGCCGTGGCGGCATCGGCCGGCAGGTTCATCGCAACATCTCCAAGGCTTGGTCGAGGGCTTCGAAGAACCGTTCGATGTCGGCGGAATCGTTGTACAACGCCAACGACACCCGAATCGCCCCGGACAGCTGCAAATGCTTGAACAGCGGCATCGCGCAGTGATGCCCGGCGCGCACGGCAATGCCTTGCTCGGTCAGCAGGTGCGCCAGGTCGGCGTTGTGGATGCCTTCGACCACGAAGCTGACCAGGGCCAGGCGCGGGTTGCCCAGCAGGCGAATGCCGTTGCGGGCCAGCAGGCCATGGCGCAGGTAGTCGTGCAGCGCCGTTTCATGGTCGATGATCGCTTGCGGATCGAGGGCGGACAGGTAGTCCAGGGTCGCGCCCAACCCGATCACACCGGCAATCGGCGGCGTGCCGGCTTCGAAGCCCAGTGGTGCCGGACGGAAGGTGGCGCTGTGGTAGTCGGCCTGTTGCACCATTTCGCCGCCGAACTGCCAGTGGCGCAGCTTGCCAAGGGCTTCGGTACGGCCGAACAGCACGCCCAGCCCGTCGGGGCCATAGAGTTTGTGGCTGGAAAACACGTAAAAGTCGCAGCCCAGCGCTTCCACGTCGTGGCGGCCATGGACCACACCTTGGGCGCCGTCGATCACCGTCAGCGCGTCGTGGGCCTTGGCCAGTGCCAGCAGCGCCGGCACGGGCTGCCAGGCGCCCAGCACGTTGGATAACTGGCTCACCGCCAGCAAGCGCGTACGGGGGCCGATCAGTTCGGCGGCGGCGCCAGGATCGATCACCCCGTCGGCATCCAGTGGCAACACCACCAGGGTCAACGAACGACGCTCGGCCAACTGCTGCCACGGCAGCAGGTTGGCGTGGTGTTCCAGGGCGCTGATGACGATCTCATCGCCCGGGTTGAATAAATGTTCCAGCCCGTAGGCCAGCAGATTCAGCGCCGAAGTGGTGCCGTGGGTGAAGACCACCTGCCCGCAGTTTCCGGCATTGAGCCATTGCGAGGCCTTGAGGCGGCTGTCCTCGAACGCCTGGGTGGCATGGGCGCCCGGCAAATGTTGCGCCCGGTGCACGTTGGCCGCGCCGTTGGCGTAGTAATGCGTCAGGGCATCCAATAGGGCTTGGGGTTTTTGCGTGGTGGCGGCGCTGTCCAGGTAGGTCTGGCCTTGCCGTTGCAGGGCGGCGATGGCCGGGAAATCGGCACGCCAGGGGGATTGGATCAACATGCTTTCGGGCCCTGCTGGAATGACGCCGGACCCTGTGGGAGCGGGCTTTTTTGTGTGGGAGCCGAGCTTGCTCGCGATGGCCGCGACACGGTTTAACTGCAAGACCGCGTCATCGTTCATCGCGAGCAAGCTCGGCTCCCACAAAGGCTCGCTCCCACAGGTGGTGGTGTGAAGCTTAGTTGTGGGCGTGCAGTGCTTCGTTCAGCTCGATGGCTGACTTATGCGTCTTGCATTCCACCGCGCCGGTCTCGGAATTGCGGCGGAACAACAGGTCGGGCTGGCCGGCCAGGTCGCGGGCCTTGACCACTTTCACCAGTTGGTTGTTTTCGTCCAGCAAGGCGACTTTGGTGCCGGCGGTCACGTATAGGCCCGACTCCACGGTGTTGCGATCGCCCAGCGGGATGCCGATGCCGGCGTTGGCGCCGATCAGGCAGCCTTCGCCCACCTTGATCACGATATTGCCGCCACCCGACAGGGTGCCCATGGTCGAGCAACCGCCGCCCAGGTCCGAGCCCTTGCCAACGAATACGCCCGCGGACACGCGGCCTTCGATCATGCCCGGGCCTTCGGTGCCGGCGTTGAAGTTGACGAAACCTTCATGCATGACCGTGGTGCCTTCGCCCACATAGGCGCCCAGGCGAATCCGCGCGGCGTCGGCGATGCGCACGCCGGCCGGGACCACGTAGTCGGTCATTTTCGGGAACTTGTCCACCGAGAACACTTCCAGCAGTTCGCCACGCAGGCGGGCTTCGAGCTGGTGCTCGGCCAGTTCGGCCAGGTCGATCGCGCCCTGGCTGGTCCAGGCCACGTTCGGCAGCAGAGGGAAAATGCCGGCCAGGTTCAGGCCGTGGGGCTTGACCAGGCGATGGGACAGCAGGTGCAGCTTGAGGTAGGCCTCAGGGGTGGAGCTCAGTTGGGCATCTTCGGCCAGCAGGGTGGCGACCAGGGGCTTGTGGCTTTCAGCCAGGCGGGTCAGCAGGGCAGCTTGTGCGGCATCGACGCCCTTGAGGGCTTCAGCCAGTTGCGAGGCCTGGGCGGTGGTGAAGGTGATGGCCTGGTTGCCTTCGCTGTAGCCGAGGATCGGCGCGATGGCTTTGACGATGTCGGCCGACGGGTTGAGCAGCGGCTGTGCGTAGAACACTTCCAGCCAGGCGCCTTGACGGTTTTGAGTGCCGACACCGAAGGCCAGGCTGAACAGGGTAGTGGACATGAAATTACCTCTACAAAATGGACTGGGCAGGCTTACTTGATCTCTGCCGCATAAATATCTGGCTTGAAGCCAATCAGGGTTCGGTCACCGAGATCGAGCACCGGGCGCTTGATCATCGAGGGTTGAGCGAGCATCAGTTCGATGGCTTTCGTCTGGTCGAGATCGGCTTTGCGTTCGTCGTCGAGTTTGCGAAAGGTCGTACCGGCACGGTTCAACACCACTTGCCAGCCATGCTCGTTGCACCATTGGGTCAGGTGTTCACGGTCGATGCCGGCGGTCTTGTAGTCGTGAAAGTCGTAGTGCACAGCGTGATCATCGAGCCAGGTGCGCGCCTTTTTCATCGTGTCACAGGCTTTGATGCCGAAAAGGTGCAACGTTTTGCTTGAATCGGTCAAGGAACTGCCCCCTTTGCAGGTGCTGAAAATAAAAGGTGAAGGATTATGCCATGACCGGACGGTTGTGGGAGCGAGGCATGCCCGCGATGAACGATGACGCGGTCTTCTGCCTGACCGAGGTGTTTTCATCGCGAGCAAGCTTTGCTCCCACAGCTTGCTCACTAAAGAGCTGCTGCGACATAGGTGTAACGGCCAAGTTAATCCTAGGCGGTTAATATGGCACTTCAACGGCAAGCTGTTGCCGGATGTGTGTCGCTGCCAGTGGAAAGCCGTTATGCAAAGCGCTTATACCGTCCTGATCCTATTGATGCTGGTAGGCGTGTCGCGCCTGATCGGACGGTTGATCCCGCTGCCGTTGCCCCTGGTACAGATCGGCGCCGGTGCCGTGCTGGCCTGGCCGTCCCTGGGCCTGCACGTGGCCCTCGATCCTGAGTTGTTCCTGTTTCTGTTCCTGCCACCGCTGCTGTTCTCCGACGGCTGGCGCATGCCCAAGCGCGAGTTATGGCGCCTGCGCGGGCCGATCCTGACGCTGGCGGTGGGGTTGGTGTTGTTCACGGTGGTGGGCGCCGGCTACTTCATTCATTGGCTCTTGCCGAGTATCCCGCTGCCGGTGGCCTTTGCCCTGGCAGCGGTGCTGTCGCCGACCGACGCGGTGGCGGTGTCGGCGATTGCCCGCGACCGCTTGCCCGGCCCCCTGATGCACATGCTCCAGGGCGAGGCGTTGATGAACGATGCGTCGGGCCTGGTCACGTTCAAGTTCGCCCTGGCGGCGGCCATCACCGGGGTCTTTTCCCTGGCTAGTGCGAGCCTGACGTTCGTATTGGTGGCGGTCGGCGGCCTGCTGGTCGGCGTGGCCCTGAGTTGGCTGCTGGGCCGGCTGCGGGCGTGGATGATTGCCCGGGGTTGGGACGACCCGGCCACCCATGTGGTGTTCATGTTGCTGCTGCCGTTTGCCGCCTATGTGCTGGCTGAGCGCTTGGGCGCCTCGGGCATTCTCTCGGCGGTGGCGGCGGGGATGATGCAGAGCTGGCTCGACCTGCTGCCGCGCCAGACCGGCACGCGGCTGCTCAATCGCAGTGTCTGGTCGCTGTTGGAGTTCGCCTTCAACGGCTTGATCTTCCTGCTGCTGGGCTTGCAACTGCCGGACATCATCAAGGCGGTGACCCGCCTCGAGACCACGCTCTGGCCGACGTTGTTCTACCGTTGCCTGGATGTTCTGGCGATTTTCCTGGTGTTGCTGGTGCTGCGGTTTGTCTGGGTGCAAAGCATCTGGCGCTTGTCCGGGCTGTTGCGACGCTGGCGTGGCCAGGGCGAGTTGACGTTGGTGCCGACAGCGCGCTCCTGTTGGTTGCTGACCTTCGGCGGGGTGAGAGGGGCGGTGACGCTGGCGGGCGTGCTGTCGGTGCCGTTGCTGTTGAACGCCGCAGAGGCGTTTCCCGAGCGAGACCTGCTGATCTTCATTGCCGCCGGGGTGATTCTGCTGTCGCTGATCGCGGCGTGCATCGCCTTGCCGTTGTTGCTGCGGGGCATCGAGAAAAGCCCCGACGACAAACGTCGCAACGAAGTTCGCGAGGCCTGGCGCAAAACCGCTGAAGCGGCGATCCGCGCGCTGGAAGTGGAAGAACCGACCGAGGCGGGCAGCACGCCGGATGCAGCCCAAGCGGCGTTGGCGGCCGAGGTCAAGGCGCGGCTGATGTCCGAGTATCGTCATCAGTTGGACGTGTTCAACGACTCCGTCGAGGCCCAGGCGCTGGCATTCGAGATGGACCTGCTGGAGCGCCGGCTGCGCTTGAAGGCTTTTCGGGCGCAGCGGCTGGAGTTGTATCGCCTCAGCCGTCATCACCAGATTGGCGATGATGTGCTGCGTGAGGTGCTGGGGGAGTTGGATTTGGCGGAGGCGAATTTGGGGTTGGGTAAATAGCGGTAGGGGTCAAAACGGTAGGTATGTTTTTACAATCCTTGCCCTCATAAAAAGCAAAGCCGCCCTAGGGCGGCTTCAATGCTGGCGAACAAGGCTTTGGATCGGATAGAGCTTCGGACTTGATGCAATAAGTGCCGGCCTCATCGCGAGCAAGCTTTGCTCCCACAGGATCCGGTATCGATCACAGGTTGTGTGAGCCACACAAGTCCACTGTGGGAGCAAAGCTTGCTCGCGATAAATCGAAAGGCAAACACAAAAATACCTGTGAAGCACTGGACTTGTGGCAAGGGGATTTCGCGAAACGTCGCACCGCCCCGTTGGGCTGCGCAGCAACCCTAAAGCATTGAACTCAATCTTTCTGGTACACCGAGTTGTCTGTTTTGGGGGCCGCTGCGCAGCCCAGCGGGAGCAAGCTCCCTCGCCACAACAGCGGTCCACTTCAGTCCGGTACAGCCATCAGCCCCGACGCTGGATAAACGCGCGGATCCGCTCCGCCGCTTCCACGCATTCGGCCAATGGTGCAACCAAGGCCATGCGCACGCGCCCGGCGCCCGGGTTGACGCCATCCACATCGCGGGACAAGTAGGAGCCCGGCACCACGGTCACGTGTTCCTGTTCGAACAGGTCGCGGCAGAACGCTGCATCATCGCCGGCCACGTTCGGCCACAGGTAGAAGCTGCCGTCGGGGCGTTGCACGTCCAGCACCGGGCTGAGGATTTCCAGCACGGCGTCGAACTTCTCCCGGTACAGCGCGCGGTTGGCCCGTACGTGCACTTCGTCGTTCCACGCGGCGATGCTCGCCAGTTGGGTCTGAACCGGCATCGCGCAGCCGTGATAGGTGCGGTACAGCAGGAAACCCTTGAGGATATCTGCGTCGCCAGCGACGAAGCCGGAGCGCAGGCCGGGCAGGTTGGAGCGTTTGGACAGGCTGTGGAACACCACGCAGCGCTTGAAATCCTTGCGACCCAGTTCGACGCAGGCGCTGAGCAGCCCTGGCGGCGGGGTCTGTTCGTCGAAGTACAGTTCGCTGTAGCACTCGTCCGCCGCGATCACGAAGTCATGCTCATCGGCCAAGGCGATGAGTTTTTTCAGCACGTCCACCGGGATCAACGCGCCGGTCGGGTTGCCCGGGGAGCACAGGAACAGGATCTGGCAGCGTTTCCAGATGTCCGGCGAGACGGCGTCGAAATCCGGGTTGAAGCCGTTTGCGTCCAGGCACGGCAGGTAGTGCGGCTTGGCCCCGGCCAGGAACGCCGCGCCTTCGTAGATCTGGTAGAACGGGTTCGGGCTGACCACCAGGGCGTCGTCGCCTCGGTTGACCACGGTCTGGGTGAAGGCGAACAAGGCTTCGCGGGTGCCATTGACTGGCAGCACATGGCGCGCCGGGTCCAGCCAGCCGGTCGGCACGTTGAAGCGACGCTCGCACCAGCCGGTGATGGCTTCACGCAGTTCCGGGATGCCGAGGGTGGTCGGGTACACGGCCATTTTTTCCAGATTGCTGGCCAGGGCTTCAGCCACGAAGCTGGGCGAGCGATGCTTGGGTTCGCCGATGGACAACGCGATGGGACGTTTGTCCGGGTTGGGCGTGACGCTGCCAAGCAGGGCGCGGAGCTTTTCGAACGGATAGGGCTGCAACTGGTTCAAAGCGTTGTTCATCGGGGGCCTCGTCAATGTGGGCGCGGTCCTTGTGGGAGCGAGCTTGCTCGCGATGGCGGTGTGTCAGCAGCATCAATGCTGGATGTTCCGCCGCTATCGCGAGCAAGCTCGCTCCCACAGAGGGGGATTGTTCGTTCAGATGCTGATGCGTGTCAGGTGAGCATCGGGTTCCTGGTTGACGCTCAGGTGCCGGACGATGGCCTCCTGCAGGCGGCTGCACAGTTGCGGATCGGACAGCGGCTGGTTGTGAGCGTCGGTGATGAAAAACACGTCTTCTACCCGTTCGCCGAGGGTGGCGATCTTGGCATTTTGCAGCGACAGGTCGAACTCCAGGAAAATATGGCCGATCCGCGCCAGCAGGCCCGGGCGGTCCGGGGCGCTGAGCTCCAGCACGGTGACCTGGCGCTGGGCGTCGTTGTGGATCGTCACCTGTGGCGCAAACGCAAAATGCTTGAGTTGTCGCGGCACCCGGCGCTGGATGATGGTCGGGTAGTCCGCCGGGTTGCGCAGGGCTTCGGTGAGGCCGTCGCGAATCTGCTTGACCCGCGCCGGGTTGTCGCCAATCGAGTCGCCGTCGGTGTCGAGCACGATGTAGGTGTCGAGGGTGAACTGGCTGCTGGAGGTGATGACCCGGGCGTCATGGATGTTGAGGTTGAGCTGGTCCATCGCCGCCACGGTCACGGCGAAGAAGTCGTGCTGGTCCGGGGCATAGATGAAGATCTGCGTGCCGCCCTCGAACTCGCGCTGGGTGGTTTCCTTGATCAGCACCAGCGGCCCGCCATCGGCCGGTTGCTGCAGGATCGCGTCGCTGTGCCAGGCCACGTCGCCGGCGGTGTGGCGCAGGAAATAGTCATCGCCCAACTGCGACCAGAGCTGCTCGACATCGTCCGGATCGGTGCCGCCGCGTACCAGAATGTCCAGGGCCGCGCTTTGGGTGCGGCGGATCTGTTCTTCGCGGTCCACCGGGTTTTCCAGGCCGCGGCGCAAGGCTCGCTTGGTCTCGGTGTAGAGCTGGCGCAACAGGCTGGCGCGCCAGGAGTTCCACAGGCTCGGGTTGGTGGCGTTGATGTCGGCCACGGTCAGCACGTAGAGGTAATCCAGGCGAGTTTCATCGCCGACGATCTGGGCGAAGTCGTGGATCACCTGCGGGTCGGACAAGTCCTTGCGCTGGGCGGTGGTGGACATCACCAGATGGTTCTGCACCAGCCAGACGATCAGCCGGCTGTCCCACAGGGGCAGTTGATGGCGCTGGCAGAACGCCTCGGCATCCACCGCGCCAATCTCGGAGTGGTCGCCCTGGCGACCCTTGCCGATGTCGTGGTATAGCCCGGCCATGTAGATCAGCTCGGGCTTGGGCAGCTTGCCCATGAGCTTGCTGGCCAGCGGGAATTTCTCCGACACCTGGGTGTACTGCAGCTTACGCAGGTGCTTGATCAGGTTCAGGGTGTGGGCATCGACCGTATAGATGTGGAACAGGTCGTGCTGCATCTGCCCGACGATGAAACCGAACTCCGGCAGATAACGCCCGAGAATCCCGTAGCGGTTCATCCGGCGCAGGTTGCGGTGCACGCCGATCTTGCACTTGAACAACTCGATGAACAGGCTGGTGTTGCGGATGTCGTGACGGAAATCTTCATCGATCAGATGACGGTTTTCCCGCAGCAGGCGGATGGTGTCGGCGCGCACGCCCTTGATTTCCGGCTGCTGGGCCATGAGCACGAAGATCTCGAGCATGGCGAAGGGGGTGCGGCGGAACACATTGGCGTTGCGCGCTTCGATGTAGCCGTCGTGCAGTTGGAAACGTGAGTTGATCGGCTGCGGCGGCTCTTCGTCCTCGGGGGCGAGGATGACTTCCTCGAAGTGCTGGATGATCAGCTCGCTGAGCTGGGCGATGCTCATCACCACGCGGTAGTACTGCTGCATGAAGTTTTCGATGGACTGCTTGGCATCCTGCCCTTCGAAACCCAACAGGCCGGCGATGGAGCGTTGGTGATCGAACAGCAGGCGGTCCTCGGAGCGCCCGGCGAGCATGTGCAGGGCGTAGCGGACCTTCCACAGGAATTCCTGGGACGAGGCCAGCAAGGCGTTTTCGCTTTCCACCAGGAAACCTTCGCCGGCCAGGGCGCGCAGGTTCAGCGTGCCGTACTGGCGACGGGCGACCCACAGGATCGTCTGGATGTCCCGCAGCCCGCCGGGCGAGCCCTTGACGTTGGGTTCCAGGTTGTATTCGGTGTCGTTGTACTTGTGGTGACGGGCCTTCTGCTCGGCGTGCTTGGCCAGGAAAAAATCCTTGCTGGGCCACATGTGCTCTGTGCTGGTGACATCGAGCATGCGCTGGCGCAGGCGCTCGGGGCCGGCGATGGTGCGGCTTTCCATCAGGTTGGTGATCACCGTCAGGTCGGCGCGGGCCTCCTCGGCGCATTCCTGCACCGAGCGCACGCTCTGGCCGACTTCCAGACCGATGTCCCACAGCAGCGTCAGGAAACGCTCGATGGAATCGCGGAAAACCTCATGGTCGGCGCTGTCCAGCAGGATCAGCAGGTCGATGTCGGAGTAGGGGTGCAGCTCGCCACGCCCATAGCCGCCCACGGCCACCAGGGCGATGTCGGCGTCTTCGCTCCAATCGAACTGCTCCCAGGCCTTTTGCAGGATGTTATCGACAAACCAGGCGCGGTCCTCGATCAGCCGGCGAATGTCCCGGCCATTGCGAAAGCGCTGGTCGAGCACTTCGTGGGCCTGGCGGATCGCCTTCTTGAACGCCGAGATGGGGCTTGCCTTCAGGGCCAGTTCAGCCTGGAACTGGCCGCGGTCGAAGAGTTCGGGATCCACCTGCGGCATTGAATGGCTTTCCTTTCTATCTATATCTATCGGATCTATAGGCTGGGTTCGGATCAGGCGGAAACGCGCGCGATGGTGTCATCGCTACGCAGGGTGAAGATTTCATAGCCGGTCTCAGTGACCAGCAGGGTGTGTTCCCACTGGGCCGACAGCTTGCGGTCCTTGGTGATGGCGGTCCAGCCGTCGCCCAGCACCTTGGTGTCGGCGCGGCCCTGGTTGATCATCGGCTCGATGGTGAAAGTCATGCCCGCCTGCAATTCCATGCCGGTGCCGGCACGGCCGTAGTGCAGGATCTGCGGTTCTTCGTGGAACACCTTGCCGATGCCATGGCCGCAGAACTCGCGCACCACCGAGAAGCCGTTCTTCTGCGCGTGCTTCTGGATCACTTCGCCGATGTCCCCCAGGCGGCAGCCCGGCTTCACCAGTTCGATGGCCATGTACATGCATTCCTGGGTGACCTTGGACAGGCGCTGGGCCCACTCCGGCACGTTGCCGACATGGAACATGCGGCTGGTATCGCCGTGGTAGCCGTCCTTGATGACGGTGACGTCGATGTTCAGGGTGTCGCCATCCTTCAACGGTTTTTCGTTGGGGATGCCGTGGCAGACCACGTGGTTGATCGAGGTACAGATCGACTTTGGGAAGCCTTTATAGTTGAGCGGCGCCGGGATGGCCTTCTGTTCGTTGACGATGTAGTCGTGGCAGATGCGGTCCAGCTCTTCGGTGGTCACGCCCGGCTTGACGTAGTCGGCGATCATCTCCAGCACTTCGGCGGCGAGTTTGCCGGCGACACGCATTTTGGCGATGTCCTCGGGTGTCTTGAGGGTAACGGTCATACAGGCTCTCTCTGCGCCCGACGGCGCTGTTCAAAACGAAATGGGCGGCGGATGATGATACGCCGAGCCCTGAAAGAGGCGATTCTAACAGACCATCGGGGCAAAGCGCTCCCGGCCTGGAACTCTGTGGCGAGGGCGAGTGGGAGCAAAGCTTGCTCGCGATAGCGGTAGACCGGTCGACACAGTTGTAGACTGACCTGCCCCAATCGCGAGCAAGCTTTGCTCCCACAGGTTTGCGGCTTAACTGACCGACATTGGGGCAAGCCTTGCTCCCACAATCCCCTCGCCACAGAGGATTTCAGAATCCATGTTCCGTTTTCGCCCTTGCTGTGGTATAAAATGCGCCGCTTTCCGGGGATGACCCCGTAAGCTTAAATCCACACACGTGTCGACACGATGACCTGGGTGCCTCGGCTTATATAGCCGCTGGTTGGTCATTGGGATACGTGGAGGCCAAACCCGACTTATCAAGGAACTATCATGTCCCAAGTCAACATGCGCGATATGCTGAAGGCCGGTGTGCACTTCGGTCACCAGACCCGTTACTGGAACCCGAAAATGGGCAAGTACATTTTCGGCGCGCGTAACAAGATCCACATCATCAACCTTGAAAAAACCCTGCCGATGTTCAACGAAGCACTGACCTTCGTAGAGCGCCTGGCCCAGGGCAAAAACAAGATTCTGTTCGTCGGCACCAAGCGTTCCGCTGGCAAGATCGTTGCTGAAGAAGCAGCACGTTGCGGTTCGCCGTACGTCGATCACCGCTGGTTGGGCGGCATGCTGACCAACTTCAAGACCATTCGCGCTTCCATCAAGCGTCTGCGTGACCTTGAAGTCCAGTCCGAAGACGGTACTTTCGCCAAGCTGACCAAGAAAGAAGCGCTGATGCGCACTCGCGATCTTGAGAAGCTGGACCGCTCCCTGGGCGGTATCAAGGACATGGGCGGTCTGCCTGACGCACTGTTCGTGATCGACGTTGACCACGAGCGCATCGCGATCACCGAAGCCAACAAGCTGGGTATCCCGGTCATCGGCGTTGTCGATACCAACAGCAGCCCGGAAGGCGTTGACTACATCATCCCAGGCAACGATGACGCCATCCGCGCCATCCAGCTGTACATGGGTTCGATGGCTGACGCTGTGATCCGTGGTCGCAACAACGTGAATGGCGGCACCGAAGTCTTCGCTGAAGAAGCTCCGGCAGCAGCCGCTGAGTAATTGACGCCCCTGGCGTTGACTCAGTAAGCAAAAAGGGGGCTTGGCCCCCTTTTTGCCACCTCGAAAACCATTTGCCGCCAGCGCAGTGACTTGTTTGTAACCTGCCGCGGCCTATAAGCAGTGGTTTTCCAGGAAGAATTGATCGCCCGTTCGATCGGGTGGAATGGTTGAAAACCTATCCAAGAGGATTTTGAAATGGCAGAGATTACTGCAGCGTTGGTCAAAGAACTGCGCGAGCGTACCGGCGAAGGCATGATGGATTGCAAGAAAGCCTTGACCAAGGCTGGCGGCGACATCGAGAAAGCCATTGATGACATGCGTGCTTCGGGCGCCATCAAGGCTGCCAAGAAAGCCGGCAACGTTGCCGCTGAAGGCGCCATCGCCATCAAGGACGACGGCAAGGCTGCCGTTCTGCTGGAAGTCAACTCCCAGACCGACTTCCTGGCTCTGCAGGATGACTTCAAGGCATTCGTCGCTGCCAGCGTCGAGAAAGCCTTCGCTGACAAACTGACCGACGCAGCTCCGCTGATCGAGTCCCAGGAAGAAGCGCGCCTGGTCCTGGTCGGCAAGACCGGCGAAAACGTCAACATCCGTCGCCTGGTTCGCGTTGAAGGTGACGTGGTCGGTACCTACCTGCACGGCAACAAGATCGGTGTTGCGGTTGTCCTGAAGGGCGGCGACACCGAGCTGGCGAAAGACATCGCCATGCACGTGGCTGCTACCAACCCTGAGTTCCTGCTGCCTTCGGACGTTTCGGCTGAAGCGATCGAGCGCGAGAAGGGCGTTTTCCTGCAGCTGAACGAAGAGAAGCTGAAAGGCAAGCCTGCTGAAATCGCAGAAAAAATGGTCAGCGGCCGTATCTCCAAGTTCCTGGCCGAAGCCAGCCTGGTTGAGCAGGCTTTCGTCAAGAACCCGGAAATCAAGGTTGGCGACCTGGCGAAGAAAGCCGGTGCTGAAATCGTTTCGTTCACCTACTTCAAAGTAGGCGAAGGCATCGAGAAGCCGGTTGATGACTTCGCTGCTGAAGTTGCTGCCCAGGTAGCTGCTGCCAGCAAGCAATAAGACGGTTTTTCATAACTGTCGCCCAGAAGAGGCTGCCCGCTTAACGCGCGCAGCCTCTTTTCGGATGGGGATGCCGATTTTTATTGGTTTCCTGTCGGAACTGGCTTACAAAGCCGTGTTCCGATGGCGCTGTGTCAGCGTCAAGCTAGAGTGAACGCAGGCTGCAAACAGCTTGCAAAGAATTTTTTGAACACATACGCCGCAGGAGAGATTCGCAATGGCTCAGCAGGGCAGTGGTTATCAGGCTCGCTATAAACGCATTCTACTCAAGCTTAGCGGCGAGGCCCTGATGGGCTCGGAAGAGTTCGGGATCGATCCGAAAGTCCTGGATCGCATGGCCCTGGAAGTTGGCCAGTTGGTCGGGATCGGCGTTCAGGTCGGCCTGGTCATCGGCGGCGGCAACCTGTTCCGTGGCGCGGCGCTGAGCGCGGCCGGCATGGATCGGGTCACGGGCGACCACATGGGCATGCTGGCCACTGTGATGAACGCGCTGGCTATGCGCGATGCGTTGGAGCGTGCCAATATCTCGGCCATCGTGATGTCGGCCATTTCCATGGTTGGCGTGACCGATCACTACGATCGCCGCAAAGCCATGCGCCACCTCAACGCCAAGGAAGTGGTGATTTTTGCCGCCGGTACCGGTAATCCGTTCTTCACCACGGATTCGGCTGCCTGCCTGCGAGCGATCGAGATCGATGCCGATGTCGTGCTCAAGGCGACCAAGGTCGATGGCGTCTATACCGCTGACCCGTTCAAAGACCCGCATGCCGAGAAGTTCGATCATCTGACCTATGATGAAGTGCTGGATCGCAAGCTGGGTGTCATGGACCTGACGGCTATCTGCCTGTGCCGCGACCACAAGATGCCGCTGCGCGTCTTTAACATGAACAAGCCCGGTGCCCTGTTGAATATCGTCCATGGCGGCGCCGAAGGAACACTGATCGAGGAAGTTCAACAATGATCAATGAAATCAAAAAAGACGCTCAAGAGCGCATGCAGAAATCCCTGGACTCTCTGAACCACGCATTCGGCCAGATTCGTACCGGCAAGGCTCACCCCAGCATCCTCGGCAGCGTCATGGTGCCTTACTACGGCACTGACACACCGCTGAGCAGCGTTGCCAACGTCACCGTGAAAGACTCGCGCACCCTGCAGGTCGTGGCTTTCGAGCGCAACATGCTCGCTGCTGTAGACAAGGCGATCCAGAGCGCCGGTCTGAACCTCAACCCAACTAACTTGGGGGAGCTGCTGCTGATCCCGATGCCGGCCCTCACCGAGGAAACGCGCAAAGGCTTCACCAAACAAGCCCGTAGCGCAGCGGAAGATGCGCGTGTTGCTGTGCGCAATATCCGTCGTGACGCGTTGGGTGAGCTGAAGAAGTTGGTCAAGGATAAGGAAATCAGTGAAGACGAAGAGCGTCGTGCCATCGCTGATATCGATAAGCTGACCAAAGAATCCGAGGCCCAGATCACCAAGGCCACGGACGAGAAAGAAAAAGACCTGATGGCCGTATAAGGGTCTCGTTTTCATGGAAAAGACCAAGCAGGCCGTGCCGTTCGCGGTTCCGCGCCACGTGGCGATCATCATGGACGGCAACAACCGCTGGGCCAAGAAGCGCTTTATGCCTGGCGTCGCCGGGCACAAGGCGGGGGTCGATGCGGTTCGTGCGGTCATCGAGGTGTGCGCCGAGGCGGGGGTCGAGGTGCTGACCCTGTTCGCCTTCTCCAGCGAGAACTGGCAGCGGCCGGCCGATGAAGTCAGCGCCTTGATGGACTTGTTCCTCAAGGCCCTGCGTCGTGAGGCCAAGCGCCTCAACGACAACAAGATCAGCTTGCGCATCATCGGTGATCGCTCGCGCTTCCATCCTGAGTTGCAGGCGGCGATGCGCGAAGCCGAGGCTGCGACGGCGGGCGCCAATCGGTTCGTCCTGCAGATCGCCGCCAACTACGGTGGCCAGTGGGACATTGCCCAGGCTGCCCAGCGGTTGGCGCGGGAAGTCCAGGCCGGGCACTTGCGCCCGGAAGACATCACTCCTGAACTGTTGCAGACCTGCCTGGCGACCGGTGACCTGCCATTGCCGGACCTGTGCATCCGTACCGGTGGCGAGCATCGCATCAGCAACTTCCTGCTCTGGCAGTTGGCTTATGCCGAGTTGTACTTCTCCGACCTGTTCTGGCCGGACTTCAAACACGAAGCCATGCGCACCGCACTGGCCGATTTCGCTTCCCGTCAGCGTCGCTTCGGTAAAACGAGCGAGCAGATCGAAGCTGGAGCCCGGGTTTAATGCTTAAACAACGAATCATCACTGCCTTGATCCTGTTGCCTATCGCCCTGGGTGGTTTCTTCCTGCTCGAAGGTGGCAGCTTTGCGCTGTTCATCGGGCTGGTCGTGACCTTGGGCGCGTGGGAGTGGGCGCGGTTGGCGGGTTTCCCTGCGCAGTCGGCGCGCGTGACCTATGCGGTGGCCGTGGCGGCCATGCTGTTCATCATGTACGTGGTGCCCGGCCTCGCGCCTTGGGTGCTGGGTGCCGCAGTGCTGTGGTGGGCGACGGCGACCTTCCTGGTCCTGACCTATCCCCGGACGACGCATCATTGGGCCAATACGGCGACCAAGCTGGTGATCGGCCTGTTGATCCTGCTGCCGGCCTGGCAAGGGCTGATCTGGATCAAGCAAGGCCCGTTGGGCAACTGGCAGATCATGGCCGTGATGGTGCTGGTCTGGGGGGCCGACGTTGGCGCCTACTTCTCCGGTCGGGCCTTCGGCAAGCGCAAGCTCGCGCCGAAAGTCAGCCCTGGCAAGAGCTGGGAAGGGGTCTATGGTGGCCTGGCCTTGAGCCTGGTGATCACCACGGTGGTCGGTTTCGTGCGGGACTGGACGGTCGCGCAACTGTTCATGGGCCTTATTGGCGCCGCCCTGATCGTATTCGTGTCGGTGGTCGGCGACCTGACCGAAAGCATGTTCAAGCGTCAGTCCGGGATCAAGGACAGCAGTAACCTGCTGCCCGGTCACGGTGGTGTACTGGATCGCATCGACAGCCTGACTGCCGCAATCCCGATCTTTGCCGTGCTGTTGTGGATGGCGGCATCGTGAGTCGCCCCCAGCAGATCACTGTCCTTGGCGCGACCGGTTCGATTGGCCTCAGTACGCTTGACGTCATTGGCCGGCATCCGGAGCGCTACCAGGTGTTCGCCCTCAGTGGCTTCACGCGTTTGAGCGAATTGCTGGCGTTGTGCATTCGCCACACCCCGCGGTTTGCCGTGGTGCCTGAGGTTGGCGTGGCGCGGGGGTTGCAGGACGATTTGCGCGCAGCCGGCCTGCAAACCCGTGTGCTGGTAGGGGAGGAGGGGCTCTGCCAAGTGGCTGCCGACCCTGAAGTCGATGCCGTGATGGCGGCGATCGTCGGTGCGGCGGGCTTGCGTCCGACCCTCGCGGCGGTGGAGGCCGGCAAGAAGATCCTGCTGGCCAATAAAGAGGCGCTGGTGATGTCCGGCGCGCTGTTCATGCAGGCTGTACGCAAGAGCGGCTCGGTGTTGCTGCCGATCGACAGCGAGCACAATGCGATTTTTCAATGCATGCCGCGGGATTTTTCCCGTGGTCTCGGTGCGGTAGGTGTTCGGCGGATTTTGCTGACAGCCTCCGGTGGTCCGTTCCGGCAGACGCCGCTGGAAGAATTGGTGCATGTTTCACCCGAACAGGCCTGTGCCCATCCGAACTGGTCCATGGGGCGCAAGATTTCCGTGGATTCGGCCAGCATGATGAACAAAGGGCTGGAACTGATCGAGGCCTGCTGGCTGTTTGATGCCAAGCCGTCGCAGGTCGAGGTGGTGATTCACCCCCAGAGCGTGATTCACTCCCTGGTGGACTACGTCGACGGGTCCGTGCTGGCCCAGTTGGGTAACCCGGACATGCGCACCCCGATCGCCAATGCCCTGGCCTGGCCGGAGCGTATCGACTCGGGCGTTGCGCCGCTGGACCTGTTCGCTATCGCTCGCCTGGATTTCCAGGCGCCCGATGAACAGCGCTTCCCCTGCCTGCGCCTGGCGCGCCAGGCGGCCGAGGCGGGCAACAGTGCGCCGGCCATGTTGAACGCTGCCAATGAAGTGGCCGTTGCCGCGTTTCTCGATGGACGTGTCCGTTACCTCGAGATCGCGAGTATCATCGAGGAAGTCTTGAATCTCGAGGCCGTGGTTTCGGTCGATGACCTCGATACAGTATTTACGGCGGATGCCAGGGCTCGTGAGTTGGCGGGCCAATGGCTGCAGCGCCACGGGCGTTGAAGCTGCGATACGTTAGCCAGGATTGCCCTGGACAGGATTGCGGAGAAAACAGATGAGCGCGCTCTATATGATTGTCGGCACCCTGGTTGCATTGGGGGTGTTGGTCACTTTTCACGAATTCGGTCATTTCTGGGTTGCGCGTCGCTGTGGCGTCAAGGTCCTGCGTTTTTCCGTGGGCTTTGGCATGCCATTGCTGCGCTGGCACGACAAGAAAGGCACCGAGTTCGTCGTGGCGGCCATCCCGTTGGGTGGCTACGTCAAGATGCTCGACGAGCGCGAAGGCGAAGTCCCGGCCGACCAGCTCGATCAATCCTTCAATCGCAAGACCGTCCGTCAGCGTATTGCCATCGTCGCGGCGGGGCCGATTGCCAACTTCCTGCTGGCCATGGTGTTTTTCTGGGGCCTGGCCATGCTGGGCAGTGAACAGGTGCGCCCGGTCATCGGTGGGGTAGAGGCCGGTAGCGTTGCCGCCCGTGCCGGGCTGGGTGCCGGGCAGGAAATCGTCGCCATCGATGGCGAGCCGACATCGGGCTGGGCGGCGGTCAATCTGCAGTTGGTACGTCGCCTGGGTGAGAGCGGTTCGTTGCAATTGATGGTGCGCGAGCAGGGCTCCACGGTGGATTCGCCTCGCGAGCTCATCTTGGACAACTGGCTCAAGGGCGCGGACGAGCCGGATCCGATCCGCTCCCTGGGGATCCGGCCATGGCGTCCGGCCCTGCCGCCGATCCTCGCCGAACTCGATCCGAAAGGCCCGGCCCAGATGGCTGGTCTGAAGACCGGCGATCGGTTGCTGGCCCTCGACGGCCAGCCGGTCGGCGACTGGCAGCAGGTGGTCGATTCGGTTCGTGTACGTCCTGATACCAAAATTGTGCTGCGCATCGAGCGCGACGGTGCTCCAATCGACGTCCCGGTAACCCTGGCCGCCCGTGGCGAGAGCAAGGCGCCGACCGGTTACCTGGGAGCGGGCGTCAAGGCGGTCGACTGGCCACCGGAAATGATCCGCGAGGTCAGTTCCGGCCCAGTGGCGGCGATTGGCGAGGGTGCGCGTCGTACCTGGACCATGAGCATCCTGACGCTGGACTCGCTCAAGAAAATGTTGTTCGGCGAGCTCTCGGTAAAAAACTTGAGTGGACCGATAACCATTGCTAAAGTGGCGGGCGCTTCTGCCCAGTCGGGCGTCGCTGATTTCCTGAATTTCCTTGCTTATCTGAGCATTAGCCTGGGGGTTCTGAATTTGCTGCCCATTCCGGTACTGGATGGGGGGCATCTGCTGTTTTATCTGATCGAGTGGGCGCGTGGTCGTCCCTTGTCGGATCGGGTGCAAGGTTGGGGGATACAGATCGGTATCAGCTTGGTAGTCGGGGTCATGTTGCTTGCCCTCGTCAACGATCTGGGTCGTCTGTAACGCTTCGCTGAATTGCGAATCTGCCGCATTTTGCGGCAGTTTGTTTATTGCCAGTTGGAATAAGAAAGGACTTCATGAAACGTCTGCTGCTAACTGCGGTTCTCACCGTATTGATGATCGCCGAAGTTCACGCCGAGTCCTTCACTATCTCTGATATTCGCGTCAATGGCCTCCAGCGGGTCTCCGCGGGTAGCGTCTTTGGTGCCTTGCCGTTGAACGTCGGCGAGCAGGCGGATGATCGGCGCCTGGTGGAATCCACGCGTGCGCTGTTCAAGACCGGCTTCTTTCAAGATATCCAGCTGGGCCGTGACGGCAATGTCCTGGTCATCACGGTAGTCGAGCGCCCGTCGGTCGCCAGTATCGAGATCGAAGGCAACAAGGCGATCTCCACTGAAGACCTGATGAAGGGCCTGAAACAATCTGGCCTGGCCGAAGGCGAGATCTTCCAGCGCGCCACCCTCGAAGGTGTGCGTAACGAGCTGCAGCGCCAGTACGTTGCCCAGGGCCGCTACTCGGCCACCGTCGACACCGAAGTGGTGCCGCAGCCGCGCAACCGCGTCGGCCTGAAGGTCAACATCAACGAAGGCACCGTGGCGGCCATCCAGCACATCAACGTGGTGGGCAACACGGTTTTCCCGGATGAAGACCTGATCGACCTGTTCGAGCTCAAGACCACCAACTGGCTGTCGTTCTTCAAGAACGACGACAAGTACGCCCGTGAAAAACTCTCCGGTGACCTGGAGCGCCTGCGTTCCTACTACCTGGACCGTGGCTACATCAACATGGACATCG